>NZ_NHSF01000017.1 GCF_016653295.1 Halochromatium salexigens | reverse complement strand
TAGCGAACACCGGGGGCGTCGGTGTGGCTGTGGGGGTGGGCTTGAGAACCATCGGCTAACAACTCAAGTTTCAACCGCTTTCAGAAAAGCTACTGGTAACATGAGGGTTTCAAATTTGGAATTGCTGCTCAATAGCGGCGCCCCCTATCAGTTCTCGCTGATCCAGAGCCGCGAGGCGGCCTAACTGGTGTTCGTTTGCCATCCGTTGATCCTGGATCGCTTCTGACTGCGACCGCTGTTCCGAGCGCTGGCGCGCGCGTATCGCGGCGAGCCGTTGCCGGAGCAGCTAGCGCTGGCGCAGTCGTTGCTTCTGCAAGAAGAGGCCGCGCGCGTTGCCGATCCGGATCGGTCCGCCGAGAGCTTGCGCTTCTGGTCCAAGCTACTGCGCGATACGGCCTTCGAATGGCGCCCGCCGCGGATCGAAACCCATCTCGAGGAGAACCAGTTCAGCATGAGCCTGCTGGAGTCGACGCGCCGGAGGTTGGACAAGCTCGCCAGCGAGCTTGGCATCGGGCTGGATCATCTGCTGTTGTTCGCCTTCCATCTGTTTCTGTTCCGGCTTACCCGCTCGGAGAACGTGCTGACCGGTTATCGGCATCGCGTGCGCACCGAGGCGCCGGATCAGATTGGCTGCAATGAACTCGAGTTGGCGCTGGCAGCCTTGCTGCGGGAGCCCTCAGCCGGTCGTAAGCGGCTGCTGATACAACATATCGATGGCCTGCCAGCGCTGGAGTCACCGCTCCGCGAAGCCCTACTCGCCGCCGGTTTCGAGGCCGATTACGATGCCCTGGCTCCCGCGCGCTTAGCGACGGACGCTGCCGGCCGGCATGTCACCGGTCGCTAAACAGTCTAGCCCCCGAACGCATCAGAAGCGCCGTCACCAATCTTGATCGCGTGTCATGATCGCATCACGCAACCGATTTGGACGAAGACAGGAAACAGGATCACTGCTTGAATTTAATGGTGGGCGCGGCTGGGTTCGAACCAGCGACCCCTGCCGTGTGAAGGCAGTGCTCTCCCACTGAGCTACGCGCCCTGGATGCGGGCAGGCGAGAAGGATAGCCGGCACTTCGCTGGCGGTCAAATCGAACCGGCTTGCAAAGCGCGAAATCTCAAGTTCTCAAGTCACCGGTTCGATCAGCTCTGCGAGGATCGCCCGGCTGTAGCGAAACGGCACCGAATAATGGCCCTCATCGGCAAGCTCGGTGAGGGTGGCATGGGGGAGCTGCTCGGCATACCAGCGCGCATGGTCGATGGAGACGGTGCCATCGGCTTGGCCGTGCCAGAGGCGTATCGGCAGGGCGATCCGCTGGAAGTCGATGTCCCAGTCGTGGGTGTAGAGATAGAGATCCCGGCGCGCGCCGGGCGCGCCGTTGCGCATGGCATCGGCGATGGTGCGGTTGAGCACGGCATTGGTCTCGGGCTCGGCGAGCACGGCGCGATCGGCCGCCGGCGCGACGAGGCTGCGGGTGTTCTCGACCAAGGCCGGCCAACGCTCGAGCATGGCGGTGGTGGGGCCACCGAACACCAGATCGGTGAGCCAGTCGCCCTGTCGACCAATGCGCAGGTTCGTCCGCGCCGCCCAGTGCATCTGCTCGAGCTGTTCGTCGCGGTAGATCGGACCCAAGGGGCAGACCAAGCCGCAGCGCGTGAGGCGCCCTTGCAGGCCCTGTGGCTCAAGACTCTGCGATTCGGCCTCGGCCTGCGCGAGGCGCCAGGCGCAGGCCAGCACATAGGGGCCGCCACCAGAGACGCCGATCAAGCCGAAGCGCTCGAGGCCGAGCGCGTCCGCGACGCAGAGGACGTCGTCGGGCCAGTCGGTGATCCGTCGCTTGGGGTCGGGATCGCTGTCGCCGTAGCCGGGGCGGTCGAGGCTGATGACGCGCGCGCCGACCGCGCGGGCGGCGTCGCGCAACAGCCAGGCCTCGCGCCGCGAGCTCGGAAAGCCGTGGGCGTAGATCAGTGGCTGACCGTCGGCGGCGCCCAGTTGCGAGAAGGCGATGCGCCGACCAGACGCAGTGGTGGCGAATTCGAGCTGTTCGAGAGTGACTTCTTCGGGAGACGGAATATCGGTAGTGGTCACGGCTACTCAGGGCGGCGCGCGCGGCGCCGATCAACGGGTGAGGGTTGGTGCTTGGAGGCGGCACCGATGAGCGTGTCCGAGACGCGCCCTAGTGACAGGCGGGATTGCGACGCGCG
The DNA here is from genome assembly GCF_016653295.1 of Halochromatium salexigens. Classification (GTDB taxonomy): domain Bacteria; phylum Pseudomonadota; class Gammaproteobacteria; order Chromatiales; family Chromatiaceae; genus Lamprobacter; species Lamprobacter salexigens. Next base: position 45,224 of record NZ_NHSF01000017.1, on the reverse strand, counting down.
CCCAACTCCATGATCTCGAGCCGATGGTTGCCGCAGGGGTGCTCCTCGGACGGCCCCTGGGTCAGCAGCGCGAGCCCGTCGTCGATGCCTTGCTCGGCGAGCCAGCAGCGCACGTGTTCGCTCCAGTCGGGCAGATCCCCATCGACATCCACCGCCAACACCCCATAGGAGAATTTCAGGGTCTGGCTGGTGCTCGGCACCGGGCTGAAGGCGATGACCCAGCAGGGGAGGCGGAAGCGGGCGATGCTGCGCGCGGTGTTGCCGCTGCGCGTCGGCACGATGACCGCTTGCGGGGCGCTGCGCTCGACCGTGTGATAGACGCTGCGCGCGATCAGGTCGACCGCGCGCAGCGGGCCGCCATCGCCGTAGGCGCCGAGCGCTTGGGCGAGCAGACGGTTATCGCGTTCGGGCTCGATGGCGGCGGCGATGCTGGCGAGCATCTGCACCGATTCGATCGGGAAGCGCCCCATCGCGGATTCGGCCGAGAGCATCACGCAGTCGGTGCCGCCGAGGATGGCGTTGGCCACATCGGTGGCCTCGGCCCGGGTCGGGCGGCGCAGCTTGACCATGGACTCGAGCATCTGGGTCGCAGTGATCACCGGCTTGCCGAGCAGATTAGCCTGCTCGGTGATGCGGCGCTGGGCGACGGCGATGGTCTCGATCGGGATCTCCACACCGAGGTCACCGCGCGCGACCATGATGCCGTCGGCGGCCTCGAGGATGCTGTCGAGATTTTCCAGGGCCGAGGCGCGCTCGATCTTGGCGATGATGAAGGGGGCGTAGTCGAGCGCTTGCGCGGCCGTGCGCACCGCCTCGAGGTCGGCGGCGCTGGCGACGAAGGATTGGCTCACCGCATCCAAATGGTGCTCGGCGGCGAAATGCAGCCAGCGATGATCGTCCTCGGTGAAGGCCGAGATGCCGAGGTCGATGCCGGGCAGATTCAAGCCCTTGCGCGAGCTGAGTTCACCCCCGGCGCGCACATTGCAGATCACATCGGTCGCGCTGACCTCGACCACCTTGAGCAGGATGAAGCCATCGTTCAGGAACAGCCGATCGCCGGGCTTGACCGCCGCCGGCAGGTCGGGGAAGGTGATGCTGACGCGATCGGCCTGACCGACGCCGGGTTCGGTGGTGAGGGTGAAGCGCTGATCGCGCACCAGCTCGATCGGCTCCTCGTCGAGATCGCCGATACGCATCTTCGGGCCGGGCAGATCGCCCATGATCGCGACCCGGCGCCCGACCTCGAGCGCCGCCTCGCGGATGGCGTTGATCAGCTCGGCGTGATAGTCCGGATTGCCGTGCGAGAAGTTGAGGCGGGCGACATCGAGCCCGGCGCGGATCAGTGCACGCAACACCTCGGGCTGGTCGGAGGCCGGGCCGATGGTGGCGACGATCTTGGTCTTTCGATTCGGTATCAACATGGGAAATACTCGGGGTACAGCAGGTGGCGACAGGCCACGGATGCACACAGTCTAAAGCAAAGCCTTTGCCACTTTTTGACCGCAGCGCCCGCCGATCCCTGCTATCCTGCACGCCCGCTTCCTGGCCTCATCCGCGCCCATGTTCCGCCCCTTCTCATTGTTCGTCGGCCTGCGCTACACCCGTGCGCGGCGGCGCAATCACTTCATCTCCTTCATCTCGCTGATCTCGATGCTCGGGATCATGCTCGGGATCGTCGCGCTCATCGTCGTGCTCTCAGTGATGAACGGCTTCCACAAGGAGATCCAGGAGCGCATCCTCGGCATGGCCTCGCATGCGACCCTGTCCGATCCACGCGGGATCAGCGATTGGCAGGAGCTGGTCGACGAGCTGAGCCAGCACCCGGATGTGATCGGCGCCGCGCCCTTCGTCGAGATCGAGGCGATGCTGATGCATGCCGGGAAAACCCAGGCGGCCTTGCTGCGCGGCATCCTGCCGGTCCAGGAGAACGCGGTCTCGGAGTTGCGACAGGACATGATCGCGGGCTCGGTCGATGCGCTGATGCCGGGTGAGTTCACCATTGTGCTCGGCCGCGAGCTGGCGGCCGTGCTCGGCGTTGGGCTCGGCGATCAGGTCACGGTGGTGACCCCGCAGTTGAACGCAACACCGGTCGGGGTGATGCCGCGCCTGAAAGCCTTTACCGTCGTCGGCCTGTTCGAGGTCGGCATGTCCGATTACGACCGCGGCGCCGGTTTCATGCACATGGAGGATGCGGCCCGCTTGATGCGCCTCGGCGAGGCCGCCGAGGGTGTGCGGTTGAAGCTGACCGATATGTGGGACGCGCCGATGATCGCGCGCGAGATCCAATATGCATTGGATGGACCCTACCGCGTCTCCGACTGGACCCAGGTCCATCGCAACTTCTTCGCCGCGCTGCGCACCGAGAAGCGGATGATGTCGATCATCCTGTTCTTGATCGTCGCCGTGGCCGCGTTCAATATCGTCTCGACGCTGGTGATGGTGGTCACCGACAAGCGTGCCGATATTGCCGTGCTGCGCACGCTCGGTGCCTCACCGGGGCGCATCATGGCGATCTTCATGGTGCAAGGTACCGCGATCGGCGTCTTCGGCACCTTGCTTGGGGTGATCGGTGGGGTGCTGCTCGGCTGGAACGTGGAGGCCATCGTCGCCTCGATCGAGTCCCTGTTCGATGTCCATTTCCTGGACCCAGGCATCTATTACATCAGCGTCTTGCCCTCGGACGTGCGCGCCGAGGATGTGATTCGAATCGCGCTCGGGGCCTTCTCGATGACGGTGCTGGCGACCCTGTATCCGGCTTGGCGCGCGGCACGCACGGACCCGGCGGAGGCGCTGCGTTATGAATGAAGCCGCTGTGAGTGATGCCGTGGTGAGCGAAACCACGGTGACGACGCCGGTGCTCGAGGCGCGCGGCGTCGGCAAACGCTTTCGCCAGGGCCCGCTCGATGTCGAGGTGCTGCGCGGCATCGATCTGGTGGTGCCCGCTGGTCTGCGGATGGCGATCATCGGCGCCTCGGGCTCGGGCAAGAGCACCCTGCTGCATTGCCTCGGAGGCCTGGAGCAGCCGACGAGCGGGCAGGTGTTCTGGTCGGGGCGGGCGGCGATGGGGCTCTCGGAGCGGGTGCGCGGCGAGCTGCGCAATCGCCAGCTCGGCTTCGTCTACCAGTTCCATCATCTGCTCGCCGAGTTCACCGCGCTGGAGAACGTCGCCATGCCGTTGTTGATCCGTGGCAGCGCGCCGGCAGCGGCCAGGGACGCGGCGGCGGCCAGGGACGCGGCGGCGGCGATGCTCGGCCGCGTCGGGCTGGGCCATCGCGAGGCGCACAAGCCGTCTGAACTCTCCGGTGGCGAGCGCCAGCGTGCCGCGATCGCGCGGGCATTGGTGACGCATCCGGCCTGCGTGCTCGCCGATGAGCCCACCGGGAATCTCGACCGACAGACCGCGGAAGCCGTCTATGACCTGATGTTGGAGCTGAACGCCGAGATCGGCACCAGCATCGTGATCGTGACTCATGATCCGGCGCTGGCGGGGCGCGCCGATCAGGTCTGGCGCTTGGACGAGGGGCGGTTGGTCGAGGCCGCCTGAGGCGGGCGCGCCGCCGCTGGGTCAGGTGCGCATGGGTCAGGTGCGCAAACGAACGCTTGAGGACGCGACTAGGGCTCGGCGGCCAGCGCCTGAACTAGAGCCTGAGCCAGCTCAGGACAAGGGCTCGGCGGCAGGCCCGGGGCTGGCGTCGATCGGGCTTGGCTTTGCGCTCGGCGCGGGTGGCTATTTCCTCGCCAGCGAGCCGCTGCCATGGCCCGTGCTCTTGGCCTTGGTGCTGCTGCTCGTAGTGCTGCGCTTACTCAGCGGGCGCATGCTGCATCGGCTCGCTTGGCCGCAGGTGGGGCTGGGGCCGCTGGTGGAGCCGCTTGCGGCCTTGGTGCTTGGCCTCTGTTGGTCGCATCTTTGGGTCTGCGCGGTGCTGTGCGCGCCGTTTCCGGAGGCGCTGGCGCAGCAGGATGTGACCATCGTCGGACGCATCGCTTCGCTGCCGGATGCCACGCCCGAGCGCACGCGCTTCCTGTTCGAAGTCGAGCGCCTGAGCCAGGCTGGCGAGCCAATCGACTTCAGCGGCCGCGTGCGCCTGTCCTGGTACCAGGATGCGCCAGCGCTGATGGCCGGTGAGCGATGGCGTTTCACGGTCCGCCTCAAGTCACCGCATGGCTTCGTCAATCCCGGCGGCTTCGACTATGAGCGCTGGCTGTTTCGACAACGGATCAAGGCGACCGGCTATGTGCGCGCCGAACCAGCCCCGCAGCGGCTCGCGTCAGGTGCCGGGCGCTACTGGCTGGACCGCTGGCGACAGCACTTGCGCGCGCGTTTGCAGCAGGCCTTGCCCGAGGGGGTTGGCGCAGCCTTGCTACCGGCGCTGGTGATCGGCGATCGCGGCGCGCTGACGCCGGCGCAATGGGGCGTGTTCTCGCGCACCGGTACCTCGCATCTGATCGCCATCTCCGGGCTGCATGTCGGTTTGGTCTCGGGTGCCCTGTTCCTGTTGGTGAGGCGCGCTTGGGCCTTGCTGCCTGGCTTGGCGCTATGGATCGCGGCGCCGCGTGCCGGAGCGCTGGCCGCGCTCGCGGCGGCTTTCGGCTATGCCGCGCTGGCGGGCTTTTCGGTCTCGACCCAGCGTGCCTTGGTGATGCTGGCGGTGGTGTTGATCGCCGTGGTCGCGGGTCGCACCTTGCGCGCTGGGAGCGCATTGCTGCTGGCGCTGGCGGCGGTGCTCTTGGTCGATCCGGCGGCGGTCTTGGACTACGGCTTTTGGCTCTCGTTCGGCGCCGTTGCCGTGCTGCTCTATGCGCTCGGCTGGCGGCTCGGGCCACCGGGCTGGATCGCGCGTTGGGGCGCGGCGCAATGGGCGGTCGCGCTCGGGCTGCTGCCGCTGCTGATCGCCTTCTTCGGCCAGGCCTCGCTGATCGCGCCGCTGGTGAATCTGCTCGCGGTGCCGCTGTTCGGGCTCTTGTTGCCGGTCATCCTGCTCGCGACCTTGGCGTTCTTGCTCAGTGGCTGGGGCTGGCCGCTGCGCGCCGTCGATGAGCTGCTGACGCACGGCTATGCGCTGCTGGCTTGGGCGGCGGATCTGCCTTGGGCCACGCTCATGCTCGGCGGCCGGCCGGGCTGGGTTTGGCTGATCGCCGGTGTGGGCACCCTGTTGTTGCTGGCACCGCGCGGCATCCCCGGACGTTGGCTCGGTGCCGTGCTGCTGCTGCCGCTGTGGCTGGTGCGCCCGCCGGCGCCGGCGCCCGGTGAGCTGCAGGTCACGCTCTTGGATGTCGGCCAAGGCCTCGCCGGCGTGCTGCGTACCCATCGCCATACGCTGGTCTATGACACCGGGCCGCGTTTTCGCAGTGGCTTCAATACCGGCGAGGCGGTGGTTGCGCCCTATCTGCGCCACCGGGGCATCGACCGCATCGATCTGCTGATCATCTCGCACGCGGATCTGGATCATGCCGGCGGCCTGCGGGGGCTGCTCGATGCGGTGCCGGCACGGCGCATCCTCAGTGGTGAACCCGAGGAGATTCGGGCCGAGATCGGGGCTGAAAGCAAGGACGAGGGCGAGAGCAAAGGCGCGCCGAGCGGACTCCTTGTCGATGTCCCCGTGGATGCCTGTCGACGCGGCCAGCGTTGGCATTGGGATGGCGTCGATTTTGCGATCCTGCATCCCGTGGATACGACCGGAAGCGGCAACGATCGCTCGTGCGTGCTGCGGGTCTCGGTCGGCGGGACCGCGCTGCTCTGGCCCGGAGACGCGGAGGCCAAGGTCGAGCGGCAGTTGCTGCAACGCGAGGGCGATGCCTTGGCCGCCGAGGTGCTAATCGCGGCCCATCATGGCAGCGCGAGTTCGACGACGGAGCCTTTTCTGGCGCGGGTGTCGCCGCGGTTGGTGCTCTTCACCATGGGGTGGAAGAACCGCTACGGTTTTCCAGCCGCCTCCGTGCGCGAGCGCGTGATCGCCTCGGGCGCCGCGAGCCTGGACACGGCGAGCGCCGGTGCCATTGCGTTCTCGGTCGATCCGCAGGCGGGGTTGCGCCTGGAGCCTCCCTATCGCGAGCGAGCGGATCGGCTGTGGCGTCATCATCCCGCGCCCGCGATCCCGCCTCGGAGCAGCCCTTGAGGTGATCCCGGCCCGATGGTTTTGCAGTGCGTTATGATGCCCGGTCTGATCTCATTGACTCACTTGCGTTGCGAGGCAACCCCCTAGTGCTCGATCTGCTGAAGGCCGGCGGCTGGCTGATGGTACCAATCCTGCTGTGCTCAGTGGCGGCGATGGCCATCGTCATCGAGCGCTTCTGGGCCTTGCGCCGCCAGCGCATCATGCCCGATGGCCTGGTGACCCAGATCTGGCAGTGGCAGCAACACCAACAGCTCGACGACGAACGCATCGATGCCATCCGCCGGGGCTCGGCGCTCGGGCGCATGCTCGCCGCCGGACTGGTCAACCGCTTCCACGCGCGCGAGGTGATGAAGGAGGCGATTCAGGAAACCGGCCGCCATGTGGTCTCCGGCATGGAGCGTTACCTGAGCACGCTCGGCACCATCGCCGCAGTGACCCCTTTGCTCGGGCTCTTGGGCACCGTGATTGGCATGATCGATGTATTCAGCGTCATCATGGACGTCGGTGTCGGCGATCCCGGTGTGCTCGCCGGCGGCATCTCGCAGGCCTTGATCACCACCGCCGCCGGGCTCTCGGTGGCGATCCCGGCGCTGATGTTCCATCGCTATTTCATCAGCCATGTCGACAAGCTGGTGGTCGGCATGGAGGAGCAGGCGCTGCGCCTGATCGAGGTGATGCAGGGCGAGCGCGAGGCCGCCGATGGGGAGATGCCGTGAACCTGCGCCCGCATCGCCGCGAGATCCCCGAGATCAATCTGACCCCCTTGGTCGACGTCGTCTTCCTGCTGCTGATCTTCTTCATGGTCACGACCAGCTTTCGCGATGAGGGGCGGCTGCGCTTGCAGCTCCCGGAGGCCGATGCCAAGGCGGTGCCGGCCGAGGAGATCGACCTGGTCGAGGTGATGATCGATCGCGTCGGGCGTTTCTATGTCAACCGCCAGGCGTTGGCCGGCAATGATCTCGAGACGCTGCAACGCGCGCTGCGCGACGCAGTGGGCGCCGAGCGCGGGCTGCCGGTGGTGATCAAGGCCGATGCGCGCACCCCGCATCAGGCGGTGATGACCGTACTCGACGCGGCCGGCCAGTTGGGGCTGACGCAGGTGGCCTTTGCCGCCCGTCAGCGTCCGGGTGACGCAACGATGGGGCCCGCGCCATGACCTCGGCGACCGGCGTCGGTGCCGTCTTCAGCCGGCCGGGCGAGGCCTCGGCCCGCCTGATCTATCGGCGTCTGCTGGGCTATGTGCATCCGTACCGCAAGATGTTCGCGATCGCGATCGTCGGCATGCTGATCTTTGGGCTGACCGAGCCCCTGTTCGCGGCCATGATCAAACCGCTGCTCGATGGCAGTTTCGTCGAGCGCGACCCGGACGTGGTGCGCCTGATGCCGTTCGTGCTGGTCGGCATCTTCCTGGTGCGCGGTCTGGCGGGGTTCGTCAATACCTATTGTTTGAAATGGGTGGGGCGCCGGGTGGTGGCGGATCTGCGCCAGCAGATGTTCGACCATCTGCTGCGGGCCCCGGCGCGTTATTACGATCACCATGGCTCGGGCCAGCTCATTGCCAAGTTCACCTACAACGTCGAGAACGTCGCCAACGCGTCCACCTCGGCCTTGACGACCTTGGTGCGCGATGGTTTCACGGCGCTGGCGTTGATCCTCTACATGCTCTATATCGATGCGGCGCTCTCGGCCATCTTCCTGCTGGTCGCGCCCGCGATGGCGGTGGCGATCAAATATGCGACCAAGCGTTTTCGCCACTATGGCAAACGGGTGCAGGAGCGCATGGGCTCGCTTTCGCACGCGGCCCAAGAGGTGATCGAAGCGCATCGGGTGGTCAAGGCTTTCGGCGGCGAGGACTACGAGACCCGCCGCTTCACCGCCGTGAACGAAAAGACCCGCTCCTTGCAGATGAAGATCGTCGCCACCGATTCGATCAGCGTACCCCTGGTGCAGTTGATCGCCGCCATCGCCATCGGCGTCATCGTCTATCTCTCGACGCTGCAGGGCCTGCGCGAGGACATCACCGTCGGCACCTTCATGTCGTTCATCGTCGCCATGGGCCTGCTGCTGCCGCCGGTGAAACGGCTGACGGCGGTGAACTCACACCTGCAGCGTGGCATCGTCGCCGCCGAGAGCCTGTTCGAGCTGATCGACAGCGAGATCGAGACCGATACCGGCGAGCAGGTGCTCACCCGCGCCGAGGGACGGGTCGAATACCGGCAGGTGACCCATGCCTATGATCCGAGCAAGGGGCCGGTGCTCGAGGCGCTGAATCTGGTCATCGAGCCGGGGCGCAGCGTGGCGCTGGTCGGGCGCTCGGGCAGCGGCAAGTCGACCATCGCCAGCCTGCTGCCGCGTTTCTATGATCCCACCGAGGGGCAGGTGCTGATCGATGGCGTCGATCTTCGGCAGCTGACCCTGGCCAGTCTGCGCGCGCAGATCTCGCTGGTGACCCAGGACGTGATGCTGTTCAACGACACCTTGGCCAACAACATCGCCTATGGTCAGCAGGGTTCGGCGAGCCGCGCCGAGATCGAACGTGTCGCCGAGGCGGCGCACGCGAGCGCGTTCATCGACGCCTTGCCGCAGGGGCTGGATACTCTGGTCGGCGATCGGGGCGTGCTGCTCTCGGGCGGGCAGCGCCAGCGCATCGCGATTGCCCGCGCGATGCTCAAGGATGCGCCGATCCTGGTGCTGGATGAAGCGACCTCGGCGCTGGATACCGAGGCCGAGCGCCATATCCAAGCCGCCTTGTCGGCTCTGATGCGGCATCGCACGACGCTGGTGATCGCGCATCGGTTGTCGACCATCGAGCATGTCGACGAGATCCTGGTGCTGGACGCCGGTCGCATCGTCGAGCGTGGCACGCACGCTGAGCTGATGGCGCGCGGGGGGTACTATGCCCGCCTACACCGGATGCAGTTCGCCGAGGTTGGGGTTGATCCCGACTAACCTGAATGCCGCCCAGCGCGCACGACGGCGAGCTGGACGCCTTGCCGGTTCGCGGCACTTGGCGAGGGCGGCCGTGAAGGGATTCGCGCGTCGCCTCGCATTGACGCTGGCACGGCTGTCGGAACAGGTCTGGTATCAGGGGCATTGGCTCGGCACTTTGTTGGCGCCGCTCGGCGGGCTGTACTGTGCCAGCGCGCGCTTGCGGCGCTGGGCCTATGCGCGCGGCTGGCTGGCCTCTCATGCGGTGTCCGTGCCGGTGATCGTGGTCGGCAATCTGACCGTCGGCGGTACCGGCAAGACGCCGCTCGTGCTCTGGTTGGCCGAGCACCTGATCGCGCGTGGCGAGCGGCCGGGTATCGTGCTGCGGGGGTATGGCGCGCCAGGGAGTGAGCGAGGCGGCAAGACAGCACGACGGCCGCGCCGGGTGACCGGCGATGCCGACCCGAGTGAATTCGGTGACGAGGCGGTGTTGCTGGCTCAGCGCGCGCGCTGCCCGGTGGTGGTCGGTCGCGATCGGGTGGCCGCCGCGCGCGTGCTGGTCGAGGAGTTTGGCTGCAATCGCGTGCTGAGCGACGATGGACTGCAACATGAGCGACTGCGTCGGCAACTCGAGATCCTGGTCGTCGATGGGCTGCGCGGCTTCGGCAATGGTCGCTGCCTGCCCGCAGGACCGCTGCGCGAGCCGATTGCGCGCCGCCATGAGGTCGATCTGGTGATCAATAACGGCGGACCCGGCGCTGATGAGACCGCCGACGCTGATGGGATCGCCGACGCCGACGGGGGCGCCAACACCGATGGGTTCCAAATGCAACTGGAGCCGGGGGCGGCGGTGAACCTGCGCGATCCGGCCTGTCAACGCGCGTCGGCAAGCTGGTTCGGGCAGCCCGTGACGGCGGTCGCCGGCATCGGGCATCCACAGCGCTTCTTTGCGCTGTTGCGCGGGTTCGGGCTCGAGATCGAACCGCGCCCCTATCCAGATCATCATCGGTTCAATGCCGCCGATCTCGAACACTGGCCCAAGGGGCCGGTGCTGATGACTGAGAAGGATGCGGTGAAATGTCGTGCATTCGCGGGGCCCGATCAGTGGTTCGTGCCGGTGACGGCGGTCCCTGGAGCGGCCTTCGTCGACGCACTGGATGCGGCCCTGGATCAGCTTGGGGATCGGCTTGGGGATTTTCCTGGAGGCACTGATGATTGAGCAGAAGGAGGCGCACGCACCCCCCTTTCGCGTCGTGATCCCGGCCCGCTATGGCGCCACCCGCTTGCCGGGTAAGCCGCTGATCGAGATCGGTGGGCGGCCGCTGATCGGCTGGGTCTGGGAACGCGCCTGCGCCAGTGCGGCGGCTGAGGTGTTGATCGCCACCGATGATGCGCGCATCGCCGAGGTTTGCGCCGGTTTCGGCGCCGAGGTGGTGATGACGCGCGCGGATCATCGCAGCGGTTCGGAACGGCTCGCCGAGGTCGCCGAGCGTCGCGGCTGGGACTCGGAGGCGATCATCGTCAACCTGCAGGGCGATGAACCGGGGATCGCGCCGATCCTGATCGATCAGGTCGCGCGCGGCCTGGCCGAGCATGCGGATGCGGGCCTCTCGACCCTGGCCTGCGGCATTGAGGACGCCGAGGCGCTGTTCGATCCGCATGTGGTCAAGGTGGTGACCGATGGCCAGGGCTATGCGCTCTATTTCACCCGCGCACCGGTGCCCTGGCCTCGCGATGCCTTTCTACGCGATCGCCAGCACCTGCCCGAAGGCGTCCCGTTCCTTCGCCATATCGGTCTCTATGCCTACCGCGCCGGCTTTCTGGCGCGCTACGTCGGCTGGCCCGCAGCGCCACTCGAGCAGGCCGAATCGCTGGAGCAACTGCGCGTGCTCTGGCAGGGCGAGCGCATCCATGTCTCGCTGGCGGCGATGGTGCCGGGGCCTGGGGTGGATACGCCGGATGATGTGCAGCGCGTGACAGAGTGGCTGCGGGTCAGCGCGCGTGGGTCGCCTGAAGAGCGTCGAGCAGATGCATGAGTTCGTCGGAGACGTCGCCCTGAGCGCCATGGATCGGGACCTCGATGTGCTCGTTGGCGCGGAACACCGCTTGGCCGAATTGGTCGGTCTGGATCGGCGGTAGCTGATCGAAGGCCTCGAGAACCAAATGGCCCTGATCACTGTCGGTCTCCGCGAGGATCTCGACGATCCGGCAATCGCGACCGAAGTAGCAGCAATTGCGGCCGATCAGTGCGCGCAAGCGGTGGGTGAAGGCATGGTCGATCATCGGCAGTCTCGAACGTCAATCCTGAGTATTGAAACTGCTGTATATGGTTGCGGTGGTCGCAAAAAAAATGCCCCGCAAGGCTACGGGGCAATTCACCACTGAGGAGGTCAGAGGACGGAAAGGGCAGAGAGGGAGGTTTCCGCCTCGCCTTTGACCAGGCAGTATCGATGCCAACTTTTTTGGCCGCCTCTCTCGACCCGCCAACCGGCCGACGCCAGGCACTCAGGTGAAGGGCGGCGGCGCTAAAACCCGATGAAAAGGCATGGAATCGAAGGGGGACGAGTAGGTACCGATTGGATCAGCCCTGCGCGCGTTTGCACCAAAGAAGTGCGCTTCTAGCCCCGACGCTGTTCGCGCTGTCCGTCAAGCGTCCCCATGTACCAGGATCAACTCAATGATGAAAGAATCGATGAATCAACGCTTTCACCCTCGTATCCGTGTGCTGTTCGTGTGCATGGGCAATATCTGCCGCTCGCCAACCGCGCAAGGAGTGTTCGCCAAACATGTGATCGAGGAGGGCCTCTCGCACCTGATCGAGATCGATTCGGCTGGCACCCATGCCTATCACGTCGGCGAGCCGCCGGATGCGCGCGCGCGCGAGACCGCTCAGCGGCGCGGGATCGATCTCTCGCTCCAGCGTGCGCGGCGGGCGGTGGCCGAGGATTTCGAGCGCTTCGACTATGTCCTGGCGATGGACAAGGCGAACCATCGAGCGCTGTCGGCGCTCTGCCCGAGCGGCTTCGAAGGGCGGCTACGGCTGTTCATGGACTACGCGCCACAGCTCGGACAACGTGAGGTGCCGGACCCCTACTATGGGGGGGCGAATGGCTTCGAGGCCGTGTTCGATATGGTCGATGCGGCCTCGCGTGGCCTGCTCGAGGCGATTCGCCGCGAGCATCTCACCCGTGCCTAGCGCGAACGCGTGCGCGTCTAGGCCGAGCCTGTGGCCGTCGCCGCCGCCGCCGCACCGCTCAGGCTGTCGTAGGCAATGGGCACGAGCGCGCGCGCGAGATCGCACTCGAGGTCATGGGCGAGGGCAAGCTCGATGTCGCGCGGATGGATACCGATGCGGATCGGCCGCCCCTGACGCCGGGCGCGCCGCCAATTCCAACGATTCCAAAGCCGCAGGATCGGTGCCCGGAACGCATGGTCGGCCTCGTAGCCGAGCAGGGGGAGGTGCTGCACGCGCCCGGCGGCGATATCGATGACCCCATCGAAACGCTCGTAGAGCGGAAAGGGACAGGTGTCGCGCAAGCGCGCGAGCGAGATCCGGCCCATGGCCCAGGCCGGCGGCACATAGAGCGCGGGCGACTCCAAGCCGTGATCGCCGAACCAGGCATGGCAGCGCTGGATCAGCGCGATGATGCCAGCCTCATCGAGAGCCAGATGCTCGGCGACACGGCGCGACAGGAACAGGCCGTGGAGCCGATGATAGAGGCCGCCAAAGGTCTCGGCCCGATGCCGCCAGCCATGTCCGGCGAGCCGGTAGCCATCGCGTTGCAGACTGCGCAGCGTCGCGAGCGCGGCGCGGTCCCAGTCGCGGCCGGGCACCACGAGCAGGGTGACCGGCGCGCATTGATGATGCTCGAGTCGCTGCAGGGTGCGGAGCACCGCCGGTAGCGTCTCCGGCATCAGATCGTGCACCGAGATCAGCGCGCGCGGTGGCGGCGCCGTTGGCCGCTGCTCAGCGGTCTTCATACTGCTCGAGCCCACGCGGATCTTGATCGCGCAGCACTGAGAGCCAATGACGCAGATTGCGGTCATTGATCTCGCGCGCGGCCTCGCGGCCGAGCACCGCCTTGCGTTCGAGCATGCCGCGATCCAGCGCACAGACGCGCTCGAGGACAGTGGATAGCGTTTCCTCGCCGCGCATCTGGAACAGCGCGCGATTGAGCAGATCCCAGCTCAGGATGCCGCACTGCGAGGAGACCACCACCAAGCGCCCGCGCGCCAGGGCCTCGAGGGCGATGGTGCCGAAGGATTCGATGGTCGAGGGCAGCACCAGCAGGTCAGTCTGATCGATCAACGGCAGGATCTGCTGGCGTCGCACCCAGCCGACGTACTCGAGGTTCGGCAACCGCTCGGCCTCTTGCTCGACCCAGTCACGCAGCGGGCCATCGCCGGCGATCTGGACGTGCAGTTGCGGAAGCGCTTCGGCGGCCTCGATCACGGCGCCGAGATTCTTCTCCGGGGCGAGCCGGCCGGCGAAGAGCACGCGCTCGATCCGGTCCCGCAAGGGACTCACGGGCTCATCGAGGAAGCGTTTCGGGATCGGCGTGCCCATCAGCCCCACATGGGTCGCGCCGATGGAACGGGCGACCTCGAGCATGTCATCGGAGTTCGCCAGCACCAGATGGCTGGCCTTGAACAGTGCGCGGTGACAGGTGTTGAGATAGGTCTGGGCGAGGATGCCGAACAGACGCCAATGGTTGTTCAGCGCCGCCAGTCGCTCGAAATGGGTATGGAAGCCGACCACTAGCCGCGCGTGGTAGCGGCGCGCGAACAGCAAGCCGAGCATCGCGTAGGGGCCGGGCGTCGGGATGATGATCGCATTCGGGTCCAGGCGCTTGAGCCGACGCCCGATCAGCTTGGGACGCGGGATCAGGAAGCGTTGGGTCGGATCGCCAGGCATCGGCATCGCCAGGCCACCGTGCCACCTGCTCGCTCGATAGCGTGGCGAGATCAACTCCACCTTGGCGCCGATCGCCTTCAGGTGCTCGGCGAGATCCTGATAGTAGGTGCCGACGCCGTTGCGCTCGGGTGCCGCGTCGGAGATGATCGCGACCCGCAGTCCACGCGCATCGATGGCAGGCGCTTGCTCGAGGGTGGGCGAGGACATGGCAATGGATGGCGGGGAGTTCAGCATGAGGCGACCCGGGGCTCGAGCGCGGCGGTGGGCGAGGGCGCTGCAGCCAGCACCGGATGCCGATAGGCCGCCGCAAAACGCTCCGCGAGGGTGACCGGCGTCAGGCCAAACTGCTCGAGGCTATAGCGATGCTTGCTTTGATAGCGCCGGGCCTGGCCATCCTCGCGCGCGAGCACTTGGGCGAAATCGTCCGACAGGACGAGTCCAAAGCGCTGATACACGGCGGTGAGCGTTTGCCCGAGATGGCCCCGCAGATCCTGCATGCCGAGCGCGGCATGTTGCTCCTCCGGCAACCGTTCGCGCAGCCGATCCAGATTCTCGTAGTAGAACGCCAACTGCGCGGTCAGACGCTGGCGCACCGGTGGGCTGTCGGCGGGCACGCCGAAGAAGGCCAGCCCAGGGCCGATCGAACTCAGCTGCGAGGGCACCGTCTCGAGCGGATCGCGCAGGCTGACGAGGAAGCGGGCATCGGCAAAACGCTCGGCGAGACTCAACGCCCAGGGCGCGAAGGCGGCATTCTTTGAAAGCAACCGTTTCTCGGGGCCATGCACATAGAGATGGCGTTTGAGGCAGCTCTCGTAGAAATCGAGCAGGCGCCGGCGCTCGGCGGGATCGAGGTCGGCATCGAAGCGCCCGACCCGCCAGAGGTGCTCGAAACCGGGGAAGGGCAACGCGAGGATGAAACAGGACAGGACCGGCATCAGGGCGAAATAGTCCTCCTCCGGTGTCGTCAGCCCCATCGGATGGACCTCATCGAGCCCGGCGAAGGCACGGCGCTCGATGCGCCGCAGCAGGCGCGCGACCGGCGCTCCGATCGCCCGATCCAGGCGCGCGAGGCCGAGGAAGAACAAACGCTGCGTCACCGACGGGGCGAACAGGCATTCCCAGGTGCGGAAGGTGGTGAACTGCCGGTCCTGCGCCAGCACCTGATGCAGGCGCGTGGTGCCGCTGCGCGGCACGCCAAGCACGAACAGCGGCGCCGCGACCGACACCCGCCGCCAGCCGCGAAAGAAGAGATCATCGAGCAGGAAGCCGAGCCAATGCAGGGCCTGGCCGAACGCGAACAGCGGCAAGAAGCCCAGCATCACCAGCACGCGCCGCAGGCGCAGCGGCGCTTGGCCATCGGGCGAGCGACTCAGGCTCGCTCCAACGAGACCGATGAAGCGCTTGGTCGAGATCAGGAAGAGCTCAAGCATGGCAGGCGAGATCGGTCTCGGTATTGAACGGAGCGGGGCGCGGCGGTAAGCAGCCTTGTATCTTAACCCAGCTAGCGCTCAAATCGAAGACGTTAGTGTGGATCCTGCGGCTCTGTCGTGTCGCTGCGTGCCTTCGTCTCCGTGCTTTCGTGCTTTTCCGGAGTGGCGATGGGCGGCTTGGGCTTGGAGTCCGTCTCCATGCCTTGGGGCCTGGTCGGGGCGGCGTTAGGCTGCGCGGGCTTGGAGTCCGTTTCCGTGAGTTTGGGCGTGGTTGGGGCAGCGGTAGGCTGGCTGGGCTCGGCGTCTGGCTTAGCGGGTGGTTGGCGCTCGGCTTCGGCTGGTGCTGCCACGCTTGCGGGACTGGCTCTTTCGGGTCCCTTATCGCTGACGGCTTCGGTCGTCTGATTGCTGGCCTTGGCGTTAGTCTGTTGCTGTGACAGACGTGGCTTGTCTTGCTGATCTTGCACGGGAGGGGCAGAGGCTGGCGCGGACGTGACCTCGGTGGCCCCCTGCTCGGACGATTTGGGCTCGGACGATTTGGGCGATGCAGCCGGCGCGTCTTGTTGCGAATCACCGCTGCTGCTTGTGCTGTCGCTATGTTCACTCCGCCGCCGACCGCGGCC
Source organism: Halochromatium salexigens (assembly GCF_016653295.1). Lineage (GTDB taxonomy): Bacteria > Pseudomonadota > Gammaproteobacteria > Chromatiales > Chromatiaceae > Lamprobacter > Lamprobacter salexigens. The sequence goes on along the minus strand of NZ_NHSF01000017.1, from coordinate 29,212 downwards.
ACCGCGCCGACGCCGACTGGAGCGGGTCCGGCTGCTCGATTTGCCTTCGCTTTCTTCTGCCGCGGCCTCGGTGCGCTCGTTATTGGGTGGTCGCTCAGTGGCTTCCGCCGTTGCCGCACTCGCGTTCGCTGGGCGCTCTTTCACAGAGTCCTCGGAAGAGGCACTCGATTCGGTCGCGACCAGGGCTCTGGATGCGGATTCAGCTCCCGGGATCGGCGTCCTCGTCTGCGTCGAGGCCTGCGATTCAGCCTCAGCGCTCGAGATGTTGCTTGGGCCGTCCGCTGTCGGGGTGCTGTCGCCGTTTTGCTGATTGCGCCGGCCGCGACCGCCACGCGAACCGCGCCGGGAATTCCCGCGTCGGCTCTGGCTGCTGTTCTGGCCAGTGTTCTGACTACCGCTATTGCCAGAGGACGAACGCTGGTCTTCGGATGAGTGGGTAGCACTCTGACCCTTGTTCGCGCTCGACGTGCTAGAGCCGGATCCGGAATCAGTGTCGGTGCTCGCCGAGGTTGAGCGATCGGCCTGAGCAGTATCGGGCTGCGCATTCGATCGGCGCGAGCGGCGCTCGCTGCGCTGATTGCGCGTGCCTTGGCTAGCGCGGCGGCTGTCACCTTTCGAGCTGCGCGAATCCGAAGCGCTCTTGGGCGCGCTCTCGGTTCGCGGCCCGGCAGCGTTGGCGCGACCTGTGCCGATTGCCGAGCGATCGCCCGCCGCCGTGCCTTCATGCGATTGGTCGGGCGGAATCGCGAAGAGGGTGGTCCAGATCCGTTTGAGCACACTCTCGGTGCGCCGGCCTTGCTCACTAGCACTGCCAGCTGTATCGGTGTCGGCCTGCTCGTCATCGGCCGGATCGTGACGTTGTGGTGCCGGCATCGAGGGCGCTAGGGCCTTGACTGCTGGTTCCTCCGCACGCGGGATGCTATTCGGGCGCGCGAAAGCCGGCTCGGTCGCATCTGGCCGCTCCGCCAAATCGTAGCTGATCTCGCCATCGCTCAGGCGTTCGGTATCCTGGGCGCGGATGCGCTCGATCTGGTAATCGGGTGTGTCCATATGTCGATTCGGGATCAGTACCACGTCGACCTTCTGGCGCTCCTCGATCTGCACGATCATGAGCCGCTTCTCGTTGAGCAGGAAGGTCGCGACCTCGACGGGCAACTGCGCGATGATGCGCGAGGTGCGGTCCTTCATCGCCTCTTCCTCGACGATGCGCAGCACCGAGAGAGCCAGAGATTCGACCCCGCGGATGGTGCCCTGCCCCTTGCAGCGCGGGCACACCAGCTGGCTGGACTCACCGAGCGAGGGGCGCAGGCGCTGGCGCGACATCTCGAGCAGACCGAAACGCGAGATGCGCGCGACCTGCACGCGCGCGCGGTCGTGCTTGAGCGCATCGCGCAGCCGGTTCTCGACCTCGCGCTGATGCTTGGCCGGGGTCATGTCGATGAAGTCGATCACGAACAGACCGCCGAGGTCGCGCAGGCGCAACTGGCGAGCGATCTCGTCGGCGGCTTCCAGGTTGGTGTTGAACGCAGTCTCCTCGATATCGGCGCCCTTGGTGGCGCGCGCCGAGTTGATGTCGATCGAGGTCAACGCCTCGCCCTGGTCGATCACCAGCGAGCCGCCGGAGGGCAGGCGCACCTCGCGCTGGAACACCGATTCGATCTGGCTCTCGATCTGGTAGCGCGTGAACAGTGGCACCTCGTCCTGATAGAGCCTGAGTTTCTTCAGGTTGTTCGGCATCACCTGACGCATGAAGGTCTCGGCCTTCTGGTAGACGCTGCCATCGTCGACCACGATCTCGCCGATGTCGACGCGCAGGTGATCGCGCATTGAGCGGATGATGACGTCGCTCTCTTGATAGATCAGGAAGGGTGCCTTGCGCGCTTCGCCGGAGGTCTTGATCGCATCCCAGAGCTGCAGCAGATAGTTGAGATCCCATTGCAGCTCTTCGACGTTCTTGCCGACCCCGGCGGTGCGCACGATCAAGCCCATGTCCTCGGGCAGTTCGAGCTGACTCAGCACCTCGCGCAGGTCGGAGCGATCCGTTCCCTCGATGCGCCGCGAGACGCCGCCGGCACGCGGGTTGTTCGGCATCAGCACCAGGTAGCGCCCGGCCAGCGAGATGAAGGTGGTCAGCGCCGCGCCTTTATTGCCGCGCTCCTCCTTGTCGATCTGCACCATCACCTGCTGACCTTCCTTGATCAGCTCCTTGATGCTGGCGCGGGTGCCCGGTTTCGGGGCATCCTGGCGGAAGTAGCTGCGCGCGATCTCCTTCAGCGGTAGGAAGCCGTGGCGGTCCGAGCCGTAGTCGACGAAGGCGGCCTCGAGGCTTGGCTCGACGCGGGTGATGGTACCTTTGTAGATGTTGGCCTTCTTTTGCTCGCGCCCGGGACTTTCGATATCGAGGTTATATAATTGTTGGCCATCGACAATGGCTACCCGCAACTCCTCGGGTTGAGTTGCGTTGATGAGCATTCTTTTCATCGTGTATCGGTTCTCTCGCCTTCGCGCGAGGCGCGGTCCACAGCCTCGTTCGGCCATGGTTGCGCGCGCAAGCGGCTTCATGTGCCGCCGCGCTTACGGAGCCGGGGCGGCTCGTTCGCGCGAGGGTCGCGCCGAGCAAGCCTACTCTGATGCCCGCGGCATGCCATAAGCACGCGCTTTCGTTTGACTTTCGGTGCCCGGCGCGGCGCGCCAAGGACCCTGTCGAGTCAGCGGCCCAGAGCCGCTGCTCGTTGAAAACTGTAGGGAGTCGGGAACGGCAGGGTGTCGCAGTGGTTGGACAATGCGCCATACTGTTGGCTTGGCGCAGGGCCGCGCAGCGGATCTGGCCCTGGATAGCAGGCACTCGGCTAGACCGACCTTGTGGGACGACCACGACTTGATCCAATGCGCTCCCCTCGGCACGCCTCCTGGAAGATGCGCTGCTCCTCCCCATCGCGGAGGGCGCGATACCGCGCCCTCGCACACAGCACAAGCCTCGAATGCTAGCAAGCTTTCTCGGTACCGGCAATTGACCCCGAAGTCGTCGACGAAACACCCGCGCGGCGCGCGCCCCCGGTCCGCGCCCTCGGCGCGCGGTAAGTCACGCGCCTCGGCGCTGAAGGCGCGCTCGAGTAAACACTCGGAAAGCCCGGAGCGCGCACCCTCGGCGCCGGCTTCAGCGCCAACCCGCGCCGGAATTTCTCAGGTGGAATGGGTCCAAATCGACGCGGAGACCGCTGGCCAGCGCATCGATAATTTCCTCTTGGCGCACTTGAAAGGTGTGCCGCGCAGCCTCGTCTATCGGCTGCTACGGCGCGGTGAGGTGCGTGTCAATAAGGGCCGCGCCCGCCCATCGCAACGGATTGAGGAGGGCGACCAGGTGCGGCTGCCCCCGCTGCGCAGAGCGGAGCAGGGCGCGTCTATCACGCCCTCGGCCCGGCTCCAGGATCGCCTCGCCGAGGCGCTGCTCTATGAGGACGACCTGGTGCTGGTGCTGAACAAGCCGGCCGGTCTCGCCGTGCACGGCGGCAGTGGTATCAACCTGGGCGTGATCGAGAGCCTGCGCGCCATGCGCCCCGGCGCCGAGCTGGAGCTGGTGCACCGGCTCGACCGGGACACCTCCGGCTGCCTGCTGATCAGCAAGCGCCGCAGTGCGTTGCGGCGCCTGCATGCGCAGCTGCGCGAGGGCGAGGTCGACAAGCGCTATCTGGCATTGCTCTGTGGCGCATTGCCGCAAGCCGAGATCGAGGTGGCCGCCGCGCTGAGCACCAACCGCGTGCGCGGCGGCGAGCGGGTGGTGCGGGTCGACCCGCACGCTGGCAAGCCGTCGCGGACCCGCTTTCGCGTCCGCCAACGCCTGGGCGCCCTGACCCTGGTCGAGGCCGAACTGGAAACCGGTCGCACGCATCAGATCCGGGTGCATGCGGCCTACCTCGGCGCGGCGGTCGCGGGCGACCCCAAATACGGCGATCCGGCCACCAATGCACGCCTGCAGACGCTCGGATTGAAACGCTTGTTTTTGCACGCGGCGGCCCTGAGCTTTCGCCCGAGGGAGGATCAGCCGCCCGTGCATGTCACGGCACCGCTCCCAGCGGCGTTGGAGGCGGTCTTGAAACGACTCGAGGAGACATCTTGGACCTGACCATGGACCTAAGCAGTGAGGCAAACAGCGAGGCAGCCCTGAGGCTGCAAGACATCGAACTCGTCGTGTTCGATTGGGACGGAACCCTGATGGATTCGGAGGGGCGCATCGTGGCGAGCATGCAGGCGGCGTTCAGGGATCTCGGTCTCGCCTCGCCGCCTGCGACTGCAGTGCGTGGGGTCATCGGTCTCGGGCTCGAGGAGGCCATCCGGCGCCTGCCGGGCTTCGACGGCGAGCAGACCCTCGCGGAACTCATCGCCCGTTATCGCCATCATTATCTGATCGCCGATGCCACCCCGACGCCGCTCTTCGAGGGCGTCCAGGCCCTGATCGAGGGCCTGCATGCGCGGGGTCGGCTGCTGGCGGTCGCCACCGGCAAGAGCCGCCGCGGGCTGGATCAAGCCCTGGATCTAACCGGGTTGCGGCCCTGGTTCCATGCCACGCGCTGCGCCGAGGAGACCTTTTCCAAGCCGCATCCGGGGATGCTGCATGAACTCATGGATGAACTCGGTGTCTCGCCCGCTGTCACCCTAATGATCGGCGACACCGACTACGATCTGCAGATGGCGCACACTGCCGGCGTGCGGGTGCTCGCGGTCGGCTATGGCACGCAGACGCCGGAACGGCTGCTCGCGCAGCAACCGCTGGCCTGCGCACCGTCGATCGCCGTGCTTTCGGACTGGCTCCTGCACTGACTCCCTTACACTCCAATCCTGACTGCTGTCGTACCCTACACAATGAAGCTACCTTCCTGGATCAGCCGTTGGACACGCGCTGAGCGTGCTCACCGAGACCCGATGCCGGCCACCGATGACCCGCACTGGGAGCGCGCCCTGATCAACCGGCTCGCGGTCGAATTCCTGCGTCAGCAACGGCGCTCGCGGCGCTGGGGCCTGGTGCTCAAACTCGGTCTGCTCGCCTATGTCATCCTGCTCTCGGCGACGCTCGTCCTCGACGGCCTCGGCGATTCGATGGGCGCGACCGGCGAGCATGCGGCGGTGATCAAGATCGAAGGGCTGATCGCGGACAAGACCAGCGCGAGCGCGGAGCGCATCATCAAGGGGCTGCACCAGGCGTTCGAGGCGGACACGGTCAAGGCCATCATCCTGAGTATCAACAGTCCCGGCGGCAGTCCGGTCCAGTCCGGCTATGTCTTCGACGAGATCCGCCGCCTGCGCGAACTCTATCCAGACACACCGGTGTACGCCGTCGCCGCCGATGTCTGCGCTTCGGGGGCCTACTACATCGCCAGCGCTACTGATGCAATCTATGTCGACCGGGCGACGCTGATCGGCTCCATCGGCGTGCGCTTGGATAGCTTCGGCTTCAAACGCGCGCTCGATGAACTCGGCATCCAACGCCGCCTGCTCACCGCCGGCGAGCACAAGGGCATCCTCGATCCCTTCTCGGATTTCGACGACTGGGACCGGACCTTCATCCAAGGACTACTCGATAACCTCCATCAGCAGTTCATCTCTGCCGTCAAGGAAGGTCGCGGCGATCGCCTCCAGGGCGGCGATGAGCTGTTTAGCGGGCTGTTCTGGACCGGCCAAGAGAGTCTCGAACTTGGTCTCAGCGATGGTCTTGGCAGTGCGGCCTCTGTCGCCAGGAAGATCGTCGGCACCGAAAAATTGGTCGACTACAGCCAGGAACGCGATCTGCTCGAACGCTTTGCCGAGCGTGTGGGCACGGCTTTTGCCGCTAGGCTCGCCGAGCTAACCGGCGCGGCCGTGCCATCCCTTAGATAGGTTCGGGCAGCCAGCCTTGGCTGCGCTCGCCCTCATCGAGAGAGTTCTGTGGGCCGCTCGGCTTTTAGCTCATTGACCTCGGCTTCAAGCCGTTCAATCCGATCGATGAGCGCTTCCCAGTCCTCGATTGAGATTGCGACCGACCTTGTCACGGTAACAGGTTCGGAGGTCGCAGCTGCCGGGCGTGGTGGCGCGAGTTTGGGCTCGCCGCAGAGCAGATGCACGAAGCGTTGCTCGCGCATACCCGGTTGGCGTGGCAGTTCGCGCACCAGCGGTGGGTTGTGATGCGCGAGCTGATCGAGCGAGATCTGCACCGCGTTCAGACCGGCGAACTCGGCGAGCCGCGCGCAATGGGTGCGCAATTCGCCGGTGGTCTGCGGACCGCGCAGCATGAGCACAGAGAGCAACGCCTGTTGCTGGCGATCGAGCATGAAATGCCCGGTGAGCTTGTGGTCGAAACGCTCACTGCGGCCGTTGGAGCTAGCATGCACCAGACCGCGGTCGCGCAGTTGGCCGACGCAGTGGCCCACCTCCCCAGGCGTGAGTTTCATCACCGGGTCGCGGGCGCTCTTCTGATTACAAGCGGTGACGAGACCATTCAGCGTGAGTGGATATTGATCCGGCGTGGTGCGCTCCTTTTCCATCAGGCAGCCGAGCACGCGCGCCTCGATCGGCGTCAGCATGGCCTCGCGGGACTGAGCCTCATCGGGGGTCAGCTCGATTGATGCTGCCGAGGCCTGCCTCGGCTGATCGTTCTCGGTGTCGAAACCGGGCTCGCTGCTCACTCAGAAGCCCTCGGTGGAGGTGAACAGGCCCACGCGCAGATCCTTAGCGGTATAGATGACGCGACCATCGACATCCATGGTTCCATCGCCGATGCCGAGCACCAGCTTGCGTGAGATCACCCGCTTCATGCAGACGCGGTAGGTGACCTGCTCGGCGCTCGGCAGCACCTGGCCGCTGAACTTGACCTCGCCGACGCCGAGCGCGCGGCCGTGGCCGGGGTTGCCGATCCAAGCCAGATAGAAGCCGACAATCTGCCACATGGCGTCGAGCCCGAGACAGCCCGGCATCACCGGATCACCGGGGAAGTGACAGCCGAAGAACCAGAGTTCCGGTTTGATGTCGAGTTCAGCGACGATCTCGCCCTTGCCGTATTCGCCACCATAGTCGGCGATGCGGGTCACGCGGTCCATCATCAGCATGTTCGGCACCGGCAGTTGGGCATTGCCGGGCCCAAACATCTCGCCGTAGCCACAGGCGAGCAGTTGCTCGCGATCGAAGGATTCGGTTTTGCTCATTCTGGGTTTGGGATTCCGTCTCGGTGGGGCGAGGGCAGTGGCCGGCGCGCGTGCTCAGCGGGCCAACGTGCGCTCGAGGAAGGGGACGATCTCGTCGAGCGCGATCAGTTGCATCTCGGCGTCGCGCCGACCCTTGTATTCGACCTGGCCGTCATCGAGGTGCTTGTCACCGATGACGACGCGGTGGGGGATGCCGATCAATTCCATGTCGGCGAACATGGCGCCGGGGCGGGCGTCGCGGTCGTCGAGCAGGACTTCGATGCCGACCGCCTTGAGCCGTTCATAGAGGTCGTCGACGGCCTCGCGCACGCGAAACGACTTGCCGAGCTTCATCGGCAGCAGCGCGACCTCGAACGGCGCGATGCTGGCCGGCCAGCGGATGCCGCGCTCGTCGTGATGCTGCTCGATGGCGGCGGCGACCACGCGCGAGACGCCGATGCCGTAGCAGCCCATGGTCAGGGTCACCGCCTTGCCGGCCTCGTCGAGCACCACGGCCTTCATCGCCTCGCTGTACTTGCGCCCGAGCTGGAAGATATGACCGACCTCGATGCCGCGCGCGATGGTCAGCGTGCCCTGACCGTCCGGGCTGGGGTCGCCCTCGACGACGTTGCGCAGATCGGCCACCTCGGGTGTCGGCAGATCGCGGCCCCAGTTGAGCCCGAACCAATGCTTGCCGTCCTGGTTGGCGCCGGCGCTGAAGTCGGCGCTGGCAGCGACGCTGCGATCGGCGATGCAGGGGATCGGCAGATCCTTGGGGCCCAGCGAGCCGGGGCCGGCGCCGATGGCGGCGCGGATCTCCTCTTCGCTGGCCATGCGCAGCGGGCTCGCGACCTGCGGCAGCTTCTCGGCCTTGAGCGGATTCAGCTCGTGATCGCCGCGCACCAGCAGCGCGACCAGGCCGGATTCGGCGCCGGTCTCCGGGTCGGCGCCGGCGACGACCAGGGTCTTGACCGTGCGCTCGATCGGCTGGCCAAAGCCGTCGACCAGATCGGCGATGGTCTTGGCATTGGGGGTGTCAACCAGGCGCGACTCCTCGCCGGGCGCCGGTGCGCTGGCCTCGAGTCCGACCGCCTCGGCCAGCTCGACATTGGCGGCGTAGTCGCTGCCGGTCGAGAAGGCGATGGCATCCTCGCCGGAGTCGGCGAGCACGTGGAACTCGTGCGAGGCGTTGCCGCCGATGGCGCCGGTGTCGGCCTGCACGGCGCGAAAATCGAGCCCGCAGCGGCGGAAGATGCGGCTATAGGTCTCGTACATCAGCGCATAGGTGTCGGCGAGCGAGTCCTGATCGACATGGAACGAGTAGGCGTCCTTCATCAGGAATTCGCGCGCGCGCATGATGCCGAAGCGCGGGCGGATCTCGTCGCGGAATTTGGTCTGGATCTGATAGTAATTGATCGGCAGTTGCTTGTAGCTGCGCAGCTCATTGCGCGCCAGCTCGGTGATGATCTCCTCGTGCGTCGGGCCGAAGCAGAACTCGCGCTGATGGCGGTCTTTGATCCGCAACAGCTCGGGACCGTATTGCTCCCAGCGCCCCGACTCCTGCCACAGCTCGGCCGGTTGCACCGCCGGCATCGCGACCTCGAGCGCGCCGGCGCGGTCCATCTCCTCGCGCACGATGCGCTCGACCTTGCGCAGCACCCTCAAGCCCAATGGCAGCCAGGTGTAGAGCCCAGCGGCGAGCTTGCGGATCATGCCGGCCCGCAGCATCAACCGATGGCTGGCGATTTCGGCGTCGGCCGGCGTCTCTTTGACGGTGTTCAGCGGAAATTCTGAGGTACGCATGGGCGGCGGGACTCGCGAGCAAAGCGCCGAAGTCTATCGGCGCGGTGGGGGTTGGACAACCGCTGATCAATACATGTGCTGTCCGCCGTTGATCGAGAGGGTGGTCCCGGTGATGAATCCGGCCTCATCGGCGACCAGGAAGAGCACCGCGCGCGCGATGTCCTCGGGCTGGCCAAGGCGACCGACCGGGATGCGGGCGATGATCTTCTCGAGCACATTGGCCGGCACCGAACGCACCATCTCGGTATCCACATAACCGGGCGCGACCGCGTTGACGGTGACGCCCTTGGCCGCGCCCTCTTGGGCGAGCGCCTTGGTGAAGCCATGGATGCCGGATTTGGCCGCCGCATAGTTGACCTGGCCATATTGGCCGGCCTGGCCGTTGATCGAGCCGATGTTGACGATACGCCCAAAGGCGCGCTCGCGCATGCCGTCGATGACCGCGCGCGCGCAATTGAAGCAAGAGCCCAGATTGGTGTCGATGACCTGCTGCCACTGATCCGGGCGCATCTTGTGCAGGGTGCCGTCACGGGTGATGCCGGCATTGTTGACCAGCACATCGATGGGGGCCAACTCCTGCTCGATGCGCGTGATGCCGGCGGCGACGGCGTCGAAATCGGCGACATCGAATCGGTAGGCCGGGATGCCGGTGCGTTGGGTAAAGGCCTGGGCGGCCTGATTATTGCCGCCATAGTTGGCCGCGACCTGATAGCCGGCTTCCTTGAGCGCGACGCTGATTGCCTCGCCGATGCCACGGGTGCCGCCGGTGATCAATGCTGTTTTTGCCATGTCTCTCTCTCGCTCTCGTCTTTGGTAGGTTCTTGTTATGCCGCGTTGCGATTAGCCGCATCGCGCTTGCGACATAGTAACGCAGACGCCAACGGCGTTTCGCGGCGACGCGCGTGCCCGGGCCAGCTAAAATGGCACGAAGAAGAATGACGCCAAGCTTGGAGGAGTGGTCGCCTTGAGAGAACGCATGATTGCGATCATCGTATCGCTGTTGGTTTGGAGCCTGGCCGGGGCCTTGTTCGGCGGCTTGTTCATCGGCTTATATGAGGTCTTGGTGGTGCTCGGGCTCGGCGGTTGGCAGCCGCTGGTGGTTGGGGCCGTTGCCGCGGCAATGACGACGGCCGCGTTCTACAGCGCCATGCCCTTGGCCCTGGTGGGAGCGACGGCTGGTGTCTTGGCGTCGATCGGCTACCTTGTGACCTCCGGACAGCAGATCGAGCTAGCGATGATCACGCTCTTGGCTGCCGCTACCGGGATCGCGGCCGGCGCCTTTTTCGCCTGGACCGGCAGGCAGAATGCCCGACCCCTAGCCGAGACGCTGACCGGGATGCTCGCTGGTTTTGGTGCCGGTTTAGCACTGGTGGTGGTGCTGACAACCCTGGAAACGCCCGTGGGCCCTTTCGTGATGGCCGCTGGCGTGGTGGCCATCGTCGGTACGCTGTACCAATTGAACGAGCATTGGATCGTGCAGGCCTGCCATGGCTGGCTGCCGGATAGCCTGGCCGCGCCTTTGGTCGCGGGGCTGATCGCCTCGGTGGTTGGCGCCGGGGTCTGGCTGATGGCGGGGATGACGACGCCGATGCTCTTCGGCGACGAGCGTTCGGTGATCGATCAGGTGTTGAGCGAGGTCCCCTCCGGGGCTTTGGGCGGGATGCTCGGTGGTGCCGTGACGGGGCTCATTCTCGAGCTGCTGGGCTTCCGGCTTGAGGATCACGACCTGGTTTGAAATTGTCGCCACAGCGCGGCCCCGCGCCAAACGTACGCGGGGCCGTTGTTATTGGGTGATTGGGTGGATGTGCCTCTTCGGCCTCAGACCAGCACGCCGGGCGAGAAGCTGTAGCTGTCGATGATGTTGACGTAGTTGGCACGCTCGAAATCGGCCGGATTCGGCACCGCGAGCGCGCTGACACGACCGCGCATATCAGCGATCGACTCGAAGCTCTGCTCCTCCATCCAGTGCGTGATGCCCTCGAGGATGCGCGCGACCTGCGGGGCGCCGTTCTTGAGCAGCGTGCTGCACAGATGCACCGCATCGGTACCGGCGAGCAGCAGCTTGATGGCATCCTCGGCGGTATGGATGCCGCCGGTGGCACCGAGCGAGAGGCCATCGATGCGCCCGTAGAGGATCGCGATCCAGCGCATCGCCAGCAGCGCCTCGGCCGAGGTCGAGGGATGCAGGCTCGGCTGCAATCGCAGGCTGTCGATATTGATGTCGGGCTGATAGAAGCGGTTGAACAGCGACACGCCATCGGCGCCGCCTTCGGCCAGACGCCGCACCATGCTGCCGACCGAGCTGAAGCTCGGCGAGAGCTTCATGTTGATCGGGATGCTGATCTGGCTCTTGAGCAGCCGCAGGATCTCGAGATAGCGCTCCTCGACCTGGCTGCCATCGAGGTTGATGTCGGCGGCGACATAGTAGACGTTGAGCTCGAGTGCATCGGCACCGGCCTGCTCGAGCTCCTTGGCATGCGCGATCCAGCCGCCCGGGGTGACGCCGTTGAGGCTGGCGATGATCGGGATATCGAGCGCTTCTTTGAGCTTGCGAACATTGTCCAGGTAGTTGTCGAGCCCGGTACTGAAGTCGTTCCAGTCCGGGATGAAGCCCTCGCCGATCTCAGCGAAGCCGGTGTCCTGCTGGTGCAGGAAGCGGTTCATGGTCTCGGTCTCGGTGGTCACGGCCTCCTCGAATAGCGAGTACATGATCAGCGCCGAGGCGCCCTGGTCCTCGAGCTCCTTCGCTTGCGCGATGCTCTTGGACAGCGGCGATGAAGAGGGAACGATCGGGTTCTTGAGGGTGAAGCCGAGGTAGTTGGTGGTCAGGTCCATGGGGATCTCCGGGGCGAAGGTCGTCGTCGGGTGACTGCGCGCGCGAGGGGCCTTGGCACCCCGCGCGCTGACAGCAGTTCAGGGTCTCACTCGGCGTTCGCGGGCTTCTCCGCCTTCTGCCAGGCCAGATGGGCGAGTTGCTCATAGAGCGAGTACTTGCTCTCGACGTGCTTCTGCGCGAGCTTCAGGAAGCGCTCGGCGTCATCCGGGTGCGTGCGGTTGAGCACGCTGAAGCGGGTCTCGCTGGCCAGATAGTCCCGATACGGGATGCTCGGCGCCTTGCTGTCCATGTGCAATGGGTTGTCGCCCTGCGCGATCTTGCGCGGATCATAGCGGAACAGCGGCCAATGGCCAGAGTTGACCGCCATGTCCTGCTGGCGCAGGTTGTTCGACATGTCGACACCGTGCGCGATGCAGGGCGAGTAGCAGATCAGCACCGAGGGGCCGGGGTAGGACTCGGCCTCGAGGAAGGCACGGATGGTCTGCACGTCCTTGGCGCCAAAGGCGATCTGGGCGACATAGACGTTCTCGTAGGCCATCGCCATCATCGCCAGATCCTTCTTGAAGGTCGGCTTACCACCAGCGGCGAACTTGGCCACCGCGCCCATCGGTGTGGCCTTCGAGGTCTGGCCACCGGTGTTGGAGTAGACCTCGGTGTCGAGCACCAGCAGATTGACATCGCGCCCGGTCGAGAGGACGTGGTCGACACCGCCGTAGCCGATATCGTAGGCCCAGCCGTCACCGCCGACGATCCAGACGCTGCGCTTGACCAGGTTCTCGCAGACGCTGAGCAGGACCTTGGCCTCGCGGCTGTCCATGCCGGCGAGCTTGTCCTTGAGCGCGGCGACCCGTTGACGTTGCTCGAAGATCCCGGTCTCGGTGCTCTGATCGGTCGTCAGCAGCCCGTCGGCCAGGTCGGTGCCGATCTTGTCGGCGAGCAGGGCGACATATTCGCGCGCCTGCTCGGTCTGCTTGTCGACCGCCATGCGCAAGCCAAGGCCGAACTCGGCGGTGTCCTCGAACAGCGAGTTGTTCCAGGTCGGACCGCGACCGTCGGGATTGGTGGTGTAGGGCGTGGTCGGCAGGTTGCCGCCGTAGATCGACGAACAGCCGGTGGCGTTGCCCATCAGCATGCGGTCGCCGAACAGTTGGGTGGCGAGCTTGATGTAGGGCGTCTCGCCGCAGCCGACGCAGGCGCCGGAGAACTCGAACAGCGGCTGCAGCATCATCGCGTGCTTGATCTTGCTCGCGTCGAGCTTGCTGCGGTCGTACTCGGGCAGCGACAGGAAGAACTCCCAGTTCGGCACCTCGAGGTCGTGGCGCTCCTCGGCCGGGCGCATGTTCAGCGCCTTGCGGCTGGGGTCCTTGCGGTCGCGGATCGGGCAGACCTCGACACAGAGCCCGCAGCCGGTGCAATCATCAGGCGCGACCTGATAGCTGACGCGGTAGCCCTCGGGGAAATCCTTGCCCTTGAGCTTGGCGCTCTGGAAGCCCTCCGGGGCGGCGGCAAGGGCCTCCTCCGAGAACACCTTGGCGCGAATCGCCGCATGCGGACAGACCATGGGGCACTTGCCGCATTGGGTGCAGAGATCGTCTTCCCATTGCGGCAGCTCGAGGGCGATGTTGCGCTTCTCGTAGCGCGTGGTGCCGGTCGGCCAGGTGCCATCGGCCGGCATCAGGCTCACCGGCAGGCTGTTGCCCTTGTTCGCGATCAGAGTGGAGGTGACGCGCTGGACGAAATCCGGGGCATTGGCCGGGACCACTGGCGGGCGCTCGAAACTGCTGCTGGCGCTGCCAGGGACAGCCACCTGGTGCAGACCCTCGAGCGTGGCATCGATGGCGGCATAGTTGCGATCGAGCAGGCGTTGGCCCTTCTTGCCGTAGGTCTTCTTCACCGCGTCCTTGATCTTGGCGATCGCCTCGTCCTTGGGCAGGATGCCGGAGATGGCGAAGAAGCAGGTCTGCATGATGGTGTTGATGCGCCGCCCCATGCCGGTCTTCTCGGCGATGTCGTAGGCATCGACGACATAGAACGTCAGGCCCTTGTCGATGATCTGCTGCTGCATCGACTTGGGCAGATCATCCCAGATCCGATCCGCCGGGGTCGGCGAGTTGAGCAGGAAGGTCGCGCCGTCCTTGGCCTTGGCGAGCATGTCGTAGCGGGTCAGGAAGGTCGGCTGATGGCAGGCGACGAAGCTGGCCTCGTCGTCACCGATCAGATAGGTGCTGTTGATCGGGTTGGGGCCGAAGCGCAGGTGCGAGATGGTCACCGCGCCGGCCTTCTTGGAGTCGTACTCGAAGTAGCCCTGGCCGAAGTTCGGCGTCTCCTCGGCGATGATCTTGATCGAGTTCTTGTTCGCCGAGACGGTGCCGTCCGAGCCGAGACCATAGAACACGCACTCGGTCACGCCCTGGGTCACGGCTGGCTTGAAACCGGGCTCCCACTCCAGGCTGCTGTGGCTGACATCGTCGATGATGCCGACGGTGAACTTGTTCTTCGGCGTGTCCTTGGCCAGCTCGTCGAAGACGAACTTGACCATGGCCGGGGTGAACTCCTTCGACGACAGGCCGTAGCGCCCGCCGACCACGCGCGGCATCGTCGCCATGTTGCCCTCGGCGACGGCCTCGGCCAGTGCCGTGATCACGTCCAGATAGAGCGGCTCGCCATTGGAGCCGGGCTCCTTGCAGCGATCGAGCACACCGACGGTCTTGACCGTGACCGGCAGGGCCTCGAGCAGATGCGCCTTGCTGAACGGGCGGAACAGCCGGACCTTGATCAGGCCGACCTTCTGGCCCTCGGCGGCGAGATGCTCGACGGCCTCCTGCGCGGCGCCGATGCTGGAGCCCATCAACAGGATGACCTGTTCGGCATCCTCGGCGCCGACGTACTCGAAGAGCGTGTACTGGCGGCCGGTCAGCTCGGCGAGCTGATCCATGCGCTGTTGGATGATGTCGGGCAGCGCGGCATAGTACGGATTCACCGTCTCGCGGCCCTGGAAGTAGACATCCGGGTTCTGGCTGGTGCCGCGAATGATCGGATGGTCCGGATTCATCGCCCGCTCGCGATGGGCCTTGACCAAATCCTCGTCGATCATGGCGCGGATCTGCTCGTGCGAGAGCTTTGCGATCTTGTTGACTTCGTGCGAGCTGCGGAAGCCATCGAAGAAGTGTAGGAAGGGCACCCGCGACTCGAGCGTCGCCGCCTGCGCGATCAGGGAAAAGTCCATGACCTCCTGCACCGAGCCGGAGCAGAACATCGCATAGCCGGTGGCGCGGCAGGCCATCACGTCGGAGTGATCGCCGAAGATCGACAGGCCTTGGGCGGCCAGCGAGCGTGCCGAGACATGGAACACCGCCGGGGTCAGCTCGCCGGCGATCTTGTACATGTTCGGGATCATCAGCAGCAGCCCCTGCGAGGCGGTGAAGGTGGTCGACAGGGACCCGGCCTGGAGCGCGCCGTGGATGGCCCCGGCGGCGCCAGCTTCACTCTGCATCTCGATGACACTGGGGACCGTGCCCCAAAGATTCTTGACCCCCAACGAGGACCATTCATCGGCCCATTCGCCCATGTTGGACGAGGGCGTGATGGGGTAGATGGCGATGACCTCGTTGGTCAAGTGTGCGACGTAAGCGGCGGCTTCGTTGCCGTCGATGGTGACCATGTGCTGTTGCGACATCGTGTTACCACGTTGGATGGGTGATGGGTGCTCCGGCCGAGGAGCCCGTTGCACCGGCTCGGCCGGAGACGGAGAACTCGGCGAAACTATAACGAGATTCCGGCCTTCATCGGCTGATCTCGGTTCAAGAACGGCCAGGAATTCACCTTGCACATGATCCGTGTCAGGAAATCGAGACGGTTGCTCCCAAACGGCTCGGGGAGACCTTCCGTCTCTTTCGGTTTGGGTTAAATCTCATTATTGATTAACACCTTGGCGGTTCCCTGATGATACTGTTGGCGATCTCGCGGCTGGCTATAATCGGCGCATGACTCTACCCCTGACACCGGAGCGCGCGATCGCCTTGCGGCGCATGACCGAGGCCGATCTCACCGAGGTGATGCAGGTCGAGTGCGCGGCCTATGCAGTGCCCTGGAGCGAGGGCATCTTCCGCGACTGTTTGCGTGCAAGCTATTACTGTCTGGTGGCCGATCGGGCCGGACGCTTGATTGGGCACGCGGTGATGTCGGTGGCCGCAGGCGAGTGCCACATCCTGAACCTGTGCGTGGCGCCGAGCCATCAAGGCCGTGGCTTGGGACGTCGTCTGCTGCGCCGAGCGCTCGCGCTCGCGCGCCAACGCGAGGCGGATACCGCCTTCCTCGAGGTGCGCGCCTCGAACCAGGGTGCGATCCGGCTCTACCAGGCCGAGGGGTTCGATGAGATCGGCCTGCGCAAGGGCTATTACCCCAGCGCCGATGCGAACGCCGGTCCGGGCACCGACTCAAGCCGAGCCAGCCGCGAAGACGCGGTGCTGATGGCGCGTGCGCTGTGACGCTCAGCTGTGCGTTTCCGTGTCGAGGGGCGCTAAGGCGCGCTCGAAGTCGGCCGGGTTCAGGTACTGGATGACGACGCCACCATCGGGATCGCGGGCGATGTCGAGGCCCTGCTCCGGATAGAGCCAATGGACCACGCCGCGTTCCTCGGTGATCCGCTGCCGTGGCTCACCGAAACGCCCGACGATATCCTCCGGGCGCAGGCTCTTCCAGGGCAGATAGGTGAGCGAGCGGATCGGCGCCTCGCTCAGAGCCTCGGCGTCGTCGGGATCGAGCTTGACCTTGCGGCTGCCGCTGGCGAGCTTACTGGCGCGCAGACCTCGATCATACATCCCACTGAGCCGATCCTGCTGGACGGCGAGCGAGGCCACCCAATCGGCCTTCAGATTGCTGAGCAGGATGTTGTCGAAGTAGGCCTCGACGGCGAAATCGGTATCGGGCGCATCGGGCGCGGTCTCGGCGAACAGATTCAGCTTGCCGTCCTCCCCGAGCAGCGCGCGCAGATCGGCGAGCGTGCTCTCGCCGAGGGTGAGCCCAAACACCTGCACCTGCCCGCTTGGCGTGCGCGCGACCTCCCAGGGGTAGAGCCGCAGGCCCGCGCGCTGGTCGGGAAAGGCCGAGAGCAGCATCCAGAGGCCGATGAAGGCGAGCAGGGCGCCGGTCAGCACCGAGAGCAGGATCTTGCGGTCCATCAGGCGTCGTTGATCAGGGCCGCGACCACCCGCCGGCCCTCGCCGGCGAGGATGTTGTAGGTGCGACAGGCGGCGCCGGTGTCCATGATCTCGATGCCGATGCCTTGCGCGAGCAGCGCGGCATAGAGCGCCGGATCGGGAAACCGCTGCCGAGCGCCGGTGCCGAGCACCACCACCTGTGGTGCGAGCGCGGCGAGGGCCTCGAAATGCGCGGGCTCAAGCGCCTCGAACCTGGGTGGACCCCAGTCGCTGAGCACTTGCCCAGCGGTCACCGCCAGACTGCGCTGGTAGTCTTGGCCCTGGATACGCACCTGCCCAGGCCCGTAGGCCTCGATCAGGGGCCCGGCGTCGGTGTCGAACTCGGAGAATTTCATCGACCCGACCCTAACCGACGCTGGCGCCCGAGACAACCCGCGCAGCGATCATCCGAGCACCGGCGTACTCGGACCAACCGCTGGCGCGGGCGGATGGGTGCTGTCGTCATCGTCGAAGGTCTCCTCCATGAACGCGAGCGCCCGCTGCCGGGTGCGGATGAAGTGCGACTCATCGAGCAGATCGAAGAGTCGGCCGCGGTGCAGGGTCTCGTAGACCTGGGCCTTAAGGCTGCAGAAGTAGAGTTCGACGCCATTGTCGCGGAAGGTCTCGATCACATCGCGCAGCCGCTCCTCGCCGGTGACATCGACATCGTTGATGCCACTGCCGTCGATCAACACCGCGCGCGCCTGCGGATTCTGCGAGCGCGCCTCGAGCAACACGTCCTCGAAGCGCGAGGCGTTGACGAAGTTGAGCGAACCGTCGAAGCGCACGGCCATGAAGCGTTTGCCGATCGGCTCGACCTTATTGATGCTGATCCCGCCCAGGCTGCCATCGGGCAGGCGCCCGAGGATATCGGTGCGCGGCTTCATGGTACGCACCAGGAACAGGATGATGGCCAGGCCGGCACCGAGCAGGATGCCGTTGGCCAGCTGCGGTGCCATGGCCAGGGTGGCGAGAAAGGTGATCATGCCGACCACGGCCTCTTGGCGCTCGATCTTCCAGGCGCGCACCAAGGAGCGCAGGTTGATCAGCCCGAACACCGCCATCATCACGATCACCGCCAGCACGGCTTGCGGCAAGTGATAGAGCAGCGGGGTCAGGAACAGCAGCACCAACATCACGGCGATGGCGCTGATGATCGCGAACAGGCCGGTCTTGGCGCCGTTCTTGGCCGCCACCGCCGAGCGTGAGAAGGAGCCGCTGACGGTGTAGGAGCTGAAGAAGCTGCCGACGATGTTGGCCAGGCCCTGACCGACGAGCTCCTTACTGGTATCGACTCGCTCGCGAGTCTGGGCGGCGATGGCCTTGGAGATCGAGGTCGCCTCCATGAAACCGATCAGCGCCATCACCAGCGCCGAGGGCAGCAGGGTCCAGAAGAAGTCCATGCGCATCTCGGGCATCTGGAAGCTCGGCAGCCCGGCCGGGATGGCGCCGACCACCGCGCCGCCGCCCATCATCTTGATCTGGTCGCCATCGACGGTGTTGATACGCCAGGTGTGGCCGTCCGCGTCGACCGCATCGGGCACCTTGCCATGACGATAGAACAGATCCTGACCGTCCTCGCTCAGCACATGCTCGAAGCGCAGGTTGTGCAGCGCCACCTGGCGCTCGTTGTTGGCGAGCTTGCGCTGGTTCATCTCGCGGTTGAGCACGCGCAGATCGGCCTCCAACAGCGCCAGTTCGTTGAAACGCTCGGGATCATCGGCGTTGATCAGCGTGCGCAGCTCCTGATTCATGCGCGCGGTGGTGACGCCGAGCGAGTCGATGGCGCGCGCGGTGCTGGCATAGCCAGTGGCCAGCTCGCGCGCCTCTTGATCCTGCAGCGCATCGATCGGCACCAGTTGATTGCGCTCGAAGGCGATCCCCCAGCTCACTAGCGTCGTCAGCACCACGGCGAGCAAGACGCCGGGAATCTTCGGGATCACCCGGCGCGCGCCGAGGATGATGGCGAAGGTCGCGATCGCGAACAGCAGGGTCGGCAGATGGGTCTGCGGCAGTTGCTCGACCACGGTCCAGAGATCGAGCACGAAGTTATCGGTGCGCGGGAAGGGCACATTGAGGATCTTGCTCAGCTGTGACAGGCCGATGATCAGGGCGGCGGCATTGGTGAAGCCGACGATCACCGGACTGGAGAGGAAGTTGACCAGGATGCCCATGCGCAGCAGCCCGAGAACCAGGCGCAGCACGCCGACCATCAGCGCCAGCATCACCGAGAGCACGATGAAGTCCTCACTGCCGATGGCCGCCAGCGGCAGCACGGCGGCGGCCGACATCAGCGAGAGCATCGCCACCGGGCCGGTATGCAGCTGCGGCAGCGAGCCCCAGAGCGAGGCGACGATCACCGGCATGAAGGAGGCGTAGAGACCATAGACCACCGGCAAACCGGCGAGCTGGGCATAGGCCATGCTCTGCGGCACCAGGACGAGCGCAACGGTGATGCCGGCGATGAGATCCCCACGCAGTTGATCCCCCGAGAGCGGGAACCAGCGCAGGAACGGGAAGAAGCTATTCAACAGGTTGGGGCGCATGGGGCGTCTCGGAGTTCGATACGTCAGGTCATCGGTGTTCTCGTGGCCTCGATTCTAGCCTACTGGTCCTGGATCGATCATTGACGTTTAAGAGGGCAAGGTATCGATGAATGACAATGCTGGGCGCCAGCGCCCGTGCCCGGTGCGACGCGCGCCGGCGCTCTGCGGCACAATGCCCGGCATGCAACGTTTCAACTCCCTGCGCAACGCCGTCCTGCTGTTCGTGCTGCTGCCGCTGCTCGGCATCCTGGTGGCCGTGGGCATGCTCGGGCTGCGCGAACTCGAGGGGCAGATGATGCGGCGCCTGCAGGATGACATCGAACTGGTGGCGCGCTCGATCCGGCTGCCGATCGCGGCGGCCATGGTGCGCGGCGAGACCGATGCAGTCCACGAGGCCTTGGACTCGGTGTTCCAGATCGATCAGGTGTTCGGCGCCTATGTCTATGACAGCGCCGGCGAGCGGGTCGCGACCAGCGGCCCGCGCAGCCCGTTGTTGGAGCGCCGCCGCGATGCCCGCGCGGTGACCGCCGAGGGCACCCAGGGCAGTGTCGAAGAGCGCCGTGGCCGTGAGGTGTTCTCGTTCTTTCTGCCGCTGTCCGATCCGGCTGGGCAGGTGGTCGGGCTGCTGCAAGTGACGCGCGATCTGTCGCGCTTCCACGACTATCTAGCGCGCCTGCGCTGGCTCGGTGGCAGCGCGTTGGGGTTGCTGGCGGTGGTCTTCGTGCTGGTGGTGCTGATCGGCCATCATCGCGCCGTCGGCCGCCATGTGCGCGCCCTCACCGGGGCCATGGAGCCGATCGGGACCGGTCAGGCCGGCCTGCGCGTGCCGCAGCGTGGACCGGATGAATTACGCCGTCTCGGTACCAGCATCAACGCCATGATCGGGCGCTGGGAGGCCTCCGAGCAAGGTCTGCGCGAGCAACGCGCGCGCGAGGCACAACTCGAACGCGAGCTGCGCCAATCGGAGAAGCTGGCGGCGATCGGGCGGCTGGCGGCGGGTCTGGCGCATGAGCTTGGCACCCCGCTCGGCAGCGTCGCCGGACGCGCTCAACGCGCCGCGCGCCGCTTGCCGGCCGATGCGCCGGCGCAGGCCGAACTCGCGCAACTGTTGGCCGAGCTCGCACGCGTCGAGCGCATCGTGCGCGAATTGCTCGATTTCGCCCGCCAGGGGCCGTTGAATCGTCGCCCGGTCGAACTGGCGGCCTTGATCGATGGCGTCGTCGCGCGTTCGCGGCAGGCCTCGTCGCGCCAGGATGTAGAGGTGGCGATCGAGCGGCCCGAGGCCCTGGCCGAACTCAGGCTGCTGGCCGACCCGCTGCGCCTGGAGCAGGCCTTGGGGAATCTGCTCGACAATGCCGTGCAGGCGGCGGCGAGCTGGGTCGAGATCAGCGCCGAGCGCGTCGATGATCGACTGCTGTTGCGGGTGCGTGATGATGGGCCCGGGATCGGCGCCGAGGCCGTCGAGCGCTTGTTCGAGCCGTTCTTTACCACCAAGCCAGCTGGACAGGGCACCGGCCTTGGGCTGGCGGTGGCGCGCGCGGCCATTGCCGAGCATGGTGGCCGCCTCGTGCTCGAGCCCAAACAACAACGGGGTGCCTGTTTCCTGATCTGTTTGCCGCTGTCGGAGCGCGCCTCGGCCGACGTCGAACGAGCAGTGAGGCTGACATGACTGAAGCTGATGTGATCCTAGTGGTCGAGGACGATAGCGGCTATCGTCAGCTCTTGATCGAGGAACTCGAGGACGCTGGTTATGCGCTCACCGGGGCCGGTGATGCCGCCGCCGCGCGCGCCGTGCTCGCGCATCAAAGCGTGGCCTTGGTGCTGAGCGATCTGCGGCTGCCGGGCGAGGATGGGCTCGCGGTCTTGCAAGCGACCCGCGCGCTGACCCCGAGGCCAGGCTTCATCATGCTGACCGGTTTCGGCACCATCGGCCAGGCGGTGGCCGCGCTCAAGGCCGGCGCCGATGACTTCCTGACCAAGCCGGTCGATCTCGAGCATCTGCGCCTGGCGGTGGCGCGGGTACTGGAGAACCGGCAATTACAGGCCGAGGTGGCGCAGTATCGAGAGGTGCTCGCCGGCGGCGAGTTCCATGGCATGCGCGGTCAGAGTCCGGCGATGCGCGCGCTCTATGACCTGATCCGCCGCGTCGCCCAGTCCGACAGCAGTGTGTTGATCACCGGCGAGTCCGGCACCGGCAAGGAGCTGGTCGCGCGGGCGCTGCATGCCGAAAGCCCGCGGGCCGCCGCGCCCTTCGTCGCGCTCAACTGCGCCGGCATCCCGGAGGCCTTGCTCGAATCCGAGCTGCTCGGTCATGCCGCCGGTGCCTTCAGCGGTGCGCGGGGCGCGCGTCAGGGGCTGTTCGTCGAGGCCGATGGTGGCACCCTGTTCCTCGATGAGATCGCCGAGATGCCGCCCGCGATGCAGACCAAGCTGCTGCGGCTGTTGCAAGACGGTCAGGTGCGCCCGGTCGGCGCTAATAGCGAGATCAGCACCGATGTGCGCATCATCGCCGCGACCCATCGCAAGATCGGCGAGCGCATCGCCGAGGGGCAGTTCCGGGAGGATCTGTTCTACCGTTTGGAGACCTTCCGCATCCAGGTACCGCCGCTGCGTGAGCGGGGCGAGGACATCGCCGCCTTGTTGCAGCATTTCCTGAAGGCACAGACAGTCGCGCGCGAGCGTCCCGCGCGACGCTTCGCGCCCGAGGCCTGGCGTGCCTTGTTGGGCTACGGCTATCCCGGCAACGTGCGCGAGCTGGCAAGTCTGGTCGAGCGCGCCGTGACCCTGGCGCCGGACGCGGTGATCGGGCTCGAGGATCTGCCCGAGCGGGTGCGCGCCGAGTTCCGGGCTCAGCGAGGTGATCAGGGCAGCGCTCATGCAGGTGCTCCTGTGCCATCGGCGGCGCGCTCAGATGAAGACTGGCACACGCTGGCCGAGGTCGAGGCGCGTTATATCCGCTCGGTGCTGGATTGGACCGAAGGCAACAAGCAGCGCGCGGCCAAGATCCTCGGGATCGGCCGCAAGACGCTCTACCGCAAGCTCGATGAACAGGGCCAGGATGTCACGTAGCACAACGCCACACATGTCGGAATGACTCGCTCGGCTGTCACGTTCATGCCTGCGCCCTGGTGCGGATGCGTTTAGAGTCAGCGTTGGCTCTGGCCGTCGGTTAGATCCCCTGCTGGCTCATCAGCCGGGGCACCGTAGGGTGCGCCATCATTCGGGTTGCCCATCGTGCCACCCGCGCTTGGGTTCGGGTCGGGTGCTTGCGGTGACTCGGGCTGTTTGTAATTCCACTCCGGCTGCTTCGGCTCCGGGAGATCCTGCTCTTCCAGCGTACCCATATCGGTTCCGTTGCAGCCGACGGTGAGCGCCAGGGCAGCGCTCGCTAACAGCCCAAGGCTGATCGTCGTCAAGGTTGCAAACGGGCGCGCCGTCGAATGCCGTTCATCATTCATCGTCATCATGCTCCGTGGTTTTTCAGTGAACCAAGCGCAATGCAGATGACATGCCAAGCGTTGGGATCGCCGCAAGACCCCAACAGGCTGCACTGCACAGGCCGAGCAGTCGCACCCGCAAGAGAGAGGCGGGCGTATTGATTGGATACATGTGTCGATCCGACCCGTGTCAAACTGACTCCTGATGAGCAAGTTGAGGTCAGACGCCTATGGCCCCTGCACGACTCCGCGGCCGACTGACGTGGCTGTTTCCCTTCCTGATCTGGCTGCCCAAGGTGCGCCCGGAGGATCTGCGCGCCGACCTCATGGCGGCGCTGACTGGCGCCATCATCGTGCTGCCGCAAGGCGTGGCCTTCGCGACCATCGCCGGCATGCCGCCGGAATATGGCCTCTATGCCGGCATGGTGCCGGCGATCATCGCCGCGCTCTTCGGCTCGTCGCGCCACCTGGTCTCCGGGCCGACGACGGCGGCCTCGGTGGTGCTGTTCTCGTCGCTCTCGCTGCTCGCGGTGCCGGGGACACCGGACTATGTGAGCCTGGCGCTGACCCTGACCTTCATGGTCGGCGTGCTCGAATTGGCGCTCGGGTTTGCGCGCCTCGGGGCGCTGGTCAATTTCATTTCGCACTCGGTCGTGGTCGGCTTCACCGCCGGGGCAGCGTTTCTGATCGCCGCCAAGCAGCTGAAGCACTTTTTTGGCTTGGAGATGGACAGCAGTGGCCACTTCCACGACATCCTGATCGAGTTCGGCCAGCATGCGATCGACATCAACCCCAGCGCCACGGCGGTTGCCGTTTCCACCTTGCTGGTCGGCATTGCGGTCAAACGTTGGTTGCCAAGGATGCCCTATATGATCGCGGCGATGCTGGGTGGCAGCCTGGTCGCCCTGGGACTCAATGCCTGGCTGGGTGAGGCAAACACGGGCATCGCCACGGTCGGCGCCTTGCCGGCAAGCCTGCCGCCGCTCTCGGCGCCGATCTCGACCTTCGATCAGATCAAGCAGCTGGCACCGACCGCACTCGCGGTGACCCTATTCGCGCTCACCGAAGCGGTCTCGATTGCGCGTGCGCTCGCGGCGCGCGGTGGCTATCGCATCGATGGCAATCAGGAGTTCATCGGACAGGGGTTGTCGAACATTGCCGGTTCGTTCTTCTCCGGCTATGTCGCCACTGGTTCGTTCAATCGCAGCGGCGTCAACTTCGAGGCGGGTGCGCGGACGCCATTAGCAGCGATCTTTGCCGCCCTGCTGTTGATGGTCATCGTGCTGCTGGTCGCCCCGCTGGCGAGTTACCTGCCCACAGCGGCAATGGCCGGGATTCTGTTCCTGGTCGCTTGGGGGCTGGTCGATCGCAAAGAGATCCGCCACATCCTGGTGGCCTCCAAGCGCGAGACGGCGGTCCTCAGCGTCACCTTCTTTTCCGCGTTGTTCCTGGAACTGGAGTTTGCGATCTTCGCCGGGGTGTTGCTGTCATTGGTGCTCTATCTGGAGCGGACCTCGAAGCCGCGCATCGTGACCCTGGCCCCCGATCCGCGGTTGCCCAAGCATGCCTTCTCCAGCGAGCCGGAGGTGACTCAGTGTCCGCAGCTGCGCTTCATCCGTATCGATGGCTCGCTGTTCTTCGGCTCGGTCGCCCATGTCGAGCGCGGCTTTGATCTGCTGCGCGCGCGTCATCCGACCCAAAAACATCTGGCCATCCTGGCCGATGGCATCAATTTTGTCGATCTTCAGGGCGGACAGGCCTTGGCAGATGAGGCCAAGCGCCGCCAGCGCGAGGGCGGCGACCTGTACCTGATCAACGTCAAGCAGGGGCTGTGGGAGACGCTCGAAGCCTGTGGTTGTATCGAGGCGAGGGGCGCCCGCAATGTGTTCCGGGGCAAGGAGGCGGCGATCCATGCGATCTACCAGAAGCTCGATAAGGCGGTCTGTGCAACCTGCGACAAGCGGATCTTCCATGAATGCGCAGGGGGTTGAAGGCCATCAAGTCAGGCATGGGGCTCGGCGGGACGCTCAGCAGGGCAATCGCATCAAGATACGCTAATATTAAAGAGCACTTATATGCTAGCGAAATCAGCATGGTGGAGAACGTAGAGCCCGAATTTCTGAGCGTGGATAGAGCGAGGGTTCAAAGTCCTTGCCAGCAATCGACGCTCGGAGACACTCGTCGCACGGGGTCTGCGGGAGAATCCAGCAGCATTTCTGCTGGATGGAACCGAGATCCGTCGCATAGCAGATATAACGCATTGAATTAAAAGATATTAAAGATTCAGAATATAAGTAATATTTGATGCGATTGCCCTGGGACGCTCAGGGGAGCACTCCCGCAAGCTCGATCAACAGAGTCAGGATGTCACGTAGCACAACGCCACATGTGTCGAAATGACTCGCTTGCCGGACTGTCCCGTGTCGGTGCCGGAGCGGGCCAGGAGTTATAAGCCATTGATTGATCGGCGGTGCATCCTGTTTTCAAAGTTGGCACGGCAAGTGAAAGAGTGAAAATGCCATTCACAAACGTCTCACCTGGAGGTTTGACGATGAAAACGATGACACTCAATCCGCTTATCACCGCACTGGCGACGGTTGCCCTGCTGAGCGCCACGGGCGCTGCCTTTGCTCAGGGCGGGGCTGGCCAACCTGGGGCTCAGCAGGGTGCTGGAGCCGGCGCCCAAGGCGCGGGCTATCAGGCGCCCGCGCCCAGCGCTCCGCTGGATGTCGACGATGCGACGGTCTCGGAATTCGCTGATGCCTTCCTGTCGGTGCAGGAGATCAGCGAGGATCTGACCGAGAAGCTATCCGAGGCGCCGAGCGCCGAGGCCGCTCAGACCATGCAGCGGGAAGCTCAGGATGAGATGGCGAAAAGCGTCGAGGACAGCGGCATCTCGGTGGAGCAGTACAATGATATCGCCGTTGGCATGCGCCAAGATCCGGAACTCGCCGAGCGGGTGAAGACGGCCGTCAATGAGGCCCGTTGATCGCGTGGGCATCCACCCAACGCAAGCCCTCTCGGGCTTGTTGAGCGGCGCTTGCTGAAGGCGTCGCAAGTGAGCCGCCGGCCATTGTGTTCGGCGGCTTTCTTTGTGTTTCGACGATCAGTTGATCGGGCAGGTGATCAGGAGATGGGTATGCGTATAAGCCGTTTCGCAGCAGCGCTCGTGCTCGGCGCCATGAGTCTGCCAGTGAGTGCCGAGAGCGCCGCGCCCGCCGAGCGCGCGGCCAAGGCACAGGTGCTGATCGATATGAACCCCTTGCTGGGTGGCTATCGCATCGAGGTGCAAGCAAGCGATGCTGGATTACGTCTCGAAGGCGCGGTTGCCAATGAGATCGAGGCCACGCTCGCCACGCAGCTCGCGCGGCTGATCGCCGGCGAGGACACCGAGGTTGCGTCGGCGTTGGATCTCGAGGCGCCGATGCCGGAGGCGAACAGCGGCTTGATCACCGAGGTACAGGATCGAACCACCGCCGCCCGGCTGCAACAGCGGCTGCGCTGGCAGGTCAGGAACATCCCGCTGGATGTGCGGGCGGAGGTCGAGCGCGGGGTGGTGCGCTTACATGGTCAGGTCGGCGCCTCGGCGACCAAGGATCGCATGGCGGCGATGGCCGAGAGCACCGAGGGCGTCAACGAGGTCTTCAATTACATCAGTGTCGATCCCGGCTTGATCCCCGGTGAGCGCGAGCGGCAGGGACGTGCCGAGCAATTGGAGCGCGAGGACGACTGGATCAGGGGTCGTTTGCGGGCCTTGTTGCAGTCGGATACGACGGTCAACGCGCGCGCGATCGAGATCAAGGTGCGCGAAGCGGTGGTGACGCTAAGCGGCTCAGTGACCTCATCGGCCGAGCGCAGCGTTGCCGAGACCATTGCCGGAAATATCCCCGGGGTGCGCGAGGTCGATTCGCGCCTGATCATCGAGCGGCTGTTGTGAGGCGGGCTCGGGCGAGGGTCATCTTTCCGTGCGAGCCGAACTGGGTCGAGGATCAGTTCGCAAGTTCGTCTTCTTCGAGCAGTTGCTCGACGCTGAACGGGCAGGTCTCTGGAAAGCTGGATGGCGCAAGTCCGGTCTCGAGGATCGCTTGTTTGCGCGCGCCCGGATAACGGCTGGCGGCGAGTTCGTCGAGTCCCGGCCGGAGGCTCGGGCTATCGCGCAGGATGGCGGCGATCTCATCGCGCGCATTATTGTCCCGCCAGCACTAATCCAGACGGCAGAAGCCCTTGTTATCAGTATCCGGAGGCATCTTGATGTCCGGATCACACAAGTCAGGACAATAGCGATGGAGAAGCGCCAACCGACACCGCGACGGCTGGGCTGATGATGCCACTTGAGCAGGTGCCGCATCAGGATCTTCAAATGACTCTCCAGTGCGCGGCGGTCGCTCTTGCCCATGTCTTCGATCTCCTCGGCGACCTGCGTGAGATCGACCTGATCAAGTTGGCCTGAACGCAGCTGTTGCGCGGTTTGTAGGGTCCAAGCATAGAAGTCGCCATCGTATTCAGCGAGCCTGTTTGTGGGGTTGGTCATCAGTCTTGCTAAACTCATCGGATCACGATGTCGGCTGGAGTAAAAAGATGCCCGATCAGAACCATGCCATTACCCATATCTCAAAAGGGTCAGAGCCAACTGGCGCTGGAGACACAATCCCGCATCTGCTGAGATAGCCGCCTATCACACCTGATGGGGGGCGAGAGCGGATGGACAACAGGATTCCAAGCCGGCTGTGCGGGCGGGCGTTTAACAAGGCGGATCTGGCGCAGATTCACCAAGCGATCACCGAGGCGCAGCCGCCGCGACGCGCCGAGATTGCGCACCGCGTCTGCCAGGTTTTGGACTGGACGGATGTGCAAGGCCGCCCCAAGCTCATGAGCGCCCGGGTCGGACTGCTGCGCCTGCATCGCGCTGGCCTTTGAGCTGCCGGCGCCGAGCCGAGGCAACGGCAATGGTCGTGGTCTCGTGCATGGGCCGGAGAGCTGGCCCGAACCGATGCCGGTGACCGGCAAGCTCAGGGAGCTGAGCGGCCTGCGCCTTGAGCCGGTGGCCGATCAACGCGCCTCACGGCTGTGGAACGGGCTCATCGATCGCTACCACTATCTCGGCTACAAACCGCTACCTGGCGCCCAACTGCGCTACCTGATTCAGTGGGACCACGGGGTGCTGGGTGCCGTCGGCTTCGGTGCCGCGGCCTGGAAGGTCGCCGCGCGTGATACCTGGATCGGCTGGACGCGCCAGGCGCGCGAGGCGCATCTGGGGCGGGTCCTGAATAACGCCCGATTTCTCATCCTGCCCTGGGTGCAGGTCAAGCACCTGGCCTCGAAGGTCTTGGCATTGGCCGCGCGTCGCGTCGCGCAGGACTTCTCGGCGCGCTATGGTGAGGCGGTGGTGCTGCTGGAGACCTTTGTCGAGGCACCACGCTTTGCCGGCACCTGCTACCGGGCCGCGAACTGGCAGGCGCTGGGCGAGACCACCGGGCGTGGCAAGCTCGATCGCCACCACCGCGCCGCCTTGCCGCGCAAGACGGTCTATGTCTACCCGCTGCGCGTGGACTTTCGCACCGCGCTGGGGGTGGCGGCATGAGTGCACTGGCCGCCGAGTTTGCGGGGATCCATCTGGGTGATCAACGTCTGAATCGCCGCGCCCGAGAGTTGCTGGAGAAATTGGGAGACAAACCGACGGTGAGTATTTTCCCGCCGCCTGTGGAGGCTGGGACGAGACCCGCGCCGCCTACCGCCTGTTCGACCATGAGGCGGTCACCGCCGAGCGCGTGCTGGCACCGCATATCGCCTGTACCGAGGCGCGCTTGCGTGCGCATCCCCGGGTGCTGTGCATCCAAGATACGACCGAGCTGGATTATTCCACCAAGAAGGGCATTGCCGGGCTTGGGCCGCTGAACGATGAGCGCCGCTGGGGCCTGTATCTGCATCCGACCCTGGCCGTGACCCCGGATCGGGTGGCGCTCGGGCTGCTCGATCTCTACAGCTGGGCGCGCAAGCCCGGCAGCCTCGGCGAGGACAAAGACCCCAAGCGACCCCTCGAGTGTTGTTTTCGACCTTGATCCGCAAACCACCGCCAAGATTCCCAGCCACTCCTCCACCGGTGAAATGAAGATCGGGTGGAACAGAGCGGTCGAGGTTTGAAGCCGCCTTCTCAAAGGCGCCACCGCCAAGCGCTGGATCTGCGCATCGGCGAGAGCGACAATCCGCAGACGCTCGATTCATCAGAAGAGGTGGCCCGCCC
>NZ_NHSF01000016.1 GCF_016653295.1 Halochromatium salexigens | reverse complement strand
ATTGAAACCGTTTTTGACAAGTTTTTTGGAATGACAATCGGGACAGTGCATGGGGCAAACTGATTTTCTATCTCAAGTTGACGTGATTGTAACAAAACCAAGGCATCCTATCGATCGGGGCACTACCCGTAATCGCTCTCGATGGACTCCATGGCTGCGATGATGGCCTTGGCGCGGTCGGCGCTGTCCGGCAGCGCGACCAGGTGGTCGAACTGGGCTTCCTCACGCAGGTAGATGGCGCTCCTCTGGGAGAAGTCGGCCTTGGCCAGCGGGCGAGTCTTGCCGCCGCGGCTCGGCAGGTCGGCGATGATGGCCTCTCGGACGGCCAGATAGCGGCTGTAGGCATGACGCAAGAACACCAGGCCCATGACGGGCAGAAAGTATTCGTTGCTGGCGTAGTTGGAGTTGGCGCGCAGGGTGTCCGCGGCGGACCAGAGGCGGCGCTCGATGGCTTCGATATGTTCTAGCTGAGCCAAGGATGATCCTTCGGTTGTTGTCCCCCCATAGCCAGCCATTATGTAGAGATCGGCGACACGGCGGAAGGCGGACGCCACCGATACTGGCCTATGTGGCCAATGAGCTGGGGCGGTTCAGGCCGCTGCCGGTCGCCCAAGTCGGTCGCCCAAGCGCCCCTCAACACCACAGGTTTGATCCTTTGAAACCAAGACAGACTCGTGCCGATGACGTCATGACGAGCCAGCGCGGTCGCTGGGCCACTTTCTCCCTGCTCGGGCTCGCGCTCTGGCTCCTTGCCGCCGGCACCCCGACCTGGACAACCGAGGCAATGGAGGCCTCCAGCGTCACTGATGCCGCCTTCGCCCATCCCCGCGAGCTGCAACAGCGGCTCGATGCGGCACTCGCGGCCAAAGGCGCCGATTACAAGCCGCGCACCGAGCATCTGCGCTCGGACGGACGACCACAGTTCACCAACCGTCTGATCCTGGAGGATTCTCCATACCTGCTGCAGCATGCCCATAACCCGGTGGACTGGTACCCCTGGGGACCGGAGGCATTCGAGCAGGCACGCCGCGAGAACAAGCTGGTGTTCCTGTCCATCGGCTACTCGACCTGCCATTGGTGCCATGTGATGGAGCGCGAGAGCTTCGAGGATCTCACCATCGCGCGCCTGCTTAACGCGCATTTCATCGCCATCAAGGTCGACCGCGAGGTCCATCCGGATGTCGACCAGACCTACATGACCGCCGTCGAGCTGCTCGCCGGCCGTGGCGGCTGGCCGATGTCGAGCATCCTGACCCCGGACGGCGACACCATCGACGGCGGGACCTATTTCCCACCGACCGAATTCACCCAGCTGCTCGAGCGCGCGCGGGACCTCTGGCAAAGGCGACCCGAAGCGCTGCGCGCTCGGGCGGAACAGGTCGCCCGTACCGTGAGCCGGGCGCTCGATACCCAAGGCCAAGCCGCCGCACTCGACGATGCCATCATCGATCAAGCCGTGGCCGAGCTGCTCGCGCGCCACGACGAGCTGCAAGGCGGCTTCGGCTTCGCCCCCAAGTTCCCGCAAGAGCCAAAGCTTGGGCTGCTGCTCGACCAGGCCCTGCGCACGGGCGATGAGGCGTCGCTTGGGGCCACGATCTTGACCCTGCAGAGCATGGCGCGCGGCGGTATCCATGACCAGGTAGGCGGCGGCTTCCACCGCTACGCGATCGACAACGACTGGCTGGTGCCGCACTTCGAGAAGATGCTCTATAACCAAGCCCAGCTCGCGCAGGTCTACCTCAGCGGCTGGCGCCTTACCGCTGATCCGCAGCTCGCGCAGGTCGCCCGCCGCACCCTGGACTTCGTGCTCCGCGATCTAACCTCACCCGAAGGCGGTTTCTACTCGGCCACCGACGCCGATAGTGATGGCAGCGAGGGACGATTCTTCCTCTGGACACCGAGTGAGATCCGCGCCGCCTTGCCGGCCGAGGATGCCGATCTGGCCATCCGCTTCCATGGGGTCACGGAGACGGGCAACTTCGAGGGGGCCAACATCCTGCATGTGCCGGTCGCCCTCGATGCCTTTGCCGCTGCCGAGGACGTCTCTCCCGACCAGTTGCGGCAGCGCCTGGCGCGCATCCACGAGACGCTCTATCAGGTCCGCGAGGGCCGCCCGCATCCACACCGCGACGATAAGATCCTGACCGGCTGGAACGGCATGATGATCGGTGCGCTGGCCAACGCCGGCGATGCCCTCGACGAGCCCCGCTACCTGGCTGCCGCCGAGCGTGCGGCCGAGCTGCTCTGGACCAAGGCGCGCGTCGCACCTGGCGAGCTGAAGCGCGTCTATTTGGACGGTCGCGCCACCCAGCCGGGGCTGCTCGAGGACTACGCCTTCCTCGGCGGGGCCATGATCGCGCTCTACGACGCCAGCGCCGATCCGCGCTGGCTGAGCCGAGCCCGCGAGCTGGCGGACGCGCTCTGGAGCCGCTTCGCCGACCCCGACGGTGGCGGGCTCTTCATGGGCGAGGCCAGCACCGAGACGCCGCTCATGGCACGCCCAAAAGACTTGAGCGACGGCCCCATGCCATCAGGCACCTCCGCCGCCCTGCATCTGCTTGCCGCCCTGGACCAGCGCACGGATGACCTGAGCGATGGCAATCGCGCCCGCGAGCTGCTGGGCGCGGTCTCGGGTCGGGTGAAACAGAGCCCCAGCGCCGTTCCATCTCTACTGGTCGCGTTGAATCGCTTGCGCCATGGAGACACCGGCCCGACGCAATATGCCGCCCGCGGCGCGATTCGACTGCAAGGCCAGGTGACGCGCGATGGCGATTCAGCAACCCTTCGCCTGGCGATCGACATGGCGCCGGGCTGGCACATCAACGCCCATGAGCCGCTGCAGCAGGCGCTGATCGCAACCCGTCTGGACCTGCCCGAGAGCGTTCAGTATTGGCGCATCGAAGATGCTGGACTATCCGGGAGCAGATATCCTTAAACTTGGCTTCCAACGCAAGCCGTTAGCCGTCTATCAAGGGCAAACGCAGATCAAAGCCGTGCTGAAATCAGCATCGGAGTCACTGTCTCGAGAGGCCAATCGGACCAGCGCTTGGCTGCCAGTAGAGCTGCGCCTGCAGGCCTGCAGCGACGATCGCTGCCTGCCACCGGAGACGCAGGTGCTGCAGGTGCCGATAGGCCTGGCCCCCTGAGATCGCCCGCCTGAGCACATCAGCAATAGCCTGCGTCGTCGGCCTCAGGCTCTAAGACGATTGCGGATGCGGCTAGCGATCGCAGAGCCCACCGGACCAGCAGTTCACGCAGCCGCCATCATCGCTGTGACATCCTCCTGCACGTTGCCAATCGGCTTGATGTCAAAGTTCTCGATCAGCACCTTGGCCACGTTCGGCGACAGGAAGGCCGGCAGTGTCGGGCCAAGCCGGATGTGCTTCACACCCAGATGCAGCAGCGCCAGCAGCACGATGATCGCCTTCTGCTCGTACCAGGCGATGTCGTAGGAGATCGGCAGCTCGTTGATATCATCGAGCCCAAACACCTCTTTCAGCTTCAGCGCAATGAACGCCAGCGAGTAGGAATCGTTGCACTGGCCGGCGTCGAGCAGGCGCGGAATGCCGCCGATATCCCCGAGCTCCAGCTTGTTGAAGCGGTACTTGGCACAGCCGGCGGTCAGGATCACCGCGTCCTGCGGCAATGCCTGGGCGACGTCGGTGTAGTAGCTGCGCTCCTTGTGCCGGCCGTCGCAGCCACCCATGACGACGAAGCGCTTGATGGCGCCGGTCTTGACCGCGTCGACGACCTGATCGGCCAGCGCCATGACCTGGGCATGGGCAAAGCCAGTGGTGATCTCGCCCTGCTCCAGCTCGGTCGGCGGCGGGCAGGTCTTGGCCTGCTCGATGATCGCCGAGAAGTCCTTGGCGCCACCCTCGGGCCGATCGGCGATGTGCTTGACGCCCGGCCAGCCAGTCATGCCGGTGGTGTAGATGCGATCCCGATAGGCGGCCTTGACCGGGGTGATGCAGTTGGTGGTCATCAGGATCGGGCCGTTGAAGGCGGCGAATTCCTTGTCCTGCTGCCACCAGGCGTTGCCGTAGTTGCCAAC
This sequence comes from Halochromatium salexigens, assembly GCF_016653295.1. Classification (GTDB taxonomy): domain Bacteria; phylum Pseudomonadota; class Gammaproteobacteria; order Chromatiales; family Chromatiaceae; genus Lamprobacter; species Lamprobacter salexigens. Next base: position 41,470 of record NZ_NHSF01000016.1, on the reverse strand, counting down.
GAAATGCGGATATTGCTTGAACGCCGGGTAGGCGTGGGCCGGCAGCATCTCGCTGTGGGTGTAGATGTCGACACCGCTGTCGACGCTCTGCTCGAGCAGGTTTTGCAGGTCCTTCAGGTCGTGGCCAGAGATCAGGATACCCGGACGGGTGCCGACACCGAGCTTGACCTGGGTGATCTCGGGATGGCCATAGGCGCTGGTATTGGCCTCATCGAGCAGGGCCATCGCGGCGACGCCGACGGCGCCGCAGTCCATCACCAGCGCCGTCATCTCCTCGATGCTCAGCTCGCGGGTGGTGGCCGCCAGCGCCTTGATCATGAAGGCATAGATCTCGGGCTTCTCCAGGCCGAGGATGGCGGCATGGTCGGTATAGGCGGCCATGCCTTTGACGCCATAGACCAGTAGCTCGCGCAGTGAGCGCAGGTCTTCATTGGGCTGCGAGAGCACGCCCACCTCGGCGCCTTTGGCAGCATAGGCGCTGACCGGTCCGTTCCAAGTGACCTCGTCCTGATCGCTACTGAAGCCAATGGCAGCCTTCAGTGCATCGCGCTTGGCGATGGTGGCCTCAATCAGCGTGTTGAAGCGCGCGGCATCGAAGTTGGCATTGGTGATCGTGGCGAACAGTGCCTGGGCGATGAAGGGGCCGATCGAGTCATCGTGCTGGCCTCGGCGTTGCGCTTCTTCAGCGACAATGGCGAGGCCCTTGAGCACGTAGACTAAGAGGTCGTGCTGCACGGCGATGGTCTCGGTCTTGCCGCAAATGCCCTTAGTGGTGCAGCCGGTGCCCTTGGTGGCCTCTTCACATTGGAAACAGAACATACTCATTTGAAAGACTCGGTCCGCTGACGGTTGTTGGGGTGGCGATGCCACGATCGACAGGGACAGTCTTCCAGCGGACAGGGCGATGCGACTTGACCATGGTCAAGACGGTTCTGGCGCTCGCCGTCGGTCGACGTTGCTCAACCGGGCGCTCGTGAGGCATCCCGCATGATCCCGCGCCGCTCGGGGTTGTATGGTCACGGCGTTCGTGCACACCGCTGGAGGCGATAAATCCGCTCTGAAAGCGCCTCGAGCCCGCGCGCCCTAAACCGTGGACTCTCGGCCAGCGCATCAAAGACGCTCAGCGTCTCGACCTGGAAGCTGGGCTCGAACAGGGTTCGCACCTCCCGCTCGGCGACCGAGAAGGGCGGCCCCTTCATCCGCGATTGATCGTACTCGAGCGTGATCAGCAGTGAGCGAACACCATCAGGCAGCAGTTTGGCCAGATGGCGCACATCGCGAGGCAAGCTTTCCCGCTTACCCGCCCTGTATAATCCCATTCAGGCGTTCCACCGCCTGGCGCAATCGATTGGCCTGAGTGCTTAGCTCGTCCGAGGCGCCGGCTGCCTGCTCGGCATTGACGGCTGTTTGTTGGGTGACATCGTTGATCTGCTTCAATGCGATCGTGACTTGCTCGACGCCCTCTTTTTGCTGCTTTGCACCAGCATCCATGTCATTCATGACGCCATGGACACGAACAACACTTGTATCGATGTGCGTAAGCGCTGAATCGACGCTCGCCGTTTTACCTTTGACATCGTCCAGCAACGAGACGACGGTTGCATTCATCGCCACACCCTTCTCGCTGGCGTTCACCGATCGCTCGATCAGCGCCGCTGTCTCCTTTGCGGCCTCTGTCGCCCTCACCGCCAGGTTACGCACCTCTCCGGCAACGACCGCGAATCCGGAGCCGGCTGCTCCAGCTCGCGCCGCTTCAACCGATGCGTTCAATGCCAGGATATTGGTCTGGAATGCAATGTTATCGATCTTGTCAATGACCTGGGAAATAGAGGACGTTGATGACTGGATATCTGCAATAGCGTCATTGAGCTCGGTGATCGACTCACCAATCTGATGAACGCCACCGCTGAGGTGTTTCATGGAAGACACGCCATTCTTGGCGGCCCCTTCCGCTTCTTGCGAATACTCACTGGCCTGGCGTGAAAGCTCGGCATTGTGCGTCAACAAGTCGCTCATGCTTTGCATGCTGGCCGTGGATTCTTCAAGTGACGCGGCCTGCTCATTGGCGCCTTGCGCAAGCGATTGACTCGATGCCGAAACCTGTTCGGAGGCCTTCTCAGTTTCCAGGCTGCTCGCTTGTAGATCCTGGCTAATGCGACTGAGAGGGCCGGCGAGGCTGCGCGTCAGCAGGTAGAAGACGACAGCCGCGACAATGGCCATCACTGCTGTCAGCAGGAAGATCCAGTTGGTGACGCTGGTAATAGAGCGCTCGACGTCTTGCGCAGCAGCATAAAACTCACTGTCGTAAGCACTGGCTGCGATTAGCCAATCCCAGTCTGGAAAATAGGCGTAGATGGCCAGCTTGGTCCGAGGTGTTGTCTCACCGGGATTCTGCCACTCGTACTCGATCAGTGTCGTCTCGCCGGCTTCAAGCCCGTGGCTGCGCTCAATCATCTCTTTGATAAAATAACGGCCTTCGGTATCCTGACTGCTCAGGATGTTCTCCCCATCCCGCTCGCGATTGGCTGAGAGCACATACCTGCCCGCATCTTCGCCTCGAGTATTGAGGATAAAAATATACCCTGTCTCACCAATCCGCCTCTCTGCCAGTTGATCGAGGAGCGGCTGTGTCGCCCTCGCCTCTGGCATGCCAACATAAAGAATGCCCGTAACCTGACCAGACGCTCCGACGATGGGCTGATAAGCCGTTACATACCAACGATCGACGACAAAGGCACGACCAATATAGGTCCGACCGGCAAGCACCTCGGATAGCACCGGATTTGGCTCACCATCTGGATTGATCGCGGGAATAAAGGTACCGACTGCCCGTTGACCGTCTTTTTCCACATTGGTCGCGATGCGCAGCATATCGCCAGCGGGATTCATCCGTTGAAACAGGGTTGCCGTATCACCGGTCAGCTCACCAATCGCATCAACCAACGCCACCCCGCGATCGAATGACTGTTCCGGCTCCAACTTGACAGCGTCTCCAATCAGTGCCAATGGCAGCTGAAGCGTCTGCTGGGCGCCAGTGTACTGATTGACAGCCTTCCACTCCACCGAGCGCTGCTCGGAAAAATGAAGACCACCGAGCTGTTCAAGCTTATCCGAGGCCAAGCTCAGCAGGGTCTTGACGTTTTTTTGGAGCAGATCCTGTGTAATCTCAACGGTGTCGAGAATGCCACCGATCTTCTTCTCCATCTGCTGATGGCCTTGCTCGACGATCGCCTCTCTTGCCAGACTGGTGATGACATCGGCCTGAGAATATAAAAAAACAGCCACGATCGCGAGCGGGCCGACGGCCACCGCGAGCCCGGCGGTCAGTAACTTGGCCTTCAAGCTTAGTGATTGCATAGCGCGCCACCCGTTCGGGGTCAATCAATGAGTTGCTAGTCGCCGGGAAAGCAGAGTACCAGCCATCGCCTCAACGGAGATAAGCACAGATTTTGTAGGCTCATGGTAATGCCCAAGGGCTCATCATGCATCACCTGAGAGGCCGCTCGCGCTCTGCCTGAGGCTCAAGCGGCATCATTGGAAGACCTCGACCGAGAACAAGGCGCGACAGTCGCCACGACGGTGCCCGGCATGGTGCACGCGAGGCCGCAAGCCGTTATGATCCGTCGGCCAAGTCAACCCATCAGCCAACCTTCGACCAAGGAGAAGCCATTATGATCACTCGTTTACGCGCCGCCGCGCTCGGAACCATCGCGATTGCCCTTGTGGGCACGGCTGCGACGGCCGCCGACCTCAAGCCAGAAGAGCAGATCCAGACCCGCCAGGCCGGCTATCGGTTCATGTCCTGGAACATGGGCAAGATCAAGGCGAACTTGGAAGGCGATTACAACCAACAACAGGTTCAGGCCGCCGCCGACGCCATCGCCGGTATCGCCAACTCCGGCATGGGCGCGCTCTATGGTCCAGGCACCGACCAAGACATTGGTGATGTGAAGACCCGCGTCAAACCGGAGCTGTTCACCGACCAGGAAGCGGTCGGCAAGGTCGCCGTGGCCTTCATCGAGGCGGCCAACAACATGGCCGAGACCGCCGCGCTTGGCGACAAGGCTGAGGTCAAGACCGCCTTCGGCGAACTAGGTGAGAGCTGCAAGGGCTGCCACGACAAGTTCCGCAAGGACTGATCCTCGCGTAGCTGGCTCCTTCAGGAGCCAAGGCGCGAGGCCATGATGGGTCTCGCGCCGCATACCGCTGGCGTTTTTGATCATGCGGCCTTACCAACTCGGCACGCTGCCAGGTGGAGGCGGTGGTGGGGGCGCTGGTAGCAGACCGCCGGCGGCGATCCACACCACCAACGCGCTGACCAACAGCGCCAGCAGCAAGGCCCACAGTGGCCCACCGCGCGCGGAGCCTGCGTGCGCACCATCGGATGGCGCTGGCTTCCAGCCGGTGATCATCGGTCGGATTAGATTGTTGCGCCGCACCAGCGTGTAGAACAGCACGGCCAGGATGTGCAAGCCCACGAACGCCAAAATCACCCACAGCCCCTGCCGATGCAGGCTGGTGAGTTCATTGCTCGTGGCCTTGGTCACGAGATCATAGAGCGGACCATTGAAAGCGATGTCATCATTGCTGAACAGCCCGCTGACGGCCTGCCACAGCAGGATCAGGAGCAGCGCGAACACCGACAGGGCGCCGAGTGGATTATGCCCCTCGCCCTGCCAGTGACCGCGTAGATACGCCAGTACCCTGCCTGGCGTCGGCATGAACTGGGCGAAACGCGCATAGGTCGAGCCGACCAGCCCCCAGACCAGGCGGAACGCCAACAGCCCCAAGATCATGAGCCCGGTGCGCTCATGCCAGACCATCCAGTTGCCGCCTTGCAGACCGGTCAGGAGCGCGGCACTCACGGCCAGAAAGAGCGTCCAGTGGAAGACGCGTGTTGGTAGATCCCAAACCTTGATACGCATAAACAGGATGTCCGCAACGGCCCGATGCTCCAACGCCAGCGGTCCAAACCGCCGGCCCCTCGCGCGCACATTATGCCCGACCGATGAGGCTCAAGAGCGCGCGAACGCGTAGAATCGAGCCATCGATGACAATCTGCCACGGGAGTTGCGGGCCATGCCCTTCCAACTTTGTTACGCCAGTACGGCGACACGCGAACTCAATCGCGACGATCTACTCCAGATCCTGAACTATGCGCGCCAGCATAACGCCGAACAAGGCATTACTGGTCTGCTACTGTTCCAAGGTGGACACTTCCTGCAAGTGCTCGAAGGCGAGGCCGATCAGATCCGCAACCTGTTCAAGCAGATCAGCAAGGATGAGCGCCACCATCAAATCACCTTGCTGTTCGAGGAACTGGTCTCCCGAAGCCAGTATCCGGACTGGAGCATGGGCTTCCAGACGATGGATGGAACTGAATGGATGGAATTTCCGCAAGAAGACAGCAATCCACAGGATTTGCGCACCCTCGCCCAGACTATGGGGCGCGCCAAGGAACTGCTGATGTACGTCCGCAAGCAGGGCCTAGACCCGGCGAAAGACATCTTTTAACGCGCCCGATATCGCGACCTATTTCCTTGACAACGAGGCATCCTGGATGAGCCACAACCAACTCCCCGCCACGCTGCAACAACTGACCGAAGCCACTCATGCCGACCCCTTTGCTGTGCTCGGCCGCCATTATGAAGGCGAGGAGGTTCGCGTGCGTGCCATCCTGCCGCAGGCGGAGACCGTCACCATCGCCGAGCTTCAGCAAGAGATGACCCGGGTCAGCGGCACCGACATCTTCGAGTGGCGGGGCGCGGGCGAGGATTTGCCCCAGCACTATCGGCTAATCTGGCGTGACCAAGATCACCGCGAACACATCGCCCACGACCCCTACAGCTTCCCACCGCAGTTGCCGGACTTCGACATGCATCTGTTCGGCGAGGGCCGGCATTGGCACGCCTACCGCCTGCTCGGCGCCCGCGTGCACGAGACCAGCGGTATCGCCGGCGTGCTGTTCGCGGTCTGGGCACCGAATGCAGCGCGGGTCAGCGTGGTTGGTGAATTCAACGCCTGGGACGGGCGCTGCCATCCGATGCGCGTATACGGCAATGGTATCTGGGAACTGTTCATCCCCGACCTGCCGCCCGGTCTGCTCTACAAGTTCGAGATCCGCGCGCGCGATGGGTCCATCCTGCTCAAGGCCGACCCCTATGGTCGGCGCTTCGAGGTACGTCCGAGCACTGCTACCCTCGTCGAGCCGCCAAGCACCTACCGCTGGCGCGACGAGTCCTGGCGCCTGGCGCGCGCCAGCCGGGATTGGCAGCGCAGCCCGATGGCCATTTACGAGGTGCATCCGGGCTCCTGGCAGCGCGGCCCCGAGGGCGAGATGCTCAACTATCGCGAACTCGCCGAGCGTCTGGTCGATTACATCAAGGATCTCGGCTTTACCCACATCGAGCTGATGCCGATCACCGAGCATCCGTTCGACCTCTCCTGGGGCTATCAGACCACCGGCTATTATGCCCCCACCAGCCGCTTTGGCAGCCCAGACGATTTCCGCTACCTGGTCGACCATTGCCATGCCAACGGCATCGGGGTCATCCTCGACTGGGTGCCGGCGCACTTCCCAAAAGACGCGCACGGCCTCGGCCAATTCGACGGCACCGCGCTCTATGAGCACCAGGACCCGCGCCTCGGGGAGCACCTGGACTGGGGCACGCTGATCTTCAACTTTGGTCGCAGCGAGGTGAAGAACTTCCTCATCTCCAGCGCGCTGTTTTGGCTCGAGGAATTCCATATCGACGGGCTACGGGTCGATGCCGTTGCCTCGATGCTGTATCTGGACTACTCGCGCACCGAGTGGATACCGAACCAATATGGCGGGCGCGAAAACATCGAGGCCATCGCCTTTCTGCGCGAACTCAATGAGATCGTCCACGACCAAGTGCCCGGCGCGCTGGTGATGGCCGAGGAATCGACCTCCTGGCCACAGGTCACGCGGCCCACCTATGTCGGCGGCCTCGGCTTCGACCTGAAATGGAACATGGGCTGGATGAACGATACCCTGGAATACTTCAAGGAAGACCCGATCCACCGCCAGTACCATCAGGACGCGCTGACCTTCAGCATGCTCTATGCGTTCACCGAGAACTTCCTGCTGCCGCTCTCGCACGACGAGGTCACGCACGGCAAACGCTCGCTGCTCTACCGCATGCCCGGCGACGAATGGCAGCGCTTTGCCAACCTGCGCCTGCTCTACACCTACATGTACACCCATCCGGGTAAGAAACTGCTGTTCATGGGCAGCGAGTTCGGCCAGGGCGAGGAATGGGATAGCCAGCGCATCCTCGACTGGTACGTGCTCGAGTACCCCCTCCACCAAGGCATCCAACAGCTGGTGCGCCAAGCCAACCGACTCTATCAGGACGAGTCAGCGCTGCATCAGCTCGATTTCATTGGCGAAGGGTTCGAGTGGATCGACTGCCATGATGCGCACAATTCGGTGCTCATCTACCAGCGTAAGACAGAGCCCGCGGACAAGGATGGAGAGCGGGGCGAGACGTTGACCTCGGTGCCCGAGCATCTCGTCGTCGCGCTCAATTTCACGCCCGTCCCGCGCCGCGAATACCGGGTCGGGGTACCGGTTGCCGGCGATTATCGGGAAGTCTTCAACTCCGATGCGACCGCCTTTGGCGGCAGCGGCGTCGACAATGGCAACGCCCCACTGAGCACCGAACCGGTGCCCTGGATGAACCATGCACAATCCTTGTTACTGACCCTGCCGCCGCTTGCTGGCATTGTGCTCAAACCCGCGCCAACCAACGCCAAGGACACTGCCGCACAAGACGGGGCAAGCGAGACGACAGCCAAGGCGGCCGACTGAGCGGGCAGCATGCCGCGAGTACGCCGAGGACCGGGTTAGGCCACGGGGCCGCCCGGCATTCGAATGACACCGATTGCGCAGGTGAGTAGCGATGGCCAAAAAGCCAACCACCACGAAAAAAACCAAGGCAACCGCGAGCCGCAAGGGTGCGAGCACGACGCCATCCGCGAAGACTACTGAGGCGACCAACGAGCGCAAGTCCAAAGTCGACAGCGACTCCAGCCCGGATCAATCGCCCGCTCCCCAGTCGACCTCGGCACGCGGCAAGGCAGCCGAATCCGCCCAGGTGAGTGCCACTCCCGAAGCCAAGGCGGCTGCATCGACTCCGGACTCAACAGCCGATCCCGGGCCAAAGCCAAAGCCGAAGCCTGGAGTCACCGCAACGACCACTGAGGCAACCGGCGCGGCGAAGGCCAAGACGTGGCCCGCAGCCGAGCCCGAGATCCCAGCGGCGGAACCAAGCGCAACCCGCGCACTGGAGCCAGCCCCAACATCACCCCCGGAATCGGAGCCACAGCCCAGCGCCGAACAGCCGGCACCAGTACCAGCTCCAACCGAGCCCGAGCCCACACCAGAACCGCCCGCAGTTCGCCATCCGCCGCGCCCGAGCCTGTTCATCGTCCACATCACGCCGGAGATGGCGCCCGTGGCCAAGATCGGCGGCCTCGCCGATGTGGTCTTCGGCCTCGGTCGGGAGCTGGCGATCCGTGGCAACCATGTCGAGATCATCCTGCCGAAGCACGACAACCTGCGCTACGACCACATCTTCGAGCTGCATCCGGTCTACAACGACCTCTGGGTGCCCTGGTACGACGGCGCCATCCACTGCACGGTCTACTTCGGCTTCGTGCATGATCGCAAGTGCTTCTTCATCGAACCGCACTCGCCGGACAACTTCTTCAATCGCGGCCGCATCTACGGCTTCCCCGATGATGTGCTGCGCTACGCCTTCTTCTCGCGCGCGGCGATCGAGTACCTCTGGCAGGCCGGCAAGCATCCCGACATCATCCACTGCCACGACTGGCAGACCGCGCTGGTGCCGGTGTTCCTCTACGAGTTCTACCAGCGCCTCGGCATGACCCATCCGCGTGCCTGCCTGACCATCCACAACATCAAGCATCAGGGCGTCACCGGCGCCGAGCTGCTGCGCGCCACCGGCCTGCACCAGCCCGAGCGCTTCTTCGACTGGCACCGGCTCGGCGACAATCACCACAAGAACGCCTTGAACCTGCTCAAGGGCGGTGTCGTCTACGCCAACTTCGTCACCACCGTCTCGCCGCGCTACGCCTTCGAGACCAAGGATCAGGGCCAGGGCTTCGGCCTCGAACCGACCCTGCACACCCACCACATGAAGTACGGCGGCGTGGTCAACGGCATCGACTACGATGTCTGGAACCCCGAGATCGACCGCTACATCCCGGCGCATTATGGTCTCGACACCCTCGATGCCAAGTACGAGAACAAGCGCGCCCTGCGCCACCGGCTCATGCTCGCCGACAATGAGAAGCCGATCGTCGCCTTCATCGGCCGCCTCGACCCGCAAAAGGGCCTGGAGCTGGTGCGCCACGCCATCTTCTCGACGCTGGAGCGCGGCGCCCAGTTCGTGCTGCTCGGCTCCAGCCACGATCAGGGCATCAACAACGATTTCTGGGGCCTCAAGCACATGCTCAACGACAGTCCCGACTGTCATCTCGAGATCGGCTTCGACGAGGATCTTTCGCACCTGATCTACGCCGGTGCCGACATCATGCTGGTGCCGAGCCAGTTCGAGCCCTGCGGTCTGACGCAGCTGATCGCCTTGCGCTACGCCACGGTGCCGGTGGTGCGCACCGTCGGCGGCCTCGCCGATACCGTGTTCGACAAGGACCACTCCGACCGCCCGCTGCACCAGCGCAACGGCTATCGCTTCGACAACTACGATGTGCCGGGGTTGGAATCGGCGCTGATCCGCGCCATCGACTGCTACTACCAATACCCCGAGCACTTCCGCGAGCTGATGAAGAACGCGATGCGCAGCGATTACTCCTGGAACCATCCGGGCCAGGATTACTTGAACATCTATGACTTTATCCGTGATCGCTGAGCGACGAGTCGCATAGCACCATGACTCGGCCAACGCGAACCAACCGCAAGCCCAACAACGAGGTTACAGATCAGCGGTGATATCCATGATGATGACGCTCGAAGAACAACTGCTCGAAACAGTACGCGCGTTGCCAGCGGCCCGGCAGCACGAGGTTCTTGACTTTGCTGCCTTCATTAAGGATCGGCATGCAACGCCGAGTGAGCCACGGCCATTTGGCCTGTGTGCCGGAGAGTTCGAGGTTCCTCAGGATTTTGACGCACCCTTGCCGGACGATGTGCTACGCACATTTGAACAATGAGATTGCTGCTCGATACTCATGTCTTTCTGTGGCACCTCTCCGGCGCAAAGGCACTGTCACTGGAGCTGCGAGAGGCGATTCAGGACCCGTCTAACACGGTTTTCCTGAGCCCTGTTTCGATCTGGGAAGCACTCGTTAAATATCGGCTCGGAAAGCTTCCGTTACCAGCCTCTCCGGAGGTCTATCTTCCCGAACAGCGCCGCCGGCATCGGCTTGCATCGCTGCCGCTGGACGAGCCGAGCGTGGCGCGCCTGACCAGCCTGCCCGACCTGCATCGCGACCCGTTCGACCGAATGCTGGTCTGCCAAGCGCTACAACATCGCTTGACGCTCGCGACCGTCGATCCAGCGATCCGCGCTTATTCCGTGCCTGTTTTATGAACCAGTAAGAACGCCTGTGAATGACCTCTGGCAACAACCTCAACAACGCGCCCTGCTCGCCGATCGCGATCCCGCGAGCCGCGATCGGCTCGGTCAGCACCTGCAGGCCCTCGGCCTGGACGTCACTGCCGTCGGTAGCAGCGAGGAACTGATCGAGCAATTGCTGACGACGACGATTGAAGTCGTCTTCATCGACCTCAATCTGGCCGGCAGCGAGGTTGGCACCGAGGCCAGCCTCGATGCCGTCAGCGCGACTGCGCACCTGATCCGTGGCTCGGGACAGACGGCCTCGATCATCGTTGTCACGACCCCGTTGTCGGCGTCCGATCAGGCACGCTTGACAGCGCAGGATGCGCATCTGCTGTACAAACCGATCGACCCGACGGCCTTGAAGCGGCTGCTCGAGCACGACCTGCAAGGACCGACTCCAGAGGCTTCCTCGACTGAGCGCGCGGGCTTGGAGGGTGATGGATTAGGCCTGTTGCGAAGCGCCTTTATCGAGGCACTCAATAGCCATTATCTCGACGATCTGAGATCGGCCCTGGAACAGCATTCCGCAAGCCAAGCTCAAGCCGTCCTGCATAAACTCAAAGGTTCAGCGGGCAGTTTTGGCTATCATCAACTGGGCGCACTCGCCGCCTCGGCGGAGGGGCTGTTGCGCCAGGGACATGCGCTCGACGAGGTCGCGGCCCAGATCGAGGCCGTCCTCGCCGAGGCCGAACGCCTGCAACAATCGACAAATTGAGGGTCGCTCAATGCCCTGGTCCTGTGATCCCAATCAGATCCGCATTCTCATCGTGGACGATGATCCGATGCTAAGAAAACTCCTGAGATCAACCCTGGAGTCCCTGGAGCACACCGCAGTGCTCGAGGTGGACTCGGGCGAGGAGGCTCTGGAGCGCTTCCGCGACGACCAACCGCATCTGGTGTTCCTGGATATCGAGATGCCGGGCGAACTCAATGGGATCGCGGTGCTCGATGCGCTGCGCAAGAGCGAGCAGGCGGTGTCGATCATCATGCTCACCGCGCACAGCACGGTGCAGAATGTGCAGCAAGCGGCCGCCCGCAACGTCGACGGCTTCCTGGTCAAGCCGCTGAATCCCGATCGCATCCAAAAGGCCTTGGAGCATTTCCACAAGAGCCGCTGCGCCTAACGGTGAGCGCGCCGCGGCCACCGAGGGGCCGCGGCGTATATTGCCGCACTTGGTCGCCGCCACTTATTGCCTCACCGCGAGGATCGCCGCGATCTCCTCGTCGCGCAGCACGATGGGATTGGTCTTCATGCTGCTGCCCCGGCTGTTGGCGACGATACGCGCATGATCGGCTTGCGTGACGCCCCAGGCCGACAGGCGCTCCAGTTGCAGATCCTCGGTCCATCGCCACAACTGCTCGAGCAGTGCATCCCAGGCGGCGTGCCGGCTCAAGCCCTGATCGCCGGCGAACAGGCGACCGACGGTGGCATAGGCCTCCAGGGCCGGGTTCTCCGGCTCACGCGCCCGCAGGGCGCTCAGATTGATCTCCGTGGCCTTGGCCACCAGGGTGCCGCAGGCCATGCCATGCGGAATCGGGAAGAAGGCACCGAGCGGCGAGGCCAAGCCGTGCACCGAGCCAAGCCCGGTCTGCGCGAGACAGACGCCCGAGAGCAGTGACGCATAGGCCATGCCGGCGCGCGCCTCGGCATCGGTCGGGTCTTCATAGAGCGGCACCAACGCCTCCCGCGCCTGCTTCAACCCGTCCAGGGCCAAGGCCGCGCAGAACGGATTCGAGCGCGTCGAGACGAAGGATTCCAGCAATTGCGTCAAGGCATCCATGCCATTGGCCGCGAGTACCGAGCGCGGACAGGTCTGCAGGAAATCGGGATCGACCAGCGCATCACGGGCGACCAGGGCCTCGTCGCGAAAGGATTTCTTGTAGCCCTCCTCACCGCGCTGACTCAGCACCGCGTTCTTGGTCGCCTCCGAGCCGGTGCCGGCGGTGGTCGGCAGTGCGACGAAGGGCAGCGCCGGGCCTTGATAGGGCCGCTCCGGCCCCACCCCTTCGAGGTGATCCAGCACCGAGTGGCCAGGCCGCAGCAGACCGGCGATGGCCTTGCCGGCATCCAGCGCGCTGCCGCCGCCGATGGCGACCACGACATCGATGTCGGCGCCCTGATACGCCCGCACCGCCGCATCGATCTGATCCGGGCTCGGCTCATCGGCGATCTGGACCTGCTCGACAGCCACCTCAGCGGTGGCGAAGGCTTGCTCCAATTCCGCCCAGAAGGGACCGGCGCGCAGCGAGGTGCCGCCGGTGACCAAGAGCGCGCGGCGCCCATAGCCGGCCGCGCAGGCGCCCACCGTCGAGCGCACGCCGGCGCCGAACGCGATGCGTGGCAAGCGAGCGATCGAGAATGCTGACAGGCCCGCCATCAGTCGGCCACCAGCAGCTGATAGGCGACGCCTTCGCGCGGGCGCGCCATCATCTCGGCGACGGCCTCGCGCCAGGCCAAGTAATGGGCCGTCTCCTTGTGCGCGCGCGCCGAGGCGGCATCGACATAGGCCTCGTAGAGGATGAAATGATTTGGATCGGCCTCCCCTTGCAGCAGATCGAAACGCAGGTTGCCCGGCTCTTGCCGGGATTGGGCGCAATTCTCGCGCGTGGCCGCGATGAACGCGTCCCGCGCCTCGGGAACGACCTGGATATGGACGAGTGTCGTTGACATCGATTCCCCTCCTCAATGGCGTTAGACAGACGGTGGTGGGGGCGCCTCCCCCACCAACCAGCGTTCGGTCCAGGCAACCGCATGGACGAAATCCTCATTCAGCCGCGCCACCACGGCAGGACTCAGACGCGAGAGATCACCGGATTCATGCGCATCCAGCACCTCCAACAGCTTGCCCATCTCGCCCTCGCGCTTGAGCAAGGCGTCTTGCACCGGCACGGAAAACGGCATGCCTTGCAGGAGCTGCGGCATCGGCAGGCCCTCGAAGGCATCGAGCCGCGAAAACAGGCCCAGCGTGAAGGCAGTCTGTGGTTCAATGCTGCGCACCCGCTGGGCGATGCGAGCCGCCATCGCGGCGCGATTCAAGAGCATGCGCACCTGCACCGCCTCGATCGGATCGTTGCGGCTGAGCAACAGAAACGTCGCCATGGTCCTGATGCGTTCCAAGCCGAGTCGCACCACCGCCTCGTGCAGGGATTGGATGCGACGGTTGCCGCGCGAAAAGGCCGCTGAGTTGACCTGCGCGAACAGCAGGACGCAAAAATGCGGATGTTGCGCCAGCAACGCTTCGAGTTGCTCGAACGGCAGCTCACGCTGGGTCAGCTCGGCGAGCAGACGCAGCTCCACGGCGCGGTTGCTGCGCCGCTGCCGCCCGCTTTCCTTGACGTGCATCGGCGGCAAGAACACGAATCCCATGAACCAATCGAATGCAGCGCCATGAACGCGGTCCAGGGTCGCTTGATCCTCGACGAAGGTCGCCAGCAGCCGTGGACCCTGCCCCTTGAAGCGCGCGGCGAGTTCCAGGCAATTCGGGCGCCGGCTGTCGATCTTGATGAGATCGACCAGCTCGATGGGCGTCTCGGGATACTGCTCGAACACGGTCTGCGGCACGGCAATCAAATAGCCGATGGAACGCAGCCGCTCAATGGCTTCGAGTGCCGTCGACGAGGCAAAGAAGTCCAGCGTCAACTCGGCGAACACCTGCTCGGCGGGAAGCTCGAAAAAACCAGTATTCTCGATCCACTCCGATGTCGCGGTGAACAACAGCATGCGCTCGCCGACCAGATTCTCGATACCGACCTCGTAGATCGCCGTCGAATAGGAGCGCACCGTGGCCAGGAACGGGTCATCGAAGGACGCCGCATCGGCACCACAATGGGAGCGATAGAGCAGCTTATCGGCGACATGATGCAGCCTGCGATCGCAAATCGGCTGCAAGGCGATGCAGTACGGGGTGTGCTCAGGCTGTTCCATCAGGCACCAGCCCCATGTCGTGCGAGCTTGTCATCGAGCACAGGGCGCACGCGTTGCAGCGTCTCGAACACCGCATCCACTTGGTAGTCGATATCCGCCCAGTCGCTCGGGGGCTCGCGACAGGCCTGCTCGAGCGCCCAGAACCCCTGTCTCGCCTGTTCCATGCACAGGGTCGCGCAGAGGCTTTTCAAGGTATGTGCCTCCATTTTGAGCGAGGCGGCATCGCGCTGCTCCAAGGCCGCTCTCAGGCGCGCTTCGGCGGCCGGCAGATCGGAGAGGAAGCGCGAGAGAAAGGTGAGCAGCAGGTCCTCTTCCGCGCCGAGTTGCTTGACCGCTTGCGCCCAATCGAATTGCTGCTTGTCGACGGTTGCCGGCGGCGGCGACGCGTCGGCAGCTGGCGCCCTGGTGTCGTCTTCATCGCCGCCACCGTCGGCACCGAGCCAGGTCTCCAGATCCGAGTAGGCCGGTGCGGCGTCGGCCTGACTCGGCAATGGCGCATGGCGCTTGCTCAACAATCGCTCCATCTCCTCGAACAGGAGCTTGGAGTTGATCGGCTTGGCGACATACCCGTCCATGCCCTGCTGGAGATAGTCCTCGCGATCTCCTTTCATAGCCTTGGCGGTCAAGGCGATGATCGGCACCGGCGGTAATTGCTGTTGGCGCTCATAGTCACGGATCTGCTGGGTGGCCTCCAAGCCGTCCATCATCGGCATCATGATATCCATGAAAATGAGATCGAAGCGTTCCTTGCAGGCCCACTCCACCGCTTCGCGGCCATGATTGGCAATGGTGTAGAACACCTGGAATTTCCTCAGCAGCGCGATGATGACTTGTTGATTGATCGGGTTGTCTTCGGCGACCAGGATATTCAGCCGCTGCTCGGCGAGCGCCGAGTCGCCGATCCCCAGCGTGCGCTCCACGCCTGGCTCCTGGCGAAAGAGCAGTTGGCGCAGGTCGGCGAGCGTCACCGGCTTGGTCAAGCAGTCTTGTTGCTGGAATTGCTTACAGAGCGTTGCCCGACCGTTATAGAACGGACAGCCCTGTTGGCACACCTGTCGGTAGCGCGCGAAGGCCTTTTTGTCCCGCTGCTCCTCGACGGCGAACGCCGAGGAACTCAACACCCGAATCTGCGCGGGACAGAGCAACCCCTCGCGCAGCACTTCTTCGGCCATGGCGTAGCCGTCCATGCCCGGCATGTTGGCATCGAGCAGCAGCAGATTGAACGGATGCGCTTCCTCGATCGCCTTGCGCAGTGCCAACAGGCCTTCCGGCGCGCTCACCGCCGTCTCGCAGGCCACCGCCAGGATCTCGAGCATGTGATGGATCACCGAGCGATTGAGCGGTTCATCATCGACCACCAAGACCCGATAGGCCGAGGCGGGCAAAGCCTCCGGCACCGGCTTATCGTCGACCACAGGCTTAGGAGCAGATCTCAGCGGCAGAGTCACACGGAAGCAGGTGCCCTGGCCGACCTCGCTTTCAACCTGGATCGTCCCGCCCATCATTTCGACCAGCTCGCGGGTGATCGTCAGACCGAGGCCGGTGCCCTCGAATTTCCGCGTCGTCTTGCTGTCGACCTGCTCGAAGGCATTGAAGATGGTGGGCAATTGCTCGGCCGGGATGCCGATGCCGGTATCCTCGACCTCGATGCATGTCCACTGGGCCTGCTCTTGCGGGGGCAGATGCGCCGGCGGCTGACAGGGCGAGACGATGAGCTTGACGCTGCCCTGATCGGTAAATTTCAACGCATTGCCGATCAGGTTCGACATCACCTGGCGCAAGCGGGTGGGATCGATCTCGACCCAGCGCGGCAGCGTCGGCTCGACGTCGTAGAGCAGATTGAGCCGCTTGCAGAGTGCATGCGGCACCTGGCTCTTGATCAGCTCGCCGATGAATTCGAACAGATCGGTCGGCTCTGGTTTGAGCTTGAATTTCTTCGCCTCGATCTTGGAGATATCCAGGATCAGGTTGATGATCTCGAGCAGATGCTGCGCCGACAAGCGTGCCTGGCGCAGATAATCGCGCTGCTGTGGCTGCAGCTCGGTCTCGAGCGTGATGTCCAACATGCCCATGACGCCGTTCATCGGCGTGCGGATCTCATGGCTCATGTTGGCGAGGAACTGACTTTTCGCGATGTTGGCCGCTTGCGCGGCCTCGATCTGCTGTTTCAGCTGCGCATCATGCAGGCAGGCGAGCGCCGAGTAGGCCAGCTTGTCCATCAGCACATTCAACGACAGCAGCAGACTGCGAGAGATGCTCGGGCCAATCCGTTTCAGGATCAACACGCCGATCTTGGCCAGATAGAAGGCGTAATAGGTCGAGCTGCTGAACTCGCTCGCTTGTGGCAAGGCGCCACCCTCGGCGGCGGCTTGCCAGACCTTCAATTCCGTCTGGTTCGCCGGTAGGTCCAATCCGGTCAGGAACTCCCGCAGTTCGGACGATTTGCGGGCCGTCTTCGGCACCACATAGAGATCATCCCACTGCACAGCTTCAGGCGCGTGCGCCTGCTCGTGCGCTTGTTCGTGCGCACGTCCATTCGAGCGCCCATTCGAGCGACTAGGCGGCGCTGGATCCTCGCCATCGTCGGTGTCGTATTGCAAGACGACAGCCGCCTGGCAGTTCAACTGCCGCATGATGGTGCCCACGGACTGCTTGAGCATGCTCTGCAGATCCAGGCTGTGACCGATCGCCAGCGAGATCTCATAGAGGATCTCGATCTCTTTTTGGTGATCGTCGTCGCTCATGACGACGCCTGCGCCGACGGGTGGCTCGCTGAGGTGTCGGCGTCGTAGGCTCGCATGAACGCCAGCAACTGTTCCGGCACGAGCGGGCGAGCGATCATGAAGCCCTGGATCATATCGATATTCAATGCATCGAGATAATCACGCTGGGATTCCAGTTCGATGCCCTCGGCGATGGTGGTCAGGCCCAGATGGAAACTCAGGGTGCTGAGCGCGGTGACGATGGCGCGATTGCGTTTGCCGTGGGTGATCTCTTTGACGAAGGCGCGATCGATCTTCAAGGTATCGAGCGGAAATTGCAGCAGATACGACATCGACGAGTAGCCGGTCCCGAAATCATCGATCGCGATTTGGAACCCACATTGCTTGAATTTTCGCAGATTGAGCAGCGTCTGCTCCGGCACCCGCATCGCGGTGCTCTCGGTGATCTCGAGTTCGAGCTGCGCGGGCGGTAACTGGTAATCCTTCACCAGGCCACACAAGCGCGTGATGAGGTGCGGGTTCTCGACCTGGGCGGCGGCGAGGTTGACCGACATGCGCAGCTCCAGCCCCTGCCTCGACCACTCGGCGGCCTGGCGAATCGCCTCCTCCAGGATCCAATCACCGGCCTCATGGATGAGCCCCGTTTCCTCTAGGACGGGGATGAAGTCCGCCGGCGATACGATCCCACGCTCGGCGTGATTCCAGCGCAACAGCGCTTCCACGCCCTCGATGCGATGGTTCTCCAGACGCTGCTGGGGTTGGTAGACCAGAAAGAATTCGCGTTTCTCGAGCGCCCGGCGCAGATCGGTTTCGAGGATCACGCGCCCCTCTTCGCGCGCCGCGCGAATCTCCGAGAAGCGGATGCAGCGACGGCTCTGATCCCGGTTGGTCTCTCGCTCGGCGGCTTGGGCGGCCTGAATCAGGCCGGCCGCCTCCTGGGCATCATCGGGATGGATGGCCAGACCCAGGCTGCAATCGCTATAGATCTCGCGCCCATCGAGCTGCAAGCGCAGTTCCAACTGGGTCTGCAGTCGTGCTTGGAAAGCGTCCAGGTCGACGCTCTCCAGGGGGATGGCGAGGCCGAAACTATCCGACTCGAGCCGACACAGGAGGCTATTGGGAGGCAGCAGTTGCCGCAGTCGATTGGCCATGGCCACGATCACCTCATCGCCGCGCGCCGGACCAAAGGCGTCATTGATGCGATGCAGACGGTTGATATCGGCCACCAGGATTGCCGTGCGTGTCGTCGCGCTCGCGTCGCGGTCGCCGTCGCGCTCGAGCCGATCCGCGAGCAAACGCGAGAACAGCCGATGATTGGGCAGGTTGGTCAGCTCATCGTGCTCGACCAGATAGAGCGTCTGATCCTCGAAGGCGCGCAGTGCGGTCACATCCTGGAAGGCGCCGACGATGACGCCATCCTCGATCTGCGGACTGCTTTGCAGGGTGATGATGCAGGCGTTGCCGGTGCGCGTCAGTTGCATCTCCAGATTCAGCCCCGCCGCCCCTGTCATGGCCTGCGCGAAGGCGCGTTGCAGGCGTTGGCGCTGCTCGGCCGGCGCCTCCTCGATGAGCGCGGCGAGCGTGCCCGGCATGGCCGCCGAGCGCCCGAGCAGGGTGGCGGCCTCCGGCGACCATTGCAGCGCCTCGGTCTCGATCTCGAGCCGCCAAAAGCCCAGCTTTGCCAGTTGACAGGCGCTTTGCTGCTCGAGATGGATGCGGCGCAGGCGTTGTTCGCGCTCGGCGCTGG
Organism: Halochromatium salexigens; assembly: GCF_016653295.1. Classification (GTDB taxonomy): domain Bacteria; phylum Pseudomonadota; class Gammaproteobacteria; order Chromatiales; family Chromatiaceae; genus Lamprobacter; species Lamprobacter salexigens. The sequence goes on along the minus strand of NZ_NHSF01000016.1, from coordinate 22,447 downwards.
CGAGCGCATAGCGCACCCGCTGGGTGAGGATCGGCAGGTTGATCGGCTTGGTGATGAAATCGGTCGCCCCGGCATGGAAGGCCTTGGTCACCGATTCGTGGTCATCGGAGCCGGTGACCATGACCAGGGGGATCATCTCGCCGCCGTCGCGCTGGCGAATCGCGGCGACCGTCTCGAAGCCATCCAGCTGCGGCATGCTGACGTCGATCAGCATCAGATCGGGCTTGATGGTCTCGAAACCGTCCAGGGCCTCGAGGCCATTACTGGCTTCGGTCACCTGATAACCGGCGCGGGTCAAGCCGTGTTGGATCAGCAGACGAATCCCAGGGTCGTCGTCGACGAGGAGGATCTTGGCGGGAATCTCTTGCATGTCACTAGTCGAACAGGAGGCTGAACACCGATGTCTTATTGTAGAACTCCAGGAAGGCATCGCCGGTATTGGCAATCTCGCCGAGGGTGAAAGCCCCATTCACGGGCTGATCCTGCCCGACGGCGTCGAGTTCATCGACGATGCGCTCACCGAGGAAGAGCACGCGCGAGATGCAATCGATGAACAGCGGGCTTGCCGCCGCCTCGCCGACCCCCTCGGGGAGGGCTAGCTCGCGCGCCTTGGTGGCGGCGGCGATCAGGGTGTCCGGCGTGCCATTGAGCAGCCGCAGAAAGGCCCCCTCGGGCACCTCGCCGACGCACACCAGATGGCTTCCGTCGGCGACCATCAGGGGATCGCGCACCACCATCTCGGTGTCGAGCTTGGTCATGCCGAAGGGATAGGATTTCGCCAACGCAAAGAACGCCTCGGCATGCATCACCTGGCCGCTGTGCGCCTCCACCATGCGCTTGTAGACCTCGAAGGCCGGCTCCCAATCCAGGGTCATGACGACATTGCCCTGGGAGCCGGTGACCTTCATCGGCGCGCTGATCGGCTGCCAGCCGTGGGTGACGCCGAGACGGCTGTGGATCGGCAGGCGCGCGAGGATGGCGACATCGGCCAGCAGGCCCTCATTGGTCAGGATGCAGGGGGCTTGCTGAAAGCTCAGCGAGCCCGCACCGCCGCCGATGAAGTTGTTCTCCAGGCCGAAATTGGTGAACAAGCCATCGACCAGCGCGCTGATCCGGCTCGAGAGCCCATCGACATAGACCAGCATGGTGGTCACCTCCGGGGGCTCGGGCCAGTGCTCGGTGGCGGCCTCGACGCGCGCGTCGAAATCCGCTTCGGCATCGCTCAGTCCAGGCACACAGGCGACCTCAGGCACCGCGTCGAAGGCGATCAACAGGGTGCCACGCTCATGGTTCTGGCTCTGGTGGGTGACCTGCGGGAAAATCCCCCCGAACACCGGCATCTGGCAGGCGTGCAGGATCGGGTCGAGCTGGTGCGGTTGCCAGCCGTTGGCATCACAGGCGAGCACCATCAGGCCGCCGATGGCCCCCTCAGCGCTGAGCGCCTGGAGGGCGGCGAGCAGACCGTCGGCGGTCCCACTGGGGTCGAAATGCGCGCGCATGGCTCTTGCCTCTTACTCGTGAACAGGATCGATGCCTCGCCAGGGACGCCCAGTCTATCAGCTTGCGAGTCCTGACTGGGCCTTAGCGGCTATACTCTACGACGTTCAAAACCAGCCATCACCCTCGCAATCCCCTATGAAACGACGTCTCTTCCATGCACTTCCCTTGATGCTCCTGTCGCTCAGCCTCGGCGCCTGCTCCTGGGCCGGTGAAAAGACAGGCAAGGCCGTCAACGCCGTCGAAAAAGGCGCCGCTGAATTCGAGCAAGGCTATCAAAAGGAACGCGCGTCAAAGGATCCACAGCAGCCTCCTGAACAGCAAACCGCCGAATGAAGTTCTACAACCTGTTTCCGCGCTTAGCCGGGCCGTTCGAGCGTTGGACGCCACACCTAGAGCGGGCCGCCGCGATGGGTTTCGATTGGGTGTTCGTGAACCCCATCCAGCAGCTTGGGCGCTCCGGCAGCCTGTACTCGATCGCCGACTATTTCGCCATCAACGAGGCCCTGCTCGCGTCCGAATCGAGCTTAGCGCCGGAGGCCCAGGTCCAGGCCATGGCCGAACGCGCCGGCGAGCAGGGCCTGTCGCTGATGATCGATCTGGTCATCAACCACTGCGCCGAGGACAGTCCCCTGCTGAGCGAGCATCCCGACTGGTTCGTGCGTCAGAATAACCGCATCGCGCACCCGTTCTGCGTCGAGGCCAACGGCAACAAGGTGGTGTGGCGCGATCTAGCGCAGTTCGACCATCAGCGCGCGTTGCAGCAGGCCGATGACCCGCATGGCCTGCTCGCCTACTTCGTGCGTCTGGTCGAACATCTGATCGGGCTCGGCTTCCGCGGTTTCCGCTGCGATGCGGCCTATCAGCTACCGACCGCGCTCTGGGAACAACTGATCTCCCGGATTCGCGACCGTCACCCAGGGGCGGTCTTTGTCGCCGAGACCCTCGGCTGCAGCCCCGAGCAGACCCGCGAGACCGCCGAGGCCGGCTTCGATGCCATCTTCAACAGCGCCAAGTGGTGGGATTTCAATGGCAACTGGCTGCTCGAGCAGTATGAACTGACGCGCCAGATCGCGCCCTCGATCGGCTTCCCGGAGAGCCATGACACGCGGCGGATGTTCGAGGAGTTTCATGCCAATGCCGATGCACTGCGGCAGCGCTACCTGTTCACGGCCCTGTTCGCGAGCGGTGTGATGATGCCGATCGGATTTGAATTCGGCTTCCGCCGTCGCCTCGACGTGGTCGAGACCACCCCAAACGATTGGGAGACGCCGAATCTCGATCTCTGCGACTTCATCACCCAGGTCAACGCGATCAAGGACGCGGTGCCAGTGCTCGCTGGCGAAGGTCGCATCGAGTGGCTCGATCATCCCGATCCAGCGATTCTGGTCCTGCGCAAGCACGCCCTCCAGGGGCCGGGGCAGGCGCTATTGGTCATCAACAAAGATCCCTGGGCACGCCAGCGTTTCTATGTTGATGACTTGCACCACCTGCTCCAATCCCCGGGGCCGATTCGCGATCTGTCGCCGGACTGGCCGATGGCGGAGCTGCCCGCCCCGTTCGAGTTCTGGCTTGGGCCCGGTATGGCGCGGGTGCTGGTGTCATCGGATGCTTGAGTCAGTTGCCGGCCATCGCTCGCTCATCGGACAGCCCCGAGCTTGGCCAACCGCCAAGGCCGCTGTCCTTGATCGCTAACTCGATATCTTATCCGCATGCCGACCGACCGCGTCACCTTCAGCTTCTTCCGTTATCCGCTCGGCTACAGTCCAGTTGCCTTCCTTTTTATGGGCTTTCGCCGCCTGTTCATCGGCGATGATGTGCCCGCTGGTGAGTTCCGGCTGATGGGCTGCGGCGGGAACGATGGCTTCTCGATCCTGCCCGACCCGCGCACCTACTGCCTGATGAGCGCGCTGCCCGATGCGGATGATGATCAGCGCCTGCGGCAAAGCCGGTTTTATCGACGCATCGCCGGGCCGAGCCAGGCGCAACTGCATATCGCGCTGCGACCGCTCTCGGGTCACGGCACCTGGGATGGGCGCGAACCGTTCGCCTACAGCGGCGAGCGCGCCGATGACGGGCCGCTCGCGGTGCTCACCCACGCGCATGTGCACAACAACCGCCTGCGCGCGTTCTGGCGCTCGGTGCCGCAGATCCGTGCGCATCTGCGTGAGGCCCCGGGGTGTCTGTTCCACATCGGTTTTGGCGAGGGACCGCTGCGCACCCTGGCCACCTTCAGCCTGTGGCAAAACGCCGAGCAGATGCGCGCCTTCGCCTACCGGCAGAGCCCGCACCATCGCACCCTGCGCGCGGCGCGGCAGGAGGCGTGGCTCTCGGAGTCGATCTTCGTGCGCTTTCGGGTGCTCGATGTCAGCGGCGATCTCGACGCCTGGCCGCTGCGCTCGGTGCCGCTCGGCGCGGCACACCACGGATCTCGCTGATCCGCTTCGGATGGTTTGCCGATTGGCCAGGCGGTGATCCGATCAGGACTCGTCCTCGCCGCGCGCTCGACTCCGGCCCCCGATCGGCGTGACCGAGGCTGACGGCCCATTGCTGCTCACAGCCTCATTCAAGGCGCCCCCGGTGATCACCGAGCGCAGCGCTTGCTCGGCACCAACCGCCAGCGGACGCACCCGACTGCGCTCGAGATACAGGGTATAACCGCCGATCTGGTAGCTCATCGGCAGATAGACGGCCACCAGATCGGGCGACTCATCCTCCACCCCGGCATCGACCAACGGCAGCTCCGCATGCTCCTGCATCATGAAGCCGACCAACTGCACCGAGGTCTCGCCAACCGGCAGGGTCACGGCGACCGGCCGCCCCAAGTCCTGATCCCCGGTGCGCGCAAAGAATCGGGCCACGTCCTTGAGCCCCTGAAACAGACTCTTGACCAGCGGAATCCGGTCGAGCACGCGTTCGGCGAGCTCGAGCAGCCAGCGCACCAGGAACAGGTTCGCCAGCAGCCCCGCCGCCAAGGTCACGATGAGCGCCGCGACCAGCCCCATGCCTGGGATATACCAGGCCTCGGGCAGCAGACGATGGAGTAGGCCATCGACGAACACCTCCACCGACTGGCCGAGCCAGATCAGCAGCGCCAGGGTGATGGTCAGTGGCGCGAGCAAGGCGATGCCTTGCAGGAACCAGTTCCTCAATCGAGTCAGCAGCGAGGTGTCTTGCATCAGTCGGCTCCAACGGCGAGCATGTGCTTTTTGCGTACATAAAGGGCGCCTATTGTAGGCGTGTTCGTCACTTCAAGTTCCAAGTTCGAGAGGCTCCCATGATCCGCTGTTTTCCCCTGTCGACCTCGGTGTTGACGTTGCTGCTCCTTCTGATCTGGAGCGCTGGCGCGGCTCCCCTGTTCGCTCAGGAGACGCCCAGCGATCCCTCGGCGGGCCTCACCGCCGGGCTCGATGCCGAGCACGGCGAGTCCCTCGACCCCTCGGCCTTGCAGTCGCTGAACGCCCTGCACCGGGCGCTGGCGAGCAAGGAGCAACAAATCGCCAATGTGCAGCAACAATTGGTGAACGCCCAGGATCAGGTCACCCGCGAGGACCTGGCCGCGCGTCTGCGCGAGCTGCGCGCGGAATTGGCCGACAATCGCCGCCAGTTCGATCGCTTCGCCTTGGAGATCGACTTGAGCCCCTTCGTCGAGGAGGACGATCAACCCTTCGACTGGCAGCAGGAGCTGAGCAAGCTGCTCAAGCCGATCCTGGCCGAGCTGAAGAGCGTCACGGCCGAATCCCGTGCCATCGGCGAGCTGCGTGCCGAACTCGAGACCCTGGGCAAGCGCAAAGAGCTGGCCGAACAGGCGGTGGAGCGCCTGCACTGGCTGCTCGAGCAGGAGCCATCGGACTCCTTGCGCACGCGTCTCGAAGCGCGCCTGGAGCACTGGCAGCGCATCGCCAGCGAGGCGAGCAACCGCTACACCGCGCTCGATCTGCAATTGCAGAACAGGCTCGAGCAGCGCCAGTCGTTGCTCGATGAAACCACCTCCTACGCGCGCAAGTTCTTCCAGACCCGCGGCCTGAACCTGCTGCTGGCGGTGGGCGCCTTCGCGCTGGTGTTCTTCGGCGTGCGCTGGATCGCCACCCAGATCATGCGCCAGCGCAAGCCCAAGGCCGAGAAGCAGCTCAGCAGCCGCCTGGCGCTGTTGCTGCTGCATGTCTTTAGCGTCCTCGGCGGCCTGCTGGCGATGATGGCGGTGTTCAACGCGGCCGGCGATTGGTTCATGCTCGGCATCATCATCATCTTCCTGATCGGCATTGGCTGGGCCAGCATCAACACCCTGCCGAGCCAGATCGAATCGGTGAAGCTGATCCTGAATGTCGGCACCGTGCGCGAGGGCGAGCGCATCCTCTTCAACGAGGTGCCCTACCGGGTCGAATCGCTCGCCTTTCGCGCGCAACTGGTCAACCCCGAACTCGAAGGCGGCAGCCAGCAGCTACCGGTGCGCGATCTGGTCGGCTATCACTCGCGCCCGGCGGGTCGGGACGAGCCCTGGTTCCCCACCCGCCGTGGCGACTGGATCGAACTCGATGACGGGCTGCTCGGCCAGATCAGCCATCAGAGCCCAAGTACGGTGTGCCTGACCGACCTCGGCGGCGCCAGGATCGTCTATCCGACCCACCGCTTCCTGCAGCAGCATCCGCGCCGACTCTCCGAAGGGTTCCGTCTCGTCGAACATTTCGGCATCGACTACCGGCATCAGGCCATCGCCACCGACGAGGTGCCGCGCCTGATGCAAGCGGCGCTCGAAGAGGCGCTGCCAACGCGGCTCGACGAGACGCAGTTGCAAGCGGTCAGCGTCAGCCTCGAGCGCGCCGGCACCTCGGCGCTGGATTACCGCATCGAGGTGCGGCTCGACGGCACCGCCGCCCCGCAGGCCGAACGGATCCGCTGTGCGATCCAAGGCATCCTGGTCGAGGCCTGCAACCAGCACGACTGGACCATTCCCTTCACCCAAATCACACTGCATCAGGCGACGAGCTGACGGGGCACTCAGACTGACTGCTAGCGCGCCGCAGCGCGCGCGAGGTCAGCGCGAGGGCGCAAGCCGCTTGGCGCTGAGCGCATCCAAGCCCAGCGCGGATGAAGGCATCGTATGATGCCCCCATTATCGGGGGAGTCTGCTACGCTTGGGATCATCACCGGCTTTTCGGAGCTGCGCGACAAGGAGACCATGCGCCTTGCGCGGCTTGGCGAGTGCGATGTGTTGGAGAAACCTTTCTCGTTTTCGGATGTCCTAAACAGGAACCATGCATCGCTCAGTCATCCTAGCGATTGGACTGGCGGCAGCCACCACCATTTGGATGCTCTCCGGCGCTCTCATCGGCGCCTCGCGCACCGCGCAGCCCGCCCCCTCCCGCATCGCGCCCGACGCGGCAGCCACGCAGCGGTACATGACGGTGCTGGTGACCCACAGCCAGGCCGCGCCGGTGGAGCGCGAGATCCTGATCCAGGGGCAGCTCGAGCCCCGGCGCCGGGTCCGGCTGCGCGCCGAGACCGACGGCAAGGTCGTGCGGCTGAACGCCGAGAAGGGCGCGCTGGTCGCCGCCGGCGAGCTGCTGGTGGAATTGGCCGAGGAGGATCGACCCGCGCAGCTCGCGCGCGCCGAGGCCGAACTTGCCGCCCGTCAGCTCGAACTCAGTGCCTCCGAGACGCTCGGCAGTCAGGGCCTGCAGGCGCGCACCCAGATCAAGCAGACCCAGGCCGCCCTGGCCCGCGCCGAGGCCGAGATCGCCCGCCTGCGGGTCGAACTCGCGCGGCTGCGGATCCGCGCGCCCTTCGCTGGCGTGGTCGAGGCCCGCGAGATCGAACTCGGCAGCCTGCTGCAGCGCGGAGACGAGGTGCTGGAGCTGGTCGACAACAGCCGCCTGAAGGCGGTCGGCCAGGTGCCTCAGCAGCGCGCGAGCGCGCTTGAACCCGGCCAACCGGTGCACGTCACGCTGCTCGACGGCAGCCAGGCCGAAGGCCGGCTCAGCTACCTCTCCCAGGTCGCCGATGCGCAGACCCGAAGTTTTCGCGTCGAGGCCGAGATCCCGAATCCTGAGCGGCGTCTGGCCAGTGGGGTCAGCGCCGAGCTGCGCATCAAGATCGGTGAGGCGCGCGCGCATTTCATCTCGCCTTCGGTGCTGACCCTGGATGACAGCGGCCGCATCGGGGTGCGCGCCGTCGATGCCGAGGATCGGGTGCACTTCCACCCCATCGCTCTGGTGCGCACCGAGATGGAGGGCGTGTGGGTCTCCGGGCTGCCGCCGCAGGCGCACATCATCACCCAGGGGCAGGGCTTCGTGACCGAAGGCGAACAGGTGGAGCCGATCACCGCGACCACGGATCCGTCGTGAACGCGCTCATCGAGCTGGCCTTCTCCCGCAGCCGCACGGTCCTGCTCACATTGCTCTTCTTGCTCGCCGCCGGGCTCGCCGCCTACCAGTCGATCCCCAAGGAGGCCGAGCCGGATGTGACGGTGCCGATCCTCTATGTCGCGATGACCCATGACGGCATCTCGCCGGAGGACGCCGAGCGACTCTTGGTGCGGCCGATGGAGAAGGAGCTGCAAGCGATCGAAGGCGTCAAGGAGATGAGCAGCGTCGCCGCCGAGGGGCGCGCCTCGGTGCAGCTCGAGTTCACGGCTGGTTTCGACAGCAAGCGCGCGCTCGCCGATGTGCGCGAACGCGTCGATATCGCCCAGAGCGAGCTGCCCGCCGCGACCGACGAGCCGAGCGTACACGAGATCAACGTCGCCCTCTTCCCAGTGCTGACGGTGGCGCTCTCGGGGCCGCTGCCGGAACGTGGGCTGGTTCGCATCGCGCGCGATCTCAAGGATCGCATCGAGGCGCTCACCGGCGTGCTCGAGGTCGACATCGGCGGCGATCGCGAGGCCTTGATGGAGGTGATCGTCGAGCCGGCGATCATGCAGACCTACGGCGTCGATTATGGCGAGCTGTTCGATCTGATCAGCAGCAACAACCGCCTGGTCGCCGCCGGCGCCCTGGATACCGGGGCTGGACGGCTGGTGCTCAAGGTGCCGGGCGTGGTCGAGTCGATCGACGACATGCTCTCGATGCCGGTCAAGGCCGTCGGTGATCGCGTGGTGACCTTTGGTGATGTCGCCAGCCTGCGCCGGGGATTCAAGGACCCGGAGGGCTTTGCCCGCGTCGGCGGCCAACCGGCGGTCACCCTCGAGATCAAGAAGCGGGTCGGTGCCAACATCATCGAGACCATCGCGGCGGTGCGCGCGATCGTCGAACAGGAGCGCGCGCACTGGCCGGCGAGCCTGCAAGTGGCCTACATGCAGGACAAGTCCGACCAGATTCGCGAACTGCTCGGTGATCTGCAGAACAATGTGCTCTCGGCCATCCTGCTGGTGATGATCGTGATCATCGCCGCGCTCGGTCCGCGCTCGGCGCTACTGGTCGGCATCGCCATCCCGGGCTCCTTCCTGAGCGCCATCCTGGTGCTGAACGCGCTCGGTTTCACCATCAACATCGTCGTCCTGTTCAGCCTGATCCTGGTCGTCGGCATGCTCGTCGATGGCGCCATCGTCGTCACCGAGCTGGCCGATCGGCGCCTGGCCGCCGGCCAGCCCGCGGCCGCCGCCTATGCCGGTGCCGCCAAGCGCATGGCCTGGCCGGTCACGGCCTCGACCCTGACCACGCTCTCGGTGTTCTTCCCGTTGCTGTTCTGGCCGGGTCTGGTCGGCGAGTTCATGAAGTATCTGCCGATCACGGTGCTGATCGCGCTGAGCGCCTCGCTGGCGATGGCGCTGATCTTCGTGCCCGTGCTGGGGTGGACGATCAGCGCCCGCGCGCCCCAGATGCCGTCCAGCACTCCCGAGACCGGCGCCATCACCCAACGCTACCTGGCCCTGCTCGCGCCCCTGTTGCGCCATCCCGGCAAGACCCTGGCGGTGGCGCTGCTGGCGCTGATCGGCTCTTATGCGGCCTACGCGCAGTTCGGCAAGGGGGTCGAATTCTTCCCCGAGGTCGAGCCCGAGATGGCACTGGTGCAGGTGCATGCGCGCGGCGACCTCTCCATCCGCGAGAAGGATCGCATCGTGCGGCAGGTCGAGCAGCGCATCCTCGGCCTGGCGGGCCTTGCCGCAGTCTATGCACGCTCCTACAACAGCGCCTCTGGACAAGCGGGCGGCGGCGCCGAGGATCTGATCGGCACCATTCAACTGGAATTCACCGATTGGGATCAGCGCCGCCCGGCCGAGCTGATCCTCGAGGACATCCGCGCGCGCACCGCCGCGATCCCGGGCATCCGGGTCGAGACGCGCAAGGCCGAGGGCGGCCCCGCGGAGGGCAAGCCGATTCAAGTCGAACTCAGTGCCCGCGAGACCAGCCGCATTCCGGGCGCGGTCGAGCAGGTGCGCGCGCTCATCGAGCGCCTTGGCGGCTTCGCCGATGTCGAGGACAACCGCCCTCTGCCCGGCATCGAATGGCGACTCGAGGTGGATCGCGAGCGCGCGGCCCGCTACGGTGCCAATGTCGCCCTGCTCGGCAATGCGGTGCAGATGGTCACCCAGGGCATCCAGCTCTCCGAGTACCGGCCGGATGACAGTGATGATGAGGTCGATATCCGGGTGCGCTTTCCCGATGGGGAGCGCACCCTTGGGCAGCTCGACAGCCTGACGGTGCCGACCGCCAATGGGATGGTGCCGATCAGCAATTTCGTCGAGGTCAAGCCGGCGCCCAAGGTCGGCACCCTGCATCGTGTCGATGGGCGCCGGGCGATCACCGTGCAGGCCGATGTCGCCGAGGGTGCCCTCGTCGACAGCCAGCTACGACGCCTGCGCGAGGCGCTTGCCGAACAGCCGGTCGACCCGGCGGTGAGTCTGCGCTTCAAGGGGGAGGACGCCGATCAGCGCGAGGCGGCGACCTTCCTGAGCCAGGCCTTCCTCAGCGCCCTCTTCTTGATGGCCCTGGTGTTGGTGACCCAGTTCAACAGCCTGTATCAGGCCATCCTGGTGCTCTCGGCGATCGTCTTCTCGACCGCTGGCGTCTTGCTGGGCCTGCTGATCACCGGCCAGCCGTTCGGCATCGTCATGGTCGGCCTTGGCATCATCGCCCTTGCTGGTATCGTGGTGAACAACAACATCGTCCTCATCGACACCTACAATCGGCTTCGCCGCGAGGGCCGGGAGGCGATCGATGCGGCCCTGGAAACCGGTCGCCGGCGCCTGCGGCCGGTGTTCCTGACCGCTTTTACCACGGTGCTCGGGCTGATGCCGATGGTGTTGTCGATGAACATCGACCTGGTGGGGCGCGAGATCAGCTTCGGCGCGCCCTCCACGCAATGGTGGACGCAGCTCGCCAGTGCCATCGTCGGCGGACTCAGCGTCGCGACCCTGTTAACCTTGGTGCTAACACCCTGCCTGCTGGTGCTCGGCGATCAGCTCGCGACCTGGTCGGCTATCACTCGCGCCCCGCACCGAACTCATCCGCGGCGCGATCCAACGCATCCTGGTCGAGGCTTGTCACCAGCACGGCTGGACCATTCCCTTCACCCAGATCAGGCTGCATCAGGCGACAACCTGAAAGGGCGCTTAGGCTCCAGCACCGCCGAGGTGGGGCCGAAGCCGCGCTCGCAGGGGCAAATGATCCGAGGCGGCACGAGTGGCCTTGGTGCGCACAACCTCGGTCTCGATGAGTTCAAGGTCAGCCCCGAACCAGAGTCGATCCAGCGCCAACAGCGGCCAGCGCGACGGAAAACTCGCTAGCGCCGGCGCCGCGCCGAGATGGCGATTGAGCGACGCCAACCGGCCCTGACGAGGCCACCACTCGTTGAAATCACCCATGAGCACCAGAGGCGTCCGCGTTAGGGCCGCCACCTCATCAAGATGCGCGAGGATCGCCGCGATCTGGCGCCGACGTTCCGACGCTCTCAGTCCCAGATGGGTCGCCAGGCAGCGCAAACCGGTAGCGCCGGTGCCGGCAACCACATCCGGGTACCATGCCACCTCCACATCGATCAGCCCACGCGGCTCGCGCCCTGGTTGGCTGATGTCCAGCCGTTGCTGGCTCAGTACCGGCAGCCGACTCAGCAGCAGATTGCCGTAGTGATGCGGCCCACGCAGCATGGTATGACCGAGCACCGCCTCATAACCAAGCTCGTGTAGGCGTTGCAGGAAGATCCGTGGCGCGGCGACATTGGCAGGCGTCTCGACCTCTTGCAGCGCGATCAGGTCAGCATCGAGCGCGGCGATGGTCTCAGCGATACGCAACGGCTGTTTGCAACCATCGCCACCCACCGCACGATGGATGTTATAGCTGACGACGACGATCTCGGAGTCGGTTTGAGCACCGAGTGCGCCGCCCCGCGCGGGCTTGGCCTTAGACATGCTTGCGTAGCATGCGATGTCCAAGCCAGAGCAGACCACCGCCGAGCACCACCGCGCCCACGACCAACGCCAGTGAGCGCATATCGGTCCGTCCAAGTAGCTTCAGCAGCCCTTCCGAAAATAACGCCATTGCGATCACCCCCGGCGCCATCCCGATCAGGGTGCCCAGGACGTAATCACGGAATCGCACTTGCAACGCGCCAGCGAGCAGATTCAGCACCGCGAACGGCGCCACCGGGACGATGCGCAGTGTGACCACCGTGAAGATTCCACCCTTGGTCAGACGTTCACGCAGCTCGCCAAGGCGTCCGCCGAGGCGTTTCTTCGCGGTCTTGGCGCCGGTGTAATGACCGATACCATACCCCCCGACAGCGGCGATCGCCGAGGCAACGAGGGCGATCAGCGCGCCGAGCAGTGGATCGAACACCAGGGTGGTCACCAAGATCAACAGGGTTACCGGTACAGCCACCAGGCTGGCGATCACGAAGGCCGTGAGCACAATCGGCACCCCCCAGGCAGAGTGGGTCAGAGTCCGCGCGGTCTCGGCGAGGCGTTGCGGTTCGAGCCAGTCACCGACCGGTGTCCAACGCCAAAGCGCCGCAAGCACCAAAAACGCAAGCACCAACCCAATGCCAAACAAGGCGCGCCACCGCGCCTGCGGCTCAAGCTCATCACCGACGACCACATCACCGACCCAGTCAGGCGAGAGCGACCGATCCGGATCGATGAGACGCTCATCGGGCAACTGTCGGTTCCATTCCGGGTCGAGTTCGGGCTCGAGCACACGCAGATACAAGCGCTCATCGCCCGCCTCCGCGCGCTTAGGAGGCTGCTCATCGTCAAGGAGACGCGCGAGCGCCCGCCCCCACCGCGCCGAGGCCGTGCCCGATGCCACGGCCCCCGCGTCTTGCTCGATATGCGCCACTTCTTCGGGCGAGCGCCACAGAAACATGCCGAGTAAGCGCCGTCGCAACTGTTGGATTTGGGTGCGCGCGGCCTCGCTCTCGCCGATCAGACAGAGATCACACTCGCTGTCGAGCCCCATCGAGCGATTGCTTAGGTTTGAGGAACCGAGTCGCAGCACGCGATCATCGGTGATCATCAGCTTAGCATGTACCATCAGGCAATCATCGCCGAGCGCTGGCAGGTCTGGATAAACGCAATGCAACCGTCCATGCTGATCTACCGACTGCAGCTCGTTCAGTAACCGGGCGCGGATCAGGTCCATTGTGTGCTGCTCGAGCCAATGGCCGGTCTCGCGCGGCAGGATGATCAGAATTTGGGGTCCCTCCGGCCGCGACAGAGAACACCGTAGCGCATCCGCGACTGCACGCGAGGTCAGATACTGATTCTCGATGTAGATCAGCTCGCGCGCCGCCGCGATCATGTCCAGATACAGTTGCTCGACCTCGCGCACCTCGGCGTACTCCTTGAACCTCGGCAGGGTGCGAGCGATACCGATGGCCTGCTCGCGTAGCAGTGGCTCGAGCGACTCGGGCCAGGGATCGCTCCGCGCCTCGGTGTCCACCGAGTGGTGCGAGCCTTGCGCTTGGAGCACACTCGGCACGCCGCCACCAGCGCGCGCCCAGCGCTCGGCGAACAGCTCGCCGAGCGCGCGCGCGGCGGCGCCATCAAGCAGTAGTTGCAGGTCATGGAAGGGCGGATAAGGGTCGCCGTCCGGATCACGCCGGCGCGGCTCATCGGCGCGATGCGCCTCGCTGTCCCAACGCCATTTACTGATGTCGAAGCCGCCGGACCAGGCCAGCGCGCCGTCGATGAGCACCAGTTTCTGGTGCTGGCTGCCGAGCAGCGGATGCTGGTCGTCGAGGATGAAATGAAGCCGCGGGTGGCGCTTCTTCGCATCCTTGTGCCAGGGCACCTCGCCGAAGAACAGTGGCTCGCGCTCGAGCGCGTAGATGGGCGCGTAGTCCCAGAGCAGGATAAAGATCTCGAGTTCGTGTCGCAGATCGAGCAACCGCGTGAGCAGATCGCCGAACGCGGTCGGCCAGCCATCCCCTGGATCCGGACGCACCAGCTCGAGCCGACTGTGGATGTCCCAGGCCGCGATCGCGATACAACGACGCGCCGCGATTAGGCTCTGTCGCAACATGCTGAAGTAGCATTCACCATCAACACACAGGCCGACCCGAGACGCTGTCTCGACGCGCCAGCAGTTGTGCCCAGGAACTAACGTCATTGGATTCGATTCCGTCATCGTCTCGCGTCCTCCATCCGAGCGCATCCTCTCACCAAGCAACCAAGGTGGCCATACCGGCCAAGTAAAAGACAAGCACCGCGGCGCTCTCGAAACCGATATTGGCGACACCACGCCGCTCGCGACGGATCAGTCCCATCAGCAAGATCGCCGTGAGGAGGATGGTCAGACTGATGATGAACAGCGGCTGCGCGCTGATCGCGTGATAGATGGAGCCCTCGCGGTAGGCAACATCAGCCGCGACTAGGAATAAGGCATCGAAGGTATTGCCACCGATGATGCCACCAACAGCCAACGTCAGCGCCCCCTGTCGCACCGCAGCCACGGTGGTGACCAGCTCCGGTAACGAGGTCGCAACTGCGGTAAATAGACTGCCAACCAAGGTTTCGGAGAGTCCGGTGTGGCGCACCAACGCAATCCCGGAAACGCCGACCAACCAACCCGCCACCGCCACTGTTGCCGCCGCGAGCAGGAAGGCGCCCCAAAGGCACCAGCCCACATCCGCGCTCGACGCAGGCGCCTCGCTAGGCTCATCCTCCAGGGTCAGCGCCGTGCGCACTGGCGCCCAGCCTGGCGCCTGTTGGGTTTGGGAGGCGAGTCGCAACCCAAGCGCATAGAGCAAAAGGATGATCAGCGAGGCTGGATGCACGCCCCACAGGCTGATCTCCGGGCCGGTCGCGGCCAACACCGGCAGCGATAGCAGCGCGCAGAGCAGCGCGCCATTGATCATGTTGGTCACCGAGGCCGCAGCATGCTCGAGATTAGCACGCCGGTAGACGACATCCGCCACCACGAGGAAAGCCGTTTGCGCCGCAATCCCGCCCACCGCATTACCCACGGCTAGATCGGCACGCCCAGCCAAAGCCGTGGTGATCGAAGCGACGCTACCGGGCAACGAGGTCACGGCGCCCAACAGCACGGCACCGAACACCGCCTCACCGAGACCGGTGTGGTCGGCAAGGCGATCGGCGATGCGCGTCAGCCGCGAGCCGACGAGTGCGATCACCAGGCTGCCACCGCCGAACAGCAGCAGCGTTAAGGGTAGCGAGAGCTGATCGGGGGCCATGTTACCCAGCGCCTGGGCGCTCAAGGCAGCCGCTCTACATGCCGCACGACCCACTGCTCGACCGGCAGCCCACGCAGCAGGCAATCGCCCGGGCGATCCAACACCCCATCGATACGTACTGGAATGATCCGGTTACTCAAATCAGCGCCCGCCGTTGCCAGACGTACCTGAAGATAGTCTGGTGTATAGCCGACCCGGGACGACGCATCGTCCCCGTTCACCAACCCCTCCACAAGGACTGGCTGTACCGAACCAACCTGCCGCTCTAGCCAGGCTCGCTTAAGCCTGCGTGCCAGCGCGTGCAGCTCGCGGCCGCGCGCGCGTTTTACCTCGCTCGCCACCTGATTGGGCATCTCGGCGGCGGCGGTGCCCGGTCGCGGTGAATAACTGAAGATGTGCAGATCGCCGAAGCCGATCGCTTCGACGAAGGCCAAGGTCTGGGCCCATTCGGCATCGCTCTCGCCGGGGAAGCCGACGATGAGATCGGTGGTGATATTGAGGTTGGGCACGGCCGCGCGCGCGGTCTCGACCAAGCGCGCGAACTCGGCGGTCTTGCACCGTCGCGCCATGCGCTTGAGCAGGCTGTCGGCCCCGCTCTGCAGCGGTAGGTGCAGATGCGGCATCAGGCGCGGGTTCTCGAACAGCGCCCAAAAGTGCTCCGGCAGCCCCCAGGGCTCGACCGAGCCGAGACGCACCCGCGCCACTTCGGTCTCGGCGAGTACGGCGGCCAGCAGCTCGCTCAGGCTCGCGCCGCAATCGCTCCCATAGCCGGCGGCGTGTACCCCGGTCAGGACCACCTCTTGCACGCCATCGGCCACGAGCTGGTCGATCTCGTGGCAGACCTCGGCGAGCGGCCGACTGCGCTCGGCGCCGCGCGCGCGGGTGGTGATACAGAAGCTGCATTGATAGCGGCAGCCGTCCTGGATCTTGATGAAGGCGCGCTGCCGCCCGCGCGCGAACAACGCCGCCGCGCCGGGCTCGGTCGCGGCCTCGGGCATCAATGGCAATGCCAGGGCCTGCTGCGCGATCGAGACCAAGTGATCCTTGTCCTGATTTGGCACCACCAGATCGACGCCCAGCTCACCGAACGGTTCCTGCTCCAGCGAGACCGCGCAACCACTCACCACGGTGCGCGCGCGCGGGTGCTCACGCTGCAACCGACGTAACAGTTTGCGTGACTTGCGCACCGCCTCGGCGGTCACCGCGCAGGTGTTGACCACGATCAGATCAGCCGCCTCACCCTCGCCGCTGAGGCGACAGCCACGCGCCTCGAACGCGCGTGACCAACCCGCGAGTTCGGCCTCGTTCAGGCGACAACCCAGGGTACTCAGCCTGACGCGCACGTCGGTCGATCCAGGGCTGAGCGCCTTAGCGCCAAGACGGCGCGGCCTGAGCGGCAGCGCGCGGGATCGTCACCCGCACCTGCTGCTCGCTATCCACGCGCTCGAGCCTGGCGAGATCGCCATCCGGCGGCACCGGCAGTCGGCGCGTGCGGCTGCCGGTCGAGATGCGGTAGCTCTCGCGATAGCCACGCCCATCGTCGAACGACTCGGACCGATGCGTGCGGGCATCGACACGGGTGCGCACCATCAGGCTGCGGCCAAACGGGCGGATCTCGACATGCTCCGGCGGCAGACCCTCGAGATCGATGATCAACAGGTACTGATCCTCGGTGCGTTCCTGCCGCATCCGAATCCGTCCCGGATGAGGTCGAGGGCTGGAGTGGGCAGCGCTACTCGCCGTCGTGTCAGCGGGCCCGAACGCCTGCATGGGTGGGCTATACACCGGCGTGGGCGGGCCATACGCCGGCGTAAGCGGGCCATGCGCCGGCGTAAGCGGGCCATGCGCCGGCATCATAGGCGGGCCATAGGGCGTGCCGGCAACGGCGACCGTGGTGAGCAGCAGGAGTCCGGCGAATAGGCCGCCGGCGCCAAGCGCGGCAGTCGTCAAGCAGCGTGTCATCGGTGGAAACCCTCCCAAAAAGCGCAAAGCAGGCAAGTGGTTGGGAGGGATTATAGCGGTTCGCATCAGGTCCGCAGCCGCCAGGTCGGGCGCGCGTTGACATCGATGAGTCCATGGTGCCGCAGCCAGGCGCGCGCCTCCTCGGCGTCCTGCTCGAACCAAGCCGCAGTGCTGCCGAGCCGAAAACTGTAGCCCCAGGCATCCATATCGGCGAACAGGCGCTCAGGCCCCACCCTCGGCAGCTGCTCCGCCATCAGCACCTGCAGCACGCAGACCGCATCCTCCTCGGCGACATCGCCACCGGCATCGGTATGCAGCGCTGCGCGCCGCGCGCCATCCATGCAGACGAAATGCGCGGCCTCGTGCAGCGCCGAATGCACCGGCGTATCGTCGCGCAGATAGATGAAGGGGCTGATCAAGCCGGCCTCGGGCGCGCCCCAAAAGGAGCCCGGAATCGCCGCGCCCGGCTCGACCCGCAGCGGCTGTAGCGGTTGGAGCTGGCGCAGCAGCGCGTCGATTTCATCACGGTGTTCGCGGTAATGGAGCATCGGACCCTCAATCTCTCTCTTGGACAAGCGACGGCAGTTGCAACCAATCGGGCTGAACGTGCTAGCGTAGGCGGCTTTGCACACACGTCTTATCGCATGACTGCACTCAGCGTCCACCGCCTCAACAAGACCTATGGCAATGGCCTCCAGGCTCTGCAAGATGTCGACCTCGAGGTCGAGGCCGGCGACTTCTTCGCCCTGCTCGGCCCCAATGGCGCCGGCAAATCGACGCTGATCGGCATCATCACCTCGCTGGTGCGCAAGAGCGGTGGGCGGGTCGACGTCTTCGGCCACGATCTGGACCATGAGCCGCAAGCCGTGCGCGCCAACATCGGCGTCGTCCCGCAGGAGTTCAATTTCAATCTCTTCCTGCCGGTGATCGAGGTGGTGCTGAATCAGGCCGGCTACTTCGGCGTACCGCGCAAGGAGGCCCGCGAGCGCGCCGAGATGCTGCTGCGCAAGCTCGATCTCTGGGATCGGCGCGAGACCGAGATGCGCCTGCTCTCCGGCGGCATGAAGCGTCGCTTGATGATCGCCCGCGCGCTGGTGCATCGGCCGCGGCTGGTGATCCTCGACGAGCCCACCGCCGGGGTCGATATCGAGATTCGGCGCGCCATGTGGGGCTTCATGCGTGAGATCAACGCCGGGGGCACGACCATCATCCTCACCACCCATTATCTGGAAGAGGCAGAAAGCCTCTGCCGCCATCTCGCCATCATCGATCAGGGACGCATCCAGGCCCGCTCCGATATCGCCACCCTGCTCGGTGAGCTGCATGCCGAGACCTTCGTGCTCAATCTCAAGGGGCGCCTTGGCCAGTTGCCCGATCTCGGCGCGTTCATGATCGAGCACATCGACGAGAGCACGCTCGAGGTGCAGATCGATCGCGAGCATACCCTCAACGGCCTGTTCGAGGCCCTCTCGCACCACGGCATCGAAGTGCTCAGCCTGCGCAACAAACAGAACCGACTCGAGAAGCTCTTTCTCGATCGCGTCGACGCAGGACGCGAGGCGGCACGATGAGCAAGATCAGACAGAATCCCGACCAACAGTCCATGCAAGATCCCCGGCAAGCGCAAGCCCCGCTGGTCGAGGGCAACCGCTGGCGCCGCTACCGCATCACCTTCATGACCCTGTTCAGCAAGGAGGTGATGCGCTTCTCGCGCATCTGGGTGCAGACCATCCTGCCCTCGGCGATCACCACGACGCTCTATTTCGTCATCTTCGGGCGCCTGATCGGCGATCGCATCGGCCCGATGGAGGGCTTGCCCTACATCGATTTCATCGTCCCCGGCCTGGTGCTGATGGCGGTGATCACCAACGCCTACAGCAATGTCGTCTCCTCGTTCTACAGCAGTAAGTTCTCGCGCTATATCGAGGAGCTGTTGGTGTCACCGGCCCCGAACTGGATCATCCTCGCCGGCTATGTCTCGGGTGGCGTCGCGCGTGGGCTGACGGTCGGCATCGTGGTGATGATCGTCGCCGCCTTCTTCACCAGCTTAAGTATTCACAATCTGGCCGTGACCCTATTGATCCTGTTGCTCACCGCGATCCTGTTCGCGCTCGGCGGCTTCATCAACGCGGTCTATGCCAACAGCTTCGATGACATCTCGATCGTCCCCACCTTCGTGCTGGCCCCATTGACCTATCTGGGCGGGGTGTTCTATTCGATCGACTTGCTCCCCGAGCCTTGGCAGACGCTCTCGCTCGCCAACCCCATCCTCTACATGATCAATGCCTTCCGCTACGGCCTGCTCGGTGTCAGCGACATCCCGCTCGGCATCGCCTTCTCGATCATCGCGCTTTTCATCGTCGCCCTCGGCGTTTACAGTCTGAGCCTGCTGCAGCGCGGCGTCGGCATCAAACATTGAACTGCGCAGCAGACGCAGCGCGCACCTGCCCTAGGAATCACGCCTCGTGGCCAACCCCAACATCACCGCTCCCGCCAAGAAACGTCGCCGCCCAGCGCGGCGCCGCTCTGGGCTTGGCCTGTTTCTCGGCTTCGTGTTCAGCGGCCTGTTGCTCATGCTCATCGCGGGCGGCTTGGCGCTCGCGCTCTATGGCGTGCAGCTCGACGAAGTCGTGCGGGAGAAATTCGAGGGCCAGCGCTGGGCGCTCCCGGCGCGCGTCTATGCCCGTCCCTTGGAACTCTATGTCGGGCGTCCGATCACGCGGGAGGCGCTGATCGGCGAACTCGAGCGGCTCAAGTACCGTCGCTCGGCCGAGGTCGAGCGCGCCGGCAGCTTTGATGTCGACGATGACCGCATCCTGGTCCGCACGCGGGCGTTTCGCTTCTGGGATGGCGCCGAGCCCGAGCAGCGGATCGCGATACGCATCGCCGATGGCCTCGTCACCGATATGCGCTCGGGCGACAACGGCCGTGACCTCGCCCTGGTGCGGCTCGACCCGGCGCTGATCGCCAGCATCTACCCCACGCACAATGAAGACCGGGTCCTGCTGAGCCGCCAACAGCTCCCCCCGATGCTGATCAAGACCCTGCTCGCGGTCGAGGATCGCCGCTTCTATCAGCATCACGGCATCGACCCCAAGGGCATCCTGCGCGCCGCCTACGAGAACCTGCTGGCCGGGCGCACGGTGCAGGGCGCGAGCACCCTGACCCAGCAATTGGTCAAGAACTTCTATCTGACCCAGGAGCGCACCCTCGAGCGCAAGGCCAAGGAGGCCTACATGGCGGTGCTGCTCGATCGCCGCTACTCCAAGGAAGAAATCCTCACCGCTTATGCCAACGAGGTCTATCTCGGCCAGGACGGCAGCCGCGGCATCCACGGCTTTGGGCTCGCCAGCCGCTTCTATTTCGACCGCGACCTCGATGAACTCGGCGTGCCCCAGGTCGCCCTGTTGGTCGCGGTGCTCAAGGGGCCGGGCGAATACAACCCGCGCCGCCATCCCGAGAAGGCCACCGAGCGCCGCAACCTGGTCATCGATCTGATGGCCTACCATCAGGTCATCAGTGCCGAGGAGGCCGAGGCCGCCAAGGCCGCTCCGCTCGGCATCGAGGAGGGCGGCGCCCGGCCGTCCGGTGACTATCCCGCGTTCATCCAACTGGTGCGCCGTCAGTTGCAACGCGACTATCGCGACGCCGATCTGCGCTCCGAGGGACTGCGCATCTTCACCACCCTCGACCCCTTGATGCAGACCCAGACCGAGGCCGCCATCGGTGAGCGCATGCCCAAGCTCGATGCTCAGCGCGGGTTGCCCGCCGGAACCCTGGAGACGGCGGCCGTGGTGACCTCGGTCTCGCAGGGCGAGGTGCTGGCGCTGGTGGGCGGACGCAAGACCGACTACGCCGGTTTCAACCGCGCGCTGGATGCCGTGCGTTCGGTCGGCTCGGCGATCAAGCCCGTCATCTATCTCACCGCCTTGGCGCGGCCGGAGCGCTTCTCGCTGCTCACCCCCATCGCCGATCGGCCGATCAGCCTGCGCGTGGGCACGCAGCTGTGGACGCCGCAGAATTATAATCGCCGCGTCCACGGCAACGTGCCGCTCTATCGGGCCCTGGCCAAGTCGTACAACCTAGCGACGATCAACCTAGGGCTGCAGGTCGGCATCGACGAGGTGGCGAGCATGCTCAAGCGTCTCGGCGCGGTGCGTCCGATCCAGGTGGTGCCCTCGATGTTG
This sequence comes from Halochromatium salexigens, assembly GCF_016653295.1. Lineage (GTDB taxonomy): Bacteria > Pseudomonadota > Gammaproteobacteria > Chromatiales > Chromatiaceae > Lamprobacter > Lamprobacter salexigens. Next base: position 1,175 of record NZ_NHSF01000016.1, on the reverse strand, counting down.
CTCGGCTCGGTTTCGCTGCCACCGATCGAGCTGGCGCAGGTCTACCAGAGCATCGCCGCCGGTGGCTTTCGTGCCCCGCTGCGCGCGATTCGCGAGGTGCTCAATGCCGACGGACAGCCGCTCAACCGGTATCCGCTCGCAGTCGAGCCGGTCGTGAGCAGCGATGCGGCGTATCTCACCCAATGGGCGATGCGCAAGGTGGTCGAGGAAGGCACCGCCACCTGGCTCAAGCAGCGCCTGCCCGAGGGCATGCAGGTCGCCGGCAAGACCGGCACCACCAACGAGATGCGCGATAGCTGGTTCGCCGGCTTCAGCAGTGACCGGGTGGCCGTGGTCTGGGTCGGGCGCGATGACAACAAGCCGATGGGCCTGACCGGCTCCAGTGGGGCCTTGCGCGTCTGGGGCGACATCATGGCCGAGATCGACAGCCAACCGCTGAGCGATGAGATCCCGAATTCGATCGAACTGGCCGATGCCTGCGGGCAGCGCGACATCCCCTTCAGTCGCGGCCATGCCGGTGCCACCACCTGTGGCGGTGGCGGCGACAGCGACAGCGAACCTCGCGGTGACGATGCGGCGCCAAAACGCCCGCAGGACAGGCAAGACACGCAACCCCAACCTGCACCGCCGCCACCGCGCGAGCGCCAAGAGCCGCGCAATACCAGTCCCTTCATGAGCGATTTCTACGGCAACTGACCATGTACAAGCCTCTTTCTGTGCTCACGCTCCTCGCGCTCGCCCTCAGCGCCTGTTCGTCGATGGAACGCAGCGGACCACCGGCACCCATCGTCGAGAGCCACTCCGCCCCCCGCGTCGAGCCGGTGCCGATCGAGACGCAGCCCGAAGCGCCCCCCGCGCCGGAACCGACGCGCGTCTATGCCTATACCCCACCCGAGCAGATCAATGACGCGCAGCCTGGCGCCGAGGCCACGACCAACGGCGACGCCGCCGCTCCATCCGAAGCCGCGCCCGCGTCCCAAGACCAAGCGCGCCCGCCACAGCCAGCCGAGCCCGCGCAAGCCGCACGCGAGCCGAGCCAGGACCCGGCTCGCGCGCCCGAGCGCGCGCCAGCCCAGCCCAGCCGCCCGGCTGAGCGGACCGCACGACCGGCACCGCGCGAGACGACACCGCCGACACAGGGCGCCACCGAGGCGAGCGCCCCACCCGCCCCCGAG
>NZ_NHSF01000015.1 GCF_016653295.1 Halochromatium salexigens | reverse complement strand
TGCCGATGATCTGCAGCTCCGGCGCCAGGCAGCCCTCGCCGGCGAGATGAAACAGCGCCGGGATCAGCTTGCGTCGGGTCAGGTCGCCACTGGCACCGAAGATCACCAGGACGCTGGGCTCGGCCTGCGGCAGCTCGGCGCGTGGGAGCTCGACACGGGTGGTGAGATCGATATCGGCCGGCATCGGGGGGTCCTCGGGGCTCGGGTTGGGGATCTGATCCGTGTGACCTCTTGGACCCGAGCGGCGCGGGATTCCTTTCAGTGCTGTTCAGCCTGGCGCGGATTCGCGCTGTCTATCAAGGAGAACTGAGCGTTATTTCAGTGCACCCGATTCAACGCAATCATCATGGCCCATTCAACCTCGCGGAACCGGTGGATGTTGCACTCACGAGCGCCCGCTCGTCGAATCCGATGGCGACATCCATGAGTCGGGCTGAAAGAGACGGTCGCGTCAGCGGGTCTTAGCCTAATGACGGGATGATGGGAGGCGAACGCACTGCTCACCCTGCCACCCCGTCCTGATCACGCTGCATCACTCAGCAAAACCTTTCAGCAGGAGATCGCTCATGACGACCGCAATCACCCATCCGCTTCGCACCGTCCTGCCGCTGCTCGGGCTCGTCGGCGCTCTCGCCAGCGGCACCGCCCTGGCGGAAACGGTCACCGGCAAGATCAACGGCCACGGCTGCGCCCACGGCGGCCATACCTGCCCGGCCGACAAGCTCGACCCGCATCTCGCCTTCGAGCCGGCCTTTGTGCTCCAGCAGCCCGATGGCGAGTACTTCTTCCTCGCCAACGTACCGCGCGACGTCAAGGTTCGGCATGTGCTCGAGGAGGCGCGCGCGACCGGCAGCGTCGACAGCACGCACAACACGATGGTCGTCGACGAGTTCATGGTGCGCACCCCAAAGGGCTTCAAGACGGTCTGGAGCCAGCAGGCGCATGAGGATATGCACGACTACGTCTACGGCGAGGGCTGGTTCCAGTTCAGCGGCGAGGTGCAATAACCGGTGGCACGCCAAGACCCGGCCAGCGGGACTGGCCGGGCTGTCGGACTCCAGGCACAGGCTGCAGGCGTGCGTGCAGCGCCCGATTGGTCAGCCGCTACTCGCTGCGAGGATTGCCCGATGTTATCTCCAACCGACGCGTTCGAGTCCGTCCCATCGCGGACGCTGAACCGCCGCCGGCTGCTTGCGTGCCTCGCGGCGTTGCCATTCTTGGCCGCGACAGCGCCTGCAGCCGCCGCCAGCCGCGGATTGCAGCGGCTACAGCCAAGGCCGAGCGCCCCAAAACTGCGGCTCACGGCGCTCGACGGGAAAATCTATGATCTCGGTGCCCAGCAGGGCCGCGTCGTGGTGGTCAACTTCTGGTCCGTCTATTGCGGCGCCTGCAAGGCCGAGATGCCGGCCCTGGATGCCCTGGCGCGCCAGCATCCCGAGGTCGCCGTCTGGGGCGTGGCCGCAGGCGACAGCCCGGAGACGGTGGCCGCCTTCGCCGAAACGGTCGCCGTCGGCTTTCCTTTGCTGCCGGACCCGCAGATGCACGCCGCATCGGCCTGGTCGGTGCCGGTGCTGCCGGTAACCGATGTGATCGATCCGCAGGGCCGGATCGCGCTGCGGATGATCGGCGAGGCGCACTGGGATCAGCCACCACTGCGTGATCAGGTGCTGGCATTGATCGCCGGTTAGTGGACATTGGATGCCTTTCAGGAGCAGTCGACATGGGCCTGAGTCTCACCGCCCTCGGCGAGGACGCGCATCCCCAATCGCCTGCGCGGTATCAGCCTTGAGCGCCACCGTATATGATAGGCGCGTCGCCATTTCCATGCCCCTTGCGAGGCCTCTCTATTCGTGATCAAGGCCGCCCTCGTCCAACATCAACACCGCGCCAGCGCGCAGGCGACCTGGGAAGCCCTTGCGCGCGCCTGTCGCCAGGCGGCAGACGCCGACTGCCAGCTCTTGCTCTTGCAGGAGTTGCACAATGGCGATTACTTCTGCCAGCGCGAGGACTGCGCGCGCTTCGAGGCCGCCGAACCGGTGCCAGGGCCGACCACCGAGCGGCTCGGCGCGCTGGCGGCGGAACTTCGCCTGGTCATCGTCGGCTCGGTGTTCGAGCGACGCGGTGCCGGCGTCTACCACAACACCGCCGTGGTGCTGGATGCCGACGGTCGCTTGGCGGGCGTGTATCGCAAGATGCACATCCCGGATGATCCCGGCTTCTACGAGAAGTTCTATTTTACCCCCGGCGATCTCGGTTTCGAGCCCGTCGAGACGGCCGTCGGGCGGCTTGGCGTGCTGGTCTGCTGGGATCAGTGGTTCCCGGAAGCCGCGCGGCTGATGGCCTTGGCCGGTGCCGAGCTGCTGCTCTACCCGACCGCGATCGGTTGGGACCCGTGCGACGACGCCGAGGAGCAAGCGCGCCAGCTCGATGCCTGGATGACCGTGCAGCGCGGCCATGCGATCGCCAACGGCCTGCCGCTGCTGGCCTGCAATCGAGTCGGCTTCGAGCCAACCCCCGATGCGCCCTCCGGCTCCCCCGAAGCCGGCATCCAGTTCTGGGGCAATTCCTTCATCTGTGGTCCCCAAGGTGAGATCCTCGCGCGCGCGCCGGCGGACGCGGAAGACCTGCTGATCGCCGAGATCGATCTGCGGCGCAGCGAGCAGGTGCGGCGCATCTGGCCCTTCCTGCGCGATCGTCGCATCGATGCCTACGCTGACTTATCGAAACGCTGGCGCGATTGAGCCATCCGCCAGCGCCCGCCTTGAAGCCAGCCCCACCAACCCCGAGTTTTGCCGGGTTCGCGCTTGGCTCATCAGCGCTCCATCCGCATGACTCCACACGCCTTCCACGAGATGTTCCCGCTATGAACGATACCCAACGCACGATGCGCTCGATCCTGCAACGCATTGCCACCGGTCCGGAGTTGTCGAAGGACATCTCGATGGACGAGGCGCGCCTTGGCATGAATGCCATCCTCGACGACGCGGTCGATCCGGTGCAGGCGGGCCTGTTCCTGATCGCGCTGCGCATGAAACGCGAGACCGATGACGAGCAGCGCGGCATCCTCGATGCGGTGCGCGATGCGACCGAACATGTGGTCGCCGAGGTCGACGAGGTGGTCGATCTCGCCGACCCCTATGATGGCTACAACCGCTGCCTGCCGGCCTCGCCCTTCCTCGCGCCGATCCTCGCCGAGTGCGGCGTGCCAGCGGTCGCGCACGGGGTCGATGCGGTCGGCCCCAAGTTCGGCGTCACCCATCGGCACGTGCTGCAAGCCGCTGGCATCGCGGTCGATCTGAGTCCCGCCGAGGCGGCGGCGCGCGTCTCGGACCCGGCCATCGGCTGGACCTACATCGATCAGCGCGCCTTCGCGCCCAAGCTGCACGACCTAGTGCCGCTGCGCGGCACCATCGTCAAGCGCCAGGCCATCACCACGGTCGAGGTCATGGCACGCCCGATCCACGGCCGCCAGAAGACACATCTGGTCACCGGCTATGTGCACAAGCCCTATCCGCGCATCTACGCCCTGCTCGCGCGCCACGCCGGCTTCGACTCCGCCTTGCTGGTGCGCGGTGTCGAGGGCGGCATCGTGCCCTCGCTGCGCCAGAACGGGGTCTGCTTCAACTATCAGCAGATGGGCGAGGAGCAATCGTTCGACATCGACCCGGCCGAGGTTGGCATCGAGCAAAATGTCCGTGCCGTGCCCTTGCCGGAGGATCTGCCCACCACGAGCCGCCCGAGCGATGATATCGCCGTCGCCGTCGATGTCGCCGCCACCGCCCAGGCCGCCGCTCAGGCTGGCATGGCGGCACTGGAGGGCCAGCGCGGGCCGACCTACGACAGCCTGATCTTCTCCGGCGCCTTGATCCTCTGGCACCTCGGGCGCGAGCAGACCATCGCCGCCGGCGCCGATCGCATCCGCGCCGTGCTCGACGCCGGCGCCGCCGCCCGGCGTTTGCGTTGACCCAGGAGCAGAACCATGGAATCACCCTTCATCGAGGTCGCCCAGGCCGACGCCATCGAGCCGGGCAAATTCATCCGCGTCGAGGTCGCAAGCAAGCCCTACCTCATCGCCCGCGTCGATGAGCGCTTCTACGCCGTCGAGGACAACTGCAGCCACGAAGACTATCCGCTCTCCTACGGCTGCCTGGACGGTGCCCGCATCAAATGCTCGCTGCATGGCAGTCGCTTCAGCCTGGAGACCGGCCAGCCCGAGGATGAGCCGGCCGATGAGCCGATCCGCACCTATCGGGTCGAATGCGCCGAGGGGCGCCTCTGGCTCGACCTGAGCAACCCACTGAATGAGCGCTGAGCCCCTGTCAGCGTTGCGGCTCTTCGGTGCATCATGGGTCTGGGCGTTGCATTGCTCGGGCCGCAATTGATCTAAGGTGTGTACCGCTCTGTTCAGCCTCAGCGATCGGACAGGGCCTCCGAGTCTCGCATGGCCGCGGAGAGTTCCGAGAGCAACGCGGTTTCTTCGTCATCGTTATGCTCGGCTCGACCAAGGCTTGGCTCCGGATGCACCGTCAGGCGTACACCGGTCATCGCCAGCGCTTCATGCACCAAGGCCCGAAGGCGTTCCTCAGTGGGAAGCTCAGTTAGATTCAGCTCAATCACCGGCATCCCGGCTGCGGCAAACGCCGATCGCATCCGTGCTGCCATCCGCCGCTCGCGTCGCCCCTCTCCAGCGCGCACGAGCCGGACCGTGGCGAGCGGATGGGCATCCGCGGCCGAACAGATCACCAGATCCGCCCAGCCTTCGCGCAAATGGGCCTGTGCTAGGCGCCGCTGCCGACGCCCAATCCGGGGCAGCGGCTGTAACAACGCTAGAGCCGAGACCCGAGGGAATACTGCATAGCCCTCGCCTGCCGCCTTCTGAATCCGCTGATGGCAGCACCGTTCATCAGCCGACAACAGCGACCGCCGTTCGAAGGGTTCACCACGCAAACGCGCTCCTCGCCCGCGCAGTAGCGACCCGATCAGCGCCAGCAAGAGCCCACTCGCAAGCGCTAACAACACATACAGCGGAGCCATCTGATGCACCTCATCGGTTTTGCCGGAAGACCAACCGGGAACGTTTATAGCGCTCCAGATTTTGGGCTATAGTGCCGAACCGAGTGACGCATTTCGATGCGTCTTGGCGCCCATGCTGTCGCATTGGCTGTTCGCGCGTTAGCATCAGCATCAGCATCAGCATCAGCATCAGCATACGCGCAAGCCCAACGCTTCGCCGCCTGCTTGGAAGCCCCATACACTCCTTTATAAACAATGGATTTTAAGGACAATATGTTTCAAGACCTCAAGCTTAGCAGCAAGATTATTTTAGGATTCGCGGCATTGATTGCGATCATCGCGCTCCTCGGCGGCATTGCCACCCTCAACATGCTTGCCGTCAAGAACAAATCGGTGATGTTGGCCGAAGAGTATGTGCCCGAAGTTGAGGTCGCCTCTCGCCTGCGCGGTGCCGCGAACCGCCTCATGTATGCCATGCGCGGTTATGGCCTGACCGGGGCCGACAACCATTGGCAGGAGGCCGAAGCCGAAGCGGCGTTACTAGACGAAGCGCTTGCCGATGCAACGGCGCTCAACAAAACCGCCTCACATCTATCCGCATTGAGTGGCCAGATCGCAACTGCCCAACAGGCGCGCGACACCTACGTCGACTTGATGGAACAGACACGCCAATTGACGGAGCGGTTTAAAGCCAACCGCCAGCAACTCGATGACAACGCGGCTGACTACATGCAAGCCGCGAACAAGTTTCTGGAGCTCGAAAATGCACTATTCGAGCAAGCACTCGAGGAGCGACTCGCGAAAGTCCAGGCCGTCAACCGTATCGTCGAGCTTGGCAGCAGCGCGCGCGTCGCTAACTTCCAGGCTCAAGCAATGCGGCAACCAGCGCTGCGGCAAGAGGCGATTGAGCATCTGACGGCCATCGCCCCCGAGATCGATGTGATCAGACCGATCACGCGCCTGCAAGAAGATATCACGCAACTGGATACAATCGAACAAAGCGCGGCCGATTATCAGGCTGCCATCGTGGCCTATGGGATGGAGGCGGACAAGGATTTCGCCGCCAATGAACAACTCCTCGGCCAGCTCCGCAAGGCCATGGACCTTGAAGCGAGTCGCTTCGTCGATGCATCCAAAGCGTTTCTGGAGAATCAGATCGAGGCATTGGCCACCGACATGACGAACGGCCATCGCGCGATTACCTTGGCCAACCAGATCGTCGATCTTGGCAACGAGACCCGGATCAGTGCCTTTAAGGCCCAGGCGCTCAATGACCTCAGCTATATCGAGGATGCCCTGGACACGAATATGCCAAAGATCCAGGATCTGCTGACCACGCTTGAAGACAGCGTGACCGATACGGCCCTGCTGGATCAGATCGCCGCGACCGGCAGCGCAGCGACCGGCTATCAGACGGCCATGGAACGCTTAGTCGAAAACTGGAATATCAGGGAGAGGCTCGCGTTGGAACGCACGGACGCCGGGAGACAATTGATCACGGCGTGCAAGGCCACGGCTGATGCCGGTCTGGAAAACACGCAACAGATTGCCGATGACACCAAGAACACCATGACCCTCAGCAGCCTGGTGGTCGGCATTGGCTTGGTTGTCGCGCTGGTGTTGGGCATCGTCCTCGCTTGGCTTATCACCCGTTCGATCGTCGGCCCCATCAATCGCGTCGTCAAGGATCTACAAGACGGCAGCGAGCAGGTGGCCACTGTCAGTGGCCATGTCAATATCAGTAGTCAGCAGATGGCCGAGGGCGCCGGTGAACAAGCCAGCAGCCTTGAGGAAACGAGCTCCAGTGTCGAAGAGATGGCCGCCGGCACGCGGCAGAATGCCGAGCACGCCCGCGAGGCCGATACCCTCAGCCGCACCGCCAATGACAAGGCCGACCAAGGCGTCAAGGCCGCCCGCGCCACCGCGGAAGAGGTGCGAAAGCGTATCGAAAAACTGGATACCGCCATCAAGGCGATCGAAGAAAGCACCAACAGCACCGCCAAGGTGGTTTCCACCATCGACGGCATCGCCTTCCAGACCAACCTACTGGCGCTGAATGCCGCAGTCGAGGCTGCGCGCGCCGGTGAGCAGGGCAAGGGCTTTGCCGTAGTCGCCGACGAGGTGCGCAAATTGGCCCAGCGCAGTGCCGAGGAGGTCAAGAACACCAACGAGCTGATGAAGTCCGCGCAGGATAACGCCGCCCGCATCAAGGATGTCTCCGCCGAGTTGGAGAAGTACCTCGGCAAAGCCGTCGCTGAGGAGATGGTCTCCCTGTTCGAGGAGACCGTGCACGCCAGCACCCAAGTCACCCAGCTGATGAGCGAGGTAGCCACAGCCAGTGACGAGCAGGCGCGTGGTGTCGAGCAGATCAACCTCGCGGTCTCGCAGATGGACAAGGTGACCCAGATCAGCGCCTCCAACGCCGAGGAATCGTCCGCAGCAAGCGAAGAATTGGCCAACCAGGCCAACCAGCTGAAGCAGATCGTTGCCGATCTACGCTATCTCGTCGATGGCGTCAGGACCGACGACACCGGAGCGGACTCGAGCGGCGACGAACACGCGTTCAGTCAACACCCCCCGTTACTGCAACAGCAGTCTCGACAGACGCACGATGAATTCTGATGCCAGGGATGACGGGAATGAGCAGTCTCACCTCTCACTCAGTGGCGAGCGCTTCACCGCAGTCTATCGCCTCAGCGGTTCTGCAAGCGAGGCGGAGTCGCGCGCCCGCGCGATCTGCCTCGAACAGACAGTCGAGTTCCCGGATGCGCTGATCCCGAGCGAGGCGATTCGCGCACAGATCGTCGGCGAAATCACCGCGATTGCGCCCTGTCCAATCGATGATGGTAACAGCGGCTGCGAGGTCGGCATCCGCTACCCGATCGAGACCGCTGGGCGCGAGTTTACGCAGCTACTCAATGTCCTGTTCGGCAATGTCGCGCTTCAACCCGGCATCCGACTGCAGCGCATCGAACTGCCACCACGCTTGCTGCAGCATTACCGCGGACCGCGTTTTGGCATCGCAGGACTGCGCCAACGCCTAGGTGTCAGGCATCGCCCATTACTCTGCACGGCCCTGAAGCCGATGGGGCTCAGTCCGATCGAGCTAGCAGACCTGACCTATCGGCTGGCCCTCGGCGGCATCGACCTGATCAAGGATGACCATGGCCTGAGCGATCAGCGCTTCTGTCCGTTCGATGAGCGTGTCAGCCGCTGCGCCGAGGCGGTAGCCCGCGCCAACCAGAAAACCGGACGCACCAGCCTCTATCTGCCGAACGTCACCGCACCCGCCGATGAGATCGTCCCACGCGCGGCACGCGCTCGCGCGCAAGGCGCCGGTGGGCTGCTGCTCTGTCCAGGCCTGACCGGGCTCGATAGCCTGCGGCGCCTAGCCGATGATGATCAACTCGCACTCCCCCTCCTGAGTCATCCGGCGCTGCTCGGTGGCCTAAGCCTGGGACCAAATCAGGGTGTCGCGCATGGCGTCTTGTTCGGCACCCTCGCCCGCCTCGCCGGTGCCGATGCGACCATCTTCCCGAGCTACGGTGGGCGTTTCGCGTTTAGTACCACTGAGTGTCGTGAGATCGCGACCTCCGCGAGGACTCCGTTGAAGCGACTGGCTCCGATCTGGCCGGTACCCGCTGGCGGGATGCGCTTGGAGCAGGTGCCCGAGCTAGTGCGCTTCTATGGCCACGACAGCATGCTGCTGATCGGCGGCGATCTGCACGTTAGCCCGGATCTCACGGCACGCTGCCGTGACTTTTTGACCCTCGTCGAGCAGTCCGCCGAGCAACTGTCGAATCATTGATAACCATCAATGACAGAGAGGTCTAGGGCGCGGAGCCACACCTTTCCTTGGTTGATACTTTACTATTTTCTTATAGACTAACGAGCATCCTGCCCTCGATGTGGCGTGCATGCTGGGCGTGACCGCCAGCCGGATAACAAGAAACGTCAAGGAGGCAGGACGGTTTGCGACATCCCCCATTCTCATTCGATTTACTGAGTCAAGGTCTGCCCATGAAACGTCTCATCCTCTCCGCGTCAGCCGCGACGCTCGCCCTCGCCTCGATGACCGCCGCAGCCTGGTGGAGCCCGCCTTACGCGGGCCCCTTTCATGCTCCCTATGCCTATGGCACGCCCTATGCGGTTGCACCGCCGTCGCCACAGCAGCTCCGGCAAATGACCAAGCGTCAGCGCGAAGCGGCCATCGAGAGGATGGAAACGCACCGCCAGGCGATGGATGCGCGGCGCAACGCTCACGACCTGCCGATGCCGGAACGGCCTGATTTCATGAGCGCCCAGAACCTGCCCGAGCCACCCACGTTCGGCGAGCGTCCAGCGATGCCCGAGATGCCCACCTTCGGTGAACGCCCGGCCATCCCCGAGATCCCCGGCTACGATGACCTGCCCGCAATGCCGGAGTTTTCACTCAACCCCGAGGAGCGCAAGGCGGAGATCGACGCCTATCGCACCGCGCTCAAGCAGCAAGCGGACGCGCGCCGCGCCGCAATGCAAGCCATCGCCGAACAACGTCGGGCCCTTGCCGAGCAGCGCCGACAGGACCGGCTCTGCAACCGCCAGGCACGGCGGCCAATGCCTTACGCCGCTCCCGCTCGGGACTGTGCATCGGAGAGCAACAAGAGCGAGGCTGACAGCAACGTCGAGTCCAACGACCAGACCGTTGATTCAGCTCCAGCCTCCAACCAAGCGAGTTGATTGCATGAGCCCAGACCTTGGGCTTTACTCTTGATCGACCGGCCGTGTTCAACATCCACTGAGCACGCCACCGTTTCGATCACAAGCCCCCGTCAGCCGGGGGCTTTTTGCGGAAACTCAATCATCAGTATTTGCCAACCCACTACAGCTCCGGTAGCTTTGGCGGCTTTCGCTTGCTCCGCTGCATCAGTGCGCCCTCGCCCTAGGAAACGCCATGTCCAATAAGCCCGACATCGATCCCCAGGAGACCCAAGAGTGGCTCGAGTCCCTGGATGCCGTGCTCGAGCACGAGGGCATCGAGCGCGCTCACTACTTGCTTGAGCGCCTGACCGATAAAGCCCGCCGCTCCGGTGCCTATCTGCCATTCAGCGCCAACACCGCCTACGTGAACACGATCCCGATGCAGAAGCAGGAGCGCTTCCCCGGTGATCGGGCGATGGAGCGGCGTATCCGCTCGTTCATCCGCTGGAACGCGATGGCCATGGTGGTGCAGGCGAATCGGTTCTCCGCCGAACTCGGCGGCCACATCTCCTCGTTCGCCTCCAGCGCCACCCTCTACGATGTCGGCCTCAACCATTTCTTCCGCGCCCGCAGTAAGGACCACGGCGGCGATCTGGTCTTCATGCAGGGACATTCGGCGCCCGGCATCTACGCCCGCGCTTACCTCGAGGGCCGCATCAGCGAGGAGCAGCTCTACAACTTCCGCCAGGAGGTCGACGGGCCCGGGCTCTCCTCCTATCCGCATCCCTGGCTGATGCCGGGCTTCTGGCAGTTCCCGACCGTCTCAATGGGCCTGGGCCCAATCATGGCCATCTATCAGGCGCGCTTCATGCGCTACCTGAATGATCGCGGCATCCTCAACACCGAGGGCCGCAAGGTCTGGGCTTTCCTCGGCGACGGCGAGATGGACGAGCCGGAATCACTCGGCGCCATCTCGTTGGCGGCGCGCGAGCGGCTCGACAATCTCGTATTCGTGATCAACTGCAACCTGCAGCGCCTTGACGGCCCAGTGCGAGGCAACGGCAAGATCATCCAAGAGCTGGAAGCCGTGTTCCGCGGCGCCGGCTGGAACGTCATCAAGGTCATTTGGGGCAGCTATTGGGACCCGCTGCTGGCGCGCGACAATCAGGGCCTGCTGCTCAAGCGCATGGAGGAATGCGTCGACGGCGACTATCAGGCCTACAAGGCTAAGGGCGGCGCCTACACCCGCGAGCATTTCTTCGGCAAGTATCCCGAACTCGCCGACCTGGTCGCCAACATGACCGACGAGGACATCTGGCGCCTCAATCGCGGTGGCCATGATCCGGTCAAGATCTTCAACGCCTATGCCGCCGCGATGCGCCACGAGGGTCAGCCGACGGTGATCCTCGCCAAGACCGTCAAGGGTTATGGCATGGGTGTTGCCGGCGAAGGTATGAACATCACCCATTCACAGAAGAAGATGGGCGAAGCGAATCTCAAGGCCTTCCGCGATCGTTTCAATATCCCGATCTCGGATGAGCAGATCGGCGCCGCGCCCTTCTACAAGCCAGCACCCGACAGCCCGGAGCTGAAGTACCTGCATGAACGCCGTGAGGCGCTCGGTGGCCCCTTACCAGCCCGCTTCGATGACGCCCCGGCGCTTGAGGTGCCAGCGCTAGAGACCTTCGCGCAACTGCTCGAATCCAGCGGCGAACGCGAGATGTCGACCACCATGGCCATGGTCCGGCTGATGACGATGATCATCCGCGACAAGGCCATCGGCAAGCGGGTGGTCCCCATCGTGCCCGATGAGGCACGCACCTTCGGCATGGAGGGCATGTTCCGCCAGCTCGGCATCTACTCGCACGTCGGCCAGCTCTACGAGCCGGTCGATTCCGATCAGGTGATGTACTATCGCGAGGAGAAGAACGGCCAGATCCTGCAGGAAGGCATCAACGAGGCCGGCGCCCTGTCGTCCTGGATCGCCGCCGCCACCGCCTACGCCAACCACGGCCAGGCGATGATCCCGTTCTATATCTACTACTCGATGTTCGGCTTCCAGCGTGTTGGCGACCTGATCTGGGCCGCCGGCGACATGCAGGCGCGTGGATTCCTGCTCGGCGGCACCGCTGGGCGCACCACCCTCGCCGGCGAGGGCCTGCAGCATCAGGACGGCCACAGCCATCTGGCCGCCGCGACCATCCCCAACTGTGTCAGCTACGACCCGGCCTTCGCCTATGAGCTGGCGGTGATCGTCCAGGACGGCCTGCGCCGGATGTACGCCGAGAAGCAAAACTGCTTCTACTACATCACGGTGATGAACGAAAACTATCCGCAGCCAGCGATGCCCGAGGCTGTCGAGGACGGCATCCGGCGCGGGATCTACCGACTGCCATCGGCCGAGGAGACGGAAACAGAAGCGGGTGCCTCGGACTCGGCACCGCGCGTGCAGTTGCTCGGCAGCGGTACCATCCTGCGCGAGGTCCAAGCCGCCGCCGGGCTGCTAGCCAGGGACTTCGAGGTCGCCACCGATGTCTGGAGCGTCACCAGCTTCAACGAACTACGCCGCGATGGCATCGATGTCGAGCGTTGGAACCTGCTGCACCCGGACGAGACGCCGCGCACCGCCTATGTGACCGAGCAGTTGGCCGACAGCGCCGGGCCGATCGTTGCCGCGACCGACTACATGCGCGCCTACGCCGATCAGATCCGGCCCTACCTGCCGCGCCGTTACAGCGTGCTTGGCACCGATGGCTTTGGCCGCAGCGACATGCGCAGCCAGCTGCGCAAGTTCTTCGAGGTCAATCGCTGGTATATCGTTGTCGCCGCGCTCAAGGCTCTCGCCGACGAGGGCCGCATCCCCGCCACGCGCGTGCGCGAAGCGATCGAGAAGTATCGGATCGACCCGGACAAGCCGAACCCGGTGACCCAATGAACGCCCTGCTGAATCGTGCAATGAAGCCTCGTGCCATGCAGTGTCGAGCAACCACGCCAACAGTACCGCAACGCCTACGGCATTTCCTCATCGCGCATCCCCACCGGCATCCCCTCTGGGCACAGGAGACAGCAGCGTGGCAACGGTAGAAGACATTCTGCTTCCCGACATCGGTGATTTTACCGATGTCGAGATCATCGAGATCCTTGTCGCCCCCGGCGATCACATCGAACGGGAACAGTCGCTGCTGACGCTGGAGAGCGACAAGGCGACCATGGAGATCCCGTCCCCGCTCGGTGGCGAGGTCACCGAGGTCAACGTCAAGGTCGGTGAGCGGGTCGGTCTAGGGCATCTACTGATGCGGATCGACACCAGTGCAGCCGGTGGCGATGCTGGTTCCTCGAGTTCGGATTCGAACTCGTCGAGCGGCGACACGGGCGCTGGTTCGGAGGCTGGCTCGGAGACCCGAAAGGCCAATGCGGGCCAGGAAACGGACGGCAGCCGCTCACAATCCGCCTCGTCGGAAGTCACCTCCGACCCAGCGGCCGGCACCGCCGACAAGATCGAGGTGCCGCTGCCGGATATCGGCGACTTCGCCGACATCCCGGTCGTCGAGGTCCTGGTCAATGTGGGCGACCAGATCGAGGTGGACCAGTCCATCGTCACCCTCGAAAGCGAGAAGGCGACCATGGAGATCCCCTCGCCGACCGCCGGGACCGTCGAGGCGGTCCATATCAAGGCGGGGGACAAGATCAATCAGGGTCATCTGCTGCTCACGCTCAAGGGAGAAGCTCAGGCGGCAACCGCTGATGCATCTGGTGCGCCTTCCGCCGAAGAGGCTGAGACCGCCCAAGCGCCTGCGGCAACCGCTAAGCCTGAAGACACGAGAGCCCCAGCGGCGACCGTCCAGCAGGAGGACACGCAAGTCTCACCGGCAAGCCGCGCACCTGGTGAAGCCGAGCGCCGCAAGGCCCCAGTCCTGCCCCGCCCAGCGGACATGCAGGCCATCGCCAGCGGTCGCACCCCGCATGCAAGCCCCGCGGTGCGACGCTTCGCGCGCGAACTCGGCGTCGATCTCGCCCATGTCAAGGGCAGCGGCCGCAAGGGGCGCATCCTCAAGGACGATGTGCAGGGCTACGTCAAGAAGACCCTTTCCGCTGGTGGCCCTCCGGCTGCAGCCGGCGGCATGCCGTTCCAGCTCCCGGCCGCACCCGAGGTCGATTTCAGCAAGTTCGGCGAGACCGAGACCCAGCCGCTCGCGCGTATCAAGAAGCTCAGCGGCACCCATCTGCACCGCGCCTGGCTGTCGGTACCGCATGTCACCCAGTTCGACGAGGCCGACATCACCGAACTCGAGGCTTTCCGCAAGGGGCAGAAGCAGACCGCTGAGCGGGCCGGCGTCAAGCTCACCTTCATGCCGTTCTTGATGAAGGCCGTCGCCGGTGCGCTGGCGCAGATGCCAACGCTGAAGGCCTCACTCTCGCCCGACGGTGAGCACCTGATCTTCAAGCACTACACCCATCTCGGCGTCGCCGTCGACACACCGAATGGGCTGGTGGTGCCAGTGATCCGCGATGTCGACAAGAAAGGCCTGTTCGAGATCGCCGGCGAGCTGATGGCGCTCAGCGCCAAGGCGCGCGAGGGCAAGCTGCTGCCGGGCGACATGCAAGGCGGCGTGTTCAGCATCTCCAGCCTCGGCGGCATTGGTGGCACCGCCTTCACGCCCATCGTCAACGCCCCCGAGGTCGCCATCCTCGGGGTCTCACGCACCGAGACCAAACCGGTCTGGAATGGTGACAGCTTCGAGCCACGGCTGATGCTGCCGCTGTCGCTGTCCTACGACCATCGCGTGGTCGATGGCGCCGATGGGGTGCGTTTCACAACCTTGCTCGCCAGCCTACTTGCAGATATCCGCCGGCTGCTGTTGTAAAGTGCCCACTCCGACGCGGGCCGGACGAGGCATCTGATGAACGCACTGAGCACCTTGTACGATCTGGACTATCCCTCCTGGGCGGCAGAAACCGCCGAGTTGCTCCGCCAGGGGCGCTTCTCGGAGCTGGACCTAGACCATCTGGTGGAGGAGCTGGACGACATGGGCAAGAGTCAGCGGCATGAGCTTGTGAGCCGGCTGCGCATCCTGCTCGCCCATCTGTTGAAATGGCAGTTCCAGTATCGACAACTCTCCGAGCGTTGGGCGGAATACGAAGGCAAGAGCTGGCGCAACACGCTCATAGAGCAGCGGCTTGCGTTAGGCTACCTGCTCGAAGAGTCTCCGGGGCTCAAAGGGAAGATCAACGAGGCGGTCACCAAAGCCTATTCACAAGCCGTCGAGTTGGCGGCACGCGAGTCAGAATTGCCACTCAAGACCTTCCCCGCATCCTGTCCGTACACGCAAGCACAGATCCTTGACCCGGATTTCTATCCCGACGTCGAGTAGCAAACACCTGAACGAGAAGACTCCATGAGCGACACCGCTCCCAATAAAGAACTCAGCGCCCAAGTCGTCGTCCTCGGCGGCGGGCCCGGTGGCTACACCGCCGCCTTTCGCGCCGCCGATCTCGGCCTGCGCACGGTCCTCATCGAGCGCTATCCCAGCCTCGGTGGCGTCTGCCTCAATGTCGGCTGCATCCCGTCCAAGGCGCTGCTGCACACCGCGCAGATCATCGAGGAGGCCAAGACCATGAGCGCGATGGGCGTGACCTTCGCCGCGCCCGAGATCGATCTCGACAAGATGCGCGCCGGCAAGAACAAGGTGGTGAAGAAACTCACCACCGGCCTCGCCGGCATGGCCAAGCAGCGCCAGGTCGAAGTCGTCCAAGGCACCGGCCGCTTCGAGACCCCGAATCGCATCGGCGTCGACAGCCGTGAGGGCAAGGTCGTGGTCAGCTTTGATCAGTGCATCATCGCCGTCGGCTCCACCCCGATTCGCATCCCCGGTTTCCCGCACGATGATCCGCGCGTGATGGACTCGACCGATGCGCTCGAGATCGACGGCATCCCCGAGCGCATGCTGGTCGTCGGCGGCGGCATCATCGGCCTGGAGATGGCCAGCGTCTATGCCGCGCTCGGCGCCAAGATCGATGTCGTCGAGCTGCAGGGCCAGCTCATGCCCGGTGCCGACAAGGATCTGGTGCGCGCGCTGCAGAAGGTGGTCAAGAAGCGCTACAACAACATTTGGCTCGAGACCAAGGTCGCGACCATGCAGGCCAACTCCAAGGCCATCGATGTGGTGTTCGAGGGCAAGCACGCCGGCGAGGCCAGCTACGACAAGGTGCTGGTCGCCATTGGGCGGCGCCCCAATGGCGCGCTGATCAATGCCGAGGCCGCCGGGGTCAAGGTCGACGAGCACGGCTTCATCAAGACCGACCAGCACATGCGCACCAATGTGCCGACCATCTTCGCCATCGGCGATGTCGTCGGCGGGCCGATGCTCGCGCACAAGGCCACCCATGAGGGCAAGGTCGCCGCCGAGGTCATCGCCGGCGAGCCGGCGCTGTTCGACCCCATGACCATCCCCTCGGTCGCCTACACCGACCCCGAAGTGGCCTGGATGGGCCTCACCGAAACCGAAGCCGCGGCCAAGGGCATCGCCTACGAAAAAGGCGTCTTCCCCTGGGCTGCCAGCGGCCGCGCACTTGGCATCCACCGCGACGAGGGGCTGACCAAGCTTTTGTTCGACCCCGAGACCAAGCGCATCCTCGGCGCCGGCATCGTCGGCCCCAACGCCGGCGAGCTGATCGGCGAGACCGTGCTGGCGCTCGAGATGGGGGCCGACATGGAAGACCTCGGCATGACCATCCATCCGCATCCGACCCTGAACGAGACCATCGGCCTCGCCGCCGAGATGGCACAGGGCACGATTACGGATCTGATGCCACCGAAAAAGCCTTGAGCTACGCGATCACTTCCCACCGCGCTCCTAAAATAGGTTAAGACGCGGTTCAATCCCCCCGTTCAGGCAGCTGTCCAGGCCGGCGAGGTATTGCATGACTTAGATATGGCGGCAACGCCAAGTAATGCAGGCGTTTCAGCTCCCGCCGACCATGCGCCACCGAGTCGAGCACCAAGCCGCTCGTGAGCAGCAAGAACCCAAGCAGCATCATCCCTGTGGCCAGAATCGCCGTCGGAAACCGCGGCACCAATCCCGTCTGCATGAACTCAAGCATGATCGGCACCGCAAGCAGAATCGAACCGCTCGCGAGAAGCGCGAACAGAATCGAAAAGAACCACAGCGGTCGTTCTTCCTTCACCAGCATGCCAATCGTGCGCAAGATGCGCAGTCCATCGCGAACAGTGCGCAATTTACTCGGCGAATCCGCCGGGCGCGCGCAATAGGGCGTTTCTAGCTCAGCCACCCGCAGCCGCATCTGCAACGCATGCACACTGAGCTGGGTCTCGATCTCGAAGCCATCCGACAGCATTGGAAACGATTTCACAAAGCGGCGCGTAAAGACCCGATAGCCAGTCAGCATATCGCGAAAACGGTGACCGAAGAGTGCCGCGATCAACCCCGTCAACACCTGATTCCCAAAACGGTGTCCGAGCCGATAGGCATCATCGCCACGCTCGACCCGAGCACCGCAGACCATATCCAGCCGTTCCGCAGTAAGCCGCTCGATCAGCGTTGACGCGCTCACCGGATCATAGGTGCCATCGCCGTCGACCAAGAGATAAAGATCCGCTTCGACTTCACTGAACATCCGGCAGACCACATGCCCTTTACCCCGGCGTTCCTCGTGGCGGACGATCGCCCCCGCCTCGGCAGCGACCGCCGCGGTCCGATCCGAGGAATGATTATCATAGACATACACCCTCGCCGTCGGCAACAGGGCGCGAAAATCGCGCACAACAGTTGCAATTGAGGCCTCTTCATTTAGGCAGGGGATCAATACCGCCACCCGCGGACAGAGACTCGGTGACGATTCCATCGCCGTAGGATCAGGCGCAGTAAAATCAGGCATTGACACACCCCTAGGCGCTCGGGACATAGGCGAAGTACCGCGCACCAACAAAATTAAACAACATCGCGACCCCAGAGCCCGCGGCCAAGGGCAGTACCGGCCAAGCCGCGAGCACTGGCCAGATCATCAGCACCGCCGCATAGACGCCTAGATTGATCAGCGCGCCGAGCCCCTGCACCGCGGCATACCGCCCATACTCGCGTGATCGATTGCGCGAGGCCTGCTGACCAAAGGTAAAGCGCCGGTTCAGCCCCCAGGTCACCGTCACCGCCAACGCAAAAGACAGCCAGCGCGACTCATACACGCCCCAGTCGCCAACCCGAACCAACCAGGTCAAGACCAAGGCATCCACGGCAAAACCGAGCGACCCCACCAAACCAAAGCGCCAGATCTGTCGCGACAAGGCCTCCGTCATCGTCATCTCCCCCAGGATGCAGGAGTGTAGGTCGTCCAGAATGAACGTGATACGCTCGTTAACACTGATTTGGGACCAGGAAACAGCAGTGACACTGTCGGCAAATCGCATTTCGCAGCTAACGCTCTTCGGGCTGGGACTGATGCTCGCCCTAACGCCCGCCGGGCTGGTCTGCGCAGCCACCGCTGAAGAGACCGCCGAAGCGCGCCAGTTGATCGCGCAAGGTAAACGCTTCGAGCACGGTGTCGGCGCTCCACAACAACTCGACCGGGCACTGACCTTCTATTGCCAAGCTGCGGATCTCGGCCTGGGCGACGCCGGTTTTCATCTCGGCTGGCTCTATGCCAGCGGACGCCTTGGCACCGTCGACGAAGTCATGGCGGCCGCTTGGTTCCAAAACGCACGCGCCGCTGGCCATCCGCAAGCGGAATCGCAACTACGTCGGCTCCGGGCGCTCGATCGTCCGCTGGCCGAGCAGCCGCGTTGCCTGCTCACCGACACTCTGGTGGAACGCCGCCTGCCACCACCGGGCAATGCCGACAGCGCCAACACGCCCCCTGCAACCCAAACGCCGGACGGGGTTCAGGTCCGCAAGCTCGCCCGCGCCGATATCATCGCACTGGTCCGCCAACTCGCGCCCAACTTCCGGCTCGATCCCGAGCTCGTGTTGGCCTTGATCCAGGCCGAATCCAATTTCGACCCCACCGCCCACTCACCCAAGGACGCGCGCGGGCTCATGCAATTGATTCCGGCAACTGCCCAACGCTTCGGCGTCCAGGATATCTGGGACCCAGTGCAGAACATGCGCGGCGGCATGGCCTATCTGCGTTGGCTGTTGGATCATTTCGACGGCGATCGCGAGCTTGCCCTCGCCGCCTATAACGCTGGCGAGAACGCGGTTCGACGCCATGGCGGCATCCCGCCCTATCCCGAAACTCAGGCCTACGTCAAACGCATCACCGCACGGCTCAACGCAACGCCCGTCACCTCCGAGCCCCGCCCCCGATGATCTCGGCCAGAAGCCCCGTTACGACATGAGCAATGCGTGTACAATTAGAGGGATGATTTCCGCGCCAGACGCGGGCCAGCCTCTGGCGCACTCGTTCTAACTTCACCGCTGGAACATCATCTTCGCCCGGCATCGGACGCCGCTTGACGGACCCTGTCACCGATGCCTACTCGCCTTGAAGCCCTCCGCAACGCCGACACCCAGCATGCGATCGAAATCGCCGATCGCGTCTGGTGGGTCGGTCATGTGATCCCGGATGACCACTTCCAATGCCATGTCTACCTGCTCGAGCAAGGCGACCAATCAGTGCTGTTCGATCCCGGCTCGCGGCTGACCTTTGCCCATACCTTGCGCAAGATCGAGGAGGTGCTACCGCTGAGCGCGATTCGCTGGTTCGTCTGCCATCACCAGGATCCGGACATCGCCGCCGCCCTGCCGATGATCGACCGGCTGAACACACGCCGCGACGCGGCCGTGGTCACGCATTGGCGCGCCAAGGCGCTGCTCAAGCACTATGGGCTCGAACTGCCGTTCTGGCTCGTCGATGAGCACGAGTGGCGACTCGAACTCGAGGATCGCACGCTCGAATTCATCTTCACGCCCTATGCGCACTTCCCGGGCGCCTTCTGCAGTTTCGATCGCCGCAGCGGTGTGCTGTTTTCCAGCGATCTGTTCGGCGGCTTCACCGAACAGCCGCAGTTGATCGCGCTCGATGAGTCGTACTTCGATGCGGTGCGCCCGTTCCATGAGCACTACATGCCGAGCAGCGATATCCTCGATTACGCCCTCAACCAGATCGAGCAGCATCCGGTGGAGATGATCGCCGCCCAGCACGGCTCGATCATCCCGCAACACCTGGTCGGCTTCATCATCGATAAACTGCGCCACCTCGACTGCGGCCTCTATCTGCTCGGCCAGGGCGACACCGATATCCAGCGCCTCTCGCAGCTCAATCGCACGCTGCGCGATATCACCGAGACGATGTTGCTCTACCGCGATTTTCGCGACATCGCCACGCGTTTGCTCGAGGTCGTGCAACGCAGCCTGCCAGTGAGCCACATCGACTACTACGCCGCCCTGCCGGATGAACAGATCCTGTCGCTCAAGGCCAAGGCGCGCTTCGTCGGTATCGTCGACCCATCCGTGCCCAGTGCCTGCCGTTTCGTCGGCCAAGACCTCAGCGACTGGTATCGCGCGCACGCCGAGGAACCGGCACTTGCCGATCACGAGCTTTATCCGGAGGGGTTCTGCCTACAACCGGAAGGCGATGAGGGAGCCTCGATCGCGGTGCCGCTGACGGCAAACCAAAGTGAGCAGATCGAGGCGATCGCGATCCTGATCTTCGACAAACCCCCGCTGATCACCTCCAGCACGGCGCAACTGATCGCGCAGATGATCGAGCCGCTGAAGATCGCGCTCGAGCGCGAGGTCATCTACCGCTCGATCGATTTCGAGCGCGAGCGTGCCTATCAGCGCTCGATCCGCGATCCGCTCACCAAGCTCTTCACGCGCTTCTATATGCAGGATGTGATGAGCCGCCACCTCGCGCTGCAGGAGCGGGATATGGCGCCGCCCGTCGCCGCCCTGCTGATCGATCTCGATCATTTCAAGCAGATCAACGATACCCATGGACACGGCGCCGGTGATCGCGTGCTCCAGCAGGTCGCCGAGCTGATCCAGGCGCAATGCCGCAGCGTCGATGTACCGGTGCGCTTCGGCGGCGAGGAGTTCTTGGTGCTGGTGATCGGACAGCGGATCGAGGGCGCGATCGAGCTAGCCGAACGCCTGAACAGGGTGATCGCGGCGCATGCGTTCGATATTGATCGCAGCGAGCCACTGCGGGTTACGGCCAGCCTTGGCATTGCCCAGCGCGCGCCGGAGGAGGAGATCAACAGCCTCATCCACCGCGCCGACATGGCGCTCTATGAAGCCAAGCGCGCTGGCCGTAACCGCTTTCAGGTTTCCGAATCCGAGGGCGACGAGTCCCCGTCCTAAGCCAGGCGCTCTGCTTGAGGCTATTCTGGGACTATTCAGGCGCTATTCGGAGACCGGCACGCTCTTGAGCCCAGCAGGAGGCTTTACTCGCAGCCCCATCGCATCGCGGAGATAATGCGGAAAATCCGGATTCAGCCAGCCCTCTTGCGCCAACTTCCCGGCGGCTGGGCGCAACCTGGCCGTATAGTCCAAGAGCGCAACCTGTTCCGCTTGAGTGAGATCCTGGATCTCCTCGGTCATCTTCGAGTCGGCGTTCTTCCGCTCACCACTGCGAATGGCATCGAACTGACGCATCAGGTAGGCAAAATGCTGCCCGGCGATCATGGGAATATGCTCAGCCTCGTCGCCCTCTCCAGCCGCCCCGTGGCAGTCGGTGCAATGCTCGATGTAGAGCGCCTCGCCCGCCTCTAAATCGGAGCCTGGCCCGAGCCCGTTCTCGGCCGTCATCGGTAATTGCGAGACATAGGCCGCGACATCGGCAATCTCCTGTGGCCCACCCAGGATGCCAGGCACCGAGAAGGGATACATCAGCGGATTCTCGCGATTGCCGGCGCGAAAATCGGCAAGCTGCTTGATGATTACCGTGGGCAACTGACCGGCGATTTGCGGATAGCTGCCGTCCACACTGCCCCAGCCTTCGGGCAGATGGCAGACGGCACAGGTGAGATAGACCTCACGACCACGCTCGGCATCAGGCGTGAGCGCCAGAACCTCCTCATATTCGCGCTGGGCAATCTCAGCTGAGGTCTCGGTTGGCGGCTCGGCAGGGTCACCACTCAGGGTGTCCGCCAGCAGTGGTAGCGCTAGCGTCCACACCATGAGGGTCGCGCTGGCGACGAGCATTGTTCGACGCATAATCTTTCCTCCTTTGACGCCTTCGAGGCTGTCGTTTCGTCATTCTACGGGTTGGCTCGAGGCGGGCCGACTGCACCCCTGCCAGGGCGCGCGATCATCGCTCCCGCCTCTCATCCGAGCGCGCCGCGTGAGGTGAGTATAGCCACTCAACCTGATCACGGGACAGCCTCGACGGCAAAACCGAGGGGCTATGGCACTTCAAACCCCAGCCCCCCTTCAAAGGCCTTTTTTAAGTGCGGAAATGCGGCCTGATCGGGGTTGAGGCGCGATGAAAGTTATACACAGCCAAAACCCTCAACAACGCCCTCGAGCAACCACAGCACCCATGTTATCCACAGATTACCCACTATGGATTCGCAGCATCCACGCGGGCAAAAACACAAGATATAGTGGTTGACACTCAATCTGATGAGTATATATTGCGGACCTTCTCGTTCAGCTCGATTGCCGGATCAGTGCCCCGTGGCCACTGCCGGCGATCTTCGGCCGCCCGCTTTCACCAGGCCGTCATTGCCGAGCCCGGGCCGACCCGACCCGACTCGACTCAGTCCAACCGCTCATCCGCAAGCCTCAAGCCGCTAACACCACGACCCGAGGAGTGACCTATGGCCGCCGCCCCCGACAAGCCCGCCGACACACCGCAACCGCTGCAGCAACCCAATGGGCTCAATGTCCAGTCGGAGGCGCGCAGCAGGGCGGCGGCAAGGGTGGCGGCCCCAAGCGGCGATGTCGCGAGCCATCAGCCAGGTCACGTCCAGGTCATCCGCCGCAATGGCAAGGTCACCCATTTCGACCCCAGCAAGATCAAGGTCGCGATGACCAAGGCCTTCATCGCCGTCGAGGGCAGCGGCGCGGCCGCCTCGAGCCGCATCCATCACCTCGTCGACGACCTCAGCGAGCAGGTCCTCTCAGCGCTGACCCGTCGCCTGCCCGGCGGCGGCACCGTGCACATCGAGAACATCCAGGATCAGGTCGAACTCGCGCTGATGCGTGCCGGCGAGCACAAGGTCGCGCGTGACTATGTGATCTATCGTGATGCGCGCGCCCGTGAGCGGGCTGAGAAGGCGGCGACGAGCAAGACGACAGCGGCTGCCGAAACGGGCCTCAACGTCACCCTGGCCGATGGCAATACCCAGCCCTTGGACATCGAGCGTCTGCGCCGACTCGCGCGCGAGGCCGCCTCGGGGCTCGAGGGGGTTGATGCGGAGGCCATCATCACCGATACGCTGCGCAATCTCTTCGATGGGGTCAAGGAGGCCGATGTCGGCCAGGCGTTGGTGCTGTCGGCGCGGGCGATGATCGAGCGCGAGCCGGCCTACAGCCAGGCCGCAGCACGGCTGCTGCTCGATGTGATGCGACGCGAGGCGCTGGGCGCGCTGGATATGGCGCTCGGCGTCGAGACCCAGGCCGATCTCGCCGAGCGCTATGCCGATTATTTCAGCGCCTACATCAAGACCGCCGGCGACCTGGAGCTGCTCGACAAACAGCTCGGACGCTTCGATCTGGCCCGGCTTGGCGCCGCGCTCAAGCCCGAGCGCGATCTGCAGTTCACCTATCTGGGTCTGCAGACCTTGTATGACCGCTACTTCATCCATACCGCCGAAGGGCCGCGCATCGAGCTGCCGCAGGCGTTCTTCATGCGCGTCGCGATGGGCCTGGCGATCAACGAGATCGACCGCGAAGAGCGTGCGATCGAGTTCTATGAGCTGCTGTCGAGCTTCGACTTCATGAGCAGCACGCCGACGCTGTTCAATTCTGGCACCCTGCGCCCGCAGCTCAGCTCCTGCTATCTGACCACGGTGCCGGATGATCTCGATGGCATCTATGGCGCGATCAAGGATAACGCCCTGCTGAGCAAATTCGCCGGCGGTCTCGGTAATGACTGGTCGCGCGTGCGCGGCATGGGTGCTCATATCAAGGGCACCAATGGCAAGAGTCAGGGTGTAGTGCCCTTCCTCAAGGTCGCCAACGATACGGCGGTGGCCGTGAATCAATGCTTCGCACCCGAGACGACCGTCTTTACCGCCGACGGCCCCAAAGCGATCGCCGATATCAAGGTCGGCGATCTGGTGCTCGGTCAGCGCGGGCGTTACCGCGAGGTCACCGAGCATTTCGTCTACGCGCAGAAGGATGCGCCCATGGTCCAGGTGCGGATCAAGGACTCGGTCAATGATCTCAAGGTCACCGCAGGCCATCCGTTCTGGGCCATTCAGGGCGTGCCGACTGAACAGTCGATCGAGCGCACGCTGAACCAGATCGAGAACGGTCGCTATCGGCCCGACTGGGTCGAGGCTGGAGCGCTCAGCGCTGGCGATTATGTCGCACAGGTCATCCCGAGCGAGGTCGTGCCCGTTGACGGGCTCACCGAGGAAGACGCGCGCTTCTACGGCATCCTGCTCGGCGATGGGCATCTGACTCGAGGTCGGGAATTCGGGGTGTGCGGCAATCCGACCTGTGATGGCAGTCATCTTCAGTTCGTTCGGGATTACCTCGACGCGCGCGGCATCCACTATTGGGAAAACGGCCGTAGCGAGACCTATCTACAGATCAAGTGGGCGGTCGGCTGTGGACTCGCCCGCTGCGCGACCACCGGGCGCTGGGTCGGCGAAGATCTGGCGCACCTGCCCTTTACCGAAGAGGATCTCTACGACGCCGCCCGCAACAAGCGCATCGCTCGGCGCTTCAGCCATTTGCCGCACAACCAGACGCTGGCGCTGATCCAGGGGCTGCTCGAGACCGATGGCGGCATCAGTCGGAGCAAGGAGATCTACTTCACCAGCAGCTCAGCGCCGCTCGCCGAAGGGCTGCGCTACCAGTTGTTGCGGCTTGGCATCCCCTGCGCCGGCCAATACCGCGAGCGCGCCGGCGACCATCAGGGCACTCGCTCGGACGGCAGCGTGGTCGCCTTCACCGGCGTCTCGCGCGCCTTCGATCTGCGCATCCCGGCTGATCCGCGCATCGCCGCGCTGCTCGACGTGCCCGCGCTGACCAAGCACAACTGGTTCCGGCTCGGCAACTGGGTGTTTACGCGCGTCAAGGCCGTCGAGCCAATCGCGCCCGCAGCGGAAGTCCACGACCTCAAGGTCGAGGGCGACAAGAGCTATATGACTGCTGCTGCCCTGGTTCGGAATGGAGGGAAGCGTAAGGGCGCGGTCTGCGCCTATCTCGAGACCTGGCACATCGATATCGAAGAATTCGTCGAGCTGCGCAAGAACACCGGCGATGACCGCCGCCGTACGCACGATATGAACACCGCCAACTGGGTGCCGGATCTGTTCATGAAGCGCGTGGCCGAGGATCAGCACTGGACCCTGTTCTCGCCTGATGAAACGCCGGACCTGCACGACCTGACCGGTCAAGCCTTCGAAGAGGCCTATCTCGGCTACGAGGCCCGCGCTGAACGCGGTGAGCTGAAGGTGACCAAGCGCATCAAAGCGGTCGATCTCTGGCGCAAGATGCTGGCGATGCTATTCGAGACCGGCCATCCCTGGATCACCTTCAAGGACCCCTGCAACCTGCGCTATACCAATCAGCATGTCGGGCAGGTGCATAGCAGTAACCTCTGCACCGAAATTACCCTGCACACCAACGATCGGGAGATCGCCGTCTGCAACCTGGGCTCGGTGAACCTGGCCGCGCATGTGACCGAACGTGGACTCGACACCGCCAAGCTGCGCAAGACCGTGCGCACCGCGATGCGCATGCTCGACAACGTCATCGACTACAACTTCTACAACGTGCCGCAGGCGCGCAATGCCAATCTGCGCCACCGCCCGGTTGGCCTCGGGCTGATGGGCTTCCAGGATGCGCTCTATGAGCTGCGCACCCCCTACGCGAGCCAGGACGCCGTGCGTTTTGCCGATCACAGCATGGAGGCGCTGAGCTACTACGCGATCGAGGCGAGCAGCGAGCTGGCCGCCGAGCGCGGGCGCTATCAGAGCTTCGACGGCAGCCTCTGGAGCCAGGGCATCCTGCCGATCGACAGCGTTCAGCGACTCGCCGAAGGCCGCGGCGGCTATCTGGAGATGGATACCAGCACCACCCTGGATTGGAATGGGCTGCGCGAGCGGGTGCAGACAATCGGCATGCGCAACAGCAACTGTCTGGCGATTGCGCCGACTGCGACCATCAGCAACATCGTCGGCGTCAGCCAATCGATCGAGCCGACCTATCAGAACCTGTTCGTGAAGTCCAACCTCTCGGGCGAGTTCACCGTCGTCAATCCCTACCTGGTACGCGATCTCAAGGCGCTTGGACTCTGGGACAGCGTCATGGTCAGCGACCTGAAGTACTACGACGGCAGCCTACAGCAGATCGACCGCATCCCCGATGAGCTGAAGGAGCTTTATGCCACTGCCTTTGAGGTCGACCCACGCTGGCTGGTCGAGGCCGGCAGCCGACGGCAGAAGTGGCTAGATCAGGCACAGAGCCTGAACCTGTACATGAGCGAGCCGAGCGGCAAGAAGCTCGACAACCTCTACAAGCTGGCCTGGGTGCGGGGGCTGAAGACTACCTATTACCTGCGCTCGATGGGCGCGACGCACGTCGAAAAGTCGACGATGGACGACTCGAGCAAAGCGAATCGCCTCTCCGCAGTCGGTGGTGCCTATGTCTCACCAGGAAAGGCGAAATCAAACGGCCGCGGCAAGCCAGTAGAATCCGCCCCAAAGGCCTGCTCGATCGATGATCCGGAGTGCGAGAGCTGTCAGTGATGCGCTGCTCCTTATAGCCTCTTTAATTTTGTGAGACCAGCTGATCATGTCAACCAAGCCTAAAGAACCCAGAAAAAGGAAGTGGCGCTATATCTTTTGGCGCGGTGCTGTCTTTTGGGGTATCTCAACAGCACTTCTTTATCAAGCAATGATGCTTTTTTTCGGAAATGTAAGCTTAGTTGGTTTTATAGTTTCTATGATTGCATTTCCGCTCGCAGGGATCTTTTTTGGGCTATTGATGTGGCGTCGCAGTGGAACTGACCTTTGAAACCGTCTGACCCCGATCCTATTCCCGAACCAAGAGCACTGACCTGATGACGAACGCTAACAACGAGGGCTACAACGAGGACGACAACCAGGGCCAAAAAAGCAGTTGTCACGACGAACTGCCCACCAACGAGGAAGACCCGATCCTGCGCTGGCTGCATCGGATTATGCGCGGCGCTGCCTATGTACTCGCCATCGGGATGGTCTTGGTGATCCTGGTTGGTGTGCTCAGCGTGATCCACACCATTTATCTCAATCTGGCGCAACCGCCGTACTTCCTGATCCCGGATATCATCAAAACCTTCGGTGCCTTCCTCGCGGTACTGATCGCCTATGAGATCTTCTCGAACGTCAGAATCTACATC
Organism: Halochromatium salexigens; assembly: GCF_016653295.1. Classification (GTDB taxonomy): domain Bacteria; phylum Pseudomonadota; class Gammaproteobacteria; order Chromatiales; family Chromatiaceae; genus Lamprobacter; species Lamprobacter salexigens. The sequence continues at coordinate 34,449 of NZ_NHSF01000015.1, read as the reverse complement.
CGATCTGATGTATTCCCGATGAAACTCGTGGTCGCGACCGCGATCATGGCTATCGCACGAAAGGTCATCATTCTCGATATGGCCGAGTACAACGCGTTTGACCTCATTGGTATAGGCATCATCGTCGTTGGTCTGGGCGTCACCTACTGGCTGATCTCGCTCGCCGATCGCAACGTCGACACCAAGGATAAGCCGCCCGTGGCAGCAAGCGCGCTTTTACCCGGCAGCAAGGCCAAAGAGAAGAACACTCATTAACCCCCAAGCCACCACCACAACGGAGTACCACAGCATGCTGAATTGGGACGATCCCCTTGCGACTGCCTGCCCAAATCCAGCCGCGCGCAAGCATCGGCCGCTGCATGATGCCGAGACCTACGCGGAAGCCGAGCCCGAGGCGCAAGGTCTATTCGCAGCCGAAGCAGGGTACCGCCGTGACGCAAGCGACGCGTATGACCAGGCAAGCGGCAAGCACCAAAACGACGGCTTTGCCCTGACCGATACCACTTCCCCACCAGCCCGAGAGGACAGCGATCACGTTCGTCCCGGTCATGGCATCGTCTCCAACACCGCTCTCATGGCCACCGCCGGCAGTGCCCCAGTGGTCAATCCGAATCCCGGTCCAGCCCAGGTTTCATTACTCGCTGACGAGTCGGTTCTAACTCGCGCGCCGTCGCAGCGGCCGCCGAAGCCCGAACCCGGTCGCAATACCAACCCCCAGGCCGAAGGCGGTGCCACTGGCCTTGAGGATCTCGCGCTCGGCGCCGGGCGCATCCGCGTCGACGACAAGCGCATCATCAACTGCCACGCCGATCTCAACCAGCTCGTGCCCTTCAAGTACGATTGGGCCTGGCAGAAGTATCTCGACGCCTGCGCCAATCACTGGATGCCGCAAGAGATCAACATGAACGCCGACATCGCGCTCTGGAAGGACCCGAACGGCCTCACCGACGACGAGCGCACCATCATCAAGCGCAACCTCGGCTTCTTCTCCACCGCCGACTCGCTGGTCGCCAACAACCTGGTGCTCGCCGTCTACCGTCACATCACCAACCCCGAGTGCCGCCAGTATCTGCTGCGCCAAGCCTTCGAGGAGGCGCTGCACACCCACGCCTACCAATATGTAGTCGAATCCCTGGGGCTGGACGAGGGCGAGATCTTCAATATGTACCGCGAGGTGCCCTCGGTCGCGCGCAAGGCTGAGTGGGCGCTGCCTTACACCCAATACCTGGCCGATCCGCACTTCCACACTGGCACGCCCGAGAACGACCAGAAGCTACTGCGCGAAATGGTCGCCTTCTACATCATCTTTGAAGGTATCTTCTTCTACGTTGGCTTCGTGCAGGTACTGAGCATGGGCCGGCGCAACAAAATGACCGGCACCGCCGAGCAGTTCCAGTACATCCTGCGCGATGAGTCGATGCACATGAACTTCGGCATCGACGTGATCAATCAGATCAAGCTCGAGAACCCGCACCTGTGGACCGAAGACTTCAAACAGGAGCTGATCACCATGATCCGCGACGCAGTGCAGCTCGAGGCCGACTATGCCCACGAGACCATGCCACGCGGAGTGTTGGGTCTGAACGCACCGATGTTCGAGGAATACCTGCAATTCATCGCCAACCGCCGCTGCGCCCAGATCGGGCTGCCGGAGCAGTACGCGGAGGTCGGCAACCCTTTCCCCTGGATGTCCGAGGTGCTGGACCTGAAGAAGGAGAAGAACTTCTTCGAGACCCGCGTGACTGAGTATCAGACCGGTGGGGCGCTGAGTTGGGATTGAACGCGGCGTTACACCGTAGCGCGGTGCGACAGGGCCACTCATCGACCTCCCTCACTCCGCAAGCCGATCGAGCAACACCTCCAACACCCGCGCCGTTTCTTCATAGCGCACGGGCGAGACGGCGAGCATCTGCTCTGCGCTCTGCACATAAGGCGCCGCCACCAGCTCATCGGCGCAATAGCTGCAAAGCGTGCGCAGACTCGTCGGTGTCATCTCCAGATGGAACTGCAGGCCCAGGATGCGCTCATCGACCAAAAAGCCCTGCTGCGTACAAGCCTCGCTTGCCGCCAGATGCAAGGCACCGGGCGGCAACGCGAAGGTATCGCCGTGCCAATGCAGCACCTGCAGCTCGGCAGGGAGATCCTGGCAGAATGGGTGCGTGCGTGCAGCCTCGGTGAGCCGGATCGGAAACCAGCCGATCTCCTGCTGCGGGTTCCGGCTCACCCGTGCCCCGAGTGCCTCGGCGATCAACTGCGCCCCAAGGCAGACGCCGACCAGCGAGCGGCCAGCCTCAATGGCCGAGCGAATCAACGTCTTCTCGGCGCTCAGCCACGGGTAGCGGTCCTCGTTCCCGACGCCCATGGGTCCGCCCATCACCACCAGGCGATCGAAGGCATCGAGTGCGGGCAGCGCATCGCCGGCGAACAGATGGCTGAACGCGATCGGGTGACCGCGACTCTCGGCCCAATCGGCCATCTGGGCCGGCCCCTCGAAGGGCACATGCATCAGACAGTGAATCTTCATCGCATTCTGCTCGGCTCGCTGGGGGTTCAGGGACATGCCGCTCAGACCCCTTGGAACGGGGTCCAAGGGGTCTGCTGCCGGCGTTTCTGGCGCGGCTTAGGCCGCCGCCAAGGCTTGCTCCAAATCAGCGATGATGTCATCGATGTGCTCGATGCCGATCGACAGGCGCACCAGATCCTCGCTCACCCCGGCGCGGGCCAGCTCCTCGGGCGAGAGCTGGCGATGGGTCGTGGTCGCCGGATGGCAGGCCAGGGTCTTAGCATCGCCGATGTTGACCAGGCGCACCGCGAGCTTGAGCGCGTCGATGAAACGCCCCCCGGCCGCGCGGCCATCTCCCGCACCGCCCCCCGCACCGGAACGGATGCCGAAGGAGAGGATCGAGCTGGCCTTGGCGCCGTCCATGTACTGTTGCACCAGCGGATAGTCGGGGCTCTCGGGCAGGCCGGCATAGCGCACCCATTCGACCTTATCGTGGCCCTTGAGATAGTCGGCCACCGCGATCGCGTTCTCGCAATGGCGATCCATGCGCACCGGTAGCGTCTCGATCCCCTGCAGGATCAGGAAGCTGTTGAACGGCGAGATGGCGCCGCCCATGTTGCGCAGCGGCACCACGCGCGCGCGGCCGATGTAGGCCGCCGGCCCCAGCGCCTCGGTGTAGACCACGCCGTGGTAGGAGACATCCGGCTCATTGAGCATCGGGAAGCGCTCGGCGTGCTCGGCCCAGGGGAACTGGCCGGAGTCGACCAGCGCACCGCCAATGGTGGTGCCGTGACCGCCCATGTACTTGGTCAACGCATGCACGACGATATCGGCGCCGTGCTCGAACGGCCGGCACAGGTAGGGACTCGGCACCGTGTTGTCGCAGATCACCGGCACGCCGTGCGCGTGCGCCAGGTCCGCGATCGCCTTGAGATCGGCGACATTGCCGGCCGGATTGCCGATCGACTCGCAGAACACCGCCTTGGTGTTGGCATCGATCCGCGCGGCCATGGCGTCGATGTCATTCGGTTTGACCAGTCGCACCTCGATGCCGAGTCGCGGCAGGGTGTGTGCGAACAGGTTGTAGGTGCCGCCATAGAGGGTCGAGCCGGCGATGATGTTGTCGCCGGCCTGCGCCAGCGTGAAGATCGCATTGGTCACCGCCGTCATGCCCGAGGCCAAGGCCAGCGCCCCGACCCCGCCCTCCAATGCCGCGACGCGCTTCTCGAGCACATCGCTGGTCGGGTTCATGATCCGGGTATAGATGTTGCCCGGCACCTTGAGGTCGAACAGGTCGGCGCCATGCTGGGTGTCGTCGAAGGCGTAGCTGGTGGTCTGGTAGATCGGTGTCGCGACCGCCTTGGTGGCCGGGTCTGGCTCGAAGCCGGCGTGGATGGCGAGTGTCTCGAGCTTCATCATCTTCTCCTCAGTGGCAGCGCCGCCGCACGCGCTCATATCTGATGCAAAGTCTGGTGCAAAGGCGGCATCGGGTGGATAGCATAGCGGAATGCGCCGGCCAACCCATCACAGCAACAGGCTAGCGTGCCCGCCAACCCGAGGAGGAGGAGATGATGGTCGAGATCAAGCACAAAGACACCGGCGAGGTGCTCGCGTCGCTCGAGGGCGAGACTTTGGTCGGCGCCGATCTGCGCGATATGCGGCTCAATGGCGCCGACCTGCGCGGGCAGGATCTCAGCGACGCCAATCTCGAGTTCAGCGATCTGGTCAGTGCCGACCTGCGCGAGGCGATCCTGACCGGCGCCAGTCTGCTCAACGCCCATTTGAACGAGGCCAACCTGAGCCGCGCCAACCTGAGCCGGGTGCGCGCCGGCTCGGAGCGACCGGCCAGCGTCGCCGTGCTCTCCGGCGCCGATCTCAGCGAGGCGAACTTGGAAGGCGCCGATCTGCGCAAGGCCGAGATCCGTTTCGCCAACCTCCAGCGGGCGAGACTCAGCGGCGCCGATCTGCGCGGCACCGACTTCTGCCATAGCGATCTCAGCCAGATCACCGCCAGCCGGGCGCTCTTCATTCAGGCCAACCTGCGCGAGGCCAACCTCAGCGGCGCCGATCTGCGCGACTGCCATCTCAACGACGCCAACCTGGTCAAGGCCAACCTGCAAGACGCCGATCTGACCAGCAGCCAGCCCGAGGGTTTCACCGTGATCAACCTCGCCAACCTCGAAGGTGCCAACCTCGCTGGCGCGCGCCTGCGCAATGTCTCGGCCCAGAACACCAATTTCCGCAACGCCGATCTGACCGGCGTGAATCTGGCCGGCGCGGTGCTCGGCGGTGCCATCCTGCGCGGCGCCATCGTCACCGAGACCGATTTCAACGGCGTGCAATTGGCGAGCGTGACCATGGAATTCGCCAACGTCTCCAAGGCGCTGAATGCCAAGATTCCAAGCTATAAGAAGAATCTCAGGTAATCGGGCACTGACAGGGGGCAAGCGGAAACGCTCCAGACGGCCGCCGGCCATGAAGCCCTTGTTCCATGAACAGGGGCTGGATCAAGCGCCCCTTGCCCCCAGATTGGCGACATCATCGAGCCTCCTTCCCAGCAATCAACACACCATCGGACCCTGTGGTATGCCCTACTTCGTCTACAAAATCACTCCCAACATGCGCCTGACCCATATCGAGACCCAGGAGCGCTACCAAGATGCGCGCGCAATCGTGCGCAACCTGCGTGCCGAACGCGACGAGGCTGACGACGCCGACTACCGGATGATCTTTGCCAAGCACCAGCTGGAGGCCGAGCGGCTGCTCTCCCGGCCCAAAGACAACCGCGTCATCGGCGAGGACTGAGAGATGCCCAAGACGCGCACAACGCGGCACCCGAGCCCCTGAGCTACTCGAACAGCTATCAGGTTTTATCAGCCCAAACCGTTGCTTAACCGCTTTCCTTGATGTAGTTTAGAGCACGCCTGGCATTCGTCAAGCCGTGACCAAATCGCCATTGCTTTTAGCGCCCCTCGGCCTATACTCGGGGCGCCCAACACTATGCTCGACTCTAGGGGGATACTAGTGAACCGACGGATTTTCCTCGGTGCCGCCTTGGCTGCTGCTTCAGCGCCCGCCGTCGCGCGCAGCCAACGCCGCCAGCTCGACCAGCCACGCGTCCTCTCCTTCCACCACCTGCACACCGACGAACGCCTGACGCTGACCTACCGTCAAGGCGACCACTACCAGCGCAGCTCGCTGATGCGGCTCAATCAATTCTTCCGTGACTTCCGCACCAATGAGGTCACTACCATCGATCCCAAGCTGTACGACCTCCTGTTCGATGTCAAACAGGCCCTCGGCCACGAAGACGCTGTCTTCGAGATCGTCAGCGGCTATCGCTCGCCCAAGACCAATGCCATGCTCAGACGCACCTCGAGCGGTGTCGCCAAGCGCAGCCTGCACATGAGCGGCAAGGCCCTCGATGTGCGCCTCGGCGACATGCCGACGCACCACATCCGCGATATCGCCGTGCGGCTCAGCCGGGGTGGCGTCGGCTACTATTCACGCTCGGATTTCGTCCATCTCGACACCGGCAACGTCAGGCAGTGGGGCGCCTGATCGCCTGCGCCCGTCCCGCTGAGCGCGGGGCGTGCGCGGGCGGCACGCTGGCACGCGGGCACGCTGCCGCACGCGAGACGCAGCGCATCAGCCCTGAGCGCCCTGAGCGGCGCGCGCATCGATGAACGCCAGCGCGCGCTCGATACGGCGCAAGGTGGCCGCCTTGCCCACCAGTTGCAGCGTGACATCGATCCCCGGTGAGGCGGCGCGGCCGACGATGGCCACGCGCAATGGCTGCGCGACCTTGCCCATATTCAGCTCCAGTGCCTCGGAGACGCGCTCGACCACGCGGTGCAAGGTCTCCGGCTCCCAGTCCTCGAGCGCCAGCATCTCCAGCTCCGCGCGCAGACGCTCCAACGCTGGCCGCGCGACCGGGCGCAGATGTTTCTTCGCGGCGGTCTCGTCGTAGTCGTCGAAGTCCTGGTAGCAGAAGGCGCTGATCTGGGCGAGTTCGGTCAGGGTCTTGGCGCGCGCGGCCTGGGCGCGCACCACGTCGACCAACGCGGGCCCCTCGGTGGGATCGATGCCAATCTCGCCCATGTGCGGACTCAGCAGGCGGGCGATGCGCAGCGGGTCGGCATGCTGGATATAGTGCTGATTCAGCCAGTCGAGCTTCTCGACATTGAACGCCGAGGCGGCGGTGTTCACATCCGCGATATCGAACAGCGCGATCATCTCATCGAGCGAGAACACCTCTTGATCGCCGTGCGACCAGCCGAGGCGGATCAGATAATTGAGCAGGGCCTCGGGCAGATAGCCCTGATCGCGATAGGCCACCACGCTGACCGCGCCGTGACGCTTCGACAGACGTTTGCCGTCGTGGCCGAGGATCATCGGCACATGCGCATACTGAGGCGGCTCGTAGCCCAGTGCCTTGAGGATGTTGATCTGGCGCGGGGTGTTGTTGAGATGATCATCGCCGCGGATGACATGGCTGATCTCCATCTCGGCATCGTCGACCACCACCGTGAGGTTATACGTCGGTGAACCGTCGCTGCGGCGCAGGATCAGATCGTCGAGTTCGCTGTTGGCGAAGGGCACGCGCCCGCGGATCAGATCGTCGACGATCACCGCGCCATCGACCGGATTCTTGAAACGCACCACATGCGGTTGCTCGGGGTCGATCTGGCGCCCGCGACAGTGGCCGTCGTAGCGCGGCTTGACCTTGGCCGCCATCTGCGTCTCGCGCAGGCGCTCGAGGCGCTCCTTCGGACAATCGCAGCGGTAGGCCAGCCCCTTGTCGAGCAGCGCATCGATCACCGCCTGATAGCGCTCGAAGCGCTCGGTCTGGAAGAAGGGCCCCTCGTCGTACTCGAGGCCGAGCCAGGTCATCCCCTCCATGATCGCGTTCACCGACTCCGTCGTCGAGCGCTCGAGATCGGTATCCTCGATGCGCAGCACGAACTGCCCGCCATGACGGCGCGCGAACAGATAGCTGAACAGCGCGGTGCGGGCGCCACCCACATGCAGGTAGCCGGTCGGGGAAGGGGCAAAACGGGTACGAACGGTCATCGCGCTGCTCTCGAGTCTGTTGCAACATGCCAAGGCCGGCGATGATAGCAGAGGCAGCCGCCCCGGTTTCCCACTTGCGTCGGGGCCGGGGCATCGATACCTGTTAGGGTTCACCATCGAATACGTGAGGAGTCATCATGAAAGCCAGTCGTCCCGTCGCCATCGGCCTTGCCGTGTTGGGGCTCATCCTGCTCATCGCCGGGCCGCTCATCCCCGGCGGTGAGCGGCTGGTCCGCAACGCCCCTATCGAGAGCGGTCACATCACCGATCTGGCCCGTGCCGAGGATGGCTCGATGCTGGCCGGCACCGAGGACGGTGGACTCTGGCGCTTCGCCAACGATCAATGGACACGCGTCGCGATCGACCTCGGCGGTCACCCGGTCACCGCGCTCTCGGCGGACCTCGCCGGCGATGCCTCCAAAGGCCCGATCGGCACCGGCGGCGGGTTGTTCAATGCCCCGGCCGGGATGCCGGCCCTCGAGGTCCGCGTCCGCGACGAACTCCTCGCCAACGACCGCTTACTGGTCGCCACTGGCGACGGGCTGTATGTGCAGGGCGATGGTCAATGGCAGCGCACGCTCGAAGGCACCAGCGTCTACCGGCTCGAGACCCAGCGCAACGGCGATGCACGCTGGCTGCATCTGGGCAGCATCGGCGCGGGCGTCTTCAGCACCCAGGCCGACGACCTGCTCGACTGGCAGCCCAATCGCGACGGTCTGCCGGAGGCGAGCAACGTCTTCAGCTTCGCCCTCACCGAGGGTGGTCGGCTGATCGCCGGCACCGATCGCGGGCTCTTCTGGCAGGAGACCCCGATGGCACCCTGGCAGCGGTTGAAGGTCGGACTCGAGAACAGCCGCATGCTCTCGCTCTACCTCGAGCCGGCCAAGGCCGAGCAGCGCGAGCGCCTCTGGATCGGCAGTGACGATGGCCTCTGGCGAGTCGAACTCGACGAGTCTGGCGCCGCGCCCGAGGCCCTGGCCTATGCCGAGCTGATCGAGACGCCGCCGGAGCATGTGCGCTATGGCGTCAGCTGGATCGTGCCCTATGGCGAGGGCGTGATGCTGAGCGCCGGCTCGGTCTACCAATTCGGCCCCATGGGGCTCGAGGGCTGGTACTGGATCTCGCTGGGCGGCTTGATCCTATTGCTGCTCGGCGGCTGGCTGATGCCGAGCCGGGCCGATGACACCCCGGAAACCCCTTAACGACACACCCCTCCAAGACAGGATCACCATGAAGCTCATCCTCATTCTGCTCGGCCTCGCGGCCGTGGTCGGCATCGTCGGCCTGCTGGTTTTCGTCTTCGTGATCCAGAACGTCGAGAAGCCCGACTATCAGGTGGTCAGCCAAGACGGCGACTTCGAGCTGCGCGACTACCCACCGCTGGTCGTCGCCGAGGTCAGTGGCAGCGGCGACCGCCAGCAGAGCTTGAGCAGCGGTTTCGGTCCGCTCGCGCGCTACATCTTCGCCAAGGAGCGCGGCGGCGAGCGCATCGCGATGACCGCGCCGGTGCAGCAGCGCGCGGTCGCACCGGATGAGAAGATCGCGATGACGGCACCGGTGACCCAGACGTCAGCGCAGGACGGCCGCTGGCGCGTCCAGTTCATCATGCCGGCCGAGTACCGGCTCGAGGATCTACCGGCTCCGGGCAATACCGAGGTGACACTGGAGCGGATCCCGGCGCGGCGCGTTGCCGCCGTGCGCTTCAGCGGCAGGGCCAACGATCAGGCCATCGCCGAGCAACAAGCGCGGCTCAAGGACTGGATGAGCACACGCGGCCTCGAGCCGCGCGGCGAGCCGATCTATGCCTACTACAACGATCCTTTCACGCCCGGACCGCTGCGCCGCAACGAGGTCATGTTCGAAGTCTCGCCCCAACCGTGAGCCAGCCGAACCGGCGCTGCGGTGCATCAGGCCCTAGCGTCTGTGAGTGATGCCTATCCTGATGCCTATCCTGATGCCATCGCTGCCAAGATGCGCCCGGCGAGCGCCTCGCCGCTGAGCCAGGCGTCCTCGACACGGGCGCCGTTGCACCAGTCGCCACAAGCACCGATACCCAGTGCCGGGTCCCAGAGACAGCCCTCCTCCAGCGGCGTCTCGACCAGCGAGTAGAGCCAACTGTGCGACTGGCGCCAGGTGATCGCCGGCAGTGCTCCGCCAGCCATCTCGACAAGGGCGGCAAAGGCCGCGAGCATGGCCGCTTCCACCTCCTCGCGTGCATCATTCAGGTGCTTGCGCGTCCAACCCGGCTCGGCATGCAAGACCCAGCAGTCCCCGCGCCCAGTTGACCCTGCAGCCTGCTCCGCAGCCGGCCCCACGGACGACCCCCCGACTGCATCCCCAGGCGAGTTTCCAGCGGGCACCGACCGTCCCGGCTTGCTGCTATCACGCGCGATCCAGCGCAACGGTCCCTGATTGACGAAGACCCCGTCGAACGCCAGTGGCACCGGCGCAGCGAACCCGAGCATGAGGGTCCAGCAAGGGGTGTAGTCGACACAGGCCGCTTGCGCCGCGAGCCGGGGTGCGTCCATCAACAGCTCGGCGCTCTGCGGCGCCGGCGCGCTGACCACCACCCGCTCGAAGCGACCGAGTTCCTGGCCGGCCTCATCGCTGAGCTGCCAACGGCCGCGGCACCAGCGTGGCGGCCTCACCCGCGTCTCCAGTCGCACATCCAGGCCCTCGGCCAGCGCGCGACCGAGCGCGCTCATTCCAGGCTCCCCCACCCAGCGGGTCGTCTCCTGCCCAGCGGGGGTGAATCCGTCCCCATCGAAAGCCCCGATACGCCCATCCCAAGGCGCTACCAGACCACGCTCGGCCCAGGTCTGCACACAACGCTGAAAGCGCGGATCGCGCGCTGTGAAATACTGCGCGCCATGATCAAAATGCAGCGTCTCTCCGCTCGGCTGCGTGGCGCGCCTTGTCGCCGCCCGCCCGCCACAGCCACGCGATTTCTCGAACAGGCTGACCCGATGCCGCTGATCGGCCAGCATCCGTGCCGCCGCCAGCCCGGAGAGACCAGCACCGATCACCGCGATCCGCAGCCCGCGTTCTTCTGCCGGCGCTATCATCCGCCGAGCACCTGCGTTGCGAGCCGCGCCGCGAGCGCGGCGCCAGACTGGACATCGGCGGCGGCTCGGTGAGCCGAGACGGGGACACAAGCGGCAACAGTGGCAGCAGAAGAGACCATTATCATGAGCATCACGAGAGATCGACAGCAAAAGTGAGCGAAGGAGTGTGACCAACGCCGGTGGAGATCGTTCCGGCAAGCAACAACAGCCACGCGGACAACGTCTATGCCCACCGGATATCAACAGCAGATGCCCTTTGGCACCGCCATCGCCGCCGACGGCAGCGTCAGTTTTCGACTCTGGGCACCCGCCGCACGGCACGTCGAGCTGCTTTGGAGCGCCGGCCCCGCGCAGGCAGAGCAAGCATTCAGCGTGCACCGCGCCAATGAGGGTTGGCACCATCTCACGCTCGCCCAGGCGCGCGCTGGTGACCGCTATCGCTATCGGATCGACGAGGGTCTTGCCGTCCCCGACCCCGCCTCGCGTTTCCAGCCCGAGGATGTCCATGGCCCCAGCCAACTCATCGACCCGCTCGCCTTCGACTGGGGCGCAGCCGAGGCTGCCTGGCGCGGCCGGCCTTGGCACGAGGCGGTGCTCTATGAGCTGCATGTTGGCACCTTCAGCGCCAGCGGTGATTATGCCGGCGTCGAACGCCGCCTCGACCACCTGCTCGAACTCGGCGTCACCGCCCTCGAACTGATGCCGCTGGCGGACTTCCCGGGCCAGCGCAACTGGGGCTATGACGGCGCCCTGCTCTACGCCCCCGATGCTTGCTATGGCCCTCCCGACGCGCTCAAGCGGCTCATCCGCGCCGCCCACGAACGCGGCCTGATGGTGCTGCTCGATGTGGTCTACAACCACTTCGGCCCCGAGGGCAATTACCTGCATTGCTATGCCCCGGCCTTCTTCCATCCAGACCGCCACACGCCCTGGGGCGCGGCGATCAACCTCGACGGCCCACAGGCGCAGTGGGTGCGCGCGTTCTTCATCCAGAATGCCCTCTACTGGCTCGAGGAATATCGCTTCGACGGCCTGCGGCTGGATGCCGTCGACCGCCTCATCGATACCAGCCAGCCCGACCTGCTCGACGAACTGGCAGCGCGCGTACAAGCCGGCCCGGGCCGCGAACGCCAGATCCATCTGATCCTCGAGAATGATCATAATGACGCGCGCCGGTATGAGCGCGACTCCGCAGGTCAACCCCGTCACTTCACCGCCCAGTGGAATGATGATCTCCACCATGCACTGCATCACCTGCTGACCGGTGAGACGGATGGCCCTTATCAGGATTTCGTCTCCGACTCCGGCACAAGCGCCGACCCAAGCCCCGAGGACTTGACGACCGACCTGATCGCCCGCGCGCTGACCGAAGGCTTCGCCTATCAGGGTGAGCCTTCGGCCTTTCGCGAGGGCCATCGGCGCGGCACCGCGAGTGCGCACCTGCCGCCGGCGGCGATGGTCAATTTCCTGCAGAACCATGATCAGGCTGGTAACCGCGCCTTCGGCGAGCGCCTGCACCAACTGATCCCGCGCGAGGCCTTGGATGCCGCCTTCGCCCTGCTCTTGCTCGCGCCCTCACCGCCGTTGCTGTTCATGGGCGAGGAGTTCGACGCCGAGCGCCCGTTCCTGTTCTTCTGCGATTTCGGCCCCGAGCTGGCCGACGCGGTGCGCGAGGGCCGACGCCGCGAGTTCGCCCGCAGCGCCGCCTTTGCCGACCCCGCCAGCCGCGCCACCATCCCCGACCCCAATGCTCCGGAGACCTTCAACCGCTCATGCCTGGACTGGCGCTGGCTCGACCACCTCGTCAACCCGTCGATCCATGCCGAGAGGCCTGACGGCTCGCAACAACGACGCTTCCGCGCCTGCCAAAGATGGCTCGCCCTGCGCCGAGCACGGATCGCACCGCTGATCCCGCTGATCCTACAGGGGGGCGAGGCCGTCGTCTTTGGCCGCGGCCGTCTCTCAGCGTCCTGGGACACGAGCGATCATTACCGGCTCCGGCTCATGGCCAACCTCAACGCGGAACCAGCCGAGCTGCCAAGCACGCTCGAGCCACCACGTCGGTCCGCCCTCATCCTCGACCATCGGCCAGACCCAGAATCAGGGACTCAACCGACAACCGCCGCTGCAACGATGGGTAAAAGACAGCTCGCGCCCTGGTCGGTCCAGTGGTCAATCGAGGCGTACCGAAGGACGAAATGCGCGACTTCGCCTTCAAATCAATCACCCAGTGACGCCATGGGCCAGTGAAACAGTGTCATGGCCCAAGAAGCTTGGTATTCTCAAGCGCATCATCGCAACGCTCAACGCTGCCCCCTCACCTGTAAAACCCGTGATCGGGCCAACCGCTACCCTTGAAGCTCATCATCCAAATCCCCTGCTACAACGAGGCCGAGACACTCGGCCTCACCCTCGACGCCCTGCCGCGCCAGGTCCCGGGCTTCGAGCGCGTCGAATGGCTCATCATCGACGACGGCAGCAATGACCAGACGGCCGAAGTCGCGCTGCAACGCGGCGTCGACCATATCGTCCGCCACAGCCGCAACCTCGGCCTCGCGCGCGCCTTCAGTAGCGGCATCAGCGTCTGTCTGCAACAAGGCGCCGACGTCATCGTCAACACCGACGCCGACAACCAATACGACGCCCGTGACATCCCTGCCCTCACCGCCCCGGTGCTCGCCGGCGAGGCCGAGCTGGTCATCGGCAGCCGGCCGATCGAGCAGATCGACCATTTCTCGCCGTTGAAGAAGCGCCTGCAGCGGCTCGGCAGCCTGATCGTGCGCCTGGCCAGCGGGACGCAAGTCCCCGACGCCACCAGCGGCTTTCGCGCCATCAGCCGCAACGCCGCCCAGCGCCTTATTGTCTTCAGCAGCTACAGCTATACCCTCGAGACCATCGTCCAGGCCGGCCAACACCAGATGGCCATCGCCACGGTACCGGTGCGCGTCAATCCCAACCTGCGTCCCTCGCGGCTGATGCGCAGCATCCCCTCCTACATCTGGCTCAGCACCGTCACCATTGTCCGCATCTTCGTCATCTACCGGCCGTTTCGGTTCTTCGCCAGCATTGGGGTTTTGCTCTTCGGCCTCGGTTTCCTGATCGGGTTGCGCTTTCTCGGGGTCTACCTCAGCGGCAGCGGCTCCGGCCATGTGCAGTCGCTGATCCTCGCCGCCGTGCTATTGGGAATGGGCTTTCAGACGATTTTGGTCGCCTTTCTGGCGGATTTGTTGGCGGCGAATCGAAAGTTATTGGAGGATATTCGTTTTCGTGCTGGGGTCGAGAAGCCAGATGATGGCATAACAACTTCAATTTGAACGAACCCACTATAGACTCTCAGGATTGCACCAATGCTCACCCAATACATCCAATCGGCTTTAAGCCGAAGCTGCTATAAGCAGCTAGAAGACCAAACCTGGTTTGCCGAGATTCCCGGCTTTGAAGGGGTTTGGGCGAATGCAGAAACGGTAGAAGCCTGCCGAGCGGAACTAGCTGAAGTGCTGGAAGAATGGTTGTTATTGAAGACCTGTGATCGGGACCAACTACCAACTTGATCTTCTAAAAAATACACAGGGGATCGACAATAAAATTTCCGCAAAAAAATAGAGTATGCGATTAAAAGCAGCAAGAAAAAAACTAAATTCCGCGCCAACATAAGATGTTAAAGCCAAAATAAGTAAAGCCTCACGAACACCTATTCCAGCCGGAGCAAAAGGAACCAAAAAACCGACAACATAAGCGAAACAATAAGCCGCAACCACGTAAGAAAGAGAAGGCAAAACTGCAGCAAACGGCCCTAACGTCAACCACAAAGCGGAACCAAGAGCGAGCCAAACCAAAATCAAAGAAAGCAGCACTAAAAATGGCGGGCGTAAACCATACAGCCAACGACCAAAAAATCTCGCTTGACCAAAAAAATACGCCATAGCAAAAGAAAAGAAAATTACTAAAAAAAAAGAAATAATAGACCAATACCATTTTAGATGAAACCAGTGCAGCCAGCTATTAATCAAATCAGCATGTATTAAAAACCCCAGTAGCACCGAAATCGTAAGAGCCGAACCAATAACCCAAGCATGCTCGGCAATAAGGGCATCACGAATAGATGACGACTTAGCCTGATGTGCCTTAAGCATTGCAATACGGCCAACAAACTGCCAAATCGATCCTGGTATATATTTAGCAAGTTGTGTCAAATTATAGATACAGTATGTTTCGCGCCAGTTCAAAAGGATCGAATATTGCCGCGATGCCGCCCACATAGTTATGACAAGGCCGAGTTTCCCTGCAATAATTAGCAACATCGCCCCAAATAGCAGAGCAATATCTAAACGTCTAATGCCATCTTCAATGCCGCTTGCATTTTCATAAGCATAGAAAATGGCAAAGAGAACAACAAAAATAAACCAAGTCCATTTGGCTACAACCCAGAGCCTCTGACTATTATTCATAAACAATTATCAAGCGATACCAGCAGATGGTCGAACTGATGGCGCGCAGACTCCTTTTTTTTTGTCAGCGCCTTGGCAATACAAGAGGATCGCGCATATCTCTCGCTTGACAACCGATCAATATTTTTCATGACCAGTTGCAAATCGCACATGCGATTATCAAGCACCATATCCGCCTGACCAAAACCGTCCATAACCTCTGCATACTTGTGACTCCAACCAATCACAAGAACAGGAACTGACGCATTTAGTGCCGCTATCATCGCATGAAAACGCGACACAACGTGGATGTCACAGGCAGCTACAATATTATGAATTTGTGCAACATTCCAAGAACCCTCAAAAGCAACGACTGAGTTTCGTATGTCCGCCTCCAAGTTCAGAAAGACAGTATTAATGATAGGCAGATCATTATTGTGCAATTTTTTCATATCCTCGCCTCGTGTCGCATTCGGATATAAAGCAATAACGTATCCCTTTGTTACTAAAGCATGGATCAATGATTGAAACCAAGCCACATAGTTTTTTCCAGCTCTGCGCCAATGTTTTTCAATCACCGAACTTGGACACAAGCCGATGATGAGGTGGCCGGCCTTTTGACTGTCAGACAAGCGCTGTAACCGAGACTCCAGTCCTGGATATGCTTGACTTATACAGTCTTCTGGGCAAAAAAGAAAAGCGGTATCATCAGCACGCTGAACCCTTAAACTTAGACCCTGCAGCGTTTGCAGATAGGAAAACGTCCGCTCGCCACGCGCAAAGATACAAAAACATCGTGACAGCACGAGTCGAGCTAACAAACGATTGAGCCAATTCTCAAACGGACCCATGGCTTGAGCCAGCTTAACAACTGGTACACCAAGGATCAGCGCAGGCCAAAGTGTTGCGACATTGAAGGGTAGAAATTTAATTCGCCCATCAACGAAGGAGACACCTGCAAGGCAAAGAAGAACCTTCGACTCCGCG
Organism: Halochromatium salexigens; assembly: GCF_016653295.1. Taxonomy (GTDB): domain Bacteria; phylum Pseudomonadota; class Gammaproteobacteria; order Chromatiales; family Chromatiaceae; genus Lamprobacter; species Lamprobacter salexigens. Next base: position 18,394 of record NZ_NHSF01000015.1, on the reverse strand, counting down.
AGCGCCCGAACCGAGGTTGGCAAGTATCGCCGCAAGAACCCTAAATGCAACCATTCAAACAGTTTATAAAATAGAGAACCTGGCAACAAGATTGAAACGAGATAAGCTGGTTTCGCAGAATAGATTTTAACCCGAGAATCTGAGATCAAACGCTGATCTGCGCTAGGATAATAGCTGAAGATATTAAATTGAAGGTTATTAGGGCAGCGCTCCTCTAATGCACTAATAGTCGCGCTTAGCATCGCTTCGGCCCCACGATTCCCATGAAATGTTGCACCAATGATAGCGACGGCATTCATCTAAAAGACTCCAGTCCTTTCTTAATATAGAGAACAAACTTAAGCAAGGGCCTAGGGATTGCGAAGATCAAACGTCGACCCCATCCAGTTTCACTTAAACGTAGAGCAGAGATGGTCATCAATGCATTAATGTAGGCATGCCAGGTCACACGCTCCCCAACAGGATCGGGCAATTTAACACCAAGCCACTGACCAGCTTTCGATCGAGCCGTTACATTGTAATGCGAAGGACCAATTCGCGATTGCCCATCAAGGATATCGCGTATATCGATCTCCGTTGCCCTAAGCTTATCGGAACAAACACCTGCATCGAAAAAATTTTCGCCAACCTGCGTTCGAATGATGATGGCAGTATGCTTAATCGGGTCCGCCTGTAGCCGAAAGAGCCAGATATCACCTAGTGTTAGATCGCTCGAATAGCCATAATGATCATAACAAGCTAGACATTTGCGCTCGCTGAAAAAGAACAAATTTTGGTAGTCATTAAATACTTTGCTTGGTTTTCGTACCAAACGACCATCTTCGAGTTCAGCCTCGAGCCAGCCGCGCCAGTGGCCTAACCTAAAGTGGTAATGCGCAATATCCGCCCCCGTTTCACGCTTAATGCGAGTAGTAACCGCATCGATTAGTGCAGTACGAGAGTTGTGTCCACAAACCAAGGCCAAGGTCAGCACCAGTTTGCTAGCAAGTGCTGGTTCTTTGGAACAACGATGCCGAAGAGCGGCAATATCACAGGGCAGCCCGACTACAGCCACTTGCCCATCAAAATCGCGAATTAAAGGTAGCACTTCGCGTAAAAAACGTGTTTCCACATATTTGCTACCGCGTGCGTCAAGGATGTCCTCAACTGTAGTTGCAATACAGAAGCGGGCACGCACCTTCCCTTCTTCGATCACAGTTTTGCACACAACAGCGCCATTGAAGAAGCCGCGTTCCAAGCCATTGATCAATAGAGCAGTCGTCGAGCCACCTGATGCAGATTGTTTACGTATGCTAGCATCGGTCGCATGTGTCAGGTAGGCCTTCTGGTATCGTCCGACATAACGATCAATTTCTTCCTGAGACCAGTGTTTCTTGAGCAGTTGATCAATAATCCTACCAAGCATGATGGGCTGCCCTTCTGTTCACGGCTTCTATCCACTAGCACGTATGGCTTGATGTCTTAGCTAACCACGGCGCCGGCGCTGCCAAAAAGGGATCAATCTACTTGACCATTAGCCGAGTTTGCGACCGTATCGGCAGCAGCGGATCAGTGAACAGGATGTCGGACGCTAGCGCGCAGTTGTCCCAGCTCGGCAGTTGTCCCGCAGGCATTAAGGCCGAAAGTCTGGCAGCGTGACATCTTAGTATAGCGTCTCCAGCGACACCTCGACATCCAGAGACTCATGCCGCACTCCATCTTAACTGATGCGCTCCAAGGCCCAGCCACGCGCACGGCGGTGGAGTCGATGGCGCGACTGTTCTGCTCGATCAGCAGACAGTCGAGTCTGGTTGCTCATGAAGCGTGCCCCTTGGGTGATCGGTTGGTGCTATTGGGCTGGCCGTCTGATTCTAGCCCGGACTTTAGGTGTCTTCGCGATCGATGTGGTTAAGCAAGCCAGGCCAACATTGACCGCTGCTCTAGGGCATTCTAAGGTTACCTGCCAATCCTGGCACAACGAGTCCAGCAAACTACGATGGAAGCCGTCAAACTGAAGACGGTCGATGATCTGCTGATGCGCCTAGATGAGCGCGTGGAATTGATCGGCGGGGAGATCATCCGTCGGCCGATGACGCGATTCGCGCACGCACGGGCTCAGAGCAAGACCGATCGCACCCTTGGCCCCTTCGCTGACGAGAGCGGAGCGGGTGGCTGGTGGATCGTGACGGACGTAAGCGTCGCCTACGAGACCCACGAGTGTCCGTCCCACGATCTGGCCGGCTGGCGCCGTGAGCGACTGCCTGATCCGCCAAACGGTGTCATTGATCGAGCGCCGGACTGGGTCTGCAAGATCGTATCCCCAGGCCATGAGAAGAAGGATACGGTGACCATTCCACTCCTGTTGCAACGCCATCGCGTGCCTTGGTTTTGGCTGATCTGGCCAGAAGAGCGGGCGCTGATCGCCCATGGGCTGGAAGACGATGGTTATCGGGTGGTAGCGACGCTCAAGGCGACGGAGCACAGACGCAAACCTGTGCGGATACCGCCCTTTGAGGCCATGGAGCTGGACTTGGCGGCAATCTTGGAGTGATGCGGCCTTGAGCCAACCGCCGCCCTGGAGGCATTCGCAGGGCGATTGGTCGCCGAGGCTGCCGTCTTATTTAGCCAGCGACATGGGCACATTGGGGCTAGCAGGATTGACGTCGACCCGTTGTTGGGCTGGCACGACGACCAGGTCCATGTCTTCCATAGGAATGGCGCCGAGCAGGGGCTCGTCTCCCATGATCATGGCGCCGGTGAGGCGCACGCTGATGGGCAGGCCATTGGGGTCGCGCAGGTTGTCCCGCACAAGCCGGAAGGCGCGCAGATAGTTGGAGACTTCCTCAACATCGTCCGTGTTGCTGACCGCGAGACCTGCTTCCTCATCGAACAGATCCGTCAATGTCGCCTGGGTGCCTTCGATTTGCGAGGTAAGCAGCGCTTCCTTGCGGATGGCGCTGTACAGCAGCCAGTCCACCGACGGCACCAGCCCGGACACGCCAGACAGGCGGGCGAGCGCGAACTCGGCCTGATGATTCAGGTCGGCATACGCTTCTGGAGACAGCTCGGGATTGCTCGGCGGCAGAGGATGCGGGACGAAGGCCCGAACCGGTTCGCTCAGCGTTGTCGAGGTGACGTCAGTGCCCGTGGTCCGTTTCATGATAAAGGCATCTATAATGTGAACCCTTAACATTAAAGCAGTCTTTGATTAGATGCGCTGCCACTGATCGCCCCCGCCGCGTTGAAGATCCATCCGTCTTCGGTTCTGACGCTGTAATCGCCGCGACGGGCACACCATTGGCCGCGCAGGTTGCGCCAGGCCAGGCTGGGCGAGCGGCGTTTGAGCAGGTCGGCGGCGAGGCCGCAGGCGAGTCGGACGCTGGCCTGTGTCGCGGTTTTGCCAGTGCTGGTTGTAGCCGGGGTGGAGGCCGATCTCGTGGCCGCGTGTGTGGATCTCGCGCAGCAGGGCGCGTAGGCGCGGGTCGTCGAAGCTGACGCGGTTGGCACGTTATGATGCTGTGCGTAAATAAGCATCGATGGCTTCGAGCAAGCGTCGGGCATCGTCTACATCACGCTGTGCGTCTTCGGCCGTTACCAAACCGGACACATCGTAATCGCCGCTCTGACGATCCTCGAACAGGCGTGTCAGGATGGCTGTAAATTCTTTGGAAAACATGCCGGTCCTCACGAAATCCTTATTGAATCGTCCGATCGATTGCGCATGAGAAGAAAACGTCTGGCCTTGTGACAGATGCAGGGCGCTGATGGCATGAAAAGCGGCATAGTAGGCGCGCGAAACGGCATCATCCCAGGCGCCGTTTGCGACGAGCATTTCGGCAACACGGAGTTTCTCAACGGCTTTCCTTAAGACCGATTCGATGTGAGGTGTCATATTCGCCGCCCCTCGCGCTCGATATTCAGGGCCAGCGGAGTGCCTTGCCGCTGTTTCCATTCGTCTTCGGTTCTGACGATGGATGTCACCAAGGCCTCATAGCGGTCGATCAGGTCGACTTCGATCTCCAGAATCGCGGCGCGGATGTCCGGCGAGCGCCGATCGACGATCACCAGCATATCGTAGTCGGAATGGGGTTGAGCGTCGCCTCGGGCTCGCGAACCAAAGAGGCGCAGATCCTTGACGTGTGTGCCCAGGCGCCGGCGGACTTCGCGTGCGAAAACGTCGGGAATGGCTTCTGAGGGTGGTAGCTTCATAAGCGCCTGTCCGCGGTCAGGTGCCGGCTGAACTTAAGGGGGTCGATCTGTTCGTCTGCTCCGGGCGAAGTTCGCGACATTGGCGTCGCCGGTTTCGCTGATGAGAGGCGACTGGGTGCCAGATATTAACCCACCAAGGCCTGATAAAACCGCCGATCCGCCTCGGACCCTAGGTGCGAGTTATGCCAGAGCAGCGTGAAGTAGCGAGCCAAACGATCAAGTCTCAGCCAATAAGGGTATGCGGCCCAGGTGCCAATCGATGCGCTCCGCAACCGATGATGCCATCGGAAGATGCGGCCTCTCCGCATCCCAAACTTGTCGAAAGCGCTCGACCGTCTCGCTGGCCGTGTCGAGCACCAAATGCCGCGGCAGCTGCGCCTTGTCTGCCAGGTGCGACAACTCCTCGCGCGTGAACGCATCGAAGCGCGCCGAGCGACTGACCTTCAGCGCTGCTCGATCATCGGGGATATAGGCTAGCGTCGAAACCACATCATAGCTTGGGGCTAGCCGCACATGACGCCCATCTGGATAGATCAGCGACCAGTTCTTCAGATGCATGTCGGCATTGCCGATCAGCGTATTGAAGACCAAGCGCCGGATGAACTCCACGACATCGCCCAAACCGCATTCGGTGCCGATCACCGTGGCAAGATTGCGGGCGCTCGCCCGCCCATACTTCTCATCGGGATAGACGCCAAAGACTTGCGCGAAATCTTCGATATGGACCGCCCGCCCATCATCGGCGCGATCAAATCGACGAATCGCAAACGCCTTGGCCCCGATGCGCTCAATGCCTTCGGGCAGATTGGCCACCCGGTCGAGATCAACCAGCTCGAACGCGGGCACCTCAATCCCGACCATCCGCGCCAACGTCATCATCGAATACTCATTCTCCGGCACGCCAGGATACTGAGCCGAAGGGAGCTTGATGATCCAGCCGCCGCCAACACCTTGCGCCGGGATCGTCAGCCCACCCCTCGCTCCCATCACGGCCGAGAATTTCAGCTGCACGCCGGCCAGCGAGAACCGCAGCAACCCCCGCGGTTGCGCAGGGCCTGACTCGACCGCCGTGCGAGCCGACAACGCCGGCGGCGGCCAACGCCCCTGCCCGCTGTGAGCCCGCACCTTCACAGCACCGGGCAAATCCTCACCCAGCGCCCAGAGCAAAAAGAATTCCCGAACGGGCTTCACCCCGGCCATGGCGGCCAGATAGGTCCGCAGCGGCCCCTCTGGCAGCAGATTGGAAAAGAACGGCATCAACCGGGTCTGATACAACCGTTGCCCGGTGATCAGTTGCCCGTAACGATCTTTGAAGCTCAGGCTGAGCACCGGGCGATCGTCCTGCTCGATATAGGCTGGAGAAAAGGACAAGATGCTGCGATCGCCCTCTAACAGGCTCAGGCTGCCGATCGGCTGCTCATGCAGCAGGATCTCCAAGCTCAACGGCTCAGGCATCGCCCTCGTCCTCCGCTTCGTCATCGTCATCGTCGAGGCGGTAAGCAGGGCGACCCGCATCTGCATCCAAGCCGAGCAGAGCCCTCACCGCCAGCAGCGAACGGCGGGGCACCAGGACCGGCTCGAGCTCCAGCGCGCGTGCCATCTCCAGCACACTGCTGAGGCGGGGATCGACCAAGCCTGATTCGATCTTTGACAACTGTCCCTGCTGAAGGCCGGTCATCGCCGACAATGCACGCTGGCTGAGTCCAGCGGCTTCGCGCGCGGCCTTCAGCTGCCCAACAATGCTTTCCTGATCGGAACACATGATGTCCTATTATCTATCAAATTTGCAGCTTGATAGAGTTTAGGGCATCTTGCGCCATTATGCCAGGATGCGCTGGACAGATGCATCTGTCCGCAGCCAACCGACGTAGGCGCACAGACCGTTGAGATGGCGTTGTTGGTCGGTTAAGCGCATCGTTCTCGTGTGGCAAGCTCGTTTAGGGCAAAGCCAATCATGGCAAAAATTCACTTTGATCGATTCGAGCGTCGTCATCTGCTGATCCAAGTTGATTCAGAAATCGGAAAAGAGCGTTAGGTTAACATCTTCATACAGCGTCTCTAGCGACACCTCGACATCCAGACACTCAAGCCGCACGCCACCTTCAGTGATGCACTCCAAGGCCCAGCCACGGGCGCGGCGGTGGATCTCGATGGCGCGACTGTTCTGCTCGATCAGCAGATATTCCTGCAGGCTGGGCATGGTCTGGTAGGCAAAGAACTTTTCGCGCCGATCGATCCGCGCGGTCGAGTCCGAGAGCACTTCGACCAGCAGGCAGGGATTGCTGCGGTAATAGGTCTCGCGGTCGTCGGGATCGCAGCTCAGAAGCAGATCGGGATAGTAGAAGATATCCTGATCGGCGATCCTGAGCCTTACTTTCATATCGTTGGCGAAGAGCTGGCAAGGCGTACCGCGCAGCAACGGACGCAAAAAAGCATAGAGGTTGCCGACAATGAGGCCATGCCGGTCGCTAGTGCCAGTCATGGCATAGAGTTCACCGTCGATGTACTCGTGGCGAATATCAGCACCCTCCTCAGCCGCAAGGTAGTCATCGATGCTCAGGTGAAACTGTCGGGCCAGGTTGGTCATGGAGCGTGCCCCTTGGTTGATCGGTTGGTGCCATCGAACGGCAGAGAACTGAAATGCTCAAACAAATCTTCCAGCACAGCCAGATTCGCCTCCATGCGCTGACTCGGGATCGAACGAGATGACTGCTTGATAGCCCTGAATGGTCATTAGCTTCATGGTTACAGCCGGATTGTCACCGAGAAGATCTCACCTGTTTCGGCAAAGCTGACGCGTTCGCCCAAGGTCTTTATCATCAGTGGAATGCCTCGCCCCAAGCCATCGATGTAGCGCATGTTGTCGAGGTATTTGAGCAATAAGAGATTCCTTGGCGCGGAATTGCCATAACGAATCTTCTGTAAGTTCAAGGTATTGGGCAAACGGCCTGGAGAACGCACCTCGAGCCGATCACGAAACAGAAAGAGCTGAATCCGACGCTGCGAGATCGAATAATCACGATGACACACGGCATTGACTAGTGCCTCACGCAACACCCCCGGCGGAATCTGCTCTTGTTCATCGCGGCGCAGCCCATCGAGTGTCGATGGTTTGGGTAACAACAGGCGCACTAGCGCCGCGGCGTTTTCGATCAGATCTGGCAGAACCCCCGTGAGCTCTTTTTTATCTAGCAGGGGATCGGTTATATCAATGCCATCGAAGGCAGCGAACTGAATAGCACTCTGCGGCAGTCGGCGCTGTGGTTGTCGACCAAACATCAGCAGACCGCCGATCGTGCAGACAGGGATACCCTCATGCAAGCTCAACAGATCGGCATTGAGTAACAGGTTAATGCGCTCATCTCGATCAAGGCGATAGTAGTCGAGCTGATAAGAGGTCTGCCAATAGCTCTGAAGCTTAGCTTCATCGAGATCCTCCGGTCCGGTCTGCTCGACCGGCGAGATATCGAAGTGAACCAAGCCCGCGGCTTGGAACAGTCGGCTCAGCTCTTCTTTCGTGGCCTGCCGATTGGCTGAGCCAACCCGAATCAAGAATTTCCCGTCAAGCGTCTGATAAGGCTTCGCCGTTCCCTTACCAACCGTCACTTGGCAGAGATCCCGATTGTCAACACGACTCCAAGACAGTCCCGGATCGATGGCTGGCACGACATTGTGTCGCGCCACATTGATCACCCGCTGCTCGATCAGGGCGCGATCAGCCACGCCCTGAATAGCGCCATCATCAGCGACACCGATCAGCACGACCCCCCCGAGCGTATTGGAGAAGGCCACCAACTCCTTGGCCAGCGCCTCAGGACGCACATCCTGCGTCTTGAACTCCAGGGACGCATGCTCGCCTTGAGTCAAGAGCGTTGTCACATCCGTCATCGTTAGCACCTCAAGGCTCGGTTGTTCATCCTGTCCGAAGCAGCAAGACCCCTAATTAGTCGACACGTCTTCAGGCGCGCCGTACGTTTCGATTCCCAGGCGCCTGGCAACATCTTGAGCGCGGCTGTCGATCATCGGCGAGATGACGATGAGACGGTTGGCCTGGCGCTCGTGCCGCCGCTCGTAGAACCGGGCCTTGCGCTCGAAGATATACATCCCGGCTTTGTCGATCGAGGATTTCAGCTCACAGAGGATCAGCAGACCGTTTTTGATCAGGACATCGATCTCGACTTGGTCCGGACGGCCGAACACCTCGCCGTTGTCATCGTATTCGCTCACATTGAGCACCTCGACGCCAAAGGTCTTTTCCAAGATGCCGGCCAGTGCGTCGCGAAAGGCCTGCTCCGAGCGCAATCCCCAGCGCGCGCCCAGGGCACCGATGCCGCGATCGATGCGTTTACCCAGCGCAAGGCTTTCCTCATGGAGACCTTTTAGCTCCGCCTGGTTGACTTCCCACTTGCGGTTCTGCTCTTCCCACTTGCGGTTCTGCTCCTCTCGCAACGCTTGCAGCTCTGCCTGGTTAGCTTCCCACTTACGGTTCTGCTCCTCTCGCAACGCTTGCAGCTCTGCCTGGTTGGCTTCCCACTTGCGTTCGGCTTCCTGGCGCTCGCGCTCAAGGCGTTCGTCATTCTTTTTCCAAAGTGCGTCTTGGCGTTCACGCTCTCGGCGCATTTCCTCCAACGTTTGATGGAACCAAGCGTTGGTCTCGTCGCGGCGGCTGTAGAGGTTGGCGGTCAGACTAAGAATGGCTTCGCGAAAGGAAGGATCGGATTCGAGCCATGCGGGCAACTCGCGCTTGACGGTCTCTTTGATCGATTCAAGTGTCGTCATCGGCTGCTCCAGGTTGATTCAAAATCGGAAAACTTTTCGCGCCAATCGATCCGCGCGGTCGAGTCCGAGAGCACCTCGACCAGCAGGCAGGGGTTGCGGCGATAGTAGTCATCGATGCTGAGGCTAAACTGTTGGGCCAGGTTGGTCATTGGGCGTGCCCCTTGGTTGATCGGTGGATGCATTGCTGAAAACTGTCGATGACCTGCTGTTGAGCTTGTTGGCTGACCTAGTTAGATGATCCAAACTCCAATACCCTGGATACCTATCGCGAGCACAACTGCCTTAGGCCAGAGTCGGCGCCAGGTCGGACCGGCATCTTTCAACCAAAAACGATAGGCTGCAAACCACAGTGGGGCCGAAACAGTCAGAGCTTCCAGTGGGTATCGATACAAGGTGGTATTAGCTGGGTTGTAACGGTTTAATTTGAACTGCATCAGCAGATAAACTAAACCACCGAGGGCTGAAACTCGCACCCAAGGTGGAGTCTGACGCCAAGCTGGCAGGAGCCCAGGGATAAGCAAAAGAAAAAAAGGTGATAGGACCAAAAAGCCCTGAAAAGGATCAAATAAACCACCAATTATTGTGATCAAATAAGACCAAATATCAAAGGCTTCAAGTCCTTGCGTAATGCCGTCTCCGTACCCACCTGTAATCGAAAGCGCATCAAAGACGAGTAAATTATATAAGAGAAGAAATAGCACACCAAGCGATGAAGCAAGACCAATACGTAAAATTGGAAAAAAAGAACGTCCGTAAACACCTATTCCAAAACCGACTATCGCTGGAATGACTGCTGTGAGCGGACGGGTCAGTATCGCTGCACCAAATGATAAACCGGCAGCCCAATAGCGCTGTTGGCTGCTAAGATAAACGCTTAGCGCAATCCAGAGCATTGCCGGACCGTGCTGAAACAACTCAGCAGATGCCACTGACCAGGCTGAAGTTCCAAGCCCTGCAATCATGGCGGCGATCCATGCATCCCGTGGAGAACCAATCTGAAGAAAAGAAATTCCAACGAACCCAATGGCAGCCGCAGTTGCCAAAACGCAGCTCAAAGTCGCTGGCCAGAGTGCAGGTAATAAAAAGTTGATGCTTCCTACCTCTGGCCTTGAGGCATTAGTGATAGTTACTGGCAAGAGTTGGGATGGCTCAAGAGCATACAACGGAGCTGGCAGCATCGCCGCCCCGGGAGGGTATTTTGATACCGGACCATTAGGAGAATCAACAAAAGAAACAATTGCGCCATGATTTGGCGTAGATGTAAAATCTTCGTATCCATGAGAAATGACAGACCCAGTGTTTCCAAGATGCCAGGAAGCAACGACATTACTCATCGCATCTGGATCATAAGGAAGCGTCCAATGTGCAGTTAACCCGTAAATTATCAATAAGGGTAAAAAAATTGACAAGAAGAAAAAAAGCGATGAGACGCTAGCGGCTTCATGCGCAAATAAATTTATTCTTTTATTACCATAAGTATTCATGATAGATAACCGAGACTCGAGTCATCCTGCTAGGGCAGCAACGAAGTGCAAAACAACACCTGAGGCAAGAAGATAAATAAAAATTCGCTTTATTCGATTATTACTATTTTTAATGTGATACAGATAAGCAGCAAACCACAACGGGGCCGAAGCGACAAGAGCCTCGAGCGGGTAACGGTAAGGAATGAATTCAGGCAAATAACGGTTCATTTTGTATTGTAATAACAAATAGATTAAACCGCCGACTGCCGCTCCACGTGCCCAAGGCCCACTGTTCTTCCAGGCTACAGGCAAACCAGGCAGAAGAAGTATCAAAAAAGGAGACCAGATTAGAAATCCTACACGAGGATCTAATAATCCACCCAAAATATTTAGAAATAGAAACAAGAAATCAAAAGAGACAAGCCTATTCTGAAAAGAATCGCCATATCCACCTGATATCGAAACCTCACTAAATATTAGTGCGTTGTAAACAAGAAGAAAAAGGAGACCAAGAGCAGACCCAACACCAATGCTGATAACTGGACGAATTGAACGATTAGAAACACCACAGGCGATACCAAGGCATGCACAAACAAAGGCTGTGTGAGGTCTCGTCAACACCGCTCCACCTAAGGCAAGCCCTGAAGCCCAATAATTCTTACGACTACTGAGCAAGAGCCCCAAAGCAATCCAAAACATTGCAGGTCCATGCTGCCAAAGTGCATCCGAAGCAACTGACCATGCACTCGTTCCTAATCCAACTACCCAAGCAGCAATCCAAGCTTCTCGTGGTTGGCTTTGGCCACGAAATACTAAACCAAGGAAGGCAATGGCGGCCGCTGTTGCAAGCACTGCGGTTACTGTTGCAGGCCATAATGGAGGCAAGGATACTGCTACGGCTTCAATCTCAGGTCTCGAAGGGTTTAGTAAAACAGCCTCATGTAATCGACCATGCGCCAGCATATATACTGGTACCGCTAATAAAGCGGCGCCTGGAGGATACTGCGATACTGTTCCTTTAGGTGTGCTTACATAATAACCAAAGGGCCCATGAAAAGGCTTTTCCGTCAAATGCCCGTAGCCAGTAAGATAAACAGTCCCTTTGTTCCCTATATGCCAGGCCGTAATTGCATTTGTCAAGGCATCACCATTAACTGGTAATTGCCAACTAGCCGTTAGGCCGTAAATGATTACTAACGGAATGAAAATCGAAAGAAAGAATCGCCGTAGTGAAGCCTTTGAAACCCAAACCAGCAACAGCTCAAAAGGAGCGGAAATTTTTTTTGACCAGCCCATAGTAATTTTTCTTTGTCAGCGAGCGGAAGCTCCAAGCACCCCAAGAAACCCCAAAGAGCGGCTATTCTAGCATCCGCTGCCTAGCCGTCCGCTGCCCATCACCCAGCAACCTCTCCGTATTTCGATCTCACCATGTCCACTCCCCCAAACCGCGTTCATCGTTACCTCCTGCTGGTGCTCGCCGTCCTCGTCTTCGGGCTCTGCCTGTGGCGCGCCGGTGCCGCGCCGATCATCGAGGGGCTACCGTTCAAGGATTCCGATGACATCATGCGCGTGCTCCAGGTGCAACGCTGGCTGGAGACCGGCGCTTGGTACGAACTGACGCAGCCCCGGCTGAATCCGCCGACGGGCGTCGACATGCACTGGTCGCGGCTGCCGGATCTGCCGCTGGCGGCGGTGATCTGGCTGAGCGAGCCGCTGCTCGGCGCCGACAAGGCCGCGCTGCTCGCGGCTCATCTGGTGCCGGCGCTGCTCGGGGTGGCCTTCTTCGCCGCCTTCGTCTGGGCCGCGCGGCCGTTCACCGGGCGCGCCGGGCTGCTGTTCGCCGGGCTAGTCGCGATTGGGCTCAACGTGCCGCTGGCGGATTTCGCCGCCGGCCGTGTCGATCATCACGGTTGGCAACTGCTGCTGGCAACCCTCAGCGCCGGCGCCCTGCTGCGCATCCTCGCCCTCCTCGGGACGCCGCTTGGTGCGCGGGACGGTACAAGGTTCGGCGCTCAGCAAGGCACCCGGCTCAGTGTGCAGCTCGCCAGGCGCGCGCCGGCGCCTTGGCTGGCGCCGCTGGCCGGGATCGCTGGTGCGCTCGGGCTCTGGATCGGCGCCGAGGCGATCCCGCCAGTGGCCTTCGGCGCCGCCCTGCTCGCTCTTGGCTGGCTGCGGCACGGGCGCCGTGGCGCCGAGCAGTTGGCGCGCTACGGGCTGGCGCTGACCCTGACCACACTGGCGCTCATCCCGCTGGCGCTGGCACCGGGCGCGCGCGATTCCAGCGCCTGCGATGCCTTCTCCTGGGTCAGCGTCGCGCTCGCGGCGGCGGTGGCGCTGTTCGGCCTCGGGACCATCGCCGCTGAGCATTGGCTCGCGCGCGGCAGACCCAGACACTCGCGGGCCGACCAGCGTGTGCCGTCTGGCCACATGAACCACAGCAATGTCGGCCCAATGGGCCACCTCAAACACCTCGGGCACGCACAGGCGCGGCTCCTCCTCGCCATTCCCCTCGGCCTGCTCCTGCTCGGCCTGCTCTACATGCTGATCCCGCATTGCGCCAGCGGACCCTATGCTGGCCTCGCCGAGCCATCGGCGCAACTGGTCGCGCGCGTCAGCGAGGCGCAACCACTGCTGAAGGGGCTCCGGGAGCGGCCCGCCACGGCCAGCTCGTTCATCGTCCTGCCGCTGCTGGCGCTACTGCTGAGCGCCTGGCGCAGTCGGGTTAGCTCGCCTCGTGCCCGAACGCGCTGGCTCGGGATGACGTTGCTGATCGCCGGCGGGCTGCTGCTGATGGGCTGGCAACTGCGCGGTGCCGCGCTCGCCAACCTCTATGCCGGCCTGGCGCTGACCTGGTGGGCGGCGGCAGTGGGCGCGCGCATCGGCGAGACGCGGCGCCTGCTGCCGCGTCTGCTGCGCCGCGCCGGGCCGGCGGTGGTGGTCGCCCTGCTGCCGCTCGTTGTCACGCTGACGGTGACCAAGATCAGCGACTCATCCGCCGACAGCGACAATGAAACCTGCGACCTGCACGCCATCGCCGAGCGACTGAATCAACCGCCGTGGCACACACAAGCGCCCCTGCTGATCGCCGCGCCGGTCAACCTGGGCGCGCCGCTGCTCTGGCTGACCCCGCATCAGGTTCTCGCCGCGCCCTATCACCGCAACAACAGCGGCATCGAGGCTGGCACACAGATCCTCTTTCGCGACGCCGAGACGGCCCGGAAGGTCATCGCGCAACGCGGCGTCGACCTGCTGCTCGTCTGCCCGCACGACCCGGTCGCGACCTATGAACGGCGCGACGGCATCACCCTGTTTTATGATCAGTTGCTCGCCGGCGAGACCCCGGATTGGCTGGTCGAGATCCCGCATGACGGCACTGCGCGGCTGCTAGCGCCCTAGCAGACCACCTGTTGACGCAAGTACGGGCGTATCAGCTCCTGGGCGCCGTGGCCGGCATGGTGGTGCCCGACCAGGTCGGCCGCTTCGCCTACCGCAAGGGGCTGTTCGTGCTCGCCCAATCCGGGCAGGCGATCGAGATCCGCAACGACGCGCGCTTTCAGCCCAGAACCTGGTAACACTGAGGCTCATCGCTCGCCCGGGGCTTGCGTCTCGATGGCAAAATCGACCAGGGTGCGCCGCTCGCGGCTGAAGACGATACCGATCAGGTGGATCGGCAACCCCTCCGCGCGATAGGGCTCGGCATAGCCGCGGGCCTTGATTTGCGCCAGCTCCACCACCTTGAACTCAAACAACCAGATGGCGCCGTTGAAGCGCAGACGCAGATCCAGGCGGCCATGATGACTGGCCTCCTCGGCCACCAGATCCAGACCCAGCGCCGCCAGATGGCTGTAGAACACGCTGGCATAAAAGCCTTCGTAACGAGCAATCGGACCGCCGTCGTGCCACTGATGCGGAATCGCCGCGAACAAGCTCTGGATGTGTTGACGCAAGGCCTCGAAGTCAGCCGCCAACAGCACGTCATAGAGCCGACTGATCGCACGCTCGGCCAGCGTGGCATCGCCCATCAAGCCCTTGAGCAAGGCATCGTTCAGCGCCGACTCGACCTCGAGATTGGGATAGCCCAGGCTGTATTCCCAACGCACGCCGATCTGCCGCGCCCCGGTGAAGGTCAGATAACCGGTCTGCCAGAGCAGCGCCTCGGGTGCCAACTGATCGACATCGAAGGTCGATAGCAAGGCCTCGGATGCGCACACATGCGCCAAATTGGGCGTGAAATAGCCGCGCTGGGTCAGCACATCGACCAGAAAGGTCGGCGTGCCGGTCTCGAACCACCAAGGACGAAAGACGCGCTGCTTGAACAGCAGCAGCAGATCGAAGGGATTGTAGACCGCCTCGCCGAGCCAGTTGTAGCCGTTGTACCAGGCGCGGATCTGTGCGCGGTCCAAGCCTTCGAGTTCCGGCGCGAAGACGGCGTCCAGGTCCGCCTCGGTGTACCCGCACAGGGCCGAATAGTCGGCATCGACGGTGAGATCGTAGAGATTGTTCAGCCCCGAGAACAAGCTCACCTTGCTGAACTTGCTCACGCCGGTGAGGAAGGCGAAGCGGATATGCGCGTCCGAATCCTTGATCACCGAGTAGAGATTGCGCAGCCCATCGCGTAGCGTGCGTGCGGTGTCGGGATCGCGCAGATTATCCAGGATCGGTTTGTCGTACTCATCGACCAGCACCACCACGCGCTCGCCGGTGTTGGCGTGGGCCTTGCGGATCAGTTCCTCAAAACAGCTCGCCACATCGGTCTCATCGACGCACGTCAGCGCGAGCGCCTCCTGATGGGTCCGCAGTAGCGCTCGGATCCGCTGATCGAGTTCGGCACGACTCTGAACCACCCCGCCACCGAAGCTGAGCCGGATGACCGGATACGCGCGCGACCAATCCCAGCGCCCATCGGCTTCCAGCCCCGAAAACAACGCCCGGTTGCCACTGAACAGCTCCGCGAGCGTATCCAGAAACAGGCTCTTGCCGAAACGGCGCGGGCGCGACAGGAAATAATACTTGCCCTCCTTGATCAGCCGCAGCGCATAGCCGGTCTTATCGACGTAGTAATGATCGTCCTCGCGTATCTCGCGCAAGGTTTGGATGCCGATGGGGAGGCGTTGACGGTGCATACAGGCAATCGAGATCCGCAACGACGCGCGCTTATGGCGGGTTCACAACGGAATTAAAACGCTTTTCAACAACTTGCCATCAACGCCCAGGAATTCGATCTGATCCAGACTATGGACGATCCAAACCTCCAGGGCACCGCTATCCAAGTACAGTTTCGCCTTTTCCTTCATTTCCACTATTGAATTGGATGGGGAAACGATCTCAATACAGATATCGGGCGCTTTCGGGTAGGGCGTGACAAAGCCGTGGCGCGCTACGAAATCCGCAGAGAGCCAGGCAACGTCAGCGACCTTGATCCCATCGGCGGTGGCAATGGAGCATTCAGCGACGACATCCCCTCCCGGTTGCTGTTGTAATAACATGGCGCTGAGATGGCTTTGGATTCTACCATGCTCGTTGGATGCGGGACTCATCAGCAGCTTGCCGAATTTCGTCAGCTCAATCTTAAAAGGCAGATCGGCGAACATCGCATTGTCAACGACATCTGACCACTGCATCGGTGTTTCCTCGGTCGAATTGATTGGCAAACTTATGCCGAATTGGGGAAAAAATCATCGTCGAGCAACTGCGCACCCGTCAAGGCGCATTGCTCGGGAAAGGTTTCGGGTGGCAACTGGGTTTCCTTGCTCGCGAGGTCAACCGCATCGGGATAAACAGCGCTGATCGTCTCACCGAGGGTTGACTTCAATCCGGGCGCTTGACGGAGCAACACAGACACCTGTTTGCGCTGCTCGACGATGGTGTTGCGCCAACTGCGACCATCGAATTCACGCCAACGCTCGGAGAGCAGTGGATACTGGTATTCCCATTTCAACAAATGGGCGATCAGGATCAGTAATCGGCTTGCGAGTTCCCGTCGCTCACTCTTACTCATATCGCCGAGTTCTTCTAGCAAGTGATCAATATCTAATTCCGCGAAACGACGGTCGCGCAAAAGCTCGATGTGACGCTTGGCCCAAGCACTGTAATCGGTTTGATAAAGGGTGTTCAGGTCGGTCATGGTTAATAATCGTTGGCTGTCGCTTTTGGCGATACCCGCAGTGGGTGAGTGTTCCTCGAAACCGCGCACAATGAGATCGACCGGCATGTCAAGGGTTGCGCCTTGATGCGCGCTATTCTAGCTTGGCCGCGCTACGCTTGGCATGTCGCGCCCAACCTCACCGCCTACGATGACAACGGTGAGGTGATCGCCGAGATCGATCTGCTCGCGCTCGACGACCAGGTCGGCCGCTTCGCCTACCGCAAGGGGCTGTTCGTGCTCGCCCAATCCGGGCAGGCGATCGAGATCCGCAACGACGCGCGCTTTCAGCCCAGAACCTGGTGAAACGGTCGAGGCGCTGCGCGCCTCGGTCGGGCTGCTCTGCTGCGAGCGAGCGCTGTATGAGCTTAAACCAGCGTCTCGGCCTCGAACGCCACCACCCCGCGCTGTTCGCGGCTGAATTCGACCCCAATCAGATGGATCGGCAGCCCCTCGGCGCGGTATTTCTCGGCGTAGCCCTTCTCTTTGATCTGCTGCAGTGCGCCGCCCTCGGGTGCCAGCTCCACCACCTTGAATTCGAAGAGGTAGACCTGCGCATTGAAGCGCAGCGCCAGGTCGAGTCGCCCCGCGTTGCTGCTCTCCTCCGGGGTCAGATCCAGCCCCAAGCTGGCGAAGTAGGCATAGAACACGCTGGCGTAGTACCCCTCATACTGGGCAATCGGGTTGTTGCGATACCAATCGTGCGGAATACTGGCAAAGAAGGCCGTGAACAGCGCGCGCATCCCGTCGAAATCGTTCGCCAGTAGCAGGCGGCCAAGGCGTTGCTTATTGGCCAGCATCGGCTGGCCGCTCGGTGTCCAGGCGCGCAGCAGGCTGTTGTTGAGGCTCTGATAGACCTCCTGATTGGGATACCCGAGTCGGTACCAGTCTTCGCCAAAGTGCCGGCTGTACTCGGCGATGGTGAGATAACCGGTTTGGAACAGCAGCGCCTCAGTGCTGATGTGGTCGACATCGAAGGCGGACAGCAGCGCTGTATCGGCCTCCAGCTGACCGAGCTGAGGCAGCCAGGTCTGTCGCTCGGTGAGCAGATCGACCAAAAACGTCGGCGTGCCGGTTTCGAACCACCAAGGACGACAGACGCGCTGCTTGAACAGCAGCAGCAGATCGAAGGGATTGTAGACCGCCTCGCCGAGCCAGTTGTAGCCGTTGTACCAGGCGCGGATCTGTGCGCGGTCCAAGCCCTCAAGCTCCGGCGCGAAGACGGCGTCCAGGTCCGCCTCGGTGTACCCGCACAGGGCCGAATAGTCGGCATCGACGGTGAGATCGTAGAGATTGTTCAGTCCTGAGAACAAGCTCACCTTGCTGAACTTGCTCACGCCGGTGAGGAAGGCGAAGCGGATGTGTGCATCCGAATCCTTGATCACCGAGTAGAGATTGCGCAGCCTGTCGCGCAGTGTGCGCGCAGTGTCGGGATCGCGCAGATTATCCAGGATCGGCTTATCGTACTCATCGACCAGCACCACCACGCGCTCGCCGGTATTGGCGTGGGCCTTGCGGATCAGCTCGGCGAAGGCACCATCACTGGTCGGCTGTTCGCAGCGAATACCGAGCGCCGCTTGGTTGAGCGCGAGCTGCTCGCGGATCTTGGCCTCCAGCCCGGCGCGGGTGCCGACCACCCCGCCGCCGAAGCTAAACCGAATCACCGGATAAATGCGCGACCAATCCCAGCGCCAGGGCAATCGCATCAAGATTTGCTAATATTAGCTTTCCCTGATGCTCCTGTTTCCTCCTTGTTCTCGGGCCACTCGAAGAGCAGTTTTGCAAGGTAATCCTCGTTGCAAGCGGCCTTCAAGCGTTT
>NZ_NHSF01000014.1 GCF_016653295.1 Halochromatium salexigens | reverse complement strand
GCAGGATATCCACGGGCGAAGTGGCGAACTGAGGAACGGTGGCGGATTGGACCATCGGTAATCTCCAAATCGAACAGGGGTGGAGACCACCGACTGAACGGGTGAGATCACAGCTGGACGCGGTGTGCAGACGCCATCCCGAGAGGAGGGGCTTTTTGCTAGAATACCGCTGGCCACTGGTGCGCTCGACTCTGCGTCAGTCGGGGCTTGACGCGGCGGGTGTTTGCACCACCCCCGCGACAGTGGCACCCATCTTAGCCGCCTCGGCGCGACGCTGTCGAGCCCCCGGTGCGACTTTTTTTATCCCCCTCTCCCCCCTGGCCGCGTCCGCGCGCGCAGGCTCGGCCCGACGGCGCCGAGTCAGCCGACCTTGCGGCGCCCGCGTGGTCCGGCGCGCGTTCAGTGGGGGCGTTTTATATCCATTTCGTTCAGCATCCGCCCGTTTTGGGCTCAGCTTGACCCCACCCCCGGGGTCAGGATGACCCCCCCCTGAGGCCAGCCTGAACCCACCCTGGGGTCAGGGCGGCCCCCCGGCGAGCCCGCGTCCCACCGGCGCCGGACACGAAAAAACCCCGCCACCTTGCGGTGACGGGGTTTGCAACAGGAGCACCGACCCGGCGACCAGGGGCAGCGCGCCGCCCCCAGGGCCGGGTCCGGGCGCGAGCCCTTAGACGACCAGATCCAGCCCGGTCTCCTCCGGCACGCCGATCAGCTCGTAATCGGCCACGGCCGTGTAGTCGATCGTCTCCTCGACCGCAATGATGTCCAGTTGCCCCTCCTCGATGAGCGCAGCAGTGAACCGCGGATCGTCGGCGATCTCGTCGGCGAACGCGCTCAGCACCTCCGTGGCCGTGAAGTCGGCCTCGCGCTGGACAGAGAAGCTCGCAACATCGGGCTCGGCCCCTTCCTCGGGCTCCTCCAGGTCTTCCGTGAAGGTCAGGGTGAACTCATAGTTTTCACCCTCCTCCAGCGCTTCCGAACCGATGGTCAGCTCGATGCTCGCGCTCCAAGGTGAACCATCGGTCGCCTCACTGCCCTCCTGGCTGATCGTGATGGCCTCTGGCGGGACAATCTCCTGGGCATCGTCGCCTTCGGGGTTGCCATTAGAGACCTGCGCTGGTTCACCAAGCGCTTGCTTATCGTGGCCTTCCTGAGCACCAAGCTCGAAGTCAGCCCCGTCATTGAGCTGTTCACGCTCGCCGGGGTCGCCCTCCTGAGGCTCGGCATCGCGCAGTGGCTCGGCGCCGGTGCCGGCAATCACGCCTTCCTGCTCCCGCACAGCCGTGCCGACCGTGATCTCAGGACGATTCGGCGCGTCTTCCTCAAAGCCTGGTTCGGTGTCGTAGGCACCGATGCGATCGCCGCCCTCACCCTCGGGTGTGCCTGACACAGGGGTTTGGCTTTCGTTGTAGGGCGTTCCCGCCTCGGGCGCCTCCGCAGCCTCGACGGCTACCTCCACAGCGCCCGAAGTGGCTACGATGACGGTGAAGGTGTCGCCTGGCTTTGGAGTGACTTGTGAACCGTTAATGTTTTCCAGGTTATCCAGCACAAGTGGTTGGCCGCTCTCAAGCACCTCATTAGAGGTAAATTGGCTACCAGATTGAGTAAATTCCTTATCACCATCTTCAGCTTCATAGACGAGCTTAATGCCACCACTACCGTCATCCTCGACAACAAGGGTGTAGCTGCCTGCATCCTGACTAGCAGTGGGTTCAACCTCAGCGGGTGTTGGGGGGGCAACGAACTCTGCAGTCACTACAGTCACAGCTGTGGGAGCTGCGACGCCATCAACCGTGTTCACAGTAGGAGTCGCTGCGATAACATCCGTGCCACCAACCGTGACCACAGTAGGAGTCGCTGCGACAACATCCGTGCCACCAACCGTGACCACAGTAGGAGGTGTTCCAGTACCGCCTGGGGTAAGATTAGAGACATCTCCGACCTGTGTGCTGACAAACGCAAGGTCAGCGCCACTAGCTGTGTTGCCGGTCGTGGTCCAGTCCGCAAGCGTCCCGCTCCAAGCGCCATTGGTGACCGAGTTGCCTTCTTCGGCACCGGCGGCAAGGCCTGCAAAACCGGCAGCAACATCGGCTGCGCTGATGGTTCCACTTGCCGTCAGCGTCAGACCCGCCACCTCAACCGTTTGACCATCGGTCAACTCCTTGAAGGTCAAGGTTGCGGTTTCGAGCGTGCCAGCGTTTGGTTCAAGATCAGAGACATCTCCGA
This sequence comes from Halochromatium salexigens, assembly GCF_016653295.1. Classification (GTDB taxonomy): domain Bacteria; phylum Pseudomonadota; class Gammaproteobacteria; order Chromatiales; family Chromatiaceae; genus Lamprobacter; species Lamprobacter salexigens. The sequence continues at coordinate 55,988 of NZ_NHSF01000014.1, read as the reverse complement.
CCTGTGTGCTGACAAACGCAAGGTCAGCGCCACTAGCTGTGTTGCCGGTCGTGGTCCAGTCCGCAAGCGTCCCGCTCCAAGCGCCATTGGTGACCGAGTTGCCTTCTTCGGCACCGGCGGCAAGGCCTGCAAAACCGGCAGCAACATCGGCTGCGCTGATGGTTCCACTTGCCGTCAGCGTCAGACCCGCCACCTCAACCGTTTGACCATCGGTCAACTCCTTGAAGGTCAAGGTTGCGGTTTCGGGAGTACCTGATTCGCTTACCGGGATATTGTCAACATTTTCGTTAGCTGTTGTGCTGACAAACGCGAGTTCAGCGCTACTAGCTGTGTTGCCGGTCGTGGTCCAGTCCGCAAGCGTCCCGGTCCAAGTGCCATCGGTGACCGAGTTGCCTTCTTCGGCACCGGCGGCAAGGCCTGCAAAACCGGCAGCAACATTGGCTGCGGTGATGGCTCCACTTGCCGTCAGCGTCAGCCCTGCAACCGTCACTGATTGACCATCGGTCAACGCTTCGAAGGTCAAGGTCGCGGTTTCGGGAGTACCTGATTCGCTTACCGGAATATTGTCGGGATCTGACAAGCTGGCCGGTGTTCTTGCAAACGCGAGTTCAGCGCCAGTAGCCGTGTTGCCGGTCGTGGTCCAGTCCGCAAGCGTCCCGCTCCAAGCGCCATTGGTGACCGAGTTGCCTTCTTCGACACCGGCGGCAAGGCCTGCAAAACCGGCAGCAACATTGGCTGCGGTGATGGCACCACTTGCCGTCAGCGTCAGCCCCGCTACCGTCACTGATTGACCATCGGTCAACGCTTCGAAGGTCAAGGTCGCGGTTTCGACCTCAGCCCCACTCGCGTCCGCGGTAGCGACCGCATCAAGATTGTCACCAGCCCCCAGGAAAACATCCGAGAGGCTATAGCCCGTCTTGTTGGTGATGGTGAGGATGTCGCTCCCGTCATAAGAGGCATCGACGACATCCGTTCCACTGCTAGCACCGAGACCATCGCTAAATGCCGTTCCAAACGCCTCATTCAGCTTGGTCTCAACAGCATCCATGTCAGCCTCTCCAGTCAGGTTCACTCTGACTTGCTTGGTGACTAACTGATGCTTATCGTTGACATACTCGACATCCGCCTCGAAAAACTGGACGGTTCCAGCAGCCTCAGTAAACGGCTGAACGCCATTCAGCGCGACCGTCTCCGCAGTCGTGGAGGCTGCTCCTGCTGTGGCGAGGCTCAGTTCGTCGACAAGAATCGCGCGACCTTTGGCATCGCTAATGACGATCTCTGTGTTATTGCCGCTGCCCTCCTTGTCACTAACAGTGATGTCATTGTCCAGGGCCTTTTGCAGCACGGTCTCGATCTTACTGGCCAATGCCGTTGTATCCCCGGTGGTATCGTCCACATCGACATCAGCCAGCGACACCTCGACGCCACCGATCATCGCCGAGAAGCGCCCCACATCGAGTCTCGCAATCGCATCGCTCAGATTGCTAATGGTCGCGGTCGAAGGCAAGGCCCCCTCGGTGTTCAATGCTTCGATATCGCTCAATGCGCGACCGAGGGTGTCCGTGATGACGAGCCGGTCATCACTTGCCTCATAGGTGACGCTGAGATGCTCAACCTCCTCGTCACCAAGTTTCTCGTCGATGAAAGCGGCCAGGCCAGTTCCATCATTGGAGGTTAATGCAGCATGATCGATCTCGATTTCGAACGGCTCTCCACCATTGAGCCCCGCCACAGCGATCTTGAAGAGATCGATATCGGCGACATCCGCATCGGTGATCCCATTGACATACCATTCGGTGTCAGTCTTCGGTTCACCGATGTCCAGGATCGAAACATTGGAGAACTCACGCCCGAGCGCATCCTCGATAACGATCCGGTTATCAGCCGATGCCGTCACCGTGATGTTGCCTTCATCATCATCAGCGGCATTCAGAACGGTCTCAATCTCGGTCGCCAGCTCCGTTCGACCCCCAGTGGTAATATCGATGAGTGCGCGATCAATCTCGATCTCAGTCCCTAACTCAGCACTGAAACGACCGGCTTGCAGCCTGGCAAACCCATCGGTGATGTCTGTGAAGATGGCCTGGCTCGGCTCGACGTTCTCCGCTGCCGACTCCAGAAAGACCCGTCCATCATCACCGGGACGACCGAGATCATCGACGATCTTCAGGCGACTCTGGCTTGCCTCAGCAGTGACTAAAAGATTAGCAAGCGGCGTTGTCCCATCATCTGCCTCCCAGGCATCAAACCCATCATTTAACTGATCTGCAAGACTCGCCAGACTGGTCGCGCCATCGACCTTGACTTGGACCCCATCGTAGCCAGCGATATCAAGCGTTAAGCGAGCCGCGCTAGTGGCATCCGCGCTGCTGACACCGGTCACATACATCGTTGAGGGCTCAGCGGGTTGACCTCCGTCTTCGAGCGTGACACTCCCCTCAACAAACGCACGACCTTTGTCATCGGTGATGACTAAGTGCCCAGTGTCGTATGTCACCTCCATATCGCTGAAAGGCGTGTCATCGTCGATGGTCTTGGCTTGGATCTCGCTTGTAAAGCTAGCAAGAACCCCAGCAACTGTCCCTGCATCGTCATCCTCGATCTCAACAGCGACATCCTGGCCATCGATGGTGAACGCCAGAGCGCGAGCGTTGAGCAATGTTCCCTGAAGAATCTCGATCTTGGCCGTTGAAGCAGTGGCCTGCTCACCGGCATTCAAGAGTTTCACATCTTCCGTGGAAAACGCCTTACCGTCCTCATTGGTGATGGTCAGCGTCTCATTTGCAAGGGAATAGCTAGCCTCCAGGTTATTCTCCTGGAAACCATCAGAATCGTTGAGTGCCGCCTCCAGCTTTTCGATCACTTCCGCATCGTCTTCGCCTTCCGCATCGATCTCGTCGACGACAACGGTGGTATCACCCACCTTCAGCTCCAGGGTCTTGAGATCGAAGAGTTGGAACGGTTCAGCCTCGATGCTGAGTTTGGACGCAACGGCTTCCATGGCCGGCTCGGAATTGGTCCACTCGGCATTGAAGACGATCTCGCCTGGCTCTGGCTCCGGCTCGATCTCTTGTTGCTCCTCCTGGGCGTCGGCGTCGGCCTGAACGAGGAGGTCATCGTAGTCGCTCGGACCACCGTCCGGGCGTTCGGCCACCGGCGTCGCCTGAAAGGTAAAGGCCTTGGCCAGGTTGTTGAAGACACCCTCATTAGGACGAATAATCTCGTCGGCGTCTGCGTCATAGTCCAACTGACGCGACAGGATGCGGACAAAAATCGCCTCGAGCTGTGGGCTCAGCTCAAGATCACCCGCCAACGTCTGTACGAATGCTTCAGCGTAGGCTTGCTTCTTTAAGGCTGCGGTCGACATAGTCATCTCCTGAAAAAGTGTGCAAGAGACCAAGAGCGACAGAGGGTCTTCTTGGCCTGTGCTAGATATAAAGCGGTTAGCTGGTCAGACGGTTGACGGTTGATCGGCCCCGGCCGACACGGATATGCGATCAGAGCACCAGCCAGAAATCTTCCGTTTCGAGCGCAGCGTTGAGGCCAGCGGTCAGATCGCCATCACCCATAGCGCTCAGCCCATCGACGAGCGTTTGCTCGATCTCGGGGAATTCGATGTTCCAAGCGGGCGCGATATCCGTGGGCGCCGCAATAGGATCGGCCGCGACCATGCTGATACCCAGAACACCGTCATCAAGGTCCACGCCTGTTACCACGGGGGTGTCGCCGGCCGCAAGGTCACCCGCGAAACTTGAGACATCGAGCACATCTCCAGCCGTGAAGTTGGTGATCTGGATGTTGACCGCATTCTCTTCGACCGGTGCCGGCTCGGTGTCATCGATGCTCAAGGTAAAGGTGACGCTGGCCTCGCTGTCGTTGTCGGTACGCACCTGGTCAGCGTCGCCAAAATAGCCCCAGGTGGAATCTTGTTGTTCAGAAAGCTGGCCTTCCTCGTTGCCAAGGATGCCATTTTCGTCCCAAGTGAGGACTCCAGGTTCATCGATCGGCGTCGGTGCCGGTCCCTCGCCAATCGAGCCATCAGGATTGACAGTGCCGGTGATAGTCGCGCTATTCAACGGTTCGCCAGCCGCAGGAACGGTGGTTCCGAAAGCCTGGGCGGTCTCTTCGAAGGTCAGCGGGGTACCGGCTGTGGAGTCGAATGGCGTTCCTCCAAAGACGAAGCTGAACTGCTCGGGAGCGCCCAAGAAGGTGACGACCTGGTCGTTCACTGTGAACTGCACACCATTGGAGAGGAAATTGGCGGAGGTGATCTCTAGGCCATCCAGTAGGTTGATGACGCTAGCTTGGTTGTCGCTGACGGTGACGTCACCGCTCAGGTCCGAGACAATTGAATAAGTGTCAGTGCCGCCAAAATCGTTAAACTCGGGATCGTCGCCAGTAATGTTGACGCTGAGGTTACCGGAGTCAAGGTTAGCCATTTGAAGTCTCCACGGAGGTTAGAAGTCGAGGTGCTTGGACGGGCGCGTGAGCATACGAGCGATCCTATCACTATAGAACGATCAGCACATGACTATTGATAGTGACCATGGCTTCGCTTGAGAGTGCGGCACACGCTGCTGGAATCGAAGTTTAGCCAAGGGGCCACGCCGGCCGCTAAGGACCGGCGTGGTTTTCAGCGCATGGCTGAGACGAGCGATTGGAGTCAGACGACTTCGTAGAACGGCGTCTCACCCCCGAGCGATGCATCGTTGATACCGCTCAGCGTGATCTGAGCAGGGTCTAGCTCATCGGCCGGATCATCATCCTGGAAGCTGATGACGGTGGTGGGTGGGGTTGCAAAACCATTTGGAACCACAAGAGCACCTCCCGCCTCAACGTCGAGGAAGTCGGCGGCGGACAGTGGCGGCTCGGCGGCATCGTCGAAGCGCAGCATATCCTCGCCTACGGTGAAGCCCTCGATGGTCACTACCGCGTCGCTGGAGAGTGAGGCACCTGTGCTGGAGTCGAAATTCAGCACGAACACTTCTTGCTCACCTTCAACGGCTGTCACCTCGGGTTGGACGTCGCTGAGCATGATGAGGTTCTCCTCACCGCCAGCGATGACATCGACCGTGGCAGTACCCGCACCTGTATTGCCCTCTTCGTCCGTGGCCCTGATGGTGAGGTTGAACGGATCATACTCGGGATCATCCAAAGCTGCGGTCAGATCCTTGGTATCGTGGACCTCGATGTCGCCGTTGTCGTTGATACGGAAGGCGTCATTTCCGTCCTCATCAACGTCGATATTGCCCGCGGTGATCTCGAAGCTGTCGATTTCAACGTCGTCGGCGACGGTCATCGTCCCAACTGGCCTGCCATTAGGCGCATCCTCGGCCACTTCGAACTCGGCGTCGTTCACCACGAATCCTTGGGGCTCACCGTCGACCTCTACCCTGCTGTCCGCGTCTTCTTTTGCAACCGTGCCATCCCACGCAATACCATCCGTCTCGATGTCCAGCGTTCCGCTGCCTTTCAGCGTTATATTGGAGAAATCAAGGGTGCCAGTGAAGCCTGTGTCGACGATCTCAAGCGTGTGCGTGGCTCTGAGATCAGTAAAGGTGACACCGCCTGCATTCAGCACGGCGTTGAGCTGTTCATCGGTGAGACTTACGGAGGAATTGAACACAATAAACTCGATGTTGTTGAGAGTCACCCCGGCAAGGTTGATGGCACCGTAGGTCTCGAGGGTGTCAGTACCGTTGCCTAGATCAATGTCGCCTTGAGCCGACCAGTTGCCAGGGCCAGCAAGCGCGACGTTATTGTCGAGGTCGCTGAGGGCGATGCCGTTGACGGGCGCGGCCAACGCATAGTCCGCAGCGTCGAACTGCCCAAGCAGGGTCACAGAGTCGTCGCCATCGCCGGTGGTGATGTTGTTGACCCCGCGTCCACCAAGGATGTTCATGTTGGACTGGTCGGTCAAGGCGCCGGCGTCCACTTCAAGGTCGGCAACGGCGGTGATGTTGCTGGTTGTGGCGTTATTGATGCTGGGATTGAGGTTGTCGCGGGCATTCAGGATGAGCGTCTCGGGGGTTGTGCTCGAGGCGGCTTGGCTCGCATCGACAAGCCGGTTGACCACGCCGTCATCCAGCGAGATGTTCAACGTCTGATCCGTGGACGTATCATTGGTGAAGTCAAGCCGACCGAAGTTGCGGACCTGGGAAAGGTCTGCGATCGAGACGTTGGCCGTGTTGCGTATCTCCAGCACGTTGTTGTTGCCGGCGACGTATCCAGCGGTTGCGGCATCATCGGGGTCGCGGATATCCGTGTCACCGCCATTGAGTACCATGCCTTGGTTGGCACTGGTATCGTCGACGACCAAGCGGTTGGAGGAGACACCGGGAAGGGCTACACCATTCGCATCAATAGCTACACCATTCGCACCAATAAAGGTCACCGCCTTATCCTGGCTAAGCCCGCGCATGTCGAGCACCAGATCGGACTCACCATTGTTCCGGAGGTCACCGTCGTTGTTGATGACCACCAAGCGATTGCCGTTGTCGGTCTGGCCAACGAACTCGTTGTCGATGCGTGCGGCGTAGCCACCGCCGTTGATGGCGACCCAGTTTGCATTCCCTACTTTGTTGTTGTTGGCGCCGTTGTTGTCGCCAAAGCGCAGGACGTCGACGCCACTGAGGTTATCCCACTCCGAGGATTGATGGTCGATACGCGGGGTGCCGGAGACGGTGGCGGTATTGCCATCGAGGACGAGGGTGTCGCGGCCCGCGCCGGCGTTAATGGTATCGCCCGAGGTGAAGCCGGCGCTGGCCGAGCCGACCGCATCGAAGATCAGTGTGTCATTGCCGGAGCCCGTGGTGATCGACATCGAGGTAACGCCGTCATCACGGGTGATGTCGCCCAAGCGTGCGATGATATCGCCGTCGTAGTTGCCAGCCTCGATGTTTTCGAACACCAAGCGATCGGCATAATCCGTGACCGTTCCTAGTGTGGTGTCATCGACGGTACCCAGGGAGCCGTAAAAGACACTATCGACCGCGTTATCACGCCGGCTTGTACTGACCCCGCTGGGAACGCCAGGGATTGCGGCTAAGTTGTCTACTGCGCTTGTGTTGCTGCCGGTGCTGCCGTCGGCTGCAAGGGCATAACCTGCGTTAAGAGGATTGACGGTCGTGCCGGCAGGGGCGTTTGGATCAAAGACCGTAGCAAGAGCTAAGGTGGCATCGAACCCGGCAGCACTGAAACTATCGAAGTTCATGTAGTTGCCGGCATCGGAGGCATCGCCCGGGGCCACGGTCAGGGTACTACCGTCTTGGGTGAAGCTGCCGTTGCCGTCGAGGAAGACGGTGTTCGACTCGGTATCGTTGTCGACAATCGTCGGTCGCTCGACATCGACCAGATTCAACTGGGCGTTGAAGACGGGGTCGGTGTTCACCCCATCGACCAGCGTCACCTGGAGCGCGTTGTCATCGGCATCCACAGCTTGGGTGGTGTTGATGATGTTGTTGGCGATGGTGCTGTTGCCGGTGGTGCCGTGCGCCAGCGCAATGGTCTGGGTCAGGCCGTCGGCGTCGCCAGTCTCGCTCAGATTGTTGAGGTTGACGGTCATGCCTTCGGCGGCGGATCGCCACTGTAAAACAGGAGTTGCGGCGGTACCAATATCGACAGGTTGCTGCCCTTCGTTGCGCACAAAGATGCTCTCAAGCATATCGAACGCATTGACGTCAACCGTTACTGTGTCCGCAGCCTCGACGACAGCAGGAAAAGCCGAATCATGACCCGTGCGCACTTCCAGCGTCGGAATGCCGAGCAAGTTAGGGCCCGTCGCCGGAGCGGTGATCGTCTGCGCCGCCCCGCCGAGCACGGTCATGGTATTGGCGCCATCACCGCCATCGACGATATCGCCGGCATCGATCGACGCGCCCTGGGTGAGCACGAAGCTGTCGTCGCCGATTCCACTGGTTACGATGACGTCCATCGGCACGCCCGAGGTGCCGTCGCGGAAGGCATTCATCTCTGGGCCAAGGTGGAGCGTCAGGTTGGCGCCGAGGCCGGTGGCATCGATGGTGTCGAGCGAGCCGGCCACATTCGCCAGTCCTGCTTGGAACTGGCTAGCTTCGACGGCGCCCGTGGCAGCGTTGAAGGTGGGCCGGCTACCGCCCAGGGTCAGCGCCTGATCCCCGGTGATGTTCAGTGTCTGCAGATCCTCGGCCTGGAGGAAGCCGGCGGCATTCGTCGACCCGGTGCTGGTGAGGTTGATGGTCTCGTAGCCTTCGCTTGGCGTGGCTACGCTTTCCTCAACCCGAAGTGACCCAAGATTGGCGTTATTGAGCGTCAGGGCGGTCTCGTCGCTGCTGCCGGCGAGGGCGGCACCGAGGAAGGTGAAGGCCACGGGGGCATTCGGCGCTTGGCTATTGTTAACAGACATCGTCGAGACGGACTCGGCGATGTTGCGCGTGTTCATCTGGTTAGAGTCATTCATGCGCGAGACGTTGATGGCATCAACGCCCGTGGTGTCTTGCAAGTCCAAAGTTTTGTTTGCAGAACCCTGAACAGACACATTGACGGTCTCGATGCCGTTCAGGGTCGGGGTGATCGGTGGGTTGCCGATTTCGCTGTCGTCCACAAAGGTGAAGTTCAGCGTTGGGTTGTTGCCGACACCAGTGAGGACGTCGTCGTCCTGCAGCGTGTTCATCTGATCGGTGCCGCCCGGGTTGAACTCGCGGGGGGCCTCGAAGACGTTGGCGGTGGCGACGTCGGGGTTGATGGTGAGCGTGTCGGTGTCCGCGCTCACGCCAGCGGCTGGAGCGCGCCCCTCGGCGGCGCCGTAGGCGACGAAGTGATCGTAGCCGCTGTCGAACTGACCGGCCGCAACGGCACCGGCTACATCCGGGTTCTCCGCGAGATAGAAGGTCTCGTCAAAATCGATCGCACCGTTGCTGCGACCCTCGTCCGCGCCGTACATCGAGTAATGCTGCAGGCCTGTGCTAAAGATGCCAGCGTCGACAGCGGCCAGCACGTCGCTGTTTTGCGACAAATAAAAGCTGGGGTCAAAGAACGGGCTCGGCATCCGGCCTTCGCCTTCGCCATGATGGATATAGTGATATTCGGCGCTCGGCATGAGGCCGCTGCTCACGGCGGCGAGCACGTCCGGGTTGTTCTGCAGGTAGTAGGATTGGTCGAATGCTTGCAGCATGATCTTCGGTCTCCGTGTCGAGAGTTAGAGCGTGAAAGGGAAGGCGGCGCGTGACAAGGGTTGGCCTCGTTGGCTTCCAAGGGGGTTTCTGCTCCAAGGAGCTTTGGGCGCTATCATACGGGGTCTCGGCGAGCCTGTGAACTAGTAGGGGTTAGGAGGTGTCCGTGCGTGCTCGACGCCCCAAGCCTAGCGGATGTTGTTACAAAGAGACATGTTCGTCAAGCCGTCTATGATTGTAACCGATCGCGGCGCGGTTGCAAGCCGCGTCTCAAGCCCTGCGCGCATGTTCCGTTGCCGCTAGGAATTATCGACTCCTGAATGAGGGCGTGCACAGGCGCCTCTGGAGCGCACTGCGGCGGTGGCTGCTAGTGCTAAAACCCAACATGTGGTTCATTTTCGACCTGTGTTGTCTGGTATCATGTGATGTTTTCCTTGGTCAAAGCTTTCCATCCATGCGCCCGTTTCTCACGCAGTATTCTCAGGCCCGCGCGCTCGTCGCCACCCTGTGGCGCTATCGCCAGCTGATCGGCCAGATGACGCGGCGCGAGGTCAGCGGGCGCTACCGTGGGTCGATACTGGGGCTCCTGTGGTCGCTCTTGACGCCGATTCTGATGTTGATGGTCTACACCTTCGTCTTCTCGGTGGTGTTCCGGGCGCGCTGGGGGATCGATGGCGAGGAGAACAAGACGCAATTCGCCGTGGTGTTGTTCGTGGGGCTGATCATCCATGCGCTGTTCTCGGAGGTCATCAACCGCGCGCCCGCCTTGATCGTGGGGCATGTGAACTACGTCAAGAAGGTGGTGTTTCCCCTGGAGATCTTGCCGGTGGTCAGCATGGGGGCGGCGTTGTTCCAGGCGCTGATGAGTCTGGGCGTGCTGCTGCTGGCGTTTGTCTTGCTGAACGGCTTTGTACACTGGACGCTGGTGTTGTTGCCGCTGGTGCTGTTGCCACTGGTGTGCCTGACCTTGGGGCTGGCTTGGCTGCTGGCCTCGCTGGGGGTGTTCCTGCGCGATGTCGGTCAAGTCACCGGCATCGTCACCATGATGTTACTGTTTTTGGCGCCGATATTCTATCCCATGAGCGCGCTGCCGGAGGCGCTGCGGCCGTGGATGTTGCTCAATCCGCTGACGTTTATCATCGAGCAATCGCGTCAGGTGTTGCTGCTGGGGCAGATGCCCAACTGGCTGGGCTTGGCGCTGTATTCGCTGGTGGCCTGCGGGATTGGGTATGCTGGGTATGCCTGGTTCCAGAAGACGCGCAAGGGGTTTGCGGATGTGCTCTGAGAATGCGATCCGGGTCGAGGCGCTGAGCAAGTGTTACCCGATCTATGCCCGCCCGGGGGACCGGCTGAAACAGTTTGTGCTGCCGCGCTTGCAGCAGGGTCTGGGGTGGCAGCAGAAGCGCTATTTTCGTGAGTTCTGGGCGCTGCAGGAGGTGTCGTTCGAGGTCGCCCGTGGCGAGACCGTGGGCATCATCGGCCGTAACGGCAGTGGTAAGTCGACGCTGCTGCAAATCATTTGTGGCACGTTGCAGCCGAGCGGCGGGCGTATCGAGGTCAATGGCCGTGTCGCCGCCTTGTTGGAGCTGGGCTCTGGCTTCAACCCAGAGTTCACCGGGCGCGAGAATGTGTATCTGAACGCGGCCGTGCTGGGCCTGAGCAAGGCGGAGGTGGACCAGCGCTTCGAGGCCATTGCCGCGTTTGCCGACATCGGCACGTTCATCGAGCAGCCGGTGAAGATGTACTCCAGCGGCATGATGGTGCGTCTGGCGTTTGCGGTGATCGCGCATGTGGATGCCGATATCTTGGTGATCGACGAGGCCTTGGCGGTCGGCGATGCCTTCTTTACGCAGAAGTGTATGCGGTTTCTGCGCCGATTCATGGAGACCGGTACGGTACTGTTCGTGAGCCATGATACGGGGGCGGTGATCAATCTCTGCCAGCGGGCGATCTGGCTGGATCGGGGGCGCACGCGCTTTCAGGGTGCGCCAAAGGAGGCGGCACAGCTGTATCTTGCCGAGTTGTTCGAAGCACGGCAGGGCGAAACGACACTCGAATCCAGTGAGCGCGAGGCGCGCAGCACGGATCCTGATCGCGCGGACGATGATCAGGCGGGCGGGCGGGTCGCCAAGGCGCAAGCGCGTTTACAACCGCCGCGCGATATGCGGCTGGATTTCATCAACGCCACAGTGTACCGCAACGATATCGAGGTGTTCAGTTTTAATCCCGATGCCGCGCAGTTTGGTCAGGGAGGCGGTCAAGTCACCGAGGTGCGGCTACTGGATGAGGCAGGTCAGCCTTTGGCGTGGGTAGTGGGCGGCGAGCGGGTGATACTGGAGATCGACTGCCGAGCGCAGAAGGCGCTATTCAGCCCAATCGTTGGCTTTTATCTCCTGGATCGATTGGGACAGGCATTGTTTGGTGACAATACGGCGCGGTTTTCGCAGCGCCCACCGCTATCGATTGCTGCCGGCGAAGCATTTATGGCGGCATTCACCTTTCAGATGCCCTTTCTGCCGATGGGGGATTACGCTGTAACCGTGGCCTTGGCCGAAGGCACCAACGATGACCATGTTCAGCATCACTGGCTGCACGATGCATTGATCGTGAAATCGCATTGTAGCAGTGGTTTTGGATTGATCGGGATCCCGATGGAACATATCGAATTGGTACCGCGATAGATGACGATGCGCAAAAGAACGCTTGAGTGGTTAGTCAACCATAAGAACATTGAAAATATTGAGGAAATGAGGGCAATGGTAACAAACGAGGGACGAGCAAACGAGGTTGACCAAGATGAGTAAAAGCTCACTCCACAGATATTTTCTGAACAATGGTCACAAGCGTCTGCACAAATGGATTCATTATTTTGATATTTACGAGCGGCATTTTACGCGCTTTCGGGATACGCAACCCGTTATGCTAGAAATTGGGGTGGAAGGTGGTGGCTCGCTCGCGATGTGGAAGGAATTTTTCGGGCCAGGCAGTCATATTATCGGCGTCGACATCAATCCTGACTGCAAAGCCCATGAAGAGGCAGGAATAGACATCTTTATTGGCAGCCAAGATGACCCAGCGCTCATCGACAGTATCTTTGCAAAATACCCAAATATCGACATCATCCTTGATGATGGTAGCCATCAGATGGCGCACATGATTCGCTCCTTTGAGCTGATGTACCATCGGATGAGCGCGCATGGGGTGTACATGGTCGAGGATACACACACATGTTATTGGCAAGACTATGGCGGCGGCCTTAGAAAAAAAGGGAGCTTTATGGAAGTTGTCAAGGAAAAGCTTGATGAAATTAACGCGGTGCACACCAGAGGCGAGTTGCCGGTTTCAGCGTTTACACGCTCCACTGATGCGATTGCAGTCTATGACAGCGTCGTGATTTTTGAACGCAGGCCCCAAGGCTTCAGGCAAGCTCCGGTCACTGAGCCCATGTGATGCCTCATGAGCTGCCTTGCGTGTAGCTGCCGCCTTGGGCTCCCCCCGGTGCCCGAGCTCCAAGCAGCGCGTCATACAGCGCGAGCGTGGTTTGCTCGACTTGTTCGGTGGCGAAAGCCTGCTCCGCCAAGCGCCGACCGGCGGCGCCGAAGCGCTGGCGCAGCTGTGGGTTCTCGAGCAAGCACGCCAAGGCGTCCGCCAGTGCCTTTGGGTCGCGAGCGGGCACCAGCAATCCAGTTTCGCCGGCGATCACCGCTTCGCGGCAACCCGGCACATCGGTCGTCACGATCGACCGCCCCGCCGCCAGCCCCTCCAGCAATGCCTTCGGTAATCCTTCGCGGTACGAGGGCAGAGCAACGATGTGACTGCCGGCGATGAGCTCGGCCACATCCTCACGATGACCTAACCAATCGATGATGCCCTCGGCCTGCCAGGCCTTCAGGCGCGTTGGTTCGATGCAGGCGCGATTGTCCGGGTCCAAGCCGCCGATGAGTAGGCACCGTGCGCGCACGCCGCGTTCTTGCAAGATGCGCGCGGCGGCGACGAATTCGCCAACCCCTTTGTCCCAGAGCATGCGCGCGACCAGCACCACGCGCGGGATGCCTGGCGGCTCGGCAACGGGGCGGATGTGGTGTACATCCACGCCCGCGCCGCGGATCAACACCGCCGCCGGTTCGCGTACCATGCCGGCGGCCAGCGCCAGTGCCCGGTCATCGGCGTTCTCGAATACCACGCGACTGCCCGCAGGGTTGAGCAGCAGCCGCAGCGCAAGACCCAGCAAGGGCCGCAGGGTCCGCGCTAACGGCGAGGTTGAGGTAAACACAAAGCCCATGCCAACCGGTGCATTGACCAGGTGACGTACACCGGCGAAGCGAGCCGCCAGTGTGCCGTAGACAATGGGCTTGAGGGCGATTTGATGTACCAAGTCCGGGCGCTGTCGGCGATAGACACGCACTAGCTGCCAGAGTGAGCGCAGCTCGGTAAGCGGGTTTAGGCCGCGGCGTCGCACCTGCCAGTGAATGGGCACCAGCCCCGCCGCGTGCAGGCGCGCACGCTCGCCCTCCAGATGCGTCATCACCAATACCTCATAACCAGCGCGCCGGGCGGCGAGCGCGCGCGCCAAAAAATGCGAGGTGAAGAACCAGTCCACGGTGATCAGAAACAGCAACCGTGGCGGTCGCTGGTTGGCCAATGTCGCCATCAGCGGCGCATCCAGGTTGGCATCCGGGCCGGCTCTCGCGTCGACAGTCCGGCCGTTTCAGCTATGCGCGTCGCAACTGCCGGCCCCCAGGCCGGCAGCGAATAATGCGCCTCGACCAACGCCCGCCCGGATCGCCCTAGCCGGCGCCGCAAGGGCGCATCGGCGCCCAAGCGGCGCAGCGCCGTGAGCCATTGATCCGCGTTGGTCGCCAGCAGCCCCACCGCTGGCGTGACCATCTCCTGATTGACGCCCACGGGCGAGGCAATCACCGGCTTACCGCAGGCCAGATACTGGATCAGCTTATAGCCGCACTTGCCTCGTTCCCAAGGCCCATCGGGCAACGGCATGATCCCCAGATGCACGGTTCCTAGCAGCGCTGACTCGGTGCTTGCCGACCAGGGGTGGTGCTCCACCGGGACATCCATCGTTGGGATCGCCTCGGCGCCAATCACCACCAGCCGTACCGGCCGTTCGCGAGCCAGGCGCCGCAGTGGCTCGCGCACCAGGCGCAGATAAGGCGCTGTCGACGGCGAGCCAATCCAGCCGACCCGTAGCACGGCGTCGTCGGGCTCATCGGCCAGCACGTATTGATTCACATCCAGCACCGTCGGCACCAGGCTCACGCTCGGCGCGCCGGCGCGCCGAGCATAGTCGGCCAGATAGGCATTACCCGCTGTCACCAGACGGGCGCCACGCAGCAGCGGCACCAGCCGCCGGCCCAGCAGTCCGCGCACCAGGGCGGAGCCATGCGCGTCGTAGCGGTGGAAGGTCGCGTCATCGTAATCCACCGCATAGGGCACGCCGGCCCAGGCAAGCCAGCGTTCCACGCTCCCCGGCAGGAATGGAAACAGTTCTTTTTCCACCCAGATGAACTGATAGCGGTTGAGTCCCATCAGCGCACGTTGCCGGCGCCGGTAGGCGCGTAGGATCACACCAGCGCCGGCGCGTCCATTGGCATAACGCGCGCGCAGGTCGTCATCATGAAAAAAGGTGCTGAGCTCAACTTGAAACCCAGCCTGCTCCAGCCAGGGGCGATACGCCATCAGCCGTAAACGACTGCTCGAGCCCAGTGCGCCGTGGCGCGTCAGCAACAAGAGCCGCGCCTCAGGCTGAGCGACCACGGGCGCTTGGCGTTTCTTGCTCAAGCGGTGCGAGCTACTCGGCTTGTAAGCATTGCTCAAAGTAGGCAATGGTTTGCTTTAACCCCTCCTTCAACGCGATCCGAGGGCTCCAGTCGAGCGTTGATCGGGCGAGGGCGATATCCGGCTTGCGCTGCTTCGGGTCGTCCGCCGGCAGTGGGAGATAGTTGAGCGTGGCGCTGGAGCCGGTTTGGTCGATGATCTCGTGGGCGAGTTCAGCGATGGTGAATTCCACCGGGTTTCCAAGATTGACCGGTCCGGTGAAGTCAGCGGGGGTGCCCATGAGGCGGACGAAGGCCTCGATCAGATCGTCGACATAGCAAAACGAGCGCGTCTGGTTGCCGTCGCCGTAGATGGTAATGGGCTGGTTGGTCAGGGCCTGGATGATGAAGTTCGATACCACGCGCCCGTCGTCCATGTCCATTCTTGGCCCATAGGTATTGAAGATGCGTGCCACCTTGATGGTCAGGGCATGCTGGCGATGATAGTCGAAAAATAGGGTTTCAGCGCAGCGCTTGCCTTCGTCGTAGCATGAGCGTGGACCAAGGCAATTGACGTTGCCCCAATAGGATTCAGGTTGCGGATGCACGTGCGGGTCACCATAGACTTCTGAGGTCGAGGCCTGAAACACGCGCGCATTGAGGCGTTTGGCGAGCCCGAGCATGTTGATGGCGCCATGGACTGACGTTTTGGTGGTCTGCACCGGATCTTGCTGGTAGTACCGGGGCGAAGCGGGGCAGGCAAGGTTGTAGATCTCGTCAACCTCAACATAGAGCGGAAATGTGATGTCGTGACGGATGAACTCGAAGCGATGATCGTCGAGCAGGTGATGGATCGTGCGCCGCGAGCCGGTGAAGCAATTATCGACGCAGATCACTTCGTTGCCGCCAGCGAGCAGGCGTTCGCAGAGATGCGAGCCGAGAAAACCGGCACCGCCGGTGACGAGAATGCGTTGTCCGCTCATAAATCGAATCAGTTTGTTGTGAGTGGGGTGATGGGATCGGCCTTGCCTTTGCAGCCGAGGTACTCAAACCCGGCGGCGATGCGTTCTTGAGCTGGTTGTGGCAGCGCCGCTAGGGCCTGCCACACTGGGTCGTCGCGGCTGGCGGGGTCGCGCCAATAGTCCATGAGTCTGCGCACTGTGGCCTCGGTAAAGGTCTTGGCCGCTTGCGTGGAGACCTCGGCGCGCAGCAGCGTTTCCGCCTCGGACAGCAGCCAAGCGATGGAATAGCCGGCGGTGAAATTGTCCGAGACCCGCAGATCCAACCGATCGAAGTCCGCAAACCATCGCTCCAGGCCGTATTTGGTGCAATTGTAAAAATGGTAAGGGGGCTCGTGCAGCGGTTGCAGGAAGGCGGTATGGATGAACACGCGACCGCCGGGCCGCAGGACGCGATGAATCTCGCGCGCGGCCTGCTCAGGGTTGGCGTAATGCTCGAAAGCGTTCATCGCGATCACCAGGTCGAAACAACCCTCCTGGAATGGCAGATGATGCGAATCCGCAACGAGGTCGGTGTTGCGGAACAGCGCCGCCTCGGCCTCGATGACATTGGGACCAGGGCTGGACGAGCCTCCGGCGCTAAGATTGAGCACTAAACCGCTTGTGTCGGCAATCAGCCGCGTGGCGCGTTCACAGAGTGGATTGCTCAAATGGGAGGCTGGATGTGCAACGATCTCGTCTAAGGCCGGGAATAGGATCGGGCGCCCATCGCGCACCGGCCACGTATAGCGTCCGGTTTCGGAGATCAGTTGCTCCCCGCTCTCGCTGAGACGCAGGCGCTCACCGCTCAATGGGCATTGGAGCAGGTCGACGAGGATCGCGAGCCGGGCGGCGCGGTCATCGGCCGAGACGAGGGCGGTTTGGACAACGTCCGCGTGGGGTGTTTCCGGCGCTGTAGCGACGGCCAAGGCGGGCATCGCATCCGGGGTTTCGGTGTCGATAAGGGCGGTGTCAGCGTCCGACAGTGACGGGCATGCCAGGCGAATCGATGTGCGGTCCAGCCAGGGATGGCGCTGGAGGATCTCGCGGTAGAGCTTGCGCTCGATTTCCTGCCGATGCGTGAGGGTCTTGAGCATCGAGGCCTGGTGCACGCGATACTGGGCCAGGACTTCGGGAACTTGGATGCCCCAGAAACCGCGCTCGACGAATTTGCACCAGAGATCGTAATCCTCCCAGCCGTAAAGATTCTCGTAGCCACCCGCTGCGGCCCAGGCCGATTTGCGCAGCAGTAACATCGCGTCGATGTAATTGCCATGGCGCAGCCGTTCCGCCGACCAGGGCTCGGAGCCCATGATGTGCGAACCGTCCCCCATCTGCTGGATCAGCGGGTAGGCCAGGGCGGCTGGACTGTCGCGCAATGCCTTTAGGCAGGTGTCCAGACAGTCCGGCAGCAGCGTGTTGTCCGGGTCGAGCGGCATGACGAAGCGTGCTTGCGCAAAGGCAATGGCGGCATTGCGCGCCGAGCCGAGAAATGCATTCTTACGGTTTTTTAGCAGGGCCACACGCTGAAAGCGGCTTGCATTGTGCTCTAGCCATTGCCTCGCGACCGCGAGTGAGTCGTCGGTGGAGCAATCATCGACCAATACCAGCTCGATGCGCTGCAGGGTCTGTGCCTTGACCGACTCGAGCGCCTCTGGCAGATAGTGGGCATAGTTGTAGACGGGCATGACGACCGCGACCTCAGCGAGCGGCAAGCGCTCTTCAAGGAACAGGATGTCGTGCTCGGGGATGTCGGGCAACGCTACCTGCTCGAGCAGAGGCCGGCCGAGCGCATTGCGGCGCGGTGCGGTGGGCGTCACGCCCGTGCGCAGGCCCCAATCGAGCAGGGCTAGCATTGCTTGGGTCCGCGCTTCTGGCCCGTAACGCCAGAGCACGGAATGCAACGCGTTGCGGGCGATCAGAGTGCGATGCTCGCTGTCCGTGACTAATTGCTTGAGGGCGTCGAACCAATCCTCGCTCGACTCCGCTAAGAAGCCGGTGCAGCCATGCTCGATGGCCGCACGGTAGGGGCCGGTCGAGGAGGCGACGGTGGGCACATCGACCAACGCCGCTTCAAAGAATTTGAGCTCGCTCTTGGCCTCGCAGAATGGGTTGTCAATCTCGAGCGGAGCCAGATTGATGTCGAAGCGGGCCAACTCCTTAGGCAAGTCTTCAAGCGCGACGATCTTGCGCCATTCGATCTGTGCCTGAAGGTCAGCGAAGTCCTCGAATTCGCTCAAATCAACCGTTGCATTTCGCCCGTGGGGACCTCCTCCGCCGTGAAACAGCACAAGGCGCGTTTGCGGGTACGCGCGCAGAATGCGCGCGATAGCGCTGGCGGCAGCGCGAAAATCGCGCTGGTGGGTGCGCGTGCCGGCTGCATAGCCGAGCCGAATCAGCTCGTTGGCACCCTGCTGTTGGTGGCGTTCGATGACAGCGGTTCGCGAGGCATCATAGGTGTCTGCATCGAAGCCGTTGCGCAACACCAGTGCTGGCTTGTCGAGTTTGCGCAGCGCGGCAGCAAGCCGCTCGGTTGGGCAGGTGCACAGGTCCGCCGCCATCGCGACCTCGCGCATGCGCCGGTAGTGCTCCCGCACGGCGGTTGCTTCCAGCTCCTGGGTACGGATGCCGTCAATGATCTCGAGGGTTGCGATCTCGGGATCGATCATCAGGTCGTCGACATCGAAGATGATTCGGACTCCGGCGGTGCGCGCGGCCGTCATGACCTGAGCCAGCGAGTCCGACCAGATGGCGCGCCAGATGACAAGCACTTGGGCCTTGTTGATCTCACCAAGCCGATTGGCTGCCTCCTCGACGCCAAGCACTAAGGCTTGCGCCGCGGCGGTGCGCGCCGCGACCGCATAGCGCTCAACACGATATCTGTGGCCAGGGGTGTCGGGTTCGCCGCTGACGTAAATAATGCGCGAGCCTAGCCGGCTCGCTGTCGCATGACTCCCGGGCTTCGCCGCCGCGCCAACGCTACCTTGCCCCGGCAGACGCAAGCGGGATCGGCTCAGCATGATTCTGAGCAGCAGACGCAGCTGATTCCAATAACGCCGATCGCCGGATAGCAGCGCACGCGAGACGCGCAGCAGACGCTGCGGTGAGATCCGGTGCCAAAAACGGCTCAGCTGCTGACGATAGGCTAGGTCACCACGCAACGCGCCGACCGTGAACCGCAGCGGCGCCGTCAAACGCCAGATAGTCGAGGACTGCACTAATGCAAGCTGCGATTGGCACTGCTCCAGCATGCTCCGCAGCGCAGTGATCTCATTCTCGCGCAGCTCGAGTTCGTGCGTTAACTCAGCGATTGCTGGCTCGGGTTGCACCTCCGAGGACTCTGGCATGGGGGCGGGCATCGGTTCGGTCCTCGCTGGATTCATGAGTTTTTCTCCATTCATTGCGGAAGCTGCCGCACCGCGTTTGTCCGCGCTGGAGACGAGCCCAGCGCGGCAAATTCCCAGGCAGGGCCATCGGCTCGTGGGGTGAACAGCCCGTCGTCACTGAGATTGGGATTGTAGTAGGGGTCGCGCCGTGGGGCGCGCTGTAGGATCGCGGCTTCTTCTGCTGGATCGTCTCCGGCACCACGACTCAGACCGCCATGATGGATCAGACTCGCGGTCGGACAGTAGACGATACGGTATCCTGCTTCTCCCAAGCGCAAACAGTAATCGACATCGTTGAAAGCCACGGCGAAACGGTGCTCATCGAAACCGCCGCTGTCGAGAAAGAGCTGGCGGGGCGTGAGCATACAGGCCGCCGTTACCGCAGAATAGTCACGCGCCACCTCGGCATAACGCAGATAGCCGTGCTCGCCAGCCGGCAGATGACCAAAAGCATGACCGGGCAGGCCGTTATAGGTGCCCAGGAGCACACCAGCATGCTGCACGCGGTAATCCGGGAATAATAGTTTCGCGCCAACAGCGCCGACACCGGGAATACTCAAGTAGCCTACCATTGCGCTGAGCCAGTCTGGGGCGATGATCTCGGTGTCGTTGTTAAGGAACAGAATATTATCGGCTTCGACTTGACTGACCGCTTGATTGTTGATGTAAGAAAAATTAAAGCACCCTTGCGGGGAGGCAATACGGATGACTTGGTGTTCCAGTTGGGCAAGATATTCAAGGGTTTCCGGGTCATCGCTCTCATTGTCAACCACGTGAACGCTGTAATTTTGATAGCGGGTTTGAGCTAGGGAAACGATTAGTTTGCGTAACACTCTCACATAATTACGGGTAGGAATAATGATGGCTACATGCGGCCCGGTGTCGGCAAATTTGAGGGCAGTGGCCGGCACATCCTCGCGCTGCGCCCAATCAGGCTGATAGGCCTGGGCGGGTAGTCTGCGGCGATCGAGCGCAGCCTGCACTATCCGTTGCCACGTTTGCTGCGAAACCTTCTCAGCCATGATTTGCGGAGGTGCCTCAGAATGAAATAGAACCTGCGCCACATGGATGACTTTGACAGGCTTATCCGCGGCACAGAGTAGCAGGTCTGAAGGCAGTCCCTCGCCATTGGTCACGACCGCCTGTAACGCGCTGCCAAACAGATCACGGCGCAGACAAAAGGCAGCTCCGATGTATGGGTATGACAGTAACAACTCCGGTGACCAGTCTGGTTTGAAGGCTGGGGCGTATCGCAGGCCGTCCGGGCGGTAGTGGTCGTGGTCGCTGTAGACCAGGTCCGTGTCTGGATAGCGGTCCAGCGCCAGCGCGATACTCGTCAGAGCGGCCGGCGCCAATCGCCAGGTCTCGCTTAGCAACAGCACGTGAGTGCCGCGCGCGGCTTCGTCTGCACGTCGCAGCCCATTTTTGGACAAGGGTGACGCTGGCCGCGTGTCGAGTAAGATAAGGCGCTGCGCCGCTTCGGGCCGAGTCTTCAGAAAAGCCTTGAGTTCACGTAGGCATGCTTTGGAAACGAACGCGCAGAGTTCCCAGTCAGGATAGATTTGCTCTTCAAGCCTGAGCAGTACACGACGAATCACATCGGCGCTGGGATCAGTATCGGTCAGAATGAGGGTGAACAGTGGCTTCTGCAGCAGTTGGCCAACAGCTGCGTGCGCACGGGCTTCCGCGGTGGAGTCCCAACGGTTGCGCCATAGCCAGCCACCGTAGGCGGCATCACTCTGGTGGGTCTCGCGAGCCTTGGATGGCCGCTCCTGCAGGGATGAGCCTTCAATTCCGAAACGGAGGAAATGCGCCAAAGGGTTAATCCCGGCAAGCGCAACGCTCGGTTGATGGCGTCGATAGTTGCTGAGGTCAAATAACGGGTTTGGAGCGCGACCCTCAATCGCTCCATGGCACACGAAATGCACCAGCGGATTCACCCCGCTTGCTGCGACATCTGTGTTGCAGCTTAAGTACCAGTCGCTATCAAAAAAAGGATTGGGATCCCGGCCCTCGGCCGCACCGTACTCTACATAGTGGACCAATGGGTTAATGCCTGCTGCAGCAACATCTTGATGTTGTAACAAATACCAATCGCTAGCGAACAGCGGATGTGGATCGAAGCCTCCGAGGGCGCCTCGCTCAAGATAATGGCGTAACGGGTTCTCGCCGGATGTCACCACCTCGGGATAACGCTCGAGATACCAGTCGCTGTCGAACAGCGGATGCGGGTCATAGCCCCTCCGGGCGCCATGCTCCAAGTAATGCTGCAACGGATTTTGATCGCCTCCCACGACCTCTGGATAGCGCCCCATATACCATGCCGTGTCAAACAAAGGATGGGGGCTACGCTTCTGCACCGCACCGTATTTCAAGTAATGCTCTAGAGCATCGCATTGAGCGATCGCGAGGTCTGGGTTCTTCTCCTGATACCAATGTGCATCAAAAATTTTTTCCAAATCCAAGGTAGCCGAGCTATAATGAGTTAGCATGGGTGCATACCGTTTCCGATGGGGTGATTCAGCCTCGCGCAAGATGGTACTCTACCGGCAACTCTCAAGGTTAACATAACCAGGGCGAACATGAATATCTCTCTAAGCCGTGCAACAATTCACTACAAGCTTTTCCGCAAGGGATTCCTCGCCTATTGCATTTTTCTTCTTTTAGTCTACATTCCCGGAGACGTATTGGCCGCTTCGTATACTGTAACCAATACCAGCGGGAGTACAATAACACCTGGATCATTGCCATGGGCAGTGCAGCAAGCCAATTACTATAGCCCAGGAGCCGATTGGATCTCTTTCAATATTCCCGGAGCTACGAGCACGTCGCCAGTGACTCTATATCTTGACAGCACGCTCTATATCAATGAGCAGGTCATCATCGATGCCACAACGCAACCCGGCTTTGTTACTGATCTACCTGATGGTCGCGGCTTTCCTGCTATCATTCTTGATGCGCAAGGGCTCGCATCCGCAATCCACCTTCAGTCCGGCGACAGCAGCACAGTCGCTGGACTCAGCATCATCAACTATTCGTCAAATGCTGTCACTATCGGTGCGGGCAGCGCAGCAAACTGGGTCAGAGATAATTTCCTTGGTCTTGCTACCTATAACCAAGGTGGCTATTACGAACTTAACTACGCACCACCCTACCAACGCGCAGGTACCCGCGGTATTGGCATTGCCTCCAGCCGTAACGTTTTGCTGCGTAATGTCATCAGCGGCAATGACAATGCCATCACCATCGGCGATGACATCAGCACAACAGACTCCACCGACGTCCGTTACCAAACTAATTCGCTGCAATTTAATTATGTCGGTACCGACGCAACCGGCACCAAGGCTCTTGGCAACACTTCCGACGGCCTCTTTCTTGGCGCTGGGGCGGGCGAAACATGGATAGGGCCGGGCAATGTTTTCTCTGGAAACAACTCGGCTGGTATCGAGTTACTGCATCCGTCTAACATCGGTAATGTCATTTTTGATAATCATATTGGCGTCGATCGTGACGGCACTGCTGTGCTGGCAAACGGCGAGATCGGGATCTTAATATCCAACGGGGCTTATTACAATGCGATTGGCGGCTCCTGGGGTGGCAATGTCATCTCTGGCAACAGCCTTGGTGGTGTCGTTATCGGTCTTTACGCGCCTTCCCCTGGCGACAGCGGCCATGCAGATTTAAATTACATCCAAAATAATATTATCGGCGCAGATAAAACCGCCACCGTGCCCCTTGGTATGCAGGACGTTGGCCTCTCCATCGAGGGGGGATCTACGAACGTAGTAGTGGAGGGAAATGTGCTCGGTGGCAACATCACCCACGGCGTCCAATGCTATGACTCGCAGAATAATTCAATTAGCTACAACAGTATCGGACAAAATGAGAGCGGTTTGGCACTACCCAACCAGAATGGATTTGGCATCTTTCTGTCTAACTGTTCTAATGTCTGGACAATCGATAATCGCTTTGGAAGCAACGGTTTAGGCACCATCGGTCAGCAGTAAGCCGCAAGCCGGGTTCAGAGCGCAGCTAATCTTCAGACCCCGGCTCTAAACTCGATTTAGGCTGCGGCAAGGTTAGCGCTCGCAGCCGCATTCGGAATCCGGCAAAGCCTTCCCGACGCCATAGACTGTGTAGATGACGCAAAAATTGTCTCACCCCTCCGTGGTGGCGAATCAGTCTCGGCAACTGACCGAGCAATCGTACTCTCCGCTCCAACCAATTTATGATGGAGCGAAACCTTACCCCGAAACGCCACAGCCAGGATGCCTCAATAGCGGACAGTCGAGCGCTTGTCTCAGCTTGTTCGCGGTCGCGCTCGGCCAGAGTGTGTTGAAGGAACTGGATCTGTGCGTCGCGTTGCGCAACGATCTGATTGGTGTCATCGAGTTTTTTTACCCGAGATGCCAGTTCATAACGCTCTAGCTGGCGTGCTCCGAGTGTCGCGAAATATGTCTTCAAAGCTTGCCGACCATGATACTCAGGATCAAGCCAGGCAAGGCTCTGATGTGCATCTGACCCCGGAAGTTGAAGTACGCCAAGACCGTTGCAATGCGTAAACTCAAGCCGATTGTTATAGTCCGCGCCTAGTTCTTCCCATAGCCGCCATACGCCGAAGTCGCGCTCACGCACGGTCGTATCGTGAAACAGCACCACGGCCCCCTGGGCCAGCTTTGGCAGCCAGGTTTCGAAGTCATGGCGCACTGCTTCGTAGGTATGCAGACCGTCGATGTGAAGTAGCCCGATGGAACCATCAGAGAAATACTGGGCTGCTTCGTCAAAGGTCATAGGCAACAGCCGCGAGAAGGCCTCGTAATGTTTTTTATTCCAGGCATCGACGGTTTGCCACACATTATCCGAATATTCGCCAGAATGGGCGTCCCCCTGCCAGGTATCAACAGCATAGCAACGGGTCGGTAAGCCGTGCTCTTGCACCAATTGACAGAAAGCAAAATAGGAATTTCCGGTATGAGTGCCAAGCTCGACAAAGAGCGTTGGTCGCACCTGCTGGATGATCCACGCAGCAAACGGCAGGTGACCGATCCAAGAGGGAGGGAAGCGGAGCGACGCAGGCAGAAAAGCAGCCACCTCAATAAGATTAATCGTACTCTCATCCATGACGTAGGGAAAAACCGGCGATGCGCTCAAGTCGCCAAGCCCGAATGGCGCGACTGTTAGACATGATTTGGGCCGTGCTGATCATCAGCTTTTTTCTGGCGGCTCCAACGCCAAGCCGTGGCGATGATCGTATCAAGAGCCGCATAGACTGGCTGCCAACCAAGCTCGGCGCGAATCCGTGTGGAGTCTCCCACCAATCGTGGTGGATCACCCGGGCGACGCGCACCGATCAGTGCTGGCACGGATCTTTGGGTCACTCGTTCGACGCAATCAATAACTTCGCGCACTGAGAAACCATACCCATTACCGAGATTATAGGCTGTGCTTGATGCACCTTGCTCAAGTGCCTGCAATGCCAGCACATGAGCCTGCGCAAGATCTGTCACGTGAATGTAGTCACGGATGCACGTGCCATCCACTGTTGGATAATCATCGCCAAAGATGGTTACCTCTGAACGTCGGCCGAGCGCGGCATCAAGGACGAGGGGGATTAAGTGCGTTTCAGGATCGTGAGACTCCCCAATGTCAGAGGCGGGGTCAGCACCAGCGGCATTGAAATAGCGCAACGCAATGGCACGCAGACCATGAGCGTCACCAAAATCTCGCAGCATCCATTCCACCATCAGTTTAGAAGTACCATAAGGGTTAATTGGCCGCTGAGGATGTTCCTCAGCGATAGGCACCTGCTCTGGTAAGCCATAGGTCGCGCAAGAACTGGAGAAAACTAGCTTGTCGATGCCGTGGTCACGCATGGCCTCAAGGAGAGTCAGCGTTCCGGCAACATTGTTACGATAATATTTGCCTGGATCTTGCATGGATTCGCCCACATAAGCATAAGCCGCAAAATGTATGATCGCTGTCGGGCGGTATTCCTCTAATACGGCATCAATGCGGGTACGATCATGGATATCACCCACTTCGTGTGGACCCCAACGCACTGCCCAATGATGGCCATAGACCATATTATCGTAGCTCACCGGCGTATAACCGGCCGCATGAAGTGCTTTACATGTGTGGCTGCCGATATAGCCGGCGCCGCCGGTCACGATAATAGGGTTGCGCACTAAGCTTAGTCCTCTTTCGTCGAAACTATTTCTGCACTACCCCAACCACGCACTCCCCATCGACGACAACGAGCAGCGTAATGTGATCAGCGTCCATCAGCTCGAGCGCGGCACTCATGCTGCTGTCGACGCCGATGGTGATGGGATCGGGCGTCATCAGGTCTTGCGCGCGGAGGCCAAAGAAGCCTTCACGGTGGGTCTGCAGGGCACGGCGTAGATCACCGTCGGTGATGATGCCACGAATACGCGCGGGCGAATCGACCACAAGGGCAACACCAAGCTGGCCTTGGGTGACGGCGTCAAGGACCGCCTCGGCGCCGGCGTCGGGCGCGATGAAGGGGAGACGTTCGCTGCGCATCTCGTCGCGCACGCGCTGTAGCAGCCGGCGGCCGAGACTGCCGCCGGGGTGAAAGCGGGCGAAGTGGTGGGCCTGGAAGTCGCGCGCCTTCATCAGCGCGACGGCCAGGGCATCGCCCATGACCAGCGCAGCGGTGGTGGAGGCGGTGGGCGCGAGCTGCAGCGGGCAGGCCTCGCGCTCGACGCGCACCGAGAGGTGCAGGCTGCTGTGCTTAGCCAAGGTCGAGCGGCTGTTGCCGGTCATGGCGATGATCAGGTTGCCATTGTCTTGCAGGAAGGGCAGTAACTTGACGATTTCCTCGGTCTCGCCGGAGTTGGACAAGGCGAGGAAGAGGTCGGCGGCGGTGACCATCCCGAGATCGCCATGGAAGGCCTCGCCCGGGTGCATGAAGAAGGCCGGCGTACCAGTGCTGGCCAAGGTGGCGGCGATCTTCTTGCCGATGATGCCGGATTTGCCCATGCCGCAGACGATGACGCGCCCCCTCGCCGCGAGGATGGCCTCCACGGCCTGCGTGAAGCGCCCGTCGAGATTGGCCTCCAAGCCCGCGATGGCCTCGGCTTCGATGCGAAAGACCTCGCGCGCGATGGCCGCGTGATCCTGACTCGGCGTGGGGTGCCGGCTGGATGCCTGGCCCGAGGCAAGGTCGTCGTCAAAAACGCGGATCAAGATTCTTCACCTTACGCCGAAAATCACGCGTCACCGCGTCGATATCGCTATCACCGGCGATCACCTTGGGCGTAAGCACCACCACCAGTTCGGTGCGGCGCGCGGTTTTCGAGGTTTGGCCGAACAGCGGCCCGATGATCGGCATGCGGTAGAGTCCGGGAACGCCGGATTGACCGCTCGAGGTATCATCTTGGATGAGGCCACCCAGGACCACTGCTTGGTTGGAGCGCACGGCCACATTGCTGGTGATGGTCCGATTACGAAACGAGGGGCCGAGGGGGCCGTCGTCCCGGAGCACCGAGCTGACCTGCTGGTCGATCTGCAGCTGAACCAGTCCACCCGGGGTCACCCGAGGCGTGACCGAGAGCTGTACCCCAGTTTGCCGATATTCGATCTGATTGAGGATGCGGTCGTTATCCGAGAGACCCTGTTGCTCGGTGACCAGGATCGGCACCTCATCTCCCACTTCGATCTTCGCTTCCTGATTGTCCATGACCATCACCGTCGGCGAAGACAGCACGTTGACCAGGTTATCGTCGGCCAGTGCCGAGAGGGTGGTTCTGATGGTGCTCGGCTGCAGCACAACCGACCAGTTGAAACCGGGGAAGCTCGGCGCGGGCGTCTCATTGTTGCCCTCGGTGAGCGACTGGCGGCTCTGGTAGCCCTCGACCGCTGGCCCCTGGAAGCGCCATTGCACGCCATACTTGAGGTTCCCGGTGAGCTGGATCTCGACGATGGTTGCCTCCACCAGTACCTGCAGGGGCACGATATCGAGCTGTTTGAGGGCGTCCAGGATCTTTTTATAATCGCGCGGGCTGGAGCGCACCAGGAGCGAGTTGTTGACGACGTCGGCAACGATGCTCACCTCCGAGGAGAGCGTCATCGTGCTTGCGCTGGAGCCACGCGCGCCCGAGCGCGTCGATCCGCTGTCAGAGCTGGAGTCGCCTTCCCCGATCGAGGCCTGCTCGCGCCCCGGCGCGAGACCGCCGACGCTGCGGCTGGTTCCACCACGACTCGAGCCATCCTCGGAGAAGAGCGTGGTCAGGATATCGGCCAGGTTCTCGGCATCACCATGGCGCACGCGGTAGACATACAGGCGCCGGGCGGAGGTTCCGGAGGCCTCCGCCAAATCCAACCGTTTAATCCAATCCTCGATGCGCGCCAGGTAGCGCTGCTGCGGCGAGACGACCAAGAGCGCATTAGCGCTTTCGATGGTGACAAAACGAAACAGCCCTTGCGCGGAATTCAACGATTCATCGGCGAGCAGCATTTCCAGCTGCGTGACGACATCGTCGACCTTGGCATACTCGAGGGTGAAAAAGCCGACCGAGAGACCTGCCATCCAGTCGACATCGAACATCTGGATGGTGTCCAGCATGCTATTCATCTCGGGGCTGGTGCCGGCGACGATGATCAGATTCCTGAGGGTATCGACGCGAACGATGCTGCCTTCGGGGGCGAGTGGTTCAAGGATGTCGGTCATTTCAGCCGCGCCGATGTATTCCAGCGGGACCACTTGAATACTGTAACCCTCGGGCAAGGCACGCGAGGAGCTACCGAGCTGAGGCACGACGCGTCCTTGTACGGCAAGACCGGTCGGTACGACTTCGTAGCGGCCGCCACGATCGACGAGCGCCGCATTGTTCATCCGCAGCAAGGTCTCGAGCGTGGGGATGAGCAGATCACGGCTCAAGGGCCGAGCCGTGGTCAGGGATGCCGTGCCTTGCACGGACGGGTCCAGCGTGTAGCTCACTTCGAGAACATCACCGAGGATGATCTTGACGACCTCACGGATGTCGGTGTTATCGAAGTTCAAGGACACATCGGGGCCAGAGACTCTGTCCGCCGAACTCGGGGGGGCGGCAACCGGGCGCACGAAGGTTCCGGTGCCGCTTTGCAGCGAGTCCTCGGGGGTAACGGGCGCATCGTCACCCAGGGAAAGCCCGCCAGCGGTTCGCACCGACTCTCGGGCACCAGTCGCCGGCTCCTTACTGTTGATATGTCCTTCGGCACTCGAGATCTCCTCGGTAGGATCCCAGACCAACGACTGACAGCTCAGGAGCGCGGGTAAGAGCGCGAGCACGAAGAGCAGGCGCCCGTTCCAAACGGGCTGAGACCAGGATCGCCTGAAGGGGAACCGGTATCGGCGCAGGATGCGCATAAAACAGTGAGAAGAGGTCATCGAGAGACCGGTGTAGGGTCGGCAGCGGAGGGTGAACGGTTCCGAGACGGCACCCGGGAACGTTGGTTGGCGGGTGGCCTAGGCCATGACGGCGGCGAAGTCGGCGCAGAATAGTCCATCAAGTTTAACGTTTCTGTCGTCCCTTGTCGTTCCATCAAGACATGATCGGCCTTGATCTGGGCAACAGTCCAACCTTGGTACTCCTCGCCCAGCCTCAGCCGCACCAGATCCTCACGGGCGGGGTCTTTCAACCAGACCGAGGCCTCGCTTGGCGACAGGATCAGGGTGGCATTCACATCAAGCTTCTCGAGTTCCGCGACCTCTTCGGAGAGGTCATCGGTATTTGCTTCGACCGGCTCGTCATCAGGCGGCCGCCGATCCGGGAGGAACAGCGGCCGCTCCATGACGGCGAAATAGTCGTCTTCAGGTCGAAGCATGGGGGCAGCCTGGTTGGGATCGGGCGCGACCGGCGCACTGACCAGATCGTTCAGTCCGGCTTCTTCAGCGGAAGAGGGCAAAGGCTCGCGCCAATCCAGCCACTGCAGCAGTAAGCCGCCCAGTAGCAGCAGCGCGATGGCGAACAGCAGGCGCTTCATCCGCTCGTTCCCAAGAAATAGCCGAAGATGTCGAGTCTCACCGTCAGCTGATCTTGGTTATCGGGCCTCGATGCTCCGCGCGTTGTTCTACGCCCCCGGCGCTGATTCGAGCGCGCTTGCGAGCGGATCGACAGCTGATCGATGAGCAGGAACGGCCGCGCGGATTCGACTCGGTAGAGGACATCGAAGAGCTGATCCGTCGTGCCCTGGAGCTGGATGCGCACCCGCACCCGGGGCGGATCATCCTGTTCATCGCTGGGCAGCACCTGGGCGCTCACCGGACGCGCGCCGGCATTGCGCACCATGTCTTGAACCTCGCGCTGCAACTGGGCGCCAGCGATGGCTGGAGTGTCGGCATCGAAGTAATAGGCCTTGAAGGCGTCGTTCGACTGCTCCTCGGCGAGCGCCTGGCGCAGCGCGGGCAAGGTGGCGACCAAGCGTTGATAGCGCTGCAATCGGTCGAGATCACCTTGGATGCCGCTCTCCAGGGTCTGCATCCGCTCCAGCCAGACCAGACCGACGAGCGTCGCGAGCGCGAGCGGGACGAGGACGATCGCCGCGAGCACCGCGAGACAGCGCCTGCGTTGGCGCTGGCTGGTGTTGGCGCTGGCGGTGGGGGCGAGGCTGCCAGCCGCGCTCATGGGGTCAGCGGCGCTCATGGCGCCTCCATCGAGCGATAGTCGAAGGCGATGTGGAACCGCTCATTGCCGCTGGCGTCGATCTGCATCACCGGTGAGCGAAAGGTGACGTTATCGATCCCGGGACCACGCTCGAGGAGACCGATCAAGGCCGTCGCCTGCGTCGACTCACCCCGGATGTCGACGGCGCCGTCGCGATAATTGAGCGTTTGCACCCAGGTCCCATCCGGCAGCAGTTCGGTGAGTTCGAGCATCAGCTCGGTCATCCGTGGATACTCACGCTTGCGCTCGAGCACGGCGACGCTGCCGAGGCGGGCGCGCTCGAGCGCTTCGCGCACCTCTGATACCTCCTGGGCCTGGGCGCTCAGCCCGCGCAACGCCTGCGTCAGCCGCTGTTGCTCGTGCGCCCGTTGCCAGAGCGGCGTGATCAGCACGGCGGCAAGGAGCGCGACCACCAGCAGGCCCAGCAGCCAGGTCAGTATCCAGGGCAGGCGGCGCGGACGCGGGCGCGCCTCGGCCGGCAGCAGGTTGGCCTCGGGCCAGGCACCGGCCCAGGTCAGCGTGGTGACAGGCGTCGGCGTCGAGCGCAGCGTCTCGAGCCAGACACCCGCGCGCTCGCGCGGACAGAGCGCGAGTTCGACCTCGAGTTTACTGCCCTGGCCGAGCAGCGCCGAGACGCGCGCGTCGAAGAAGACCTCGGCGGGATTGAACGGGGTCAGCCGATCGAGTTCATAGGTCAAGACCTGGCGCAGATGGTCGCGCACCTGGGCCGGCAAGACCAGGCGCCGCAGGAGCACGACCTCCGCGGGCAGTTCCAGGATGGTCCGGCTCCAGGCCTGTTTGCCACCGGCGTCGATGGCCAGCGCGCTGTCTGCGGCGCGCGCATCGAGCGCGCCGATGAGCTGGCGCTCGCCGATGATGTCGCGAAAGACCTCGGCGCTGTCGCCACGGGGCGCGATGACGAGATCAGGATGCCGCGAGGCCAGCCAGAGCCTGGGCCCGCGTGGCAGGCAGTCGAGCCACTGCCGGCGCCAGCGCGCCAGCACGAGGCCAAGGCTCGAGGCACTCAGCGAGGGCTGTTTGAGGCGAGAGAGGGCATCGGTCAGGGCCATGCAACAGCACCGTCGTCGGGATTTGAGCCGGAAGTTGAGTCGGAATCGGTGTTCGCCGCCTTGGCGCCGAAACGTTGCCACAGCACCTCGAACGCGGCTGGATTCGCCGGCTCGACATGGATCAACGCCTCCATGGTCGGGCCACCCCCGCCGGGGCGCTGATGGGTGATCTGGAGATGATAACGCGGACCGCCCCGGTCCAGTGGCGCGCGTTGCCCCTCGTCATCGTCGGCGAAGAGCCCTTGGAAGCGTTCCTCGACGAGGCGTTGCGCCTCCTCGAGCGCATGGCCATGGAGCGCCACCAACACCGGCGCGGTGGCGAAGGTCTCGTCGACCTGGCCTTGCCCCTGCTTCGCCCCTTGGCCGGCCGAGAAGGCGGCATAGGAATTCGCCTTGTTGGATTCGACCCTCAGATAAGGCGCGAGCCGGGCATGGAGCGAGGCCGGCATCCCAAGCACCTGGCGCAGCTCTTCGACGCTGCGGAAGGGTCTGTCGGCAGCGCCATAGGGCAAGCCGACGGCGGCGTAATCGGCGTCCTCGGCGCCGTTGAGCCGCGCGAGGTCGTTGTCGTCGCGCCAGTCGAGAATGGCGTCGGCAAGCTGATCGCGCTGCAGTTCATCCGGGCGCTCGGGGTCCTGTGCCAGCTCGATCAGGGTCAGCAGTTGGGGTCGCTCGATGGTGTTCAGGTCGAATTTGGAGCCTTGGTTGGAGAGGGTGACAATGAAATCCTCGCCGTTGAAGCGAAACGGCTGTGCCCGGCCATCGGGAATCCAGGCGATCGCCGCGTCGTCGAAGGTCGTGGCCGGCGTGCTGAGCAGGTCCAGCGCCACCAGATTCATGATGCCAGCCGCATGGGCGCGAAAGCGGGCACGATCGAGCTGGTTCGCGGTCAGCGCGCCCTCGGTGCGCTGGATCTGGGTCAGCGCGAGCGCCATGACCGTGAGCAGCGCGAGCACCCACATGACCAGCACCAGCGCGATTCCACGCGAGTTTGAGCGCGGCTCAGCGATCCTGATCACGGATCACCTGTGGGCCGGGCAGCCTCACCAAGGCATCTGGCCATGGCTGCTCCGGCGTGCTCAGGGTCAAGCGCACGGCTTCCGGCAACGCGCGCTGGTCGATCCATTCCTCGGACCACTCGCGCTCGACACCGCCCGGCAGCTGGCCGAAATATTCGAGTCGAAAACGCTCGACCCGTGGCAGCAGCACCGTGCGGCCATAGGCACCTTGGGCAAGGTCACGGTCGAACGCACCCGGCTCGGCGCTCGCTCCAACGCCCTCCATCAGCGGCTCCCAGATCGGATTCTCGGCGCCGTCGTTCAAGACCTCGTCATGCAGCAGCCAGCGGGTCAGGACCAGGCGCGGATACTCGCCGGCCTCTTCCAGACCGAGGCGCAGGATATAGAGTCCCGGGATGCCGACATGGTCCGACAACGGCGCGACCCATTCCAGCGCCTCGGCCTCGCCGGCGAAGACCGAGCGCTCGACGCCATCGACGACCAGCGTGAGCGCTTGGGTCTGGCGCAACGCGCGTTCGATGAGGTTGCGCGCGATGCGCAGATCGGCGACCCGCTCCGAGACCGTCTCCACCGCCTCCCAACTGCGCGAGCCCAAGCGCAGCCCGGAGAACAGCAGCAGCGTGATGAGACTGATCAGCGACAAGGCGATCAGCAGTTCGACCAGGGTGAATCCGCGCGACGCTTGGGAGCGCATCAAAACACCTCACCCAGACGAACCGTTCGCAGGCTCACGCGCCGTGTCCCGCGCGCGCTTGGCCAGGAGGCCACCGCGGTCACCTGATAGGGCTGCAGCGGTGGGGCCTCGCCGAACGCATCCTCGAATGGACCCTGTGGCGGTTGATAGGGTTCGATCGCGATGATCCAATCCATGCCCTGCTCCGGGTCGCCGCTGTACACGCCTGCTTCCAGCGGCACATCGACGCCCACCGCATTGAGCTTGGCCTCGGCGAGCGCGACCGCGCGGCTGTAGGTCTCGCTGATGGCAGTCGTGGTCATGGCCTTGGAGAAGATCTGCAAGAGCACGCCCAGGCTCAGGGCGAGGATCGCGAAGGCGACCAAGACCTCGAGCAGCGAGAAGCCCCGCTGCTGTCGAGGCCTCCGCTGCTGTCGCGGACCAGTCCGCCGAACCCGAAGGCCGCTCGAACGGCTCATCATTCCGGTGCCCAGTCGGCGACCAGGATGCGGCCTGTCAGCCAGTTGACGCCCACCTGGTAGCCGCCCTCGCCGCGCTTGAGGATCAGGCGGCCGCCGGAGGAGGTACCGTCGGGAAAGAAGCGGATACCGCCGACGCGCTCGCTGCGCAACTCATCTCGTGCCGTGACCAACTCGATGTCGATGCCGTCGGGCAAGGCCCCTGTGCGCGCCTGGTCCTCGATCCGATACCGGCCGTTCTCGGTATCGAGCAGCCAGACCGCGTCAGTGCCCTTGGCAATGGCGATCTCGCGCGTCTGGCGCAAGGCGCCGGCGGCGCGACGGGCGCCGGCCTTGAGTTCGACGCCCGGCAGGGCGGCGGTGATCAACGGCGGCGTGAGGGTGAGCAAGAGACCGCCGATGGCGAGCACGACAATCAGCTCGACCAGGGTGAAGCCCGTGGCAACGGTCTTGCAGACTTTCCAACTCACCAGCGTGCTTGGGCCGCATAGACCTAGGCGCTTTCCCAGCTCTTGATGTCTTGGTTCTCACCCTCGCCACCCTCTTGGCCATCGGCGCCCAACGACCAGATATCATAAGGACCGTTCTGACCTGGCGAGCGGTACTGATAGTCGTTACCCCAGGGGTCTTTCGGCACCTGAGATTTCTTTAGGTAGGGACCATTCCAGTTCGGGGTGTTGCCCGGATCAGCGACCAAGGCCTCGAGTCCTTCGTTGGTGCCAGGGTAACGGCCAACCTCCAGCCGATAGAGATCCAGCGTGGCGCCGAGGTCTTCGATCTGCAGCGCGGCGGTCTTGGTCTTGGAGCTGCCGAGGAATTTCATCACCTGCGGGCCAACCAGGCCGGCGAGCAGGCCGAGGATGGCAAGCACGACCAAGAGTTCGACCAGGGTGAAGCCGCGGCTGTTTCGTTGGGACTTTGAACGGTGTTTTGTGATCATCAGAGCTATGTTCATGGATCGATTAAGAGGATGTTGGATTTAAAGAGGAAATTTGCTAGACCTCAGACAGCTCGAGCCGCCGCTCAATGCGTTCGACACGCTTGATGACACTCTGTAGCGTTTCTCGATCGCTCGCTGACAGCGCATAGAGACTGCCGATGGTTTGCTCGATGGCCGAAAGTCGCACATCCATGCGATCCAAGCGCTCTTTGACATCGCTGAGATCGCCTCGAATGACTCGCAAGTGCTCGAGCACGAGATTGTCGACGTTATCGCTCATGTTCTGCTCCTGAGAGTGTTAAAAACACCAGCTCATTGGCGGTCGGTCGATGGATGATCCAGGTGGTCTAAAGCTGCGGCAGACGGCCTCCTAGCCGAGCAACTCGGAGACACTAAGGGTCCAATCCGGCACCTGTCGCGACTGCAGCAGATCTCCGGCGCGCGCTAACCAGATGTCCCGATAATCCTGCCCATCCGGATCGCGATTGACCTCCACCACGCGATCCTGAAGATTCACGATCCAGACTTCCGCGATGCCATGCTGGGCATAGAGTGGCCGCTTGACCGAGCGGTCATAACTCAGCGAAGAATCCGCGACCTCGATCAACAGCAGCACATCGGCCGCTCTCGGCTTGGCCTGCTTGTAATAATCCGCACGGAAACGCAGCAGCATCAGATCCGGCTCGGGCTCGCTGTGCTCATCCAAGACCAGCGGGCTTTGCACCCACACGAGCGCATCCTTGACGCCACTGCGATGGACAAGATGATTGAGTTGGGTCGTCAACCCTGCATGCTCGTCGCCAATGGGTGGCATGTCGACCAATTCCCCAGCGATCAGTTCAATAGGATCGTCTTCGGAAAAAATGCCCGCTTCCGCCATCCGGTGATAATCGGCGCGACACAGCCGGTGGCGCTGGCGGTCGAGAATCTGCCGATTGAGCGGCTTTTGCGGGCGAGACAGGGCGACGGCTTCCATGGATGTAGAACGCCTCTCGTTGCGTGGTCTGACAAACGTTCACTAGAACACCAGCTCATTGGCGCCCAGGATCGCCATCAGGATGGAGATGATGATACCAGCGACGATGACGCCGAGGCCGATGATCAGCGCCGGCTCGAGCAGGGTGAGCATGCGCTGGACGCTGGTGCGGGTCTCGCGATCAAAGATGTCGGCGACCTTGGCGAGCATGGCATCCAGGGTACCGGATTCCTCGCCGACGCGGATCATCTGCAGCGCCAACTGCGGCAGCACGCCGCGGCTGGTCAGCGGCTCGGCGAGGCCGCGGCCATGCTTGAGATCTTCGGCGACCTCATCGAGCCCGTCGCCGACCTTGCGGTTGTTGACCACCTCCTTGGCCAGATTGAGCCCACTGAGCAGCGGCAGGCCGTTCTTGAGCAAGGTGCTCAGTGTGTGGCAGAGGCGCGCGGTCTCCATCTTCCAGATCAGGTCGCCAAACAGCGGCAGGCGCATGACCCGATAGTCGAACGCACGGCGATTGTCCGGGTTCTGCAGCCAGCGCTCCAGCACCACCGCGACCAGGGCGACCAAGACCAGCAGCGCCCACCAGTAGTCGCGAAACAGATCGCCGGCGCCGACGACGATACGCGTCGGCGTTGGCAGTGCGGCGCCCATGTCCTCGAACAGCACCGTGAACTGCGGCACGACGAAGATCAGCAGCATGATCACCGACAGGCCGGCGACCACCAGCAGGATCATCGGGTAGACCAGCGCCGAGGTCACGGTGCCGCGCAGCTCGGCGCTGCGCTCGAGATAATCGGCGAGCCGCCCGAGCACTTGATCGAGCGCGCCGCTGGCCTCGCCGGCACGCACCATGTTGATGTAGAGCTTCGGGAACTGGCCACCCTGGGCCTCGAGCGCGCTGGAGAAGGTGGCACCACCACGCACCCGCGCTTGCAGGTCGCTCAGCAGCCGGGTGACGTGCTCCTCCGGGGTCAGCTCGGTGAGCACGCCGAGCGAGCGATCCAGCGTCAGGCCGGATTCGAGCAGGGTCGCGAGCTGGCGCGTGAGGCTTTCGATGTCCTTGGCCTGCAAGTCACGCTGGCGCTGGCGCTGGCGTGCGAGCTGGGCGGCGAGCCCGCCGGCCGAGCGCGTCTTCAGCGGCAGCAGCCCCTCGGCCTGCAGGCGGGCGATCAGCGCCGCTTCATCGACCGCTTCGTGCTCGCCCTCGACCTCCTCGCCGTCGAGCCTGACCGCCTTGTAGTAGTAGCGTGGCATCTTAGGCTTGCGTCTCGAGCCGGCACGTTTGCCGTGCTGCGCTAGTTGTCCTCGGCGACACGGATCACCTCCTCGAGCGTCGTGCGGCCATCGACGGCCTTGCGCAGCCCATCACGATACATGGTGGCCATGCCTTCCTCGACCGCGATGCGATGGATCTCGCCCGCAGTGGCATGGCTGAGCACCGCTTGGCGGATGCGGTCGGACATCAGCAAGACCTCGGCGATGACCAATCGGCCGCGATAGCCGCTGTGGTTACAGGCCTTGCAACCGATCGCCTGGTAGAGCCGAAGCGGCTGGTCTTTTCTGAGGCTGTTCGGTGTCAGGGTGGCTGGGGCGATGGTGTTGGCGCTAGCGGGTTGCTCATCGGTGCGCGTGCGATTGGCCGTCGATCGACGCCAGCCGAACCAAGACCGCAGAGAAAAAGGCCTTTTGGACGCGTTGCCTTTGGCCTCGCTGTCACGTCCACCCTCAGTGCCGGCATTGGTACCAGCCGCGACACTGGCCCCATGATTGGCGCTAGCCGGCGCTCGAGCCACCTCGCGTAATTTGGCAGTCAACTCGGGCGGTGGCGTATAGGGCTGCCGGCACTCGGGGCAGAGCCGGCGCACTAGCCGCTGAGCGAGGATGCCGTTGATGGTGCTGGTGAGCAAATAATCCTCGACGCCCATGTCGAGCAAGCGCGTGACGCCGCTGGCGGCATCATTGGTATGCAGGGTCGAGAGCACGACGTGGCCGGTCAGCGCCGACTGCACCGCGATGCGCGCGGTCTCGAGATCGCGCATCTCACCGACCATGATGATGTCCGGATCTTGGCGGACGATGGCGCGCAGCGCGCCGGCAAACGTCATGCCGATCGACGATTTGACCGGGATCTGGTTGATGCCGGCGACCTGGTACTCGACCGGGTCTTCGACCGTGAGGATCTTGTTCTGTTCCGTGTTGAGCCGGCTCAGCGCGGTGTACAGGGTGGTGCTCTTGCCGCTGCCGGTGGGGCCTGTGACCAGGAAGATGCCGTAGGGCTGCTCCAGCACCTTGATCAGCCGCTCGCGCGGCGGGCCGTCGAAACCGAGCGCGTCGAAGTCGAAACTGACGCTCTCCTTGTCGAGCAGGCGCATGACCACGCTCTCGCCGAACATGGTCGGCACGGTGGAGACGCGCAGATCGAGTTCCCGGCCCTGGATGCGCTGCGGGATGCGCCCGTCCTGCGGCAGGCGGCGCTCGGCGATGTTGAGCTTGGCCATGATCTTGATGCGCGAGATCACCGCCGCGGTCGAGCTGACCGGCGGTGAGTCGCCTTCCTTGAGGATGCCGTCGACCCGGTAGCGCACCTTGAGCTGATCGGCGAAGGGCTCGATGTGGACGTCGGAGGCGCGCGACTCGACCGCGCGCTGCAGGATCTGGTTGACCAGCCGGATCACCGGCGCCTCGCTGGCCAGATCGCGCAGGTGCTCGATGTCTTCTTCGCTGAAGTTGCCGAGTTCGGCCTGCACCTCGGCCTCGGTATCGTCATCGACCGGCTGCTCGTAGACGCGCTCGAGCGCGGCCTGGATCTCGGTCGGTAGACCGACCTGCAGGCTGATCTGCTTGCCGGTGGCCATCTGCACGGCCTGGGGGATGAACGCATCGAGTGGGTCGGCGACGGCCAGGGTGAGCCCCTGTTCGGTCTCGGACAGCGGCATGATCCGGGCGTCTTTCAAGAAGCGCAGACTGAGCTGCTCCTCGGCGATCGGGGCGTCCGGATACTGCTCGCCGGTGATCAATTCCAAGCCCAGCACCTCGGCGCAGGCCGCCGCCATGTCGCGCTCCGAGACCAGCCCGAGACGCACCAGCATCAGGCGTAGCGGATCACCGCTGTCCTCGGTGAGCTTGCGCGCGCGCGCCAGATCACCCGGCGTGCATTTACCGCGCCGCTGCAGCGCGCTGATCAGCGCCTGCTCAGGTGTTGGAGCAGTGTCGAGCGCAATGGTTGCGGGCTCGGCATCGGCTGCAGCTTCTAGCTCCGGCTCATCGACCAGATTCAGTTGCGGCTCTCGGGCTAGGGCTTGTTGCATCATCGTTTCGGGCTCTGGTCCCTCGCCATTTTAGTCAGGCTGTCCGGCTGTCGCTTGTGAAGCAGTATAGAGCTGCGTTGCTCACAGATCGCGCATCGGTTGCTGATTCGTCTTGTCCGGATATCGTCAGTACATTACCATGCGAGTATAATACTGCCGACGATGATGGGTGATTGTCATGACTCAGGTTGGTCTTACGAAGAACCAGCGCATCGATGTGCGGGCCAGTGGCGCCGTCAAGGACTTGCTACAGGAGGCGGCACGAGTCAACCATAAGAGCGTCAGCGAATTCTTGCTGGACGCTGGCATCACGGCCGCCAACCAAGCCCTCGCCGCGCGGCATCGTTTTATGCTTGATGAGGCAGGGTGGCAGGCCTTTCATGAGGCCTTGGATCGCCCGGTGCAGCATAAGCGAGCACTGAAGCGGCTGCTCAGCGAGCCTGGGGCGCTGGATTGACTCAAGCCTATGACCCCATCCGCAAGCTGAATGCTGCAGACGAGGTTGAGGCTTTTGATTGCGGCCAACCCGCGCTGGAGCAGTTTCTGAAGCGCTATGCGCTGCTTAATCAACGCGCCCAGAGCGCGCAGACCTACGTCTGTTGCCAAACGGGTCGGGTCGTTGGCTTTTACAGTCTCGCGGTCGGCAGCGTCGAGCCTGGCGAGGCGCCGACAAGAGTGACCAAGGGTTTGGCGCGACACCCGGTGCCGGTGATGATCCTGGCCCGCTTGGCGGTGGATCGCAGCGGCCAAGGTCAGGGGCTGGGCCGCGCCCTGCTCAAGGATGCGCTGCTCCGCACCGCTCAGGCTGCTGACATCGCTGGGCTTCGATGCCTACTGGTTCACGCCAAGGACGATGCGGCTCGGCGCTGGTATGAACGCTGGGACTTCGAGCCGAGTCCAACCGACCGCCATCACTTATTCCTACTCACCAAGGATCTCAAGGCGCTGCTGAACGGATAGACGGCGTGGACTGCGGCCGTTCCTCGGATTGCAGTTGCTCCCAATCTGGCTGGGCTTGCCATTCTGGCACCAGCGCGCGGAGGGCCTGGACAAGCCCTTGGGTATCCGCCTGCTCAACCGCGACCCGCGATTGGTCTAAGGCTGCCGCGACGTCGTCAGGAACAACCAGCCCGCGCCGTGCGGCACGGATCTTTGCATGCTCGGTCAGCAGCAGGTCTTCGCGCTCGTAGAACAGCTCCTCATAGAGCTTCTCGCCGGGGCGCAGTCCAACATATTGGATCTGAATATCCTGTCCCGGTTCACGGCCGGCGAGTCGAATCATCTGTTCGGCCAGATAGCGGATCTTGACCGGCTTGCCCATGTCGAGGACGAAGATCTCACCGCCGGTGCCGATCAGCGCGGCCTGCATGATCAGTTGGCAGGCCTCCGGGATGGTCATGAAGAAGCGCTCGATCTCGGGATGGGTCACCGTCACCGGTCCGCCCTGTTCGATCTGGCGCCGGAACAGCGGCACCACGCTACCAGCGGAGCCGAGCACATTGCCGAAGCGCACGGTGATGAAGCGCGTGCTCGAGCGTTGTGCCCGTGCCTGGCAGATCACCTCGGCCGCCCGCTTGGTCGCGCCCATCACATTGGCGGGGTTGACCGCCTTGTCGGTCGAGATCAGCACGAAGCGCTCGCAGCCGCGGCGGTCGGCGCACTCGGCGACGATCTCGGTGCCGAGCAGATTGTTGCGCACGGCGGCGCGCACCTGCCCCTCGAGCATCGGCACATGCTTGTAGGCGGCGGCATGGAAGACGGTCTGCGGGCGCTCGCGCGCGAACAGCTGTTCCATCGCGACCCGATCGGTCACATCGACCAGATAGACGCCGAAGTCAGGGGTATCGGCGCGCGCCGCGAGCTCGAAGTCGAGCCGGTAGAGATTCAGCTCGCCGTTGTCGGCCAGCACCAGGCGCTTGGGTCGCGCGGCAATGATCTGCCGACAGAGTTCGGAGCCGATCGAACCGCCGGCACCGGTGACCAGCACGATGCGATCGGTGAGACCGGCGCGGATCGCGTCCCAGTCGAGCTGGACCGGATTGCGCCCGAGCAGATCATCGATCGAAACCGGCCGCAGCTGACGGATGCTGATGGCGCCGGAGAGCACGCTCTTGAGTTGGGGCACGGTGCGAAACGGCTTGCCGCTGCGCTCGCAGAGTTCGACCAGGCGCTGCATCTGCGCATCGCTGGCGGTCGGCACCGCGAGCATGATCAGGTCGATGCCGAGCGACTCGACCAGTGCCGGGATCTGCTCCGAGCGGCCCCTGACCGGCACGCCGTGGATGTCGCCACCTTGGCGGCGCAGCTTGTCATCGACGAAGGCCACTGGGTTGTATTGATGGCTGCGATCGCGAAGCATGTCGCGCACCAACATCTCGCCGGCGCGGTCGGCACCGACCACCAGCACCCGCTCGCCGGGACGCAGCCCGAGCTGATGGTCCTTGAGGCGGCGATAGAGCAGCCTGGGGCCAGCCAGGCCGATGAGCTGGAAGAGCAGGAACAGCGGTGGCACCGAGCGCGGCAGGAACTGGTTGCGGCTGAGCAGGAACAGGACCAAGACGACCAGCAGGCTGGAGACCGTGATGGCCTGGGCGATGCGCGTGAGATCCGGCAGCGAGGCGAAACGCCAGACGCCGCGATAGAGGCCGAAGGAGGAGTAGACCAGCGCGCAGATCAGCATCACCAGCGGCAGCAGCTCCCAGGCCGCGCCCCAGAATTCCGTCGGCACCGCGCCGAGGTTGAAGCGCATCCAGTAGGCACCGATCCAGGCGATCGGCACCCACAGCAGATCATGCAGGAAGGCGAGGAAGCGCGAGCGCAGCCGCTCGAACCAGCGCGTCATCATCGGCTGGGATCAGGCTCAGGCGCGCGCGAGCCGTTCGGCCAGGCTCACGCGCAGATGGATGAGGACGAAGATCAGCGCCCAGCCGGTGATCAGCCACCATTGCTCGGTGTTGTCGAGCCGGGGCGCGGCGACGGCGCTGGCAGCGGTGGCGGCGATCAGCGCCAATGCCCAACGCAGGGTGCGGCGATGGCCCCAGCCGGCCAGCACCAGACGCTGATAATGGTGGGAACGATGCGCCTCCCAGGGGCGCTCGCCAGCGATGACGCGACGCAGCAGGGTCCAGGTGGCATCGACGATGAACGGCGAGAAGACCAGCCAGCCGATCCAGAGCGGAAACAGGCCGGCGCGCGCGCCCCAGAGGCTACAGCCGGCGGCGAGCAAGCCCAGGCTGGAGGCGCCGACATCACCGAGAAAGATCCGCGCCGGCGGCCAGTTGCCAGTGAGAAAACCGGCCGCCGCAGCAGCCACGGCGGCGCAGCAGGCAGCATAGAAGGGATCGCCGGCGCTGTAGCCGAGCAGCGCCAACGCAGCGAAGCCGATCGCGGCCATGCCACCCGCGAGTCCGTCCATGCCATCCATGAAGTTATAGAGATTGATCATCCAGAGACTGTAGAGGAGGCTGAGCGGCAAGGCGAGCAAGAGTGGCAGCGGGATCATGAGTCCCGGCAGATCGAGCTGATTCCAGCGCAGACCACCGAGCCAGAGCAGGATCGCGGCCAGCAGATGCACCAGCAGTCGCAACCGCCGCGAGGTACCCGCGCGATCATCCCAGAACGAGACGACGGCGACCAGCAGCAGCGCGACGCCGAGCCAGGGCAGGGGAGACGGCATGGCCGCCGTGCTGTCGGCGAGCACCGCGAGCAGCACTCCAGCCGACAGCCCACCCAAGAGCGCGAGACCGCCCGTGCGCGGGATCGGGCTGTCGTGCAATGAACGCTCATTGGGATGATCGAGCACATGCAGCAGCGGCAGGCGAGCGCGCACGAGCAGCGCGGTCAGGGTCGCGCTGAGGAGGAAGGCGGTGAGGGCGACGGCAGCGGTTCCGGTCATGGCGCCACTGAATGCGCCCATCACGCGCCGGGTCGCATCAGCTTTGCCTCGACCGCCGCGCGCTGCTCAGCATCGAGCAGCAGCTCGATGAGCTGCAGCGCGAAGTCCATCGCCGTGCCCGGACCGCGCGAGGTGACCACCTTGCCGTCGATGACCACGGGCTGCTCCAGCAGCGTGATCTCGGGATAGCGCGCCGCGTCGACGGCGCCGGGAAAGCTGGTCGCCGAGCGGCCATCCAGCAGGCCGGTGCTGGCCAGCACTGCGGGCGCCGCGCAGATGGCCGCGCTCCAGCGATCGGCGGCGGCCTGGCGGGCGAGCAGATCGTGGATGCGGGTATCGCGCTCGAGGTTGGTGGCGCCTGGTTGGCCGCCGGGCAGCACGACCAGATCGAAGTCGTCCTCGGCCACTTCGTCGAGATCGACGTCGGCGACCAGGACGGTACCTCGGCTACAGGTCACCGGCCCCGGCTCGAGGGCGGCGGTGACGACCTCGAGCTCGGCCCGGCGCAGCAGGTCGATGAGGGTGACGGCCTCCAGCTCTTCGCAGCCAGGGGCCAGTGGGATTAGCACGCGTGGCATCGTTTACCTCCAGATTGAGAGTGGTGTCCAAGAGTTCAGTCAGTGTGATCCGAGGTGTTGACGGCCTTGGATTCAGCCGCGGCCGGCGTCTGACCCAGGATCACCAATCCCTTGAGCACGTTGAGGGCCTCGGAGAGCTGATAGTCCTCGGTCGCGAGCGATGACTGCTCACGATCCTTGTCGGTGCTGGCGGTCTCCTCGCCACTCGCGTCGTCATCGGCCGAGTCCTCATCATCTTCAGGATCGTTGCTATCTTCCAGATGGCGGATCAGGTTGGCCTCCTTGAGCGGCGCGACCTCGGCGTCCGCATCCAGGGTAAGGCTGCCGCGCTCGAGGATGATATCCGGCACGATGCCGAGCGCCTGGATCGAGCGCCCGGCGGGGGTGTAGTAACGCGCGGTGGTGAGCTTGAGCGCGGTGCGCTCATCGACCGGGATGATGGTCTGCACCGAGCCCTTGCCGAAGGTCTCGTTGCCCATGATCAACGCTCGGCGCTGGTCCTGCAGGGCGCCGGCGACGATCTCGGAGGCCGAGGCGCTACCGCCATTGACCAACACGATGAGCGGCGCGCCCTCGAGCACATCGTCGGGGCCGGCGCGGAATTCGAGCTTGGCGTCGTCGAGGCGACCTTCGGTGTAGACGATCAGGCCCTGCTCGAGGAAGGCGTCGCTGACGCCAACTGCGGTGTTGAGCATGCCACCGGGGTTGTTGCGCAGGTCGAGGATGACGCCCTCGAGGGGACCGTCGTTGTCCTGCTTGAGCGTCTCGATGGCGGCGAGCAGATCCTCGGTGGTGCGGGATTGGAAGTTGGCCACGCGCAGATAGCCGAAGCCGGGCTCGAGGAGGCGCTGCTTGACCGAGGCGACCTTGATGATCGCGCGCTCGAGTTCGACGCGCAGCGGCTTGGCCTCGCCATCGCGCATCAGGGTAAGTTCGATGGCGCTGCCAGGCTTGCCGCGCATCAGCTCGACGGCGTCGCTGAGGCTCATGCCTTTGACCGGTTTGCCGTCGATGCGCACGATCAGATCGCCGGCCTGGATACCGGCACGCTGGGCCGGGGTGTCGTCGATGGGGGCGATGACCTTGACGAATCCGTCTTCCATGCCGACCTCGATGCCGAGGCCGCCGAATTCGCCGGTGGTGCCGGTCTGCAGATCCCGGTATTGGTCGGGATCGAGATAAGCCGAGTGCGGATCGAGCCCGGCGAGCATGCCGCGAATGGCGCTGGCGAGCAGCTCGCGGTCCTCGACCTGCTCGACGTAGTCGCTCTTGATGCGCCCGAAGACCTCGGCGAACACGCGCAGCTCATCGAGCGGCAGGCCTTCGGGCGCGTCGTCCTCGCCCTCGGCCGCAGCCGACTCCAGCGCCTTTTGCACCTCCTCGACGCTCGGCTCCGGGCGGGTGCCGGTGGGCTTGAAGCCAGACGGTGGCGGCTGCACCACCGGTGCCGGCTCGGCGTCGGGTTGCCCCGCGTCGGATTGCGCCGCGTCGTCCTGCGCCCAGGCAGCGGGCAGCAGACCACAGAGAAGGAGAGCGAGAAGGGCGGACTGGCGATTGGTCATGGATTCATCCTGCGGGCTTGGAGCCGAAGCCCGGCTGTTGTGTGCTGAAGTTACCTGAACGATTGAGAGCGATCTGGATCGCGTGTTCCCAGGGCGCGTTGCCCAAGGGCGATTGGGTGGCGGTTGGAGCGGCATCAGCCCGACGTGGCATCCACCGGCGTGGATCGGCACCACCGGCCGGGATCGATGGCCTGGCCCTGATGGCGGATCGCGAAGTACAGCGCGTTGTGCTCGGCGCCACCGCTACTGCCGGCCAGGGCGATCAGATCACCCGACTCGACCCATTCGCCAACCTCTTTCATCAGGGTGCGATTATGCCCATACAGGGTCATGTAGCCACCCCCATGGTCGATCACCAATAACATGCCGAAGCCGCGCAGCCAATCGGCGTACACCACGCGACCGTGGTGGACG
The DNA here is from genome assembly GCF_016653295.1 of Halochromatium salexigens. Classification (GTDB taxonomy): domain Bacteria; phylum Pseudomonadota; class Gammaproteobacteria; order Chromatiales; family Chromatiaceae; genus Lamprobacter; species Lamprobacter salexigens. The sequence continues at coordinate 11,100 of NZ_NHSF01000014.1, read as the reverse complement.
GCGTGAACCTCGCTGCCGGCGTCGGCCTCGAGCAGAACGCCGTCGGCATGCAGAGCGCCGTGCGCGCGGCCCTCACCGAAGCCGCGCAGGATGCGCGCGGGCCGCAGGGGCCAGGCCAGGCGCCCGCGCCGATCGGTGATCGAGGCGGGGGTGAGTTCGGCTTCGGCGGCAATCTCGGCGCTGCGTTTGAGTCGCGCGATCAGGGCGCTCAGGGCGTCGGCATCGGCGCTCAGGGCCGTGGCCTGAATCTGCTCATCGGCGATGAGCTGTTCGAGATCGGCGAGGATGGCCGCGCGAGCGCCGAGCGCACTGCTTAAACGTTGGCGGGTGCGGTCTTGACGCGAGGCCAGCCGCGCGAGCCTTGCCGTATCTTTTCGTTCCCGTTGCTCGAGCCGGTGCAGGCCTTGCTCAAGCTCTTGAATCTCCTCGACCCGAGCCGCCCGCGCGGCGGCGACGATCTGATAATAGCCGAAGAGTCGCTCGGCCCGGCGCGGATCTTCCTGGCCAAGCAGCATGCGAATCTGGTCCCCGTGACCCAGGCCATAGGCGGTGCGCACGAGATCGGCCAACGCGGCGCGCGCGTGCTCAAGATCAGCGCGCAGCGCTTGCAGGCGGGCCTCGGTGGCTACCAACGCCGCTTGCTGCTCGGTGACCAGCGCCTCCAGTTCGCGGTTGGCGCGGCTGAGGTCGTCGATGTCGCGCTCGAACTGGCGCAGCTCTTTGAAGAGGGCGTCGCGGTAACGCAGGTTGTCGTCGATGCTAGTTCGCAACGCCCGCAGCCGTGCTTGCAATTGCTCGAGCGCTGCCTCGTGCTCGGCGACCGCCTCGAGCCCTTGGTTCGCGGGCTGCTGCTGGGTGGATGGCGGCTGGGTGGATGCTTGGCCGGATGCCGCGAGCGCGCCACCCATCCCGCCCACCGCCGCGGCAGCGAGCAGAAGGCTCGCGGCGAGCAGAGTTCGCGCCACGGTGCGGGAACGGGCCCGGCAACGAGGGCTTGTCAGCCTTCCGGAAAGGTTTATCATCGATTGATGAAACGTTGATATTAAGGCGGACGTCATGGTGGGAGAACAGCGGTTGCCGAGCGCGGAATCATCGGCCGATCCCGAGCGGGAGGAGTGCGGGCAAGCGCCTGGAGACGAGGCCGGGCAGGAGCATGGTTACGATTTCTCCGAACTCGCGCTTTTTGCCGACGATGCCGATATCGAGCGCGCATCGCGCTCGCTGAAGGCGATGTCGCATCCATTGCGGCTGAAGATCCTCTGCACCCTGGGTGACGAGGAGGTCAGCGTGCAGCACATCGTCGAGCATGTCGGCACCTCGCAGAGCAATATCTCACAACATCTGGCCATCCTGCGCGATAAGGGCATCCTGGCCGCCCGCAAGGATGCGAACCGGGTTTATTATCGGGTCGGTGACGCACGCACCTTGCGTCTGATTGTGATGATGCGCGAGGTGTTTTGCAGTCGCACGCCTTGAGGGCGTGACGGCGAGCGCGCCGGCTCTTATACTTGTGGGTTGACTTCAGCGTACCGCGACGCTCCGATTATCCCTATGCTGCTCGAATTCATTGGAAACCACTGGGTGCTCTTCAGCGCGCTCGGCGCCATCCTCGGCCTGCTCACCTATGCCTTGATCGTCGGCGAGAAGGGTTCAGTCGACCCGAGCGCCGCCACCCTGATGATCAATCAACGCGACGCGGCGGTGATTGATGTCCGCCCGGCCGCCGATTTCGCCAAGGGCCACATCATCAATGCTGTGAATGTGCCGATGAACGGCTTCAACAAGCAGACAGGCGCATTGACGCGGTTCAAGGATGGGCCGGTGATCGTCAACTGCCGCTCGGGCTCGCAGTCCCAGGCCGCTTGCCACCTGCTACGCAAGGCGGGCTTCAACGAGGTTTATAACCTCAAGGGCGGTATCCTGGCCTGGGAAAGCGCCAACCTTCCGTTGACCCGTAAAAAACATTAATCCGATCCTGGAGTCCCTCATGGCCGAGAACCAGCAGCCCCAGCAGCAACCCCAGGGCGAGCGACAGTTTGCACTGCGCAGTCTCTATATCAAAGACCTCTCCTACGAGGCGCCGAATGTGCCCGAGATCTTCCGCCAGGAATGGAAACCGGAGACCTCACTGCATCTCGACATCAAGCTCGCGGCACTCTCCGAGGATACCCACGAGGTGGTGCTCACGGTGACCGTGACCACCAAGGTCGGCGAGCAGACCGCCTATCTGATCGAGATCCAGCAGGCCGGGATCGTCAGCGTGGCCGGGTTCGCCAAGGAGGAGCTGGGGCCGCTGTTCTATGTGTACTGCCCGAGCTTGCTGTTCCCCTATGCGCGCCAGGCGGTCTCGGATCTGGTGGCCAAGGGCGGTTTTCCGCATCTGGTGCTGCAACATGTGAGCTTCGATGCGATCTATGCGCAGAAGCAGGCCGAGCAGCAGGGCGAGCAGGCCGCAGACGGCGATGCGGGCCCGGCCCCCGGCGAGACGACTCACTAAGGTTCGATGGCACGCATCGCTGTCATCGGGGCAGGTTCCTGGGGCACCGCGCTGGCGGTGCTGATGGCGCGCAATGGCCACCAGATACCGCTCTGGAGCCATGACCCGGAACAGGTCGCGGCACTGCTGAGCGCACGCGAGAATCAGACCTTCCTGCCGGGGATCGAACTGCCCGATGGGATCCGCCCAACGGCATCGCTCGAACAGGCGCTGGCTGGCGCCAACGGTGTCCTGATCGCGGTGCCGAGCCAGTTCTTTGGCGATGTGCTGGGCGCGTTGGCGCCCGTGCTCCCGGCCGACATGGGCCTCCTCTGGGCCACCAAGGGCTTCGATCCCGAGAGCGGGCACCTGTTGCACGAGCTGGTGCTGGAGCGCACGGGTGAACGCGCGCTCGCGGTGCTCTCCGGCCCGAGCTTTGCCGGCGAGGTCGCGCGCGGGCTGCCGACGGCGGTGACCCTGGCCGCCTCGAGCATGACCTTTGCCGAACAGTGTGCCGCCTGGGTGCGCTCCGAGCGGTTTCGCGCCTATACCCATGATGATCTGATCGGGGTCCAGGTCGGCGGCGCGGCCAAGAATGTGCTGGCCATCGCTACCGGCATCGCCGATGGGCTCGGCTTCGGTGCCAATACCCGGGCCGCGTTGATTACCAGAGGTCTAGCGGAGCTGATTCGCCTTGGCGCGGCGCTCGGTGCGCGACGCGAGACCTTCATGGGCCTGGGCGGACTCGGCGATCTGGTGCTGACCTGCACCGACGATCAATCGCGTAATCGACGCCTGGGCCTGGCCTTGGCGCGTGGCGAGACGGCAAGCGCGGCTCTGGCGGCGATCGGCCAAGAGGTCGAGGGCGTGGTGACGGCGCGGGCGGTGCATCGAATCGCGCGCGAGCATCGCATCGAGATGCCGATCTCGGAGCAGGTGCATGCGGTGCTCTACGAGGGCCAGACCCCGGAGGCCGCGACTCGTCAGTTGCTGGAGCGCTCGAATCGGCCTGAACTCGACTGATCGGGGCCCGGCGCGGATCAGGCCGGACTGGATCGCCGGCCGGGATCAACGAAAGCCGTTTTGCCGCCACGCCTCATAGACGACGATCGCCACCGTGTTCGAGAGATTCAAGCTGCGGTTGTTGGGGCGCATGGGCAAACGGAGCTGCTGCCGGGGCGGCACCGATTCGCGCAGCTCGGCGGGCAATCCACGCGTTTCCGGCCCGAACAGGAAGGCATCACCAGGGACGAAACGCGTCTCGGTGTAGGTCTGGCGGCTGTGCGTGCTCAGCGTGAACAGCCGTGATTGCGCCAGCGCCTGCTGACAGGCCGCGAGGCTGGCATGGACCCGCACGCCGACCCATTCGTGATAATCCAGCCCGGCGCGGCGCAGCCGGCGGTCGTCCAGCTCGAAGCCCAGCGGCTCGATCAGATGCAGGCTGGCGCCGGTGTTGGCGCAGAGCCGGATGACATTGCCGGTATTGGGCGGGATCTCCGGCTGGTAGAGGATCACATGAAACATTTAGGGCGCATGTTCAGGACGAACCTGCAGGCGTTGCTTGACCGTTGATCGATGCTCCATGATATATTAAACCTTCGGCAACAGAATCAAGCGATTAACGAGCCCTGCGGGGGAGAACACCATGACCGACATCGCGGCCTTGAAGCAAGAGAAGCAGGACCTGATCGACAAGATGCTCGAGATGCAGAAGCAGTTCATCGACCACGAGCATGAAAACGGCATCAGCGGTAAGGATTACTGGGCCTCGCAGGATGGCCTGCTCGCCAACTACCGCCAGGAATACATGGACATGGCGAACCGCGTCGTCGACATCGCGCACGAGATCGTTGGCTCGAACCGCTTGTAGCCATCGCGCGCCTGGCAAGCAGGCGCGCCGTGCTCTGATCGATCGAAAGCCCCAGGTCGTTTGCCCTGGGGCTTTTTTCATGCGCGCGGGTCAGCCGCCGTCTTGCTCGGGTCGGATATGCTCGATGTACTTGGGCACGGCCTCCATCGCCAAACGGATGGTCTCGCCTTGGGCGCTGATACGGGCCTCGCTGCCGCGCAGCTTGAGATCGCAGCGACAAAGACCGCGACTCTCGAGCGGGATCGGGATCATGTCGCGGTAGGTGTAGACGTTCTCGTCGATATCGCCGCCGTCGCAGATGAGCTCTTCCCCAGGGCCAGGGTCAGGGTCAGGGAGCGGCGCCAGCAGCTCGGCGTTGTCGAGGATGAGCGTGCCGGCCTGCCACCACAGGGTCTTTTCGGCCGAGCCGGTCATGGTCTTGATGATATAGGCGCGCGCGAAGGCGATGCGCAGGGTGCCGTCGTCGAAACGGATCTCGGCGAGTTCGGAACCGGGGAGGCGAATGCTACTGCTGTCCACTGGGTCGATCCTGAGCGGTTGGATGGCGAGGAAGCGGCACGCACTGAACGGCCGCTCGGGTGCCCCGGAGATGGGGGATCTCCGGGCCGATTCCCACCCGCTGCGCGCGCGGCGTCATAGCCGCTCAACAGCCCTACACCTCGGGTTCCTCGTCCTCAGCAAGCTCGGGCTCTTCGCCTTCCATGCCCAAATCCTTGATCTTGCGGGTCAGGGTGTTGCGCCCCCAGCCCAGGAGTTTGGCCGCTTCCTGGCGCCGCCCGCCGGTGTGCTCGAGCGCCGATTCGATGAGGATGCGCTCGAACGTCGGCATGGCCGAATCGAGGATGCCGCGATCGCCCTGCTGCAGCCGGCGCCGCGTCCAGGCGCGCAGGGCGCCCTCCCATTGTTCATCGGCTTGCACGGCGGCCGCGAGGCCCTCGAGGTCGGGCGGCAGATCGCCGACATGGATCTGCTTGGTGGAGGCCATCACCGTGAGCCAACGCGCGGTGTTCTCGAGCTGGCGCACGTTGCCCGGCCATTCCAGGCGCTCGAGGCGCTCGAGCGCATCATCGGCCAGGATCTTGGCCTCGCAGCCGAGTTCCTTCGCCGCCTGGGCGAGGAAGTGGCGCATCAGCAGGCCGATGTCCTCGCGCCGATCGCGCAACGCCGGCAGTTGGATGCGGATGACGTTGAGGCGGTGGAAGAGATCATCGCGAAAGCTGCCCTTGGCCACCAGTTCGCGCAGGTTCTGATGAGTGGCGGCGATGATGCGCACATCGACCTTGATCGGCGTCAGGCCGCCGACGCGATAGAACTCGCCATCGGCGAGCACGCGCAACAGGCGCGTCTGCAGCTCGGCCGGCATATCGCCGATCTCGTCGAGGAAGAGGGTGCCGCCATCGGCCTGCTCGAAGCGGCCCTCGCGCCGGGTCTGGGCCCCGGTGAAGGCGCCGCGCTCGTGGCCGAAGAGTTCCGATTCCATCAGATCGCGCGGGATCGCGGCCATGTTGAGGGCGATGAAGGGCGCCTGTGAGCGCGGGCTGTGTCGATGCAGGGCGTGCGCGACGAGTTCCTTGCCGGTGCCGGATTCGCCGTTGATGAGCACGGTGATGTTGGAGCGGGCCAGGCGCCCGATGGCGCGAAACACCTCTTGCATCGAGGGCGCCTCACCGAGGATGTCCGGGCTGTGCGGCAGCGGCACCGGTTCGGCGGCGGCCTCGCTTTGGCGGCGGCAGGCGCGTTGCACCTGATCGACCGCCTCGTCGATGTCGAAGGGTTTGGGTAGGTATTCAAAAGCACCGCCATGAAAGGCCGAAACGGCGCTGTTGAGGTCGGAATGCGCGGTCATGATGATGACCGGCAACGATGGATAGCGAGTCGTGACCTGCTCAAGCAGTTCGAGACCATCGATGCCAGGCATGCGAATGTCGGTCAGGATCACATCGGGTAGCTCGCGCTCGAGCGCGTCCATGACACCCACTCCATTGGAGAAGCTGGTGACATCCATCTCGGCTTGGCGCAACGCGCGCTCGAGCACCCAGCGGATCGAGCGATCGTCGTCGATGACCCAGACCCTGGGGACTCTACTCATCAGTCGGCTCCAACGGTAGATAAACGAGGAAGAGGGTGCAACCAGGCCGACTCTCGCATTCGATCAAACCTTGGTGCTGATTGACCAGCTCCTGGGCAATCGCCAGCCCAAGCCCGGTACCGCCGGCACGCCCCGATACCATCGGAAAGAAAATGCGATCGATCAGCTCCTCAGGGATGCCTGGGCCGTCGTCCTCGATCTCGATCACCAGCACCAGCCGGTGGCGGATGCTGCCGATGGTAAATTGCCGCAGCACCCGTGTTCGCAGTGTCACCTGGCCGTGCTGACCGGCCGCATGAGCGGCGTTACGGGCGATGTTGAGCAGGGCTTGGATCAGCCGATCCGTATCGGCCTCGAAGTTGGGGATGCTCGGATCATAGTCACGGATGATCTCGGGGCCGGCGGGGAACTCGGCACTGAGCAGACCGCGCACATGCTCAATCGCATGATGGATATTGAGCGAGCGCCGCTGTGGCAGATGGTTCGGCCCCAGCATCCGATTCAACAGTGCCTGCAGACGGTCGGCCTCATCGATGATGATGCGGGTGTATTCGCGCAGACCCGGGTCGGGCAGTTCGCGTTCGAGCAGTTGCGCCGCACCGCGCAGTCCGCCGAGCGGGTTCTTGATCTCGTGCGCGAGCCCGCGCAGCAGCGCCTGGGTCGCTTGATGCTGGGAGATCAGATATTCCTCGCGCGCGATCCTGAGCTGGCGATCGATCTGTTGCATCTCCATCAGCAAGTCGTAGGGCTCATCGCGCGCGTGCATGGGCAACACGGTGCAGTTGACGCGGATGCACTGTTGGTCGGGGCGCTTGACCTCAACCTCGCGCTCAGTAAAGGGTTGTCGCGTCTCGAAGGCCTCGCGCAGCCGATTCTCGACCGAATCGGTGGGGCAGGGGACCAAACGCCCCGCCGTTTCGCCAAGCACCGTCTTGGCGCTGACGGCGAGCAGGTTCTCGCCAGCGGCATTGATATAGCGAAGCCGCAGATCGCGATCGAACAGCAGCACGGCCGTGTTCAGGTTGTCGAGAATCATGGTGCCAAGCCGGCTGTGTCCGCTTCCGCTTTCGATGTCGTTCATCAGTTTTACCGGGACGCCTGACACAAAACTCGCTGGATCAGCCCTTTCCATCGAATAAGCAAGCATCGAGCCAGATGAAGGACGCCTGTTAGGATCAGGAGGCACGCGCGCGGCCAGCGCTGATCCACTCCATCAATTGCACTAGTTTAGTGCTTGTCGCCCTTGCTGGGTGCGCTGAGATGCACCAGGGCTGAACAAGAAGACGTTGGGAGGGAGACGGGGAAAGTTGGAAGGGGTATGGGCTTCCTTGCCCTTGGGGTGGTTTGTCGATTAGAGGCTGTAGTAGAGATCGAACTCGACGGGATGGGTACTCATCCGCAACTGGGTGACCTCGTCCATCTTGAGCGCGATGTAGCCGTCGATGACATCGTCGGTGAAGACGCCGCCAGCGGTGAGGAATTCGCGGTCGGCATCGAGCGCTGCCAAGGCCTGATCGAATGCGTAGCAGACCTGCGGGATCGACTTCTCCTCTTCCGGCGGAAGGTCGTAGAGATCCTTGTCCATGGCATCGCCAGGATGGATCTTGTTCTGGATGCCATCGAGGCCGGCCATCATCATCGCCGAGAACGACAGGTACGGGTTGCCGGTGCTGTCCGGGAAACGCACCTCGATGCGCGTGGCCTTGGGATTGGCGTCATGCGGGATGCGGATCGAGGCTGAGCGGTTCTTGGCTGAGTAGGCCAGCATCACCGGCGCCTCGAAACCCGGCACCAAGCGTTTGTAGGAGTTGGTGGAGGCGTTGGTGAAGGCATTCAGCGCGCGCGCGTGCTTGATGATGCCGCCGATGTAATAGAGCGCGGCATCGGACAGGCCGCCGTACTTGTCGCCGGCGAAGATGTTCTGGCCATCCTTGCCGAGCGACTGATGCACATGCATGCCGTTGCCGTTGTCGCCGACCAGCGGCTTGGGCATGAAGGTGGCCGTCTTGCCGTAGGCATGGGCGACGTTCTGCACGCAGTATTTGAGGATCTGATTCATGTCGGCGCGCTTGACCAGGGTGTCGAAGCGGGTGCCGATCTCACACTGGCCAGCAGTGGCGACCTCGTGATGGTGCACCTCGACCGGGACGCCCATCTCTTCCATCGCCAGGCACATGGCGGCGCGCAGATCGTTGAGCGAGTCCACTGGCGGCACCGGGAAATAGCCGCCCTTGACGCCGGGGCGGTGGCCCATGTTGCCGTCGTCGAAGACGCGCTCGGAGTTCCACTCGGCCTCCTCGGAATCGACCTTGTAGAAGGCCCCGGCCATGCTCACGCCCCAGCGCACATCGTCGAGGACGAAGAACTCGGGCTCGGGGCCGAAGAAGGCGGTGTCGGCGATGCCGGTGGAAGCCAGATAAGCCTCGGCGCGCTTGGCCACCGAGCGCGGATCACGCTCGTAGCCCTGCATGGTGGCGGGCTCGAGGATGTCGCAGCGCACGATCAGGGTCTTCTCATCGGAGAACGGGTCGAGCACCGCCGTCGCGGCCTCTGGCATCAGGACCATGTCCGAGGCCTCGATGCCCTTCCAGCCGGCGATCGAGGAGCCGTCGAACATCTTGCCATCCTGGAACAGGGCCTCGTCGATGATGCGGGCCGGCAGCGAGACGTGCTGCTCCTTGCCGCGCGTATCCGTGAACCGGAGGTCCACGAATTTCACGTCCTCGTCTTTGATCGTCTTCAACACGTCAGTGGCGGACATCTGCGAAATCTCCCGCTAATTGGTCTTGGGTTTGTGAATGGATCGCGTGACTGTGACAAGCAGGTTATGTGCCACTGTCGTGGCAAACGGCGCTCGCGCCGAACCGACTGGTGCGCAGCGGTTTCAGCAGCCACGCGAGCGCACACTAATAGACCATACCCGGACTCATGTTGCACCGAAAGAGGGCGTGAATAGCCGTCAGCCGTAATAGAGGCGCACCTCGGCGATGTCGGGATCATCCTCGAGGGCCGCGCGCAAGCGCTGATGCAACTGCCGCGTGCTCGACTCATCGACGAAGGTGCGCAGCGGGAAGAACAGATCGACCGTGATCGCGCCATCCAGGTAATGCAGCAGCACGCGCTTGCGGGTCAGCGCCTCGGGGATCGGTCGCCAGTACTGATCGAGACGCTCGAGGATTTCGGTGCGCATCGGCAAACCCTTGGTCGGGGTGGCGCTTTCGTCGTCCTCCGGATCGATGTGGACGATGACATCGGACATGCGATCGATGGTCTCCATCAGCCGCTCTTGCACCAGGACGCTGATCGCATGGCCTTCGGAGACACTGATGTCGGGATCGACCAGGACATGCACGTCGGCCGAGGTGTTGCCGCCGAGGGTGCGGGTGCGCAGCATGTGGACGTCGCGCACGCCGGTGCTGCGGCGGATGATGCGGCTGATCTCGCGCAGGCGCTCGGGATCGAGGCCGGTATCGACGAGTTCGCGGGTGGCGCTGGCGCCGAGATCCCAGGCGATCTTGGCGATCATCACCGCGACCAGGACCGAGGCGATCGCGTCCAGATACGGCAGACCGGCCAGGGTGCCGGCCACGCCGATCAGCACCACGATCGAGGAGATGGCATCGGAGCGATGGTGCCAGGCATTGGCGATCAGCAAATCGGAGCGCACCCGCACGCCATAGGCGCGGGTGTACCAATAGAGCGCCTCCTTGATCAGGATCGAGAATCCGGCGGCGTAGAGGGCGATCGGGCCGGGCTGCAGCAGGGCCTGCGGTTGGAAGAGACGCTGAGCGGCATCCCAGCCGATGCCAAGCGCGACCGCCAGCAGCAGGAAGCCCAGCACCAGGGTGGCGACGGTCTCGAAGCGGCCGTGGCCATAGGGATGCTCGGCATCCGGGGCCTTACCGGCCTTGTGACCGGCGAACCAGACCAGGAGATCGGAGAGCAGGTCGGACAAGGAGTGGATGCCGTCGGCGATGAGCGCATGCGACTGGCCGATCCAGCCGGCGGCGATCTTGATCGCGGACAGGAGCAGATTGGTGATCGCGCCGACCAGGGTGGTGCGCTTGATGGCTTGGGAGCGCGCCTGGCGTTCGTTGGTTTCCATGCGGGGATGCCGATGCGGTCGGTCGCTGCGGGCGCAGCCTTGATGGGCGCGGATTATACCGGTAGGGGCGAGCGGATGAGGACGCCCAGCAATTCCAAATTTGAAACCCTCATGTTACCAGTAGCTTTTCTGAAAGCGGTTGAAACTTGAGTTGTTAGCCGATGGTTCTCAAGCCCACCCCCACAGCCACACCGACGCCCCCGGTGTTCGCTACCGACCTGATGGCCAGCATCCGCGAAGCCTTGTTTGGACTCCCCGATCACCGCAAGGGCGGCAACAACCAGCGCTACGCCATCGGCGATGCGGCCTTGAGCGCGTTGTCGGTGTTCTTCATGCAAAGCCCGTCGTTTCTCGACTTCCAGGGCCGGATGCAAAAGGAGCGCGGCGCCAACAACGCCAACACCCTGTTCGGGGTCCATCAGATTCCCAGTGATCAGCAGATCCGCAACCTCCTCGATCCCATCGATCCAGAGCAGGTGTTCGCGGTGTTCATTGAGCGCGTTGAGGCGCTGCATGAGCAAGGCGCACTCGCGTCCCATCGCGGCCCGCATGGGGGTCTG
>NZ_NHSF01000013.1 GCF_016653295.1 Halochromatium salexigens | reverse complement strand
TGCCGATGATCTGCAGCTCCGGCGCCAGGCAGCCCTCGCCGGCGAGATGAAACAGCGCCGGGATCAGCTTGCGTCGGGTCAGGTCGCCACTGGCACCGAAGATCACCAGGACGCTGGGCTCGGCCTGGGGCAGCTCGGCGCGTGGGAGCTCGACACGGGTGGTGAGATCGATATCGGCCGGCATCGGGGGTCCTCGGGGTCGGGGTTGGGAATCTGATCCGTTTGTCCCTTTGAGACCCGAGCGGCGCGCGTTTTCTTGCAGTGCTCGCGCCCGCCTCAGCGCCTGGCCCCGGCATCAGCGAGCAGCAGGCGCGCGTTGGTGACCGCCGGATCTTGGTTGTCATCGGGACCGTTCATGTAGAGCACTGATGCGGCCAGGTAGCGCCGACGCCAGTGCTCGGGCATGGCCGCGGCATTGCGGAACGCCGCCTCGGTGAACTTGTAGTCATGAGCGCCCTGATTGCGCTCGACCGTGTAATGCCGCGCACGGCGCATGAACGCCTGCTCGCAGCCGCCGGCCTCGAGATAGCCCAGCGCCTTGGGCACGGCCTCGCGGCGCGATGCGGACAGAGCGGCAAAGACCGCCTCGAGCGCTTCGGCGGAATCGGCGGCGGCGCCGGCCATGGGTGACGCCGGCTCCAGGCGGCTGAGCTGCGGCGCATCGCCGTCACCACCGATCAGATCACGGAATAGCGGCAGGAAGCTGGCCGCCTGCAGGAGCAGCAGCGTGCGGGTGTCGCTGTCAGCTGCCCGTCTGGCGCCCAAGAAGAGCGCATCACTGGTGGTGTTGGCATGCACCGCGAGGATTCCCGGATCGCGCAGCATCAGCTCGCCGGCGGCTGCGAACACGACAGTCCAGAGCCTGGTCTCGGGGACTCCCAGAGCGAGTGTCGCCGCGAGCGCGCCGCCGGCGTCATCGGCCGAGCCTTCGCGCAGCACCGCGAGCAGGTCGTGCGATAGCGCCGCGTTGTTGGCGTCGGTCGCCTCGGCGTCAGGCGTCATTGGCCGCTCAAACCGCTTGATCCGCTCTTGGTTGTTGCGCCAGGGCGCATCAGCCGCGAGCGCCGTGGTCGCCGGATTGGGCTCGCCCCGGTGATTCTGCAGCGCCAGTACCAGCGAGCGCAGCATTGGCTCGGCCCGCGCGCGCGACACCATTGGCAGCAGCCGCGCGCAGTTCGCCACCGTGATCGCCTTGTGACCAATCGCGCGAAAATCGCGCGCCCCGTAGCGCCAAAGCCCCTCCAGGACCTGCTCCGGCGCGCGCTGCTGTAGCAAGATTAGGAGCGCGTCGTCAGCGGCCTCAGCGTCCCATTGGTCAAGTGCCTGGTGCAGCGCCCGTTCCGGATGCTGTCGTACCGAGCGGCCGATCCGGCTGGACTCGCGCGCTGCAGAGGCGCCGGGCAACACCCAGCCGCCTCGGGACTGTTCCTGGGCTTGAGCGCCCTTGAAGGCGTCAGCCGCCCAGAGGATCGGTAGCCAGGCCTCCTCGGAGGGGCTGTGTCTGGTCGTTCTGTCGACCGCATGCAGGACCATGAAAGCGTGATATTTGAAGCCAACGTGCGGATAGGGTCGGACCTGGCGCGCTGCGGCGTCAGCAAGGGCACCCAGCAGCTCGGGATAGGTCAGCCCAGCCACGATCCGTGTCACCAGCGCTTCGAGTAAGGTCTCGCGCTCAGTCTCGATCAGCAGGTCGAGCAGTTCAGGCGCCGTCCCCTCCTCGGGGCGCGCGACCGTGAGCGCCGGCGGCCACCCAGGCATCGCCGCGGCCGCTGCAAGCAAAAAGCGGCGGCGCGTGATGGGTAGCGATTGCCCCGTATCGCCAGCCGCCCTGCGGGTCTCATCCAACGCGGCTCTCGGCTGCATCATCACGTCGCCGCTAGCCATCCTGGCGCACGCCTTCGATCGACAGGATGATCTCGACCACCTGCGAAGCGGGACCCAGGTCATAGTCGATGCCGAACTCCTTCAACGCAAAGCGGGTCGAGCCCTGAAAGCCGCGACGGAAGCCGCCCCAGGGGTCGGGTCCGGCACCGATCTGCTCCACCTCGAGAGTGATCGGCTGAGTGACACCATGGAAGCTGAAGTCGCCCGTCACGGTGCCAGTGCCATCCTCGTCGAGATCGACGGCGGTGCTCTTGAAGGTTGCCTGCGGATAGCGCTCGACATCCAGGAAGTCGTCTCCGCGCAGGTGCTTGTCACGCTCGGCATGATTGGAGTCCAGGCTTGCGGTCTCGATCTCAACCTCGATGCTGGCGTTGTCGGGGTCCTCGGGGTCATAGCTGAAGGCGCCGCCGAAGTCGTTGAAGCGCCCGTAGAGCCAGCTGTAGCCAAGATGCTGGATGCGGAACTGGACGAACGCATGCCCGCCCTCGGTATCGATCACGTACGCCTCGACCTCGGCGGCGGCGATCGCGGGCAGCCACAGCGCCGCGGTCAGGCTCAGGGCGGTCAGGGTCTTTGGCATGGGCATGGGCATGGTCAGTCTCCGGTGGGTCATGGGTTAGGCGAATCATTGGTTGGCGAGGACAGGCGTGGTCGCAACCGATCGGTTTGGCGGTGCATCAGCGCGCCTTGGACGCTGATCCTCGTCCCAGCATGCGCAGCAGGGTGCGATCCCGATCGATCAGGTGATGCTTGAGCGCGGCCAGGGCGTGGATACCAGCTAGGGACACCAGCGAGATGGCCAGGATCAGGTGGACCTCGCCGGCGACGTCGGCCTGATCCGGCAGGTCGGTGATCAGGGCCGGCACGCTGAACAGACCAAAGACATCGATCGGACGCCCATCGGCGGTCGAGATCAGATAGCCGCTCAGCATCACCGCGAACAGCAACGCGTAGAGCAGCGCATGGGTGACACGGGCAATCCGCCGTTCCCACAGCGAGTGCGTTGCCAAGGGCGCCGGCCGCGGGCCGAGCAAACGCCAGCCCAGACGCAGCGTCACGGTGAGGAACAGCAGTACGCCGACACCTTTGTGGATCGCCGGGGCGCGGCGGTACCAGTCGTCGTAATAGGTCAGCTCGACCATCCACAGCCCGAGACCGAAGAGACCGACCACGACAAGCGCGACCAGCCAATGCAAGATCACGGCAACGAGGCCGTAGGTGTCGTGGCGATTGCGCAGCATGGCTTAGGTCAGTGTGCACTCTCGGTCAGCAGGCGACGTTGATGGCGAAAGAAGGCCGCCACGGGGACGGTCCTAACGGGTGATCTGCAGCGAACCTTCGCAGCCATCCACCTCATCCCTCATGACGCCACCCCAAAACGACGTGATCACCATGCAAGAGACCCACGACAGTGCCGTTTCATTTCTCAGCCGTTTCCGCGGAAGCTTTACCTCCACACTGCGCTGGCACCAGCTCGATCAGTTGTGGACCAGCCTGCGCCGTGATGCCGCGGCCGGCTGGTATCTCTATGACCTCGATGAGGCGCCACCGGCTGAGCCAGCCGAGGCGGCTGCGGTCGAATCATTCATCACTAACCTCGATGCGCTACTGCATCGTGAGCACCGGGAGGACTATTGCGGCATCGTCTATGCTGACGATCTCGAGACCCCGACCTTCATCAAGGTCTACCACCCGCGACGGCTCGGTGTCGTCTGTGGCTTCAGCGATCAGCCACCCGTGCCAGGCTGGATCATCAGCTTGATGCCGCCGCTCGATCTCCACGCGGCGCTCGACGCTCCGTCCCCACGGCCGACCTGGCTGGGGCGATTACTGGGCTCAAGCCTCACCGGGTGAGATCAATGCGAACCTTAAAACGATGGCAACTCGCCACAGGGTTGTTGCTCGTAGCCAGCCTGGGCGCGGGGAGCAGCATCGCTGCCAGCACCTGCGAGGCACCGGTTGCGGTACAGGTGCTCGGCTCCGGCGGTCCGGAGGCCCAGCAGGAGCGCGCCAGCGCGGGCTATCTGCTGTGGCTGGAGGGCAAGGCGCGGGTGCTGGTCGACCTCGGTGGCGGCAGTTTCGCGCGCTATGGGGCCAGCAGTGCGCGCTTCGCGGACCTCGATCTGATCGCACTCACGCATCTGCACGCCGACCATGCGACCGACCTGCCGGCGCTGCTGAAGAGCGGCTATTTCAGCCCGCGCAGCCGGGCGTTGCCGATTGCCGGCCCAACCGGCGGCGGGGACTACCCGGATCTCGAGAGCTATCTGCAGGGGTTACTTGCTGCGCAGACCGGGGCGTTCGGCTACCTCGCCGGTTATCTCGATGGCAGCGATGGGCTGGTCAGGCTGGAGCGCCACACGCTGGAGGCGGACAGCCAGGAGCCGATCCCCGTGTTGGAGACGGATGACTATCGGGTCAGTGCCATCGGCGTCACCCATGGCCCGGTCCCGGCGCTGGCCTATCGCATCGACGTGGGTGATCAGCGCATCGTCTTCAGCGGGGATCTGAATGGCGATGATCCCTGGTTTGTCGACTTTGCGCGCGATGCCGATCTATTGATCATGGACCATGCCGTGCCCGAGCAGGCGGGAGCGATCGCCGCACGGCTGCATGCCCTGCCCTCGGAGATCGCTGAGATCGCCAAGACGGCCGGGGTCAAGCATCTGGTGCTGAGCCATCTGATGCGCCGCTCGGAGCGGGCCTTGGATGACAGTCTGGCGCGGATTCGCGCTGTCTATCCGGGCGCGCTGAGCGTCGCCTCGGATCTGGACTGCTTCGGGCTCGAGCCGCGGGGCCGGTGATGCGAGGACAGGGCTCAGTCCCGTGTCCAGAATGGCGTCTAGGTTGCCGAAAGCAGTCTCGACGAACAGCCTTGTTAAACCTCCAAGCGCGGTCCCTGATCGGCGACAAAGGCGCAGCCGCCCTGCCCAATGCGGATCTCGCCGGCCGTTTCGGTCAATCCCTCGGCGTCGACCCAGGCGTCCATCTGCTCGAGCAGGCGCTGCAGGCGCAGTCCAAGCTCGGTGCGGCGGGCGTACGCAAAGCCGGTGACGCGCCAACTCAGCAGGGCGTGCGGTCGACCGGCATGCCCGAGCCCGGCCATGCGCTGGACCAGCTGCTCGACCAGTGCCTCGTCACCGAGTCGCTCGCGCAGCGCATTCACCACCGAGCGATCATCCCAGTCGGCCGCCGTCGTCGGCAGCTGATGACGGAGCTCTGCGCCGATGAATCGGTACAGTGGCTCGCCAACCACCTGGCCGGTGAGCAGATCCTCGCGGGCCATCTGCCGATAGTCCGGGGTTGGGTCGGAGCCGGTGCGTCGCGCCAGCTGCTCGAGGGCCATCGCTTCGGCGCGATGGCCACTGGGCGCGAACCCGCAGAGCAGATGATCCAGGGCATCATGGACCAAGACCGAGGTCGGAATGGTGCCGCTGGCATCGCTGGTCGCGGCGATGATCTCGGGGTCATCCAGGTTGGCATCGAGCTTCCAGCCACGAGCCCCAAAGCCATCGGGCCAAGTCGCGCGATAGCTCGCCGGGATGCTGACGCAGCGGCCTCGTAACCGCAGGGAGGAGCCCGGCAGAAGCCTCAATTCGCGGAATGGGTAAGAGTCGGTGGTCGCCATCATGGCCAGTGGGACCGTTCACTCCCGTGTGATATTTCAGTGCAACCGATGCAACGCCGTCATCATGGCCCCTTTAACCTCGCGAAACCGGGGGGATTGCACTCAAGGGCGCCCGCTCGTCGAATCCGATGGCGACATCCATGAGTCGGGCTGAAAGAGCCAGTCGCCTCAGCGGGTCTTAGCCAATGACGGGATGATGGGAGGCAAGCGCACTGCTCGCCCTGCCACCCCGTCCTGATCAAGCCTGATCAAGCCGTTTCACTCAGCAAGACCTTTCAGCAGGAGATCACTCATGAACAACGCAATGACCCGTGCGCTTCGCACCGCTGTGCCGCCGCTGATCGGCCTCCTCGGCGTCCTCGCTGGGGGCGTCGCCCAGGCGGAGACCATCACCGGCAAGATCAACGGCCATGGCTGCGCCCACGGCGGCCATACCTGCCCGGCCAACAAGCTCGACCCGCATCTTGCTTTTGAGCCGACGTTCGTGTTGCAGCAGCCCGATGGTGAGTACTTCTTCCTTTCTAATCTGCCGCGTGATGTCAAGGTCCGCCATGTGCTTGAAGAGGCGCGTGCGACCGGAACCGTCGACGACAAGTACAACACCATGGTCGTCGACGCCTTCATGGTGAAAACGGCTGATGGCTTCGAGACCGTTTGGACCCAGCAGGCGCATGAAGACATGCACGAATACGTCTACGAGGATGGCTGGTTCCAGTTCAGCGGCGAGGTGCAATAGCCGCTTGCACGCCGAGACCCGGTCAGCGGAAATGGCCGGGCATCGGAGTCCAGCCACGCGCTGCGGGAGTGCCTGCAGCGCCCGATTGGTACCCGCAGCAGCGCCTCGCTGCAAGGATTCCTAGATGCTGTCTCCAACCGACGCGTTCGATTCTGCCCCACCTATGGCACTGAGCCGCCGCCGGCTGCTTGCGTGCCTCGCAGCGCTGCCTCTCTTGGCTGTGACAGTACCCTCTGCCGCCGTCGGCCGCGGACTGCAGCGGTTGCATCCGAGGCCGAGCGCCCCGGCGCTGCGGCTCACCGCGCTCGATGGGGAGACCTACGATCTCAGCGCCCAGCGGGGGCGCGTCGTCGTGGTCAACTTCTGGTCCGTCTACTGCCGCGCCTGCAAGGCCGAGATGCCGGCCTTGGATGCCCTCGCGCGCCAGCATCCCGAGGTCGCTGTCTGGGGGGTGGCCGCAGGCGACAGCCCGGAAACGGTGGCCACCTTCGCCGAAACGGTCGCTGTCGGCTTTCCCTTGCTGCCCGACCCGCGGATGCACGCGGCATCGGCCTGGTCGGTACCGGTGCTGCCGGTGACCGATGTGATCGATCCGCAGGGCCGGATCGCGCTACGGATGATCGGCGAGGCGCACTGGGATCAGCCGCCACTGCGCGATCAGGTGCTGGCGTTGGTGGCGGGTTAACGAATCGAGAAGTCTTCCCGCTGCCATTCCAGCCGTTCACCACAGCGGCGGCGTAACCGCACCCACGGCGACGTTGCGTTGAGGCCAATCAACCTCGAGCCACTGACGCGACGACTCGCTTCGTGACCACCACCCGATCACCAGAGGCTAAGATGCAAAAGCGATCGCTTCCCCTCATCACACTGCTCTCCTCCTCGCTGCTCTTGGCGTCAGCTGCGCAAGCCGAGACCGCGACCGACGCGCCCCTGCCGAGCTATCAACAGGCACTGGACGCCTTTCAGGCGGAACGCGCCAAGACCGGCGGACCCAAGCTCGATGCGGCCGATCGGGCCATCATGCAACGCGCCGCGGAGGATCTGGCGACTGCAATGCCAGAGCCAGGACTGGCGGTCGGCGCTCAGGCGCCCGACTTCAGCCTGCCGAACGCCTTCGGTGAGCACGTGCGGCTCGCCGATCTGCTCGCCGAAGGGCCGGTGGTGCTGACCTTCTACCGCGGTGCCTGGTGTCCCTACTGCAATCTGCAGCTGCGTGCCTTGCAGCAATCCCTGCCCGAGATCGAGGCCCGCGGCGCGCAGCTCGTCGCGGTCACGCCGCAATTGCCGGACAAATCCCGTGAGCAGGTCGAGGACGACGGCTATGCGTTCGAGGTGTTGAGCGACCTGGATGATCGGGTGATGCAAGCCTATGACCTCTACTTCGAGGTCCCTGCCGATCTGGATGCCGTCTACCGTGAGCGTCTCGGCTTGGATCTGACCGAGTACAACGGCCCCGATCGGCGGGTGTTGCCGGTGCCGGCAACCTTCGTGATCGATGGTGACGGCGTGATTCGCGCTGCGTTTGCCGACGTCGATTATCGCCAGCGTATGGAGCCGGCCGCGATCATTGCGGCGTTGGATCAGGTCGGCGATTAGCGGCGGAGGCGAGCGCTCCATCCCGTCGCAGATGGGAGTAATGGGAGCCAGATCGCGCGGCATTGAGGTGCAACTCCGGACGACTTACGGGCAGACACACCAGACCGGCAACGACCTTGTTGTCTGTCAGCCCAGTGGGGTTGAATGCAGCAGCGCATTCAGCCACTGCTCGGCCTCGCGCCAGGAGCATCGATCAGCCGTAGTCATCGCTGCGAAGACCCTCTACAAGGAGGGACGTCTAGGCGTGAACACGCGTTGGTGGTCGTCGGCGGCTGCGATTCCTGCGGTCGGGCTATCGGCTGCCGGAGCGAACCGCCCTCGCTGGCCGTCGGCTCAGCCGTCCTTGGCCGCGCTCGATTAGGATACGTCATCGGTCCAATGGCAATCCGACCTCAGCCGCGAAGGCCAGACCAACAATGCAGGCCAGGCCTTCATGCTCGAATCAGCACCTGCCGCGGCCCGCTGCAACGCCTGCGGCAGAGCAGCCTCGATCTCACCCGGCGGGACTCCCAACCCCTCTATCAGCAACTCCCTCAGCTCCTGCGGCAGTGCGGCGCGCCCTTCGGTATCCCAAACGACCAGTAGATCGCTGCCCCCGCAGGTGAGCGCAGCGCCGTTGACTCTGCTCGCCCAACCGGTACTGTCGGGAAATCGCAGGCGCAAATTGCCGGCGTCCAACAACCGCTCGGAGATGATCAGGCCCTGCTCGAAGCCGATCTCGCGGGCCTTCTCTGCTACCGTGTCGAAGTGCTCGGCGAGGGCTTGACGCCCGGCAGGTACCGGCCAGTCGTGTAGCCGCCATCCCATCACCGAAAGCACCAGCGCAGCGGCGATGAGCGCCGTGGCGATATAGGCGCGCACCCGCACGCGCGTCAGGGCGGAGGTCGCCATGGTGCCGAAGACATAGATTGGTGCCACCAGCACCAGAGGCAACATCCAGCGTGCCTTGAAGTGGGAGGCTCCGAGCAGCAGCAAAACCGCCAGCAACAGCAGCAGCGCGCCTAGATAGCGGCGCAGGGGAAAACCCAGGTCCGAGTCCTGCGGCATGGCAATGGCGCGCAGGAAGTCGAGCCGGAACACCAGCAGCATGATCACCCACCAGGGGGCCAGAAAGTCCACCATGGCCACCAACGTACTGCCGAGCCCCGACACCAGCCAAGTGCGCTGGCCAAAATCGAGCTTATGCGGAAGAGCGGCAATCAGCCCCGGGTCGCCCATCAGCCAAACCAGATGTGGTGCCACCAGCGCCGACGCAACCAGCAGTGTCAGCAGCAGCCGCGGATCGAACAACAGCGCGCGCCCGCGCCGCACCGTGAGCAGCGTCAACAGCACGGCGCCGGCGAACAGCACATAGTTGTACTTCGACAGAAGCCCCAGCCCCAGCAGCACGCCGAGCAGCAGGTAGCCGGCCGTGCTCGGGCGCGCGTACCAGCGCAGCAGCGCATAAAAGCTGGCGGCGGCCACGGTCGTCACCATCACCGAATGGCTGAGGTCGCGCTGCGCCTCCCAAGCCAACTGCGCGATCAGCAGCAGCGACAGCGTCGCTAGGATCGCGCGCATCGGTTCATGCAGCAGCCGACGGGCGGCTAAGAACGTAAAGAGATAGGTGGTGAAGAGCAGCGCGTTCTTCAGCACGCTGAGCGCGGCGAGATCCAGGCCCAGCACGCGGAATGCGACCGCCTGCAGCCAAACGTAGAGCGGCGGCTGGTTGTTATAGCCGATAAGCCACCACTGGCCGACGACGGCAAGCTCGCTTTCATCGAGCTCCAGCGCCGCCGCTCCGGTGGCGCGAATCAGCGCCTGCAGCGAAAAGTATAAGAACAGTCCGAAGATCAGCCAACGCTCGGCGGACGCCAGCGGCTGCTCGTGCAACGCAACGCGGACCGCAGGGGCGCTTGCCGTCGGCGCTCCGGACTCGCCGTTGGCGCAAATCGGATCACCCTCGCGGCGACGATGCGCGCGCTCCGGAGGGGGTATTTCTCGGGAATCCACAACCACTTGATCGACCTGAGAGGAATTGAACAATATCGCAGCGCCGGCGTCGGCCTGCAGTTATGACGAGCGACGAAAGCCCGGCTTGGATAGATAGCGAATAACGGCAAGGGAGGAGTCTTGCCCCGGCATCGACGCGACTCGGCCGAGGGCCCCGTTGCCCGCGTGCTCCAAGGCCACATCGTTGCGGAACGCGCGATGTTACAACGCAAGTGTGCCGGGTTCTAGGCAGACCTCGCGAAGGATAGGAAATCCAACCGCCCATGCGCGCCCGGCCAACGAGCCTTGGTAACTTTCACCCTATTAAGAGCAGCGAACCACCATGAACCCAAAGGATCTCGAGCGCGCCCGCAACGCCTGGACCTGGAGATCTTCGCCCAGCTGACGGGATCGAGGCCGATCATGCGGTACGCATCTCTTCGCCTGCCGAATCCGGCAGCCGCGGCTGGGGCTTCGCCTCGCCGGATAGCGACTACGATGTGCGCTTCCTCTGAGGGCTCGTCTTCAGTCAGCGCCGACCAAGCAGAAGTGTTCGGCCCGCAGCTGTTCAGCGCCGGGGCTCAGACTGCAGTCGAATCTGAACGCTGTAGCCATCGCTTGGGAGGCGGAGGCTGAGGTGTTGATCGAGACGCTCGCCGAGGACCCGGCTGTGTACTGGCAAACGCGCGCTGAGCTGGTCTGGAACTGAATCTCGTCGAGTCGTGCGCCATCCCGACGCACCCTTGAAGATCAAGCGACCCGATGCGGTCCGCAGCGGCGCTCGATGAACAGACTGTTGCCCGCTTGCTGCTTGGCCATGTGCTTTGCATCGGCGGCCATGGTCGCGACATCGTGGAAGGAGTCACAGCAGTCTGGATCGGGTCGCACCGCGCCCAGCGAGAGACTGAGAAAGGGAAAGAACACCCGAGTGCCCTGGCGATCCTCACCCCAGAGGCCGCCGTTCTCACGGTCGGTTGCGTTGTAGAAGCTCGGCGCCTGCGCCTCAAAGGTCGCGAGGATGCGCCGGCACCGCATCTCCCAGTCGTCATCCTCGAACAGGATCACGAAATCATCGCCACCGACATGGCCGACGAAATCGCCCAGCGTGCCACATTCGCTCAGTAAGAGCGTCGCCACCGCGACGATCACCTCGTCCCCCTTGCTGTAGCCATAGGCGTCGTTGAACGGCTTGAAGTGGTCCAGATCCACGTAGACGACCACGAACGCACGCCCCTTGCGCAACATCTCGTTGATTCGCTGATTGATCGGGACGTTGCCCGGCAGGCCGCTCAACGGATTGGCATGGCGCGCCGTTTGCAGTTGCAAGGCGGTGATCTCGCGCAGCAGATCGACCATATAGCCGACCCCTAGGTAGCGACCGTTGCGCGTGATCAGGAAGTCGGTCTGGGCATGGCTCTGGTTGTCGTCAGTGAGCTTCTGACTGACCTCATTGATGGGGGTGTCGTGCTCGACCATCACCGGCCTGGCATCCATGAATAACCGGATCGGTTTGCGGCCGTGTAGATCGCGTCCGTAGCGGCTGAGGAAAAGATTCATAAAGTCCATTCGCCGCACAAGGCCAAGGGGTTTGCCCTTTTCCACCACCGGCAGGGTCTGCAGTTGGCGCGCAGCATGAAAGACCTCGCCGACCTCCTCGACGCTATAGTCCGCGCACACGGGTGGGATCTCGGTTGCGAGTCCGGCGACCGTCGCCGTCTGCGCGTCACCCAGGCCGCCATCGGAGTCTGCAGCGCCGCAAAACAGCTTTTTGCGCAGCCGTTTCCTCGGCGCTGGATCAAGCGCGCCGATCGAGTGGCCCTGCAGAAGCGGGATACCGAGCGCCTCGGCGGCGCGCAGATCCTGCTCGGTGTCAATCCCGGTGGCGACGACCAGCGCATTGAAACGCCGGGCCACATCCAGGGTAGCGCGCACGAAATCAAGGTTGGGCACCGGTGATCGCAGGATCTCGATCTGGCCGCGGCCCAATTCGATGTAGTCTGGGCGCAGTGCCTGCACGGCGAGGAGCCCGCCATGAGTATCGCCGAAGCCGCACAGCATCATCTGGATGCCGAGCGCCCGGAGATCGGCAAACAATCGACTCAATGCTTTCAGACTGGACTGGTGGGCGCGATGCTCGGAAAGCCCCAGCACGAGCCTGTCCGGCTCCAACCCCGCCTGTGTCAAGATGTCCTGCAGCCGATCAGCGCAAAAGCCGGGGTCGTAGAGCGCCGCGCGTCTGACCCGATAGAACAGTTTGCCGCCGAGTCCTTGCGCCTGGAATTGTGTGGCAAGGCTGTTGAGGGCCGCCAGCGTCAGTTCTGCCGAGCGCCCACAGTGCTCGGCCACGCCAAACAGCGTCAAGGGTAGGCGCAGTGGGCTGTCAGCGGGTCCGCTGACCTGGCCGCGGTAGCCATGCGGGTCACGCAGTCGCAGCTCGGCAATCGGCGCGAAGGCGGGCGCCAGGGATTGCCGCGCTAAGATTCGATCCAGATCCTGCACGGAGGCGTCATCGATCGAATCGCCCGTGCTCGGATCATCGCAGCGCGCAGGGCCAAGCGAAGTTTGAATCATGCTCTGTTCTGCCTCAGCTGATGGGCTGGCTCGCTGGTCGGGTCTTGGGATCGCTGTCGGGCCGCTCGCTCGATGAGCGCCTCGAGGTCATCGAAAGGCATGGGACGTGCGAGCAAGTAGCCCTGCAGGAGATCACAGCCTTCGCTGGTAAGGAAGGCGCGCTGTTCGTTTGTTTCGACGCCCTCGGCGATCACGGTTAATGAGAGGGTTTTAGCCATCGTGATCGCTGCGCGCAGGATCGCCAGATCCCTGGCATCGCTGACGACATCGGCAATCAGCGAGCCATCCAGCTTCAAGGCGTCGAGCGGAAGCCGTTTGAGATAACTCAGCGAGGAGTAGCCGGTGCCAAAATCATCAAGCTCGATACCGATGCCCTGTTCGCGCAACTGCCCGAGAATCTCGATGGCATGATCCATGTCGTGAAAGAGGCTGCTTTCGGTGAGCTCGAGCTTGAGACCTTGTGCCGGTGCTGCATGGGATGTCAGTGCCTGCTCGACCTTGCTCAGAAAGGCTGGATCCGCAAACTGACGCGGACTGATGTTGACCGAGAGCGAGCACTGATCATCGTGCAAGCCAGACCGCTGGATCTGGCGCAGATGCCGACAGGCGGTGTTCAACACCCAGTCGCCAATGGATAGGATCAGCCCGGTTTCCTCGGCGAGGGAGATAAAGTCACCCGGAGCGACCAGCCCCCGGGAGGGGCTTCGCCAGCGCAGCAGGGCCTCGGCACCGTGCAGCGACCCATCCGGTCGGAACTGGGGCTGGTAATACAGCATCAGCTCGCCTTGCTGGATCGCATTCGCCAGCTCCTGGACGAGCGAGGTTCGTGAGTGCATCTGCGCTTCGCGCTGTTCACTGAACAGGCAGACGCGGTTGCGTCCGCCTTCCTTGGCCTCGAACATGCCAATATCGGCGCGGCGCAGGAGTTCATCAGCGCCGAGCGATAGGTCATGGAACAGGCTCACGCCGATACTGACGCTGGTCTGATACGGGCATCCTCGATCCATCAATCGATACGGCTGATGCAGGGCCTGTTGAATCGCCGTGGCCAGTTGGATCGCCTTCTGTTGCGCCTGACCCGGGTCTCGGCCCAAGGCTTCCAAAATGACCACGAATTCGTCGCCGCCGAGCCGGGCGACGGTATCCGAGGCGCGGACCTCTTTGCTCACACGGCGCCCGACCTCAACGAGGAGCGCATCGCCCACATCATGGCCTTGGGTGTCGTTCAAGGTCTTGAAGTTGTCCAGATCCATCATGAGCAGGGCGCCATGGCGCTGGCTGCGTTGCGAGGTGGCCAGGGCATGTTCCAGACGATCACGGAGTAGGCGGCGATTGGCGAGCCCAGTCAGCGGGTCATAGAGCGCGAGCTCCCTGATCTGTTCCTCCGAGCGTTTACGATCGGTAATTTCCCACAGATAGCCGTGCCAAAGGGTGGCGCCATCGGCCAGGCGCTCGGGGGTCGCGTTGCCCTCGAGCCAGATCTCGCCGCGATCGGGATGCTGGACTCGGTATTGATCGTTCCAGACGTGCAACGCCCGCGCCGAGGCATAGATGCCGTTGGTATGGCGCTCGATATCCTCATGGTGGATGCGGGTCAGCGCGGGTGCCGCGTCTTCATGCACCTGCTCCGGCCAGAGCCCATAGAGGTCGACGAAGCCCTGACTGACGTAGGGAAAACGCATACGGCCCTCCGGGCGCAGCTCGAATTGAAAGATGAAGCCGGGGATGTGCTCGGAGAGCTTTTGCAGCCGGGTCGACAGTTCAAACCGCTCGGTACGATCTTGCAGCGTGCCGGACAGGCTGATCAGCGCCCCCTTGGGATCATGGCGGGCAACTACGAACTGATCAATGACGCGTTCCTGCCCATCGGGACGTTGGATGCGGTATTGGAGCTCAAGCCGGCCCGCATTGGCCTGGACGCTTGCCTGAGCCAAGTGGGCTTTCCAACGCGCGCGATCGTCGGGCCGCACCCGGCGCTCGAGTGTCTCGAGACTGGGCTCAACGCTATCGGCGGTGATGCCGAGGATCTCGCGGGTCTGCTCGGAGCAGCTCAGCTGCTGGGTCCGGACATCCCACTGCCAATCCCCAACCGCGGCCAGTTCCTGTGCCGAGACCAGGCGAGCGCGCGTTTCCTCGTACTCTGTAATGGCCCCTTGGAGCGAGCCAATCGATTCGGTGACGCGTTTTTCCAGCGGACGAAAGATCAGGATGAGCTCGAGCAGGAGTGTCAGCAGCGCCGCCAGCCAGATACCCAGCTCGAACCGTTCGATGCGCAGGATCGACTCCCGTCCGATGCGTTGGTATTCGTCAACCGCCGCATCCAACATCGGCTCGAGGGCATAAGGTCCGTACACATTGAGGAAGATGTAGGCGGCGCTGTTTGCGGTTAAGTCTTCCATCTCGGTCGCGTAGACCCGGCGAGCGCGCTCGAGGAAGCTGTCCAAGGCCTTATCGACGCCAACCATCGGATCGTCGTAGATCGTGGTCAGCGTCGGGCTGGTGATCTTGGGAATCCCCGCGTCCGGGGAGCCTTCGCGCAGCAAGCGATGGTTATCTTCAATGCGATTGATCGTCCGCCCGACCTGCGCCCGCGCCTGGTCGAAGTCCGCTTGATGCTCGGTCGTCGCCATCTGGCTGGCGAAGTAAGCAAGACGGTTGACGAGGCCTCGTTGTTCGCCGGCGAGATTGACGATCTGTGCGAAGTTTCGCTGCTTGGACACCACATGCTGCATGGTCACGAACGAGGTCGTGACCAGGAGCGCAATCGCACTGAGCCCGATCAGGTATCGCACCCGCAGGCTGCGCGCTGTTGTCAGCTTGATCACCAAATCAACCTTCTTCAAGAGATTCTCAGGCCGCTTGCGGGGTCTGTACCGGTGGTCGGGAAAGTAGACGATTCAACGTGTCGGTCAAGTGAACAATGTATGACGAGGCGCCATGGAGGACGCCTGCGCTTGCTGCCCAGGGGTCACTGCCGTTGCGCTGTCACACCGCTGTGAATGGCGCGCACTCTACCCTAGGCAGTCTCTTAGGCCCCAACGCTAGCGTGAGGAGATCAAACGAATGTCAGAAAATTTTACAGCTATGCCCCGCAGCCTGAAAAATGGAATAAGGCGTCAATAGGCACGTCGCGGCAACAAGTGTTGTGTAAAAGCGAACGTATGCCTGTGATCGATGACAGAACAATGGCGAATAAGAAAAGATAAAGTAACAATAATGACTTTTATTGGTAACAACGTCAGCTTTATTTACTTCACTGAAGTGGCATCCATAAAGCCGCCCTATAACCGGTTGTTTTTTAAATAAAAATAAAAGTGGCGCGAAAGCTGCTAGTTCGCAGCAACTCTCTTCTCGACTGTTAAGACGATAGCCGCTAGCAAGATTCCCATATCGACCCTGACGGTCATCATGACTGTGGTCCATCACTCGACGCAGTAAAACGATTTCCGCTGTGATGCCAAACGATGAAGACGCGCGAGCGTATTTACCCGTTCGCTAGCGCGCGTCTTTCATCGATTTTCAGCCGCCCTGTGAAGCCTCTGTCTATCTCGTTATCAACTGTTGGAGCTGACGATGTCGATTGTCCTGAATCCTCTCGGAACCTACCAAACCGGTGTCTTCGACGAGGGCGCGCAAGAGATCAACGCCTACGACCCGGAGACCCAGCGCCTGTTTGTCGTCAACGCCGATGCCACGACGATCGACGTGCTGGATCTCGGTGACCCCGCCAATCCCATCAAGCTCGGCAGTCTCGATGCCTCGGCCTTTGGCTCCAGTGCCAACAGTGTGGCGGTGAAGGAGGGGCTGATTGCGGTGGCGATCGAAGCCCCGGTGTCGACCGATCCCGGCAAGGTCGTGTTCTTCAACGCCGATGAGACCGATTTTGCCAACCCCACCTTGGTCGCCGAGGTCGGCGTGGGCGCGCTGCCCGACATGGTCGCCTTTACCCCCGACGGAAGCACCCTGGTCGTCGCCAACGAAGGCGAGCCCGACGGCGGCGTCGATCCGGACGGCTCGGTCAGCCTCATCGACATCGACACCTTTACCGAGCAAAAGGCGACCTTCGATGCCTTTAACGCGCAACAGGCCGAGCTGCAGGCTGCCGGCCTGCGGCTCTTTCCTGGCAAGACCCTCTCTGCGGATGTCGAGCCCGAATACGTAGCGATCACGTCGGACGGCGCCCAGGCCTATGTCAGCTTGCAGGAGGCCAATGCGGTGGCGGTGGTCGATATCAACACGGCCACCGTCACCGACATCCAGCCGCTACAACCGATCGACCACAGCCAACCCGGCAATGGCCTCGATCCCAGTGACCGCGACTCCGGCATCAACATCCAGACCTGGCCCGTCCTTGGCCTGCAGATGCCGGACGCGCTCGCCGTCCACGAGGTCGGTGGTGAGACCTATTATGTCACCGCCAATGAAGGCGACGATCGCGGCGATGCCGATGCAGACGCGACCGGTGATGCCGTCCGTCTCAAGGATCTCGATGAGGTCACCTCCTTCGGGCGGACTGGCCTTGGGCTGGATGCCAGCATCACCGATGTGTACCCCAACATTGCCGATGATGACCAGCTCGGCCGCCTCACGATCTCCACGGTCGATGGCGACACCGACGGCGATGGCGACATCGACCAGATCCATGCCTACGGCAGCCGCTCGTTCAGCATCTTCGACAGCCAAGGCAACCTGGTCTTCAACAGCGGCGATGACTTCGAGCGGATCACGGCACAAGCCTTCCCCGACGATTTCAACGCCAACAACGACGAGAACGACAGCTTCGAGAGCCGCAGCGACAACAAAGGCCCAGAGCCGGAAGGCGTCACCCTCGGCGAGATCGACGGTCAAACCTATGCCTTCGTCGGCCTCGAGCGCGTCGGCGGCATCATGGTCTATGACATCACCGGTCCGGCCAACGCCTCCTTCGTCTCCTACATCAACAACCGCGATTTCAGCGTCGATGCCGAGCTCGCCGATGGCTCGACCAACACCGCAGTCGGCAATCTTGGCCCCGAAGGGCTGACGTTCATCGCCGCCGAGGAAAGCCCGAACGGGCAGCCGCTGCTGGCGGTCTCCAACGAGGTGAGCGGTACCACGACGGTGTATGAGATCGAGTCGCCAGCGGCTGCAGCGAGCGATCTGGTGATCTCCGGCGTCATCGATGGTCCGCTCTCGGGCGGGGTGCCCAAGGCGATTGAGCTGTATGCGGTCAACGACATCGCCGATCTCAGCAGCTACGGCCTTGGCGGGGCCAATAACGGCGGCGGCAGCGATGGTGAAGAACTGAACCTGAGTGGCTCAGTGAATGCCGGCGAGTACCTCTACATCGCCTCCGAAAGCACGGGCTTTGAAGACTTCTTCGGCTTTGCGCCTGACTTCACGAGCAATGCGGCCTCGATCAACGGCGACGATGCCATCGAGCTGTTCAAGGACGGCGAGGTCGTTGACCTCTTTGGCGACATCGATGTCGATGGTACCGGACAGCCTTGGGAATACCTGGATGGCTGGGCCTACCGGAAAGCGGGCACTGGCCCGGATGGCAACACGTTTGAGCTGAGCAACTGGACCTTCAGTGGTCCGAACGCCCTGGACGGTGAGTCGAGCAACGACGCCGCTGCAAACCCGTTCCCCGTGGGCAGTTTTGCCGCTGACAGTGGTGAGGAAGGAGCCTATACCCTGGAACTGCTCCATGCCGCTGACCAGGAAGCCGGGTCGGCGGCCATTCAGGATGCCCCGCGTTTCTCAGCTGTGCTCAATGCCTTGCGGGCTCAGGATCTGGGCGGCGACGGCCTCCCCGAAAACACGCTGACCTTGTCAGCCGGTGACGCCTTCATTCCCGGCCTGTTCTTCGATGCCTCCGAGGCAGCGTTCGGGTCGGCGGGCATCGCGGATATCCAGATCCAGAACGAGCTCGGCTTCCAGGCGATCTCCTTTGGAAATCACGAGTTCGATTTCGGCACCGCAACCCTGGCTGGGCTGATCGACGGTTCTGCGGCCGGTGATTTCTCGGCATTGACCGGCACGGATTTGGACGGCCAGGACTTCACTGGAGCCGCTTTTCCCTACCTGTCCACCAACCTCGACTTTGCCACCGACGCCAACTTGGACCCGCTGCAGGTTGCCGGCGGCCAAGCGCCCCAAGCAGGTGTCGTAACCTCTTCCACCGTCATTGATGTCAACGGCGAGAACATCGGGGTGGTTGGTGCGACGACGCCGACCCTGGACAGCATCTCCAGCCCCGGTGATCTGGGCATCGCGCCGGCTGACTTCGATGGCAATCCAACCCCTGCTCAGCTCGATGCATTGGCAGCTGAGATCCAAACAGAGGTCGATGCGCTACTCGCGGCCAACCCTGACATGAACAAGGTCGTGCTGCTGGCCCATATGCAGAAGCTCGACATCGAGCTGGCATTAGCCGAGCGGTTAAGCCACGTCGATATCATCGTTGCCGGCGGTTCCAATACGCGCTTGTTCGACGACAATGATCGCATCCGTGCGGGCGACAGCGACCAAGGCCAATATCCCCAGTTCGTCACCGATGCCGATGGCGTGACGACCGCGGTGGTCAACACCGATGGCAGCTACAAATACGTTGGCCGTCTGGTGATCGACTTCGACAGCGACGGCCATATCATCGCCAACAGCTACGATCCCGAGGTCTCCGGTGCCTATGCGACCGATGCCCAGGGCGTCGCCGACCTGAATGCCGAAGGGCTGATCGACCCCGAGATCCAAGCCATTGCCGATGCAATCGAGGCGCAGGTCGTCGCGACCGAGAGCAACGTCTTCGGCGTCTCCGAGGTGTTCCTCAACGGCAACCGCTCTGGTGTCGAGACGCCTGAGGAGACCGATGGTGTCCGGACTCAGGAAACCAACCTGGGCAATCTGACCGCCGATGCGAACCTGTCGATCGCGCGGGAGTTCGACGACAGCGTGGTCGTGTCGATCAAGAACGGCGGCGGGATTCGGGCTTCGATCGGTGAGACGATCGTTCCTCCTGGTGGGACCGAGCCAGTTCGCTCCCCGAACGAGGCGGTCATCGACAGCGACGGCAATATCGTCAAGCCGGAAGGGGGTATCAGCCAAAACGATATCCAGACCACACTGGCCTTCAACAATGGCTTGACCTTGTTGACCTTGACCAAGGCGGAATTGGTCGCTGTCCTGGAGCATGGTATCAGCGCGATTCCTGGTGTCGATGGTCGCTTCCCGCAGGTCTCCGGTGTCAAGTTCTCCTACGATTCCGACCTGCCGGCCGGCGATCGCATCAACAGTGCCGGTATCTTCGATGAGAACGACGACCTCATCGCTGAACTGGTGCGCGACGGCGAGCTCGTTGGCGATGCCAGCCAGACCTTCCGCGTCGTGACCCTGAATTTCCTGGCCGGCGGCGGGGATGACTATCCCTTCCCGTCCGGACCCGAAGCCAATCGCGTCGACCTCACCGATCTTGATGGCGATGGTAATGCGGATGGGGACCAAACCGGTGATGCGACGTTCGCCGATGATGGCACCGAGCAGGACGCCCTCGCCGAATACCTGGACGACAACTTCAACCCGGACAACGGCGGCGAGGCGTTTGGTGCGACCGACACTGGCCGCAATCTCGATGAACGTATCCAAAACCTGAATTTCCGCACGGATACTGTCCTCGAGCCCGAGGCTGCCGCGCCCGAGCTGATCATCTCCGAGATCTGGCCCGGACAAGCAGGCAGCGATCTGACCGAAGACTGGTTCGAGATCACCAATGTTGGCGATGTCGTCTGGGACGACGCTGCATTCGGCGATCTCTTCTACGACGACGAAAGCCAAGACCCAACCGACGCGACCAAGATCGAGAACATCGTTTCGATTGCGCCGGGCGAGAGCGCGATCGTCGTGGTCGGCGACTCGGCGGATGCCGCCGGATGGGAAACAGTCTGGGGCGATGACATCGACCTGACCAACCTGCAGGTCGGCTGGACCGACGGCTCTGGCCTGAGCAACGGCGGCGATGCGGTCACTCTGTTCCTGCGCGATGAGCCAGTAATCGGTCAGGCCCCAAACGATGGCCTCGATGCTGACGACATCATCGATGTCGCGACCTACCCGGATGCCGATGGCAATAGCGGACGCGCCTGGGAAGTCGCCGCGGGCCAGTTCGCCACGCTCGAGGACTTCGAGGACACGGTGGCGACAATGCTGACTGCTGGTGACAGCGGCGAGGAGCCGGCGATCGCCTCGCCGGGGTTCATCCCGACCGAAGGCGAACGAGTCGAACACACCCTGATCAGCGCGATCCAGGGCGCAGGTTTCGTCTCACCCCTGATCGATCAGACGGTGTCGGTCAATGCGGTCGTGACCCTTGTCAGCGATCAGCTCAACGGCTTCTTCCTGCAGGAAGAGGACGCCGATGCCGACGGCGACGACGCGACTTCGGAGGGGATCTTCGTCTACACCGGCTCCGATCCGAGCGTCGAAGTCGGCAATCGGGTCTCGTTCTCGGCGACCGTTGACGAGTTCTTTGATGCCACCCAGCTCAGCGGGCTCCAGGACCTCGTCGTCGAGGCCGAGAGCGTCGCGCTCCCGACCCCGGCCAGCGTCAGTCTGCCGCTGGCGGATGTCACTGATCCCGCGGCCTTCTTCGAGAGCATCGAGGGCATGCAGGTGACGGTCACCGCCGGCGAGGGCGAGGCGCTGACTGTCACCGACACCTATACCCGCTTTGGCGAGGTCGGGGTGACCTCGGGCGATCCGCTGATGCAGCCGACCCAGGTCCACGCGAGCTTCTCGCCAGCGGCCGAGGCGTTGGCCGAGGCCAATGCCCGCGACTACCTGCTGTTCGAGAATGCCGAAGACGATAGCCTGTCCAGCGCGCCACGCGTGGGCGATGGCATCGTCGACAACGAGATCAACGGCGTCATGCACTACACCTTCGGTGATTACAAGGTGGAGACGCAGGGCGCGGTTGACTTCGATCCATCCGTCAACCCCTATCCGCGTCAGGACGCGCCGGAAGCGATCGAGGGTCGGCTCAAGGTGGCGTCGTTCAACGTGCTGAACTACTTCACGACCCTCACCTCAGAGGACAGCGACGCCCGCGGGGCAAGCACTGCGCAGGAGCTTGCCGATCAGACCGCCAAGATCGTCGCCGCGATCAGCGCGATCGACGCCGACATCCTCGGCCTGATGGAGATCGAAAACGATCTCGGCGATGTGGACGACGAAGCCGTTGCCGCGCTGGTCAATGCGCTGAATGCTGAACTGGGTGCGGGCACCTACGACTATATCGCGACCGGCAAGGTCGGCGGCGATGCGATCAAACAGGCGGTGATCTACAAGCCGGAGGCCGTCACGCCGATCGGTGACAGCGCGGTGCTCGACAGCGAGGCGTTCATCGATCCGCTGGGCGCCGGCCGCGACCTCAACCGTCCGGCGCTCGCCCAGTCCTTCGAGGAGAACGGCACCGGCGAGGTCTTCACCGTCTCGGTCAATCATCTCAAGTCGAAGGGCAGTCCGACCGGCGTCGTCGTCGATGGCGAGCCGGACGACACTGACGTCGAGGGCTCAGCGGCGCTGACGCGGATTGCGGCGGCGGAGGAACTGGCCGACTGGCTGGCAACCGACCCGACCGGCTCGGGTGATCCCGACCAACTGACGATCGGCGACTTCAACGCCTACGCGATGGAACGCGCGATTCAAGCACTCGACGCGGATGGCTTCAGCAACCTCGCTGACGCGGATTCGATCTCTTACCAGTTCGACGGCCGTCTCGGCACGCTGGATTATGCATTTGCCAACGAGAGCCTGCTGGACCAGATCCAGGATTACACGATCTGGAACGTCAACAGCCTTGAGGCCCACGCCCAGCAGTACTCGGCCTTCCAATTCGACGCGCTTGGCGACTCGACCTCGCCGTTCGGCTCCTCCGATCACGACCCGGTGATCGTCGGGCTGAACCTGCAAGCACCAGCGCCCGAGCGGTTGCTCGTCGAGGGCACCTCGGGTCGCGACTACCTGGTCGGCTCTGATGAGGCCGAGATCATCGCGGGCCGAGGCGGCTTCGGCGATCTGTTAGTCGGGGGTGGCGATGAGGACATCTTCTCCTTCGACACCATCGGCGACGGTGCGCGCGACTATGCCCGTGTGATGGACTTCGAGGCCGGCATCGACAGCATTCAGCTTGCGAGCGATGACTACGACGTCCTGCTCACCTCGCGCTATGCCCGCATCACCGCTGGAGAGGAGAACGACCTGATCCTCATCGGTGGCAGCTTCGAGAGTATTGACGCCTTGGGGATCAATGTCGGCTCCATCGATGGTCTGATCGCCTAATCACAGCTTCTCCGTCGTTCTCACGCGTGCCGTTGCTCATTGGGCAATGGGGCAACGGTACGCGTCTCAATGCGTATCAATGAGGAATTGCAATCATGAAAAAGACACTGACCGCGTTTGCCTTGACCTTTGGCCTGACGACGACCGCGTTCGCGGCGCCGCTTGATTTGACTGGTTTTCAACGTGTTGGCGATGTATCGAATGGAGCTGGCGGCATCTTCTACGCTTTTGATCCATTATTAGGTCTAAGCTTATTGACTGATGATTTCAATAAATCACTCGAGTTTAATTTAGATGCCTCGGGCGGAGATTTTCAGGGTATCACCAGTAACGGGCTTTTCTACGACTTCTTCTTTTTGGGAGGCTCGATTTCAATTGACCAAGGCGGTTCAAAAGACTCGTTTTTCGATATTGTCGAGCTGGGCTTTGCGGGAAACAGTATCGATTTCCTCCTGAACCGGAACGATGCGAACTCATTGGGCAGCGACCCTTATCCCGGCTCGGCCGGAGCAATCTTTTCGCTGACGAGCCAGGATTTCTCGCCCGCCCAAGGAACCACGCTCGATACTGCGTCCACCCTCGAGCAGTTCTTCATCGATAACAGCGACCTTAACGGTGAATACGCTGCGGATGTGACCTTCTCAATCCAAGCGCTCGATGCGGTCTCGGCTGTTCCGGCACCGGCCACACTCGCCTTGTTCGCCATCGGGCTCGTCGGGCTCGTCGGACTCGGCATCTCGCGTCGGCGCGCGCGGTTCGACCGAAAGTTCCACAGCGCTGCTTAACGATTCCACGCCGAGGGTTTAGCCAAAAACCGCGCTATCGATGAGGCCGACGATCTGCAGACGGATGCACTCGGCCTTATCGGTCAAGCGTCATCGGTGACAAGAAGATGAAGATTAATGGACAGTTCACGCAACTGTCACGGATCACTGTCAAACTCGCCAGTCAATCTCATCGCAGCCGAGGGTACCGGGAGATGGAACGCTTCGCAGACGAGCTAGACCTTGCCCAATATCAGACAGATCTGATGACGATGTCGGCGATTACTGCCATTCGGCGACAGTTCGAGGCCGATGCTGGTCGCAAAGACTGCCGCGACTGCGGCGCACCGATTCCGCAAGCGCGTCTCCAGCACGTCCCTAGGGCGCATCGATGCACGCTCTGCCAGGAGCGCCATGAACGCCGGTCGAGTCCGCACTGATTCCGCGAGGAGCCTGCGGTGCTCCCAACTGGGTATCAGGCAAACACGGGTTGTTTGATGGTTGATGACGGCGCCACCCATGGCAATCACCGACGTCAATAGCGATCTATCAGCCGATCTCGGCTTGCGGTTTCTCGGCGTCGGTAATTCTCAAGCGTACAGGCTGGGCTCTTCCGCTGCCGTGCTTGAGGCCGGTCATCGGCCTTGGCTCCTGATTGACTGTGGGCCGACCACGCTCGAGGCGCATCTCGAGACCTATTCTGCGCCGCCGTCGGCGCTGTTTATCACCCACGCACACTTCGATCACATCGGCGGTCTTGAAGGGCTCTATTATCGTCTGGCGACAGCGACGCCTCGGCTGCCCCCGGTCAAGCTGTTTGTCCCCGTCGCCCTCATCACCGTGATGCAGCGTCGCCTCGCCGACTATCCGTGCTTGCTCGCCGAAGGCGGATCGAACTTCTGGGATGTGTTCCAACTGATCCCGGTGTCGGATGGTTTTTGGCACCGGGGCTTGCACTTCACGGTGTTTTCGGTGCGCCACCATGAGCACCTATCGGCCTTCGGATTGGCCCTCGAAGGACGCTTCCTGTTTACCGGCGATACCCGCCCGATCCCAGAGGTGCTGAACCGCTACGCGCGCCGTGGCGAGTGGATCTTCCACGACTGCGGTGTCGAGCCAAACCCATCTCACTGCGGTCTCGACGAGATCCGTACCGAATACAGCCCCGATCAGTGCCAGCGCATGGTGATTTATCACTACGAGTCGGAGCAAGCGGCAGAGCAGATCAGGCGTACCGGGCTGCGTATCGCCCGACGCGGTGAGTGCTTCGCTCTGCAGCCGCTCTCCGTTGCCTCAGCGGCGCCATCCCTTGAAACTGTCGCTCCAGTACCTGCTACAGCGTCCTAAACTGGGCAAGCGTCTCCAACGTCAGGCTCATCAGGCATCAGGCCTGCGGATGGCGCTCCTGGCATCATCACATGGCGCTGGTGATACGCGGGGCAGGGCAAGACCAAGATGATCGCTCTTTTTTCGCTGCCCTTAGAGATCCTGCATCCCCGTTGCGGCTCGATAGATCGCGAACAGCTGGCGAAAGGTCGACTCCCAACCATAGCCGGACTCCAGCACATGCCGGCGTGCAGCCGCCCCAAGCCTCTGGCGCTCGGCAGCGACCTCGAGGATGTTCGATGCCATGGCGCCGGCATCATCGACCGGCCCGAGCCGTCCGCGATCCGGCGCCACGCGCTCGCGTAAGGCGCCAGCATCCACGCCGACGACCGGCAGCCCAGAGGCCTGCGCCTCGACCACGGCCAGGCCGAAGGTCTCGTAGGCGCCGGCGGTGACATAGACATCGGCCGAGGCCATGACCCGCGCATAGGTAGCGCGGTCGCGCTCATAGTGCAGCACCCGGAGGCGCGGCCGTTGCGCGGCGCGCTCCTCGAGCGCTTCGCGCAGCGACCCCTCGCCCATCAGGAACAGGTGGAAGCGCGGCTGCTCCGCAAGCTGCTCGAAGGCATCGACGAGCCGGATGACGGCTTTCTCGCTGTCGAGCCGCCCGCAATAGAGCAGCAGCACCTCATCGTCACCGATCCCCTGCTGTCGTCGCCAAGCGGTGCTGCGCTGCTCGGGCGAGAATTGATCGAGATCCACGCCGAGCGGGACGACCTCGGTGCCGCTGACCCCATACTCGGCGATGCGTGCGGCCTGCGCCGCGGTTGCCGCAAACGTCAGATCGCAGCGGCTGAAGATCTGCCCAAAGGTCGCCTCGGCGCCATTCTCGATGACCTCGCTGACCCGGTGTCCCCAGGCCGCGAGCGTCTCGCTGATCTCCTCGACGCCATCGACCAGGAGGTGCCGCAAGGGCGCGCCGACGTAAGCATGCGCGATATCGGTGTGGAAATACGCCGAGACCAGGCAGCGCCTGTGGTGCTGACGGCATTCGTCGCGGTAGCGAAAGGCGGCCCAGGGCTCGACGAAGAAGCTGCCGAGCTCAACGATATCCGGCGCGCTCTGCGCGAGCGCGTGCCGGACCTTGTCCGGTCGCCAAAAGAACCGATAGGGATGGGCGCCAGGGATCAGCGGACTCTGCAGCTCGATGGTGAGGAGCTGGCCGGTCTGCGACGCGCGGTCGTGCTCGCCGGGGATGATGAGAACATGCTCGTCGTCGCTGTTCTCAGCGATCCAGCGGCGCTTTTGGTCGATATAGGTGCGGATGCCGCCGCTGGTCTCGGTGTAAGCGAGGGTCAGGTCGCAGTAGCGCATGGCTGAGCCTTCTGCAGTAGCGGATCGATGGGGACGCGTTCGGCAAAACCGGCCTGGAAATGTGCGACCGCTCCTCGATGACTGACTGATCCCTCGAAGCGGTCATTGTCCAACATCCGCAGCCGAATTTGGAGTCGGCTCGGGGGCTGAGGGTCCGACGAAGAGCCGTCTCTCTCCAATCCGTCTGGCGAAATGGCTGACGCAAGGGCCGGCGAGAGGTCTGGGCAGCGATCTGGCGAGAGACCAAGCACAGGCAGGTCGACCTCCAGCTGCATGCCCTGGCAGGCCGGCGGCAGGCGCGGGCAGAGACTGCGTTGATTCGGCCCCAGCTCGAGTCCGAGCAGCACCTCGAGCACCAGATTATTGACCAACCCGGTCCAGCCAACAAAGTCGCGCTGCGGCCCCCGGCCCAGGGTCAAAGCCTTCCACCAATTGCCGTCTTTGCGGCGCAGGGCCTGCGTCTGCGGGGCATCCGGATCATAGAACTCATAGAGGCGCCGCTCACGCTCGAACACGCCGTAGACCCCCTGGCACAGCCGAAACGCGAGCTCACCGGCTTCCTGCTGCCGGTCGTAGCGCAACAGCCCCTGGACGACGGCATAGGCGGTGTTGATCCAGACCGGGCCGCGCCACATGTCCTTCTCGAAGCTCAGCTCGTTGCGGGCGACCGACGGCAGCGGCATGCGGGTGCCGAAGCGCTCTGGATCCGTCAGCTGTCGAACCAGGCGGTCTGCCCGGGTCTGATCCGGGACGCCGGCCCAGAGCGGCATCAGCGAGGCGATGGTGGCGATTCGGATCGGCTTGCCGGCGCCATCGCGGTCGAGGTACAGCCCGGTCACCTCATCCCAGAGCTGCTCATCGATGCGAGTGCGCAATGCGGCCGCCTTGGCCGCGAAGGCAGCCGCATCGGCTGCGTGGTCCAGACGCCGCGCCATCTGCGCGAGGGCGTCCAGCTGCAGCAGGACATAGCTGCTGAAATCGGGGGCGGCGATCGTGCGGGTGTCGCGCAGGGCGCTCTCGTCGGTATTGCTGAAGCGCGGTGCGTTCTCGACCCCGGACTCGTAGGGATGGGCCCAGAAGTAGAGGCCATCGGCGAGCTGGCGGTTGGCGTCGAGCCAAGCTTGATAGCGTCGCAGGGGCTCGTAGGTGGTCTCGAGCAGCGAACGGGCCTGGTCCTTGGGCAGCGCGTCGATCACCTCAAGCAGGGCCCAGCCGATCAGGGGCGGCTGGGTGTAGCGCGACTGATGGAACTCGGTGACGACATGTTGGAGACGGTCACCGTCGCGCAGATCGATGACCGCTTTGAGGACCTCGGCGGCGACACCAGCGTCCCACCAGCGCCAGACCTGCGCGATAAACGCGGAATCCCAGAGATAGACGCCGCGAAAGGCGGGGCCAGGAATGGCGTGGCGCGTCGGCGACAGCAGATCGGCCTGTTGCAGGTTGGCGAACAGCAGGGCATAGACCTCGGCGAAGCCGCGCTCGAAGACGGCGGCTTGGGCATGGCCCGCGACCCGCAGGTGCGGCGGCGGTGTCTCGATCCCTTTGCGGCGCAGGACCTCGGGCGGCAGCTCAATCGGCAGCAGCCCGGAGCGTCCCGCCGAGATCCGCGACCAGACCAACAGGTGCCAGAGATACTGCAGGCCCCGTGTGCCGCGGCCAGCGAACGCCGCAACACGGTCTGTGCTCGAGCGGCCTTGTCTCAGGAGACGGCGTAGTTGCCTGATGAGATCAACCACTAGTATCGGCATCGAACTGTCGTCGAATGGCAGCGATCGCCGACATCGTCATCAGATCAGTCTGATATTGGGCAAGGTCTAGCTCGTCTGCGAAACGTTCCATCTCCCGGTACCCTCGGCTGCGATGAGATCGTATGGCGAGTTTGACAGTGATCAGTGACAGTCGCGTGAACTGGCCATTGATGTTCACCCTCATGGTTCCGATTGCTGATCCTGCTCATCCCGGAGCAGGCCACGGCCCATGCATCGATCGGAGTCGCAAGTCGCAGTTTGGCAGGCGTCGTTACTGCGCCGCCTGCTCAGGCCCCATATTCGCCGCGTCACGGAAGTAGCGCTCCAATTCGAGACCGTAGTCGACCGCGCGATTGAGCTCAGCGGTGTACTTCTCGACCGCGCCGGCCGAGGTCGCTAACGCCATCTGGGCGGCGGTGGTGTCAACTGAGCCGGCGGCCTTCTCGGTCAGCGTTCGGGCCTGGCCGGTCGAGTCGAGCTGGAAGGGGCCGGTCAGCTGTCGCGGATCGACCTTGTTTAGGATCGCGTACTGGGTGTTGAGCTCGGCGATCGCGGTAATCAGCTCCTGCTTGACCGCGAGGTAGCGCGACAGGTACTCGGTGAAGGTGGCATAGGCATTGAGGTTGCCGATGTTGGCGGGATCGGCCAAGTAGTCGGGCGTCCACTGAATCTGCAGCACGTTGATGTAGTTCTGAAAATCGAACAGGCTCACATCCTGGTCGGCACGTGCCAGCGCCTGATAGGCCTGTTCGAGCGACTCCTTGACCCAACGCTCGCGGTCAGCCCACTCCTT
The DNA here is from genome assembly GCF_016653295.1 of Halochromatium salexigens. Lineage (GTDB taxonomy): Bacteria > Pseudomonadota > Gammaproteobacteria > Chromatiales > Chromatiaceae > Lamprobacter > Lamprobacter salexigens. The sequence goes on along the minus strand of NZ_NHSF01000013.1, from coordinate 17,633 downwards.
CTGGTTGCCCGACATCTCGCTGGTATCGAACTCGGTGCCACCGAAATCAAAGGCGCCGAACTGCTTCAACAGATCCCCAAAACTGCCGGCCTGAGCGCTACTGGCGACGACCGCAAACAACAGTGCGCCCGTCAATGCACCTTTCTTGATCACGTCATTTTCCTCCGCCGTTTCCGACCTTGAATGAAGCGCCGCGGTGATCGACGCGCGTCTAGAGATTGTTACCCTGAGGGTCGCCGAGCTCGGTATAGGTGTTGATCAGGGCATCAATGACCGCGCCATTTTGTTGCGGCACGAGCACCTGGCTCGCCTTGATCAGATCCGGGACAAGACCGTTGTTGTCGACGAACTCGCCGAAGACCTGATTCATCTCCTCGTTGCTGATCTCGGTGCTGACCGGGCGAAAGCCCTCGCGCTGGAGCGCCATCAGCTGCATGTCGCGCGTGAGCAGATAGTCCTTGAAGCGCTTCGCGGCCTCGACCTGCTCGCGCGAGTTTCCGTGTCGCAGGACGTAATAGGGATGATCCGAGACCAGGTTGTAACGCGGGTAGCGGATCACCGGCTTGGGGCCGTCGGGGTCATTGGCATCGCGAATGAAGGCCAGCTTGACGGCCAGGTTTTCGTAGACATAGACCGTTGAGAGCGGCTGGCCGCCATAGCCGGCCTGCATCAGCGGCTCAGCGAGCTTTCCGGTGCTGGTCTTGCTCTGGTCCGACATGTATTTCATGAAGGCCAGGTAGGCCTGGAAGGCCGGGTCTTCGAGATCCTCCATGCGCATCTTGTAGCGGCCGCGCTGCGGCGCAAAGAACTCGTAGGCCATGGTGATCAGCGCCACGGCGCCCGAGTTGGAGCTGTCCGGACGGGTGAAGCCAAACTGGTAGGTTCGCCCGTTCGGGTCGATCAGCTCGCCATTGAGCTCGCGCGTGAACAGCTCGGTGATGGTGTCGAAGCTCATCGACTTCTGCAGCTGCGCATCGATCTGTTGCTGCACGGGGCCCCAGGTGACAAAGACCATCGGGCTGCGGGCAATCGAGTCGTCCGTCTCGAACAGTTTTCCGCCGCTGAAGGCCTCTTCGACCACACCGCGGAAGATGCTCGAGGCAGGCGCCCAGACCTGGTACTCATTGCGCCCGTTCTGCATCGACTTGCCGTCTCGAATCAGCGCCCCGGACTTGATCGAGCCGATCTTATCGATGATCAGCCGGATCGGCTTGCCATCGAGGGTCTTCAGGCTTGGATCGGCCATGAAGCGTTCGGCGGCGGCTTCGAGCCAGCCGCGTTTCTCCGAACCGGCGGCGATCTTGACCTCGATCAGATCCCGGTCCTCGGGCACCGGGTAGAGCACCGCTTGCTTGCCGCCGGTGCTGGGTTTGACGGAGACCGGCGCGACCTTGAGCTGCGCTTGTTTGACGGTCTTGTCGATGTCGGCCTCAGCGTCCTTCGGCAGCACCTGGGGTGCTGGGCTCTCCGGGGTGCTCTCGAGCTGCTGCTCGGGTGACGCTTTAATCTGAACCGGCGCGGAGTCTGGCTTGGCCTGAACCTTGGACAGATCGACGTTCAGCGAGCCAAAGTCGAACAGTTTCTCGGCCGCTGGGGCGGCACAGGCCACCGCGAGCAAGAGTGCCGCAACCAACGCGCGGGGCCTCGTCTTGCGCAGGACGGTGCCGCGATGACCGCTGCGTGTCTCCCTGATCACCGCTCGTTCGGGATGGGCCTGGGCGTCTGCATCATCGTTCATCACAACCCCCTAAAGCAGATCGCTGAAGCGTTTGAAGATGGCGCGGATCTCGCCGGAATCCCCACGCCGCGTCTCGCCACCGGCGGCCTCGCTGATCGCCTTGAGCGAGCGATCGTCGGCCTTGTCGCCGAAGGCCACACCAAACACCGGGATCTTGCACTGGGCATCGCCGAGGTAGCCACCGCGACCGTCAGACTGGGCGAAACCGAGCTGCTTGATCAGCTGCTGATCGGTGACCTTGGAGGCATTGTCGATGCCGTCAGTGAGCACGACGATGACCCGAATCGGCCGCTGCTCCGGGCTCGCCTTCATCTCGCGGCAGATGTCGTTCCAGGCGTCGGCGATGGCCTGACGCATGGCGGTGCCCCCCTTTGGCCTCACTTGCTCCAGGGTCTGACGCAGCCTTGCCTTGCCGTCGGCGGTCATCGCCAACGGCTGCCCCTCGGGCGTGAGATCGGAATAGGCGACGTCGTAGTCATAGAGCACCAAGGCCAGGCGATCGTCGTCCTGTAGCCGACTCGCGAGCAGATCGGCACTATCGACCGCCATCTCCATGCGCGTGCGCAGCTGACCCAGCTCGGTATCCATGATCTGCGCGTTCATGCTGCCGCTGCGATCGATCACCAGATAGACCACGGCATCGTTCTTGATGCCGCGGAAGGCGTCGCGGATCGCCTTGACGACCTTCCCAGACGGTGCTGCCAAGAAGCGATGCACGGTGTCGAATGGCTTGGTGCCGTTCTCTGGGTTCCAGACCTTGGCGTAGATCTCGGGATCGATGTCGAGCGCAACGCCAGGCCGGAAACCGTATGGCAGCGCCTGCGCCTGCACGCTGGGGGACATCAGATACTCGAAATAGCGCTTCGCCCCCTCCTCCTCCTCGGCGTCGACCCAGTCCCGATTGACCACGGCGAACGGGTGATTGCTGACAAAGGTCCCTTCAGTCGGATAGACGGCGACCAAGCGCGGGTAGCCGAGATCACGGCTGCGGATCGCATGGTTGGCCTGGATGACATCGCTCTCGTACAGCACCACCGCATCGGCATACTGCGGGCCGCCATTGGTCATCTTGTCGGCATAGAAGCCGGTCGAGGCGCCGTAATGAATCACGTTCTCGTGCACCTTCTCGACGAAGGCCTGTACCTGCGGGTCCTCGACCTTGGCCGTCGACAACCGTGGCACCGGGCGCCCCTCCTCAACCTCAGCACCCGCAAAAAACTGTGCGACCAGGGCCGAGAGCCCGCTGTTGGAGCGTTCCGGATTGGTCTGTCCATAGCGCAGGCCGCCACTGCCGGCCTTCTCGAACAGCGCCTTCCAGCCAACCCCGTCGGCGCCGCCAAGCTGGTCGACAACGGGCTCCCAGGCGGCCACGACGACCGGCGAGCTGACCAGGAAACCATCGACCTTGAGCAGATCCTCGCCGCGCTGCTCGCTGTTCTCGTAGTTGACCAGGTTCACGTAGAGGTCTGACGCTGGACTGGTGGCATGGACCTCGTCGGGCCCAGCCTGACCGTTCATGATCTCGTTGACGCTATCGCCCGAGCCCTTTGGGATGGCGTGAACGCAGATGCGCTGGCCCGATGCAGTCTTGAAGCCCTCGGCGTTGAAGGCCTCAGTCACCTCGTGGATCCAGGCCGCCTTCTCGGAGCCATAGGTAAAGCGGACGACGACTTGATCAGCCGCCGGTTGACAGAGGTTGGGACGCTTCGCGGCCAGCGCGGGAGCGCTGGAGCCGAGCCCGATCAGGATCAGGCTGATCACGCCCAGCGATGAGATGAACGGTGGCCAAACACGAATGCTTCGATCCGGTTGCATGATGCGCCTCGGCTCTCGTCTTGGGTTGTCGGTGGATTCAGATGATCGGCTATTCAGATGAGCGTTTATCCAGATGACCGTCAACAGCGAGATCAATCTCGCCGTGTCGGCGGTATCTTACCCCAGTGCGCTTCATTCCGAACTCAAGAGCGGCACTGAAGTCGCCCGATGAATCGACGCGCCAGGGGTATCCTCTCAAGGGATCATCATTCACTTGAGCTGGCATCGCTTGTGCGATCGGAAGAGACCAATGACGACCTTTGACGGCAAACCGCATAGGCGGAACCCTCGTCAATCAGGTGCGACCTCGGCAGCCCTCATCAGCGCCGCTATAGAAGCGCTGAATCGCGTCCCAAGCCTCTTCGGCCGCCTTCGCCCGCAGCAGAAAGTGCATCTTGCGCACGGCAAAATAGTGGAACTGGAAGCTCAGGTCAGGCGTGACGTAAGGGTTCGGTCGCGCCTCCCGCGGCAGTACGATGCTGAGTCCGATGCTCTTTCCCCCGACATCCTGAGCGCCCCGATTAGCGGCTTCCATGATGCCTGGGCCGCCACCAGTGACGACCACAAACTCACTGTGGCCGTTGGTCTGAGAGACTTCCGTGATGATCTGCCCGAGCCGCCGTGCTTCATCGTAGTAGCGTGATTTGGCTGCCACGCGTTGAGCGACGACGAGTGCGCGGGCAAGTCCCGCGTCCTCTGGCGCTTGGGCTGCGGCCCGCTCAGCCTCAACCAGCGACGCCTGCGCTGCAGCAGGCTCGGGGATGCGGGTGCTGCCGAAGATCACAACCGTTGAGCAGATCCCGAGATCACGCTGAACAAGCTCCGGCTTCATCAGCTCAAGCTGCAGCCGCACACCTCTGAGCTCATCGCGCAACAAGAACTCCGAATCCGCATAGGCGAGTCGATACGAGGGCGATTGGGGCTCTGCGGCGTTTCGCAACCAACACCAGACTCGGCGCTTTGGAGGTCTTCACGGGCATCGTGAAAGGGGCTGTCGCTGCATGAAGCGGTGCTGGTCGTCATCAAAGGAGCCTTCTTCGGGCACCATCACGGGTGCGAGAGCGCGTGATGTTGAACGCATTGAACGCGCCAGCGCCATCGCAGTTGTGTGACAGAGCCACCGCCACCAGCCGGCTATCGGTGCCCCTAGCCATCTCGTTCGCTGATCCACACCGCTCCCACGCTCCCCAGAGCTGGTCGTGACCGCTGTGGACACCTAGACCGATTCGCCTGTCATCGATCACCACGCCTGAGCCATGATAAGCTCCCGCCGTCATCAAACCGTCACAGCAGTATCATGGATCTCGCAGACGCCATTTGAAGCCTGACACCCCTGCAGCTTCAGATCCCCGACCGCCGTCGGCCTCTGCAACTGAAGGCGCATTGCGTCGCCGACGCCTTTCTGGTCGAGACGACGCAAGGGTCAGCGGTGGTCTGGGTCGAGGCCTTTTGGTGCAAGGAGCAGGCGGGGCGTGTCGCCCGCATCTCGTACGCGCGACCACAGCAAAATGGGTCAAAGGATCGATGGGTCGATCATGATCCGCGCTACGGCCCTCGGTGTTTGGCCTACCAACGCCCGTTCATCATCGAGCGCCTGACCCGCGAGTCACCGGCCTGGCCCGACTACAAGGCCTGGCAGCACTGGCGCGCCGCTCAAGGCAGTGCCTGCGGGCGCAGCGCTGCATGGCAGCGTATCGAACAGGAGTGAGGCGACGGGATCGTGCGGCGCCTGACCTGAGAGGCGAATGGCCGCATCGGCTGCGAGCCGGAACTGCCCTCTAGCGCCCAACTTCAGCGAGGATGGCCAGAATTGCCGCTGACCCGAGGAGCATCCGCGCATGGCGCCCAACTGCCCCTGCTGGTAGCGCGCCTTGGTGACGAACTTATAGATGTACTCAAAGCGGGCGTCGTCACCCATGTAGAAGGCGATCGGCTGCCCCGTCTGCGGCGGGGCGAAGATGCAGCCCTCGTGGGCGAAGCGGCCCAGCGCCGTGCGCTTCTTCGGGGTGCTCGTCGGATCACGGGGATCGATCTCGACGATCCAGCCCATGGTGTTGGGCTCGTTGTGGTAGTCCTCGGTGGCGTCACCCTTGATCGAGGCATCGAAGCGCAGGTACTGGTCAGCACCGTTGTCAGCGGTCTCCCAGCCGTAGCGGCTCGAGGTGGTACGCACGCCGTAGCGGCTCTGCTCGCGCGGGACCTCGATGTTGATACTGTTCTCCGCGAGCAGGGTGTCGAGTTCGCCGAGGAAGGTACGACCCACCTCGGTCAGCGTGTTGCCATCCTGCGTGTACAGGTTGCTGGTAATCTTCTGGTCCACCGTCGCGTCGATCACGCCGATGATCTCGTTCTTGCCGGCATCGAAACGGGCGTAGTAGTCGCCCTGCGGCGCCGAGGTGCCCTGGAAGCCGAGGGCGTCGAATAGGGCATCGATCCGGGTCAGCTGGACCTTGTTGACGAAGTAGCCGGCCCAGTTCTCCTCGCAGGTCAGGTACGTGCCCCAGGGCGTGTAGCCGTGCGCGCAGTTGTTGATGGTGCCGCGGGTTCGCGTGCCGTTCGGGCTGAACTGGGTCTTGACCAGGTCGCTGCCGCGCACTGGGCCGCTGATCTCCATCTGCGTGCCGGCGGTGATGCGGCGGTTGAGCGGGCTGTTGTTGACCACGCCCCAGATACCATCTTCCTGCTTCTGGATCTCGACCACGCTGACGCCGTGCGCCGCGATCTCCTTGCGCACCTCGTCCTCAGGCCGGGGACCGTTCGGCGAATTCGTCGGGCCCTTGACATGTAGCACCTGCTGGTCGACGTACTCATGGTTCACGCACAGGATGCCGTGGCCGTTGGGGTCGTCAGCCATCGGGAAGTAATGCATGCCGTCGTGGTGCGAGCCGACCTGCTGTTCCTGCTCGGCGCCGCTGTTACCGTTAACGCCATCATAGGCTGGGAAGCGGCCGGTGATTGGCGTGCCCCAGGGGATCAGCACCTGGACCTTGTAGCCAGATGGCACCGTCGCCGTATCGGATCGGACCACCGGGATGGCATCAAATCCCAACGTCGGATTCAGGCCGAAGGGCGGGCCGTCCTGGGCGGCCGGCGGCAGGAATGTCGGACCCTTGGCGGGGGCGACGCCAGTCGCGCTGAATAGCCCCGCAACAGCGGCGCCGATGCTGCCGGCCAGCACCTGACGCCGAGAGAAGCGCTTCTCCATGATGCTGGAGAAGTGTGGGTTGTCGGACGGGTTGCTCATCGGCTCGTCGCCGTTGTCTTCGATCATCAGGTTGGCTGGAAGCCTCTCGCGCATGGCTGTTTCCGGGCCTTGGTTGAATGTAGAACTGGGATATTAGGCACCCATCGTGAACACATGATGGCAATGCAGTGACGGCTCGATGACCGGACCGCACGCCAGACCATGCAATCGGCATCGGCTTTCTGCGCGGCGGCTATCTTGGGGCGCTGCTGGCCTCGCTCGGCTTTACGCTGCCCTCGATGCTGCTGATGATCGCCTTCGGGTACGGGCTGATCCGTCTCGGTGACCTGCCGGGCGTGACGGCTTCGGTGCATGCCTTGAAGCTGGTCGCGGTGGCGGTGGTCGCGCAGGCGATCTGGTCGATGGCCCAATCGCTCTGTCCGGATCGTCTGCGCGGGAGCCTCGCGCTGGGGGCCGCGGCCTGTTTGCTGATCTGGCCAAGCGCGATGGGGCAGTTGGCAGTGATCCTGTTGGCGGGTGTGATGGGTTGGCGCCTGTGTTCACCCGCACGGCCACAGAGCGCCGATCCTCTGTCGCTGCCGATGGCACGCGGCCCGGCGATCGCCCTACTTGCCACCTTTGGAGGGCTGTTGCTGCTGGCCTTGCTCCCGAGCGGCGTCTGGCCTGTGCATGGGCTGGAGTTAGCCGCGGCCATGTTCCGCTCCGGCGCCCTGGTGTTTGGCGGTGGCCACGTTGTTGGACGCGGAGACAGTGCGCACGGGCTGGGTCAGCCAGGAGGCCTTTCTGGCTGGCTATGGCGCAGCGCAGGCCCTGCCTGGCCCATTGCTCACCTTTGCGGCCTTTCTCGGCACGGTCGAGGCGCCGACACCGAACGGTGCGCTTGGGGGGATACCTTCTACGATCCGGTGCTGACGACCGCGGTCAGCGATGGACGCGATGCCGCTGTCCCCCTTGGGGCCTTTGCACTGCTGGTGCTCTAGCGGATACCGGCGTGGCTGCTGGTCCTCGGTGCTGGGCTTGGGGCGGTGTTGATGACTCGCTGAGTTGAAACGGTCCTCCGCCAGCAGCTTGCGCCAGCTGGGCCGTGCCCGCATGAGACCCTGTCTACAGTGCCAGATCCACTATCTGGTCACCGAGCAGGGGCGCTTTGATCAGGGCTGCCCGCTGTGCGCGCGCTATCGCAGTCTGGGCTTGTCGAGCTTGAAGGTCGGACAGGCGGGGCGACTCATTTGGTGAGGATGCGCTGACGATGCTCGCCAACGGGGCCTGATCCTGTGCGCGCAAAGGGGTTGCCTGAGTGACAGGCAGAGCGCATTCCTGTTCAGAACCCTCGGCGCGGCCTGCCTTCCTTCATCACCCGTTTGACCATCTTGCCGAAGGCGCGGTCTTTGGGCCGGCGCTCGGAAAGACTCGCTGAGTTGAAACGGTCCTCGGCCAGCAGCTTGCGCCAGCGCTGCAGCCGCGCGGGCTCGAGCTGGCCCTGCTCGATCGCCTCGCGGACCGCACAGTCGGGCTCGCGCTCATGCTGGCAGTTCCCGAAGCGGCAGTGCGCCGATAGGGCCTCAATGTCCTCGAAGGTCTCGGCGATGCCGGAGGCGGCGTCTGCCAACTGCAATTCGCGCATGCCCGGGGTGTCCAGCACCAGGCAGCCGCCGGGAATCAGATGCAGCTCGCGACGGGTCGTGGTATGGCGCCCCTTGGCGTCGTCCTCGCGGATGACCTGGGTGGCGATTGCATCGGTGCCGGCCAGGGCGTTGGTGAGGGTGGATTTGCCGACACCGGATGAGCCGAGGAAGGCGACGGTCTGGCCTGGCTGACACCAGGGCGACAGCGTGGCCTGCGGGTCGTCTCTGCGAGCATTGAGCGCGACGACCGGGACCCGGTCGGAGATGTGGCCGGCGGCGTCGATCCAGGTCGGCGGATCGGTCACCAGGTCGGCCTTGGTCAGCACCATGACCGGCGTGATCCCGGCCTCGAAGGCCAACGCGACATAGCGTTCCAGCCGGGCCAGGTTGAAGTCCTGATTGCAGGAGGTGACGACGAAGACCGTGTCGATATTGGCGGCGATCCGTTGCACCTGTCGGTCGGTGCCGGGCGCGCGGCGTTTGATCAGGCTCTTCCGCGACAGGAGGCGGCTCGCCCGGGGCTGTGCGCGATCGAGCAGCAGCCAGTCGCCGACGGTGGCGTCAGCGCGTGGTGGGAGGATCTCATCGATGCCGACGCCCAGGATCTGCAGGCCGCTGCGATGCACGGCGACGACGCGGGCTGGGGGCGTTGCTGAGAGGGCCTCCGCGCTGGTCTGTTGCGCGAAGCAGGGTTGCCAGCCGAGTGCGGCGAGCGACGCCGGATCATGGCTGACGGTGTCGGCGTGCTTGCTCTCGTGAACATGACCGACGTCGTCGGAGTTCATGCGGATCGTCCCTACCAAAATACTGGATCGTTGAGTGCCTGGACACAGCGCGACGGCCCTTTGAGCGCGGTCATCGCCCGGTCCGTCAACGACTGCGCCAGCCAGCCTTCGGGCTGTTGCAGCGTGAAGGGGGCTGGTGCATCCGCCTCGCTGATCGGCTTGAAGCCGACCTTGGCATAGTAGCCGGGATCGCCGTAGGTCATGGCGATGTCGACGCCGGCACTGCGCAGTGTGGCCAGGCCATGAGTCAGCAGGCGTTGCCCGATGCCCTTGCCTTGCTGATCGGTGGCCACGGCAACCGGGGCGAGCACGAAGACGGTCCGCTGATCCTGTTCGTAGGTCAGTCTTGAGCAAAGGATGCCGCCGATGATGGCGCCCTCTTCCTCAGCCGTGAAGACGAAGCGATCCGGCTGCGCCGTGCTGGCGAGCAGGTTGCGCACGAGATCGCCGATCAGCGCGCCTTCTCCCGCGCCCTCGGAGGCGGTGAAGGTGGCGCGGAACAGCTCGATGATCGCCTCTTCGCGGCCTTGAGTGTCTGTCGAAAACGGCATGCTGATGTTGCCCTCTCGGACGAAGTCGATGAGCGGCTCGATGTCCGGATCGCCAACGCGGAACGGACGTCGCTCCACGGAATCGCAGCGGTTGGCGTCCAGAATCCGTGCAAGATCAGATGCGTCGATCACTCGTCCATCGTCGATTCCGGGGTTCGACTGCCGCTCGGGAATGGCGCGGAACAAGGCGTCGGTGTTTTCATTGGCGCCGATGACCAGGTTGATGTTAACCGCACTTGATGTGATTCACCACCGGATCGAGCAGGCTGGCGATCTCGGCCACGCTTGCCGCGTTGGCTTCACCTTTCGCGACCGCCAGGAGAGCGCTTCCAACTGACTGACTGCTCTTTCTCGGTCCCATGGAGGAATTCGGTTGGCGCGGCGTGGCGCAACCCTTGCTCCAGCGGCACATGGCGCCTCTCTGGGCCGGAGCGCTCATCGGCGCGACCTGGGGCTTGTGGCACCTGCCGGCCTTCTTTCTCTCGAGCACCGTCTTCGCCGATTGGAACTTCCTTGCGTTTTTCGTTGGCAATGTCGTGCTGGCGGTGCTGGTCACGCCGCTGTTCAACCAGACACAGGGCAGCCTGCTGTGGCCGATGCTGTTCCACTGGCAGCTCATCAATCCATTCTGGCCAGATGCGCAACCCTGGGATACAGCGATGCTCGTCGCTGTCGCCATCATCGTCGTGTGGTGGAACTGTGACACCCTGTTCCGTCGCGAAGGCGCCGTGACCGAGGTCATACCGGCAGGTCAACACTCAGGCGATTGACCACCATCGCCTCAGCGCTTGCGCATTCTGACGAACGTGACCACCCATTCCGGTGATCGTGACCGCCTGGGAAATGTTGGTGTCGTCAGGATCGATCAGGGAACGGCTCATGACAACTGTTCCCGACGATGGTGAATGGTCTTGAGCAGCTTGCGCGCGATGTAGGCGGCATACTCCTCGCTGTTCTCGTAACCGGCGTCCAGCGCCAGACTGGCCAGTTCATCGATGCCCGCCCGCAGTCGAGCGATCTCGCTCAAGGGTCGACCGCAGGTCAGACAGCGTTCGCCATCGTCTCGACAGGCGTCCTTGCCGTGGCAGGGCTCAAAGCGGGGCATGCTTAGTCTCCTTCAGGTTGAGTGGCCATCGCGACGAGGACCTCACGCGCTTCTGCGGGCGAGCCGATCGGGCGCAACAGGGGGATGCGGCGAAGGCGATCGGCCACCCGGACATCGATGCCCTCGGCGTCGATGCCGATCATGGCGACGTCGTCCTCGCCATCGGCGTCAGCGCCGCATGGCGTGACCTTGCCGACGGCGCTCAGGCGGCCACGTTGCTGGACATCGCCCTCGCTCTCTTCGAGCAGCGTCAGCCCGCAGCGGCTGTCGGCCTCGAGATGCTTGGTGTGTTGCGACAGCGGGCTCAGCAAGAGCAGCGGCCGCCCTTCCTGATCCAGGACATAGGGCACGACCGAGCCGAACGGATAGCCGGCCAGTTCCAAGGAATGGGTCGAGAGGACGCCATGGAAGCTGCCGGCCAGCACCTGGCGGGCTGCGGCGGCCTGTTGGTCATGGTCTGTCATTGGGATGCCACATCAGCACGCAGGACGGTGTCGACATCCGCCTCGGTCACGGGCAGCGTCAAGACCGCATGGAGTGGAAACCGCTCGGCGAGCAGCGGGACGTACTGCGCCTGCTCTTTGCTGACCAGGACGATGACCCGTGTTTCCGGCGCCTGCTTGCTCAGGCTGGCAAGGAACACATCAAGGTTGCAGACATTGGCACCGGCATAATTATTACCGAAGCCGTAGAAGAATTCGGCCACCACCCAGTCCGGCGCGCTGCGCTTGAGCGCCTGCAGGGCCTTGCGCTGGGATGGGAGCTTGATCTGGGTGATGCCCAAGTGCTGGTAGAGCGCGTCGAGCCGGGGATGACTGGGAGATTCGATGATCGAGAACAGGGTCGTCATGGAAGTCAAACGCGTACTCTGGACCAACCGCTGGATGGGATGCAGCCTATCAGGCCTGGCCGGCGCGGTCCTGTTCAGCACCAGGGGTTGCCGATGCGCCGCCGCCATGCCTGCGGGCGAACCGCCACGGATGTCGTCTAGGCTCCCGGACGATCAGGGGGGCCCGATCAACACCGCTCTGGGACTGACATCACGCCGCATCGGACAGTGTTTGCGCAAGAGGCCTCACTATGGGACACCTGCTGAACGACAAATCGGCCCTGGTGCCGCTGATCGACCGCATCAACCGCTACCCGGTGGGCCTGGTCGACAGTCCACGCCTGCGTCAGATCCTCGCGCTGCTGTTCGATCCGCGTGAGGCCGAGGTGGCGGCGCGCTTTCCACTGACCGAGGCCACCCGGGCTGAGCTGGTCGAGCGCACCGGCCTGCCGGCGGCCGAGCTGGATGGGATTCTCGAATCCATGGCCAACAAGGGGCTGGTGATGGATCTGCCAGTGGGGCATGAGACCTACTATCTGTTGGTGCCGGGGCTGATCGGTTTCATGGAGTTCAGCTTCATGCGCGATCGCGGCGATCTGCCCCAGGCGGAGCTGGCCCGGCTGATGTCGGAGTACCTGCGCGAACAGGGTAAAGACGGACAGGCCGGTGAGTTCTTCGGCAGCCGCTGGCCGTTGACGCGGGCGCTGGTCTATGAGGATCAGATTTCGGTGCAGTCACGCATCACCCCTTGGGAAGATGCCCGTCAGATCATCCAGAACGCCGAGTTCCACGCAGTGACGCTGTGCTTCTGCCGGCACAAGCGGTCGCACGAGGGCAAGACCTGCCAACAAGGCGCGCCGGTCGAGGAAATCTGCATGGTGCTCGGCGAGGGTGCGCGCTTCCTGGTGCGCCGCGGCATGGCCGAGCCGCGCAGTGCCGAGCAGATGCTGGCGATCCTCGACCGGGCGCGTGCGCTTGGGCTGACGCACATCACCGATAACATTCGTGAGCAGCCGTCATTTCTCTGCAACTGCTGTCGTTGTTGCTGCGAGCTGTTGGCCGGCGTGCAGATGGGTTTTCACGAGGGCATCGCCAAGACGCCCTTTCTCGCCGAGGTCGATCCCGCGCGCTGCGACTACTGCGGCGCCTGTCTGCGTGCCTGCAATGCCAAGTGCATCGGCCTGGCCGACGATGCCCGTGCGCTGCCCAAGGCGCAGCGCTGGGCGCAGGTGGACGCTGAGGTCTGTCTCGGCTGCGGTGCCTGCCTGCAGGCGTGCGAGCAAGGTGCGTTGACCCTGGTGCCGCGTGCGACGCGCCCGCGCCCGCCGCGCGATCGCAATGCCCTGTTCGCGCGCATCCTCTGGGACAAGGGCCGGCTGATGCCGTTCCTCGCCGACGGGCTGCGTCGGGGTGTTGAGCGCCTGCTCCGACGGCGTTGATCGGCTTGGCTTCACAGCGGTCCGGCTCGAGTCGCTTGCCCGCGCCCAAGGTCTGATGCATCAGAGGTTGCCCTGTCTACATCAGCGCTGTCACGCGTTTATCGATGAGGTAGACCTGTCCATCGATCTCCTGGCAGCGCAGGGGCTCGAGTCGCTCGCCGGAGCAGAGCACGCTCAAGGATTCGCCCGAGGCCGGATCGAAGGTAATGCCATGCATGGAGCAGCGCAGGTGCCCTTGCTGTTCATCGAAGACGGCGTCGTGCACGCAGTCCAGGCGCCGCACCATGTGCACGCATTGATTCAGATAGGCGTAGACCTGGTCCTCGTAGCGCAGCACGATCGCGGTCTGCGGGTGCTTCTTGAACAGCAAGGGGATGATGTGATGCTGGCGATCCGCCAGTTCAGCGCTGTCACAGACCAGCAGCTTGCGTCGGTCGCGCGCGGACCTGTTGAGGGTTGATGCTGTGTTCATCGGTCAGTCACCTGGCCCATTCGGCCCTGCTTTGCCCGTGCGACGCCATGATGCCGGAGCCAAACCCTGCCGTTCTGTGTTGCTCTGTTCTGTTCGACAGCCTGCTGCGTAGCGACCTCCTGCTGCGGTTCCGTTTCCCGATCCAGCTCCAGCGCATCGGCAAGCACCTGCGCCAGATGGCGAGGGCGTTGCGCCGTATGGGCGCGCATCTGCTGCCGACAGGAGAAGCCGTTGGCGATGACGGGCGCGCTCGGGTTGGCGCGCAGTTGCGGCAGCAAGGCCAGCTCGGCCATCTGTCGGGACAGGTCGGCGTGCTCCTGTTCCAGGCCGAAGGTGCCGGCCATCTCGCACTCGCGCTTGCAGCCGACGCACAGATCCATGGGGCGGGCGAGGGTTGGGTCGGCGAGGGCCGCATCGAGCAGGCTGGCCTCGCGTTGAACCGCATCGGCCGGGTGAGCGTCGGCCGAGCCGGCATTGAGGGCGGCCTTCAACAGCCGCACTCGCCCACCGGTGGAGAGGGCCGGATCGCCGGTGACGCGAAAGCTCGGACACATGACCCCCTTGCGGGTCTCGGCCTCGCACTGGCGGCTGTTGATGCAGACCGCGACGGCCTTGGCGAAGTCACCACCGTGGCGCGGGATGTCCGCATAGGCGTCGCCCATGCCGACATCCTGGTAGGCGGACCAGTCCAGCGCTGTCTTCATGAGATGACCAACTCCGACCGAATGGATGGGCAGTGCACAGCGATAACTCGAACGGGACTAGGCGGGTACCGGCGCTTCGCAGACCTCGAGCAATAGCGGAAGGATCTCGTCCAGCCAAGCGGCCTCGTCGGTATCGTTGGCCTTGCCGGGGAGCACGCCTTCGCCATCGGTGGGCGTACCGAGGATCAGTGCCTTGAAGGCCAGCAGGTCATCAGCACTGGCGCGATTGACGTTCAGCGGTTTGGCGACCAGGTCCTCTCCGTGGCGCGCCTTGATCGCCTTTGCGATCTTCTTCGCGATCAGTCGGGTGGTGCCGGAATCCGTTCCAAAGAAGATGCCGATCTGACGCATACGGCCCCCGTCGAGTGCGTGTCGCTCCGTTGGGAGCCTTGGTGAGTGTCTTGATCATCAGCCCGTCGATTTGAGCAAATTCATCAGCAAGACCCGCGCCAATCAACGGCGTGCCGGCCGGTATCCCGAAGACAGGAGCGACCAAAGGGTTCAAGTGGCTGAAGCGAAGGCGGATCGTGATCGATGGAGCAGCGGCATCTCGGTTGTTGAGCGACCGGATGTCATCGCCATCGTGAGCCGCATGTCGCCACTCAGCGTGCCTGAGCCTGTGGCGAAGCCGACAACGGTCTCGGTCTTGGCTGGGTCGAGACAGTGAGCACTGAGGCTCGACGCCGCGCAGGGGCGTTGGCTCACTGATCGGGCTCTACGACCTCGACCATGACCTCGTTGCGGCGCAGGAACGGCAGCGAGAACGGCGAGTTGTAGCGGGCGTAGACGGGTTCGCCAACCGGGGTCAGACCAGCGGCACGGACCGCATCGAGCAGCTGCGTCTCATGGTTCCGGTAGTTGGATTCGCCCCAGCCGCCGGCGTAACGCAGCACGGCCATGAGACGACCGGGTTCTTCGCGGAGGGTGACGCGCGGATCGTTGGGACGCGGCACGGTCTCGAGCGTGAAGCGCTCCGGCATCACGAAGCTAATGATGAAGCTGTCGGCGTCGGTCTGTGCGGGGCGTTGCGTCACCGGGGCGGTCATCTCGATCCGGGTTCCGGCTTGGTCATCGTCGCTGGCCGACGGGCGTTGCGTGACGGGTGCGGTCATCGCGATCTTCTCGGCGGCCTGGTTGTTGCCGAAGATGTAGTCGGCGAGGATGCGAAAAGCCTTGTTGCCGACCTTGTCGAAACGGCCCTGGACCTCGGTTTCAGCGAGCAATTGCGGCTGATAGCGGCGGAGCTCAAAACCTGGACCTTCACGGACGACCTCGTAAGCCGGTTCTTCGGTGGCCATTGCTTGCCCTCCCCAAACTGTCAGTAGCATCGTCAGCGTGATACGCGTCAAGCGTTGGGTGTGCCTGTTCATCATCAATGTCCTCGTGCGGCTGGCCTGTTGGCAAGAGTTGTACCTAGAGCAGCAGGATCGCGTCGTGGCTCGTGGCCGGCTGGGACCACCGATTGATATCAATGGGGCTTGGGTGCTGGCCCGGGATCTGACAACCGGATTGGCCATGCGGCGCTTTTGCCGACAGTGCCACATCCATTACCTCGCCGCGGACTTTTCGCGCACCGCGCTGCAGTGTCCGATCTGCAGACTCAAGCAACGGGGTGGTTGGCGGCGCCGGGGTGGCGTGCGGGTGGCAAAGGATGATGAGGCCGTTGAAGCGCAGCCCCAGGGTCACTCAAACCTCTGAGGAGCGATGTCACAGATCACATCCCAGCAGATGAACCCGCCGGGCATGGCTGTGCTCGGCTAGAGATCGCCAAGAAGATGCCCTTCACTCGATTCATCCCCGATTCGCTGCCATCGCTTCGGACACCCCGAGAGATGGCAATCTCGAGACTGGCAGGTGGCAAGCAGGGGCACTGATTTTCCCATCGATTAGGCGCGAGTCCAAGATCGCGATGTCCTCCACGCCGAAGTTCCACAGTTAGGGGCATAACCCCCTGTTTCCCTTGACCCAGGATCTTAAAAAATGTCACAACAGTTGACTTGTTAACTGGGGCAAGTCGCGCTCGGTCTCCACTAGAAGGGCTCTGGTTGGGCCGCCGTGAACAGGATAAGTGGTTGCCTTCACGACAGTCTGCTGCGTGTTGCTGTGGGTACCACCTGAGAGAGAGGCTCCTAGTACAACGATCCTATCAGGTAGCGACGCCTGGTCGTGGCCGTGGAGCACGCCCCCGTTGCGTTGTGTCACTTGGTGGTGGATGCACGGATTGCTTATCTGCTGACGGATCGCCTAAGGTCCTGCCATGTACACGCGCATCACCCAATCGGGCCCGCGGCGCTACCTGCAGCTGGTCGAAGGCTATCGGGATGCAGCCGGCAAGGTGAAGCAGCGCGTCGTGGCCAGCCTCGGGCGAGTCGATCAGCTCGAGGCGGGCGATCTCGAGCCCCTCATTCACGGCCTGCAACGCGCTGTCGGGCGCCCGGAGTCGTTGCCAGGCGCGCCGGTATTCGAGACTGCACGCAGCTACGGGGATGTTTGGACCCTGCATCAGCTCTGGCAGGAGCTGGGCCTGGGCGAGGCCCTGCGTCGGGCACTGCGTTCCTCCCGTCGCCAATTCGACGCCGAGGCGCTGATTCGCGCGATGGTGTTCAACCGCCTGGCCGAGCCGAGCAGCAAGCTCGGGCTGCTGGAGTGGCTGCAGGGGGTGCGGCCTTGCCATGATGTTCCGTTGAAGAGTACGCTGAAACCTTCTGATTTAACAGAGCCTAGTGCAACGCTGCTGAAGTCCCGATACATGCTGACCACTCACACCATTGTCGATATTGGAGCTTGGCACTTTCTGGTGGTATCGAATCTTTGGCAGCGTTGCACTAGGGAGGCGAATGTGACGCAGGTGGTCAGACGTTCGGGGGATGAAGTGACAGTCGAGGTGACGGTGCGCCTAAGTGGCAGCCTGATGGAGATGGAGGAAGCCATTCTGGAGGCGACCAACGCCGTGGGGTGTTGTGCGACCGAGGAGGCCCTTGGGCGCTTTGACACCGACGGCAGCCCGATGCGCCTCGGCGAGACCAAGCTCACCGCCCGTGGCCGCCATCCGAAGGTCTACCAGAGCCCCTATGGCGACGTGCAGCTCGAGCGCTACGTCTACCAGACCTCGCGTGGCGGGCGCATCTACTGCCCGTTAGAGCACCAGGCGCGGATCATCCGCGGTGCCACCCCGCGCTTTGCCAGCCAGCTCAGCCACAAGTATGCCCAGCTCAATGTACGCGCGGTGCAGCGAGACTTAGGTGATTTCCAGAAACAGTTATACCGAGCAGGCAGGCTTGATCAAGATATCCCACTTCGGCAGATCGGGGTTGCGCAGTAGCCGCGCTTCGACCTCTCGCATGGCCTTCTTGGTGAGTTTGACG
>NZ_NHSF01000012.1 GCF_016653295.1 Halochromatium salexigens | reverse complement strand
GGCGTCAAACTCACCAAGAAGGCCATGCGAGAGGTCGAAGCGCGGCTACTGCGCAACCCCGATCTGCCGAAGTGGGATATCTTGATCAAGCCTGCCTGCTCGGTATAACTGTTTCTGGAAATCACCTGAGTGCCGAGAGGGGTCGGCTCAGGGCGCGCAGTTGCTGCGGCGAGCGGATGTTGCGGCCATCGCGATCGAACAGCACGACCCCGCCAAGGCGATGCACCCGGAGATCGCGCACGATGGGATCGTCAGCACGGAGGTCGGCACCGCGAAACCCGACCATGAGCCGTTGCGCCAGGCGCTGCTCGAGCGGCCAGTGCCAGCAGGGCAGGTCTTGCGCCTGTAGGGATCGCCAGGGGGCGGCGAGTCCAAACGCGGCTTGGAGGAATCGTCGACGGGAGTGCATGCTGGAAGCATGATACAGAATGCCTATCCAGACCTGGGCTGTTGATCATCCATCGCGAAATGTCGCATGCTGGTCCGGTGCGCGTGGCTGGGATCGCATCCAGGCTCGGATGCTCGTCGAGCTTGACCCTAGCCTGCGCGGCGGCGGTGGCTGGGCCAGTTAAAGGACACCTGGCGTGTTCCCGCCTCGTGGAGCCGCTCGATGATCCGTGGGCCGAGCGTCTGTTCCAGCCGCGACGCCGGCAGATCGCCGATCAGGATGGTCGCGCGTTGCTGCGCGTAGCGGGCATCGAGCACCTCGAACAGCAGTCCAGAGCGCGTCTCGTCCTGAGCATCGATCACATCATCGAGCACCAGCAGGTCTGGCGCGCTGAGCTGCGCAAAGGCCTCGGTCTCGGAGCCCTGGGATCGCGATGAGCGGGCGTCGCGCAGACTGCGCAGTGCGCTGGGCAGCGAGACATACCAGCCGCGCTGGCCGGCCCGCACCAGGGTCGCGAGGATGGCGCAGGCCAGATGGGTCTTGCCGGTGCCTGAGCCGCCGAGGAGCAGCAGGGTTTCGCCGGGTCGTTGGCCAGCACTGAGGGCGCAGGCAAAGTCCTGGCAGATCGATCGCGCCAGCACCTGCTCGGCGCTGTCGGCCTGATAGTCGGCGAAGCCTTTGCCACGAAAGCGCTCAGGGATGCCGCTCGCGGCCTGGTGTCGCTGCCATTGGCGCTCGAGGGCCTGGCGCCGCGTGGCCAGCAGGCTGCGCACTTCCTGCCGACCCCGCTCGGCGAGGTCTTCGGCGGACAGCAGGGGGAGCCCCAGGCGTGATCCGGGCCGCAAACCCACAGGCCGAACGCCATTCGGCTGCGCTGAATGGCGCGAGATCGGAAGGTGTTTGTCCATGGGCTGACCTCTGCGGCTGGGCGTGGGCAATGGCGGTCACGGGCTGACGATCCGTGCTCGGCGCGAGATCCTCATTCCATTCGCGCGGCAGGGTTGAGCCCATTCATTACGCCGGACTCATCGACCGTCAGCCATTCACGACAGCGAGCACTATAACCGGCTTTTCATCGGTTGCCTAGTCGATGAATGGCAAAGGTCATCGCAACGCGAATGGCGATGCAACCGATGCATCGACGGCCACCGAGCGAATCGATCAGGCCATGCTCGTCGCGCGCGAATCCCATCAACGTCAACAACAACAGAAACGAAGAAAGATAAAGACGTTGTTGTTGTAGATGTTGTAGAAGCACGCGACGCTGAATCCACCTCACCGGCCTCAAGCGGCCTGTTTGCGTCTCGCATTGAGCGGTCAAGCCGAAGCGCATGATCAAGGCGATTTCACATTTTCGGTCAATCACTTAGATGAAAACATCGCCATGACCAATAGGAATAATGAGCGTGAATCAGACTTGTCAATACAGGATTTCACTTAGGAACTCAGTTCCCTAGTTCAGCCCAATCTAGGGAACTCAGTTCCCTACTCCAGCCGCCATCTAGGGAACTCAGTTCCCTAGTGCAACGCTGCCAAAGATTCGATACCACCCGAAAGTACCCAAGCTCCAATATCGACAATGTTGTGAGTGGTCAGCATGTATCGGGACTTCAGCAGCGTTGCACTAGTTCAGCCCAATCTAGGGAACTCAGTTCCCTACTTCAGCTGCCATCTAGGGAACTCAGTTCCCTACTTCAGCTGCCATCTAGGGAACTCAGTTCCCTACTTCAGCCGTCATCTAGGGAACTCAGTTCCCTACTCAGCACCATTCATCAGCCGTTCTTGATGACAAGATTCGACCTGGGACAAGTGAGGCGTTGCCGGTCACCAGCGCGTTTCAGCGCGGTGCTCGTCTGCCCGAGAGGCGCGGCTTCATCTCAACCGTGATCGCCTGCGCAGACGCTGATCCGATCTCCAAGGATCGGTCAGTCAGCGGGCTGTTCCGGGTGTTGAGTGCGATCGTCCGCGCCGTTCAAGCGCCGGCTCGCGTGTCCGACCAGACCCAAAGCCGCCTTGCTCTTAAGCAGTCAAACGACGGGCGCCAGGGTGCTCGGGCCAGCAGCGATAAGAACAGCGCGTTGTCTCACCTGATCGAGCGTCTCTCAGCCGATGCTCAGTGGGGTAACCAACAGGTTCAGGTCGATCTGAGATCGCACGCCTGCGACGGCTGGCGTCCTCGTGATCCCCTTTCGAGCGCACGAGTTCGGTCTCCAAGTGCGACGGCACCCTCTGGTTTCGTGCGCTGCGCTCGGTATGGCAGCGAGGAACGGCATCGGACGGAACCTGTAAACCGGCGGGTTGAGACGCCTGTCGGCGCGCCTCAGTCGCCCGTCACAGGCCGATAAGGTTCCTCGCGTGGCAAGTGACTGACTAGCAGCTTGAGGTAGAACACCGGCAAGAACCAGTCGAGGCCCGGCGGTGTAGGAAGCAGCCATAGGCCAACCACCAAACCGCCAAGGTAGAGGATCAAGGCCGTAGGGCGTTGCAGATAAACGGGCACCATCAGGATCAGGTCTGCGGCGGCGAGCAGATAACCGCCTGCGATCGCAGCCCAGGTCCAGTCGTTGTCCAGGTAGAGCCAGGCCACGAGGAGCAGATGCAACAGGTGCGCGGCCGTGAAGCCGACGTGCTGAGCAAACCCCTGACCGTTGCGGTGGTACCAGCGCTTTGCACTCGAGGTCGCATTGGTGACCACGCCGCCGACCAGATCGAAGGCCAGCACCATGCAGAGCAGGTATTGCACCCAGGACCAGCTTTGACCCATCGTCGCAGCATAGAGCGGGGCCGCTATGGCCGCGACCGACGGGACCAGGATCTGAAGCAGGCGTTCAGCGCGGGTCGCCCCGGGGCCGATGAGCTTGTCAAGCACGCCCGCGAGCCCAGCGCGCGGCTGCGGATAGGTCCAGTCGATGGGAGGATGATCTTGGGACACGGCGAACTCTCTCTTCGAGTCTGACTTGAGCTGAGCAATCGCGACGCCGGGCAGGATGCAGGGACGGAATCCGAGTGCCGCTGCGCGTCCAGCGGGGTCTATCTTGAGCATCACAGGGCTATCGAGGATCGGTCAAGGAACCCTGGAAGGATTGTTGTGTTGACGCCCGTGCGAAGAGGATTCGCATCGGAGAGCTCCGGGCGCAAGCACTGTCGATAGGACAGAAGCCCGGCCCGCATGGAAAATCGTTGTCTCCCGGCGGCCCCGCCCAGGGACATCACCGTCGATCTAAGCCCTTTAACAGAGGAGCGATGCCATGAGTAATGAGAACAGCAGCCATGAGAACAGCGAGCGACGCCCTTGGACGCGTCTCGATCCGGAGGAACAGACGGACCTTCGTGTGGCCTTTGGCCACTATCTTGACACCCTCCCGCCGACCTGTTCCCTGGAGAGAAAGGTCGAGCGTTTCCGAAGCTGGCTTCAACATCACGGAGTGGATTACGAAGACGCACCCTGACACACGCCTACTTCGCGCTGCTCAGCGGGGGCCAGCGTTTGAAGGTCCACTTTGGCTCGCCCTGTGAACCTGATGCCTCATCGGAGTCGAAAACCGACAGTCAGGAGACCTGCGTTCGGTGGCCACTCTCGGTTCACTGCAAGGCTTGCGAACACCCTCTTGGTGGTGCCGGAGGGCGTCACCGACGACCTTCAGTAAACGAAGCCTGCCCAGAGCATTGAGACAACCATGAGTGATTCGCTCCAGCAGGCGCGGTTAGACAAGCCCTTGGCACCCGGACTCAAACGCTCTTCAGCACCGTCGAGCCCGATGAGCGGGGTCGTTGCCGATCACTGTCCCAGGCCAAGGCGATCAACACCGAGCCGCCTTCGCAGAGGCGATCCATGAGTCGCTCGCCGAGGTAGTCGGTGAGTTCATCGCGACTCAGGTTGCTGACCAGCACGGTCGGGCGCAGGTCGCTGTAGCGGGCATCGAGCACATCGAACAGCATCGCCCGGCGTTTGTCAGCGTTGCCGATCGCCATGCCGACCTCATCCATGACCAGCAGATCGACGCGAGTGAGCAGCGCGATGGCCTCGCGTTCACTGTAGGCGGCATCGGACGCAAAACTCGCCCGCATCATCCGTAAGACCTCGGACATCGAGAGCAACAAGACGCTGCGACCCGCGGTCAGCACCTCGGCGACGATCGCACAGGCGAGATGGGTCTTGCCGGTACCGGGTGTGCCGACCAGGATCAGGCTATCGCCGTGCGGCGCGCGCTGTACATGGTTGGCATAGGCGCGACAGAGCCCGAGCACGCGTCGCTGCTCTGCGGTGGTCACCTGATAATTGGCAAAGGTCTTGTCGCGATAGCGCGCCGGAATCCCGCTGCGCCCAAGCAGGCGTTCGGAGGCGCGCTGCTGTGCGGCGCGTTGTTCAGCGAGAATCCGTCGCACCTCCTCGCGAGCCGGGGCACCCAGTTCCTCAAGCGACATCACCGGCGCGCAGCCAGTCGATTTGATCGAGCGGAGTTGCTCCCGCAGCGTAGTCTTTGTCGGCCAGTCGCTGACGTGTTTCATGGGTCGACCCCTTGGTCATGCGCGACTGCAGCAGCTGCAGTCGATTGATGAAGGTGGCATCCCAGCTCTTGCGTGATTCGCCGCAGTCGCGCCAATAGATGATGAATTCATCGATCTGCGCCTGTACCCAGTCGCGAGTGAGACCGCGCTTTTGCGCCCAGGCATAGACCGACTCACTCGGTTTCCAAGTGGGTGGGATCGGCGCGCTGCGGGCGCGTTTTCGGTGCGTTGGGGATGCTGGCGGGTCTACAGGGCTCGGTGCCGGTGAAGGCGGTGAGGACGTGACGGGAGCCGGCGCTAGGGCGGCTGGAGGACGCGTCGCAGCAGCGCTTCCGTCTTGCCGAACCAAGGTCAAATGCTGAGCTTTGCTGGGACTGGTTGCGCTTGGCGCTGGTGCCCGCTTGTGCTCGGCAGGAGGTGGCGGAGGTTGGCGCGCGCTGTCCTTGGGTGCTGGTTCGTCCGCATGGGAAACCTGAGGCGGGCGCGTGAGCGGATCAGCCTCGACAACAGCCTCAATGGGCACCCGGTCATCGGTTGTTGCTGCATCCAACGCCGGACAGAGCAGCCGGTACTGGGTTGGATGCCCGCGGCTGCGGCGTTGTC
This sequence comes from Halochromatium salexigens, assembly GCF_016653295.1. GTDB lineage: Bacteria > Pseudomonadota > Gammaproteobacteria > Chromatiales > Chromatiaceae > Lamprobacter > Lamprobacter salexigens. The sequence continues at coordinate 43,149 of NZ_NHSF01000012.1, read as the reverse complement.
GCTGCAGATAACGGCCGTCCAAGCCGGATAGCGCCTTGGTCAGACCGCGCGGCGTCACGGCAGCCAGGGTAGCCAGCTCATGCACCGAGCACTGGCAAGGATGACCGCGATGGAGATGCTCACAGAGGGCCAGCAGCACCAGCCGCTGTGTCGAGGTGATACCTGGACAGTGCCAGGCCCAGGCGCGCACCGCGTCAATAGGAAGCGGCGTGGTCATCAGGGCGCGGGCTCAGCAGGTCGATCACCTCGACATCCAAGGCCTTGGCAATCTGGGTCAGGCTGTTGAGGGTGGGATTCTCGACCCGGTTCTCCAGACGCGAAATCCAGCCCTGCGTGACCTCGGCTCGCTGGGCCAATGTGGTTTGGGAATAGCCGAGCTGTTGGCGGCGTTGGCGAATCGTCATTCCGACTGAGCTGCGCATCGAGAACCTCGCGAGCGAACCATCACCAGCGCGCGGGGGCCTACTCGATCGACGTCGGCTCAAGCGCGCTGCCAGAGGGATAGGCTAGGCAAAGGGCGAGGCTAACGCAGTGGGTATAGATGCCGATTTTCGGCGTGAATTCGGGTTGACAAGACGCTAGAGAGGCGAAAACGGCGGCCGGCACAGCATGCCGGTTTCACGCTGCGACCTGTCCACTCGCATGGTGTCGTTGTGGTGGATTTCGGGACGGCTGTAGGAAGCGGCTGTGGTGAGAGGCGAGGCCGAGCGTCACGCACGCGCAGAGGCGAACCGCATGACTGCCAATCACTGCTGACAGATCGCTGTCGCCGTCCTGGTCACCGACGAGGGGCGTTCGCGGTGGATGGCCGCCCCTAAGGCGCGCCATCCCCGCCGAGGACTAACGTCTCATCTCGACCGCGCACATGACCGTGGTCGCTGCCGCCAGGAAGAGCGAAAAGAAACCCACAGCGTCGAACCAATGATGTTGAAGATCGGGCAAGAATCGGGCGATGTACAACGGTAGGATGGCGATGACCCAAAAGAAGACACTGCCAATGAGCAGCTTCAGATTCGACCTGTCCGTCGGCATCTCGCGGGTCATTGGTGGTTCTGATCGCGACATCACGTAAGCATGATGCGCCTTGTCGGGATCGACAGGCCCCTGGCCGAACAGCGTGTCGCCGACATGGACGACGAATCCGCCGTTCTCAGCTCTCTGCAGCGGTGGATGCTCGTTGTGGACGGCTGCTGTGCCTGGGCTCGCCTGATCCGGATCAACAGCTGGTTCGATGTGGTCGGCGAAGCCCCGGATGGCGTCGCGAATCTCATCTTGGCGGGTACTCATGGCCTCGGTCCTCAGGTCGATGGGGATCAATGAAGACGCACACCGATCGGCTCCCATGGCACCGATCCGGAGACCACGCGCTGCGAAAGGATACCGGACCGCTTCCGATCTGCGAAGCCAACGGGGCGCGTCGACACCTCTGCAGAACGGACACGCAGTTTGCGATACGCGCGTTCCGAAGGCTGACGGCGAAGCGTGTTCAGGAGACGTTGTGTCGTCAGCCTTCTCAACGGCTCGCGAGTCGCACTAGGCGGAGCATCGGCTTCTCCGAGATCGACTCGCCATTGCACGCCATCTCGTAGAGCAGCCCGATCAGTTCGGCTTTCTTCTCCGGCGCCATGCTGCCGCCGATCTCCTCGAGGCCCGCTTCGACGCCGGCGATCACCGAGCCCAGCACCGCCAAATCAAGCCTGTCCTCAACCCCGTCACGGCGCCCTTCCCCAGTGGCCAGCCAGCGGAGCGAGACCTGGGCCGTTTGGGAGATTTCCACCAGTTTATCGGCACCAGGCACGCTGGTTCCCGCGAGATACTTGCGGAAGATACTTTCCGAGATCCCGCACTTTTGCGCGAATCCCAGGGTGCTCATGCCTCCCTTGATCTCGGCCAGTCGTTGCGGGAAACCGGCGCCGTCCCAACCAGGATAGCCTGTTTCTTCAGTGTTTAATGGGGTCTTTGAGGTCTCAACGGCGGACATGATCAGCGTCCTTTCCAGGTCAGAATGAACAAAGTGTAACGCTTTATCGCGAGTCATTGTTGTGTTTTTCGCGGTGCAGTGCATATCATAGCGCGAACAAAGCCTGATATAACGCTTTATATGATGCCCACAAAGACGGAGGCTGATCTGAACCGTGAGGTCGTGACCTTGAATCTGCACTGGCTTCTCAGCGCGCAGGCGCTGGCGCGCTCGGATGCGGAGAAGGCTCGGCTGGTCTACGGTCTTGATCTGGAGTTGATCGGCGTGCTGCGCCAGGCCTCGTTCTCGGTGCTGTGCGCCTTGGCGGAGTCGGGGGTGTTGCTGTTTCGACCGCGCTTTCCATCGCGCTTACTGCATGAGCGCTTGAGCGTTCCCTCGTTATCGACGCTCGCTTCCGAACTGCAGACGCTGTTGCTGGCTGCCGAGGAGGTGGATCGCTCATGAGACTGCAGCAGTTGGCCCGCACACAGCAGGCCGTCGCGCTGCTCAAATGTGGGATGCGCACGACCTTGGTCCAGCGGATCACGGGTTTGCGGGCTGCGTTGGTGCGCGAGTTGCACCGGGAGATCCATGCGGACAAGCCCAAGTCTGGACAGCTGCCGAGTACGCACGCGGTGCTGGACTCGGTACTCAGTCAGGCCAGCGCATCGCTATTCATTGCGCTCTATCGGGCGCTCGGTGGTGCCGAGACGGAGCGGCAGATCCAGCTTGAGGCGTTGTTGCAGGCCCATCGGTTGTACCTGGAGCAGCAGGATCGCGTCGCCACTGGTGGCCGGCTGGGACCAGCCATCGATATCAACGCGGCCTGGGTACTGGCCCGGGATCTGACGACCGGGTTGGCTTTGCGGCGCTTTTGCCGGCAGTGCCGCATCCATTACCTCGCTGCGGACTTTTCGCGCACCGCGTTGCAGTGTCCGATCTGCAGACTCAAGCAACGGGGTGGTTGGCGGCCACGGGGTGGCGTGCGGCTGGCAAAGGATGATGAGGCCGTTGAAGCGCAGCCCCCGGCTCACTGACGCCGCTGAGGAGCGCTGTCAAAGAGGCCCCCACCAGATGAACCCGCCGGCCATGGCTGTGTTCGGCTAGGGATCGCCAAGAAACCGCCCTTCACTCGGTCAACGCTGATGGGCTGCCATCGGCTTGGAACACCCTGAGTGAGTGAGCGCCGTCTCAAGACCAGAAGGGCCACACCTTTTTCCAGCAAACGGGCGCGAGTCCAGGTTCGCGTTTTCCTCCACGACCCAAGCAGGACGACCATGCAGAAACAAATGCATCGCACTGACAGCGCCTCAACACGCAGTCAGTCCCAAGTCGACAATGACCGTTTGATCAAGGCCGATGATGTTCGGCGTCTGGGTGGCGGCATCAGCGACATGACCTTGTGGTGCTGGATCCGCCAGGGCATCAACCTCTTTCCCTGCCCAGCCGACCCGGCGCTCAGAAGCAAGGAAAGGCTCCCCACCAAAATCGGGCGAGCATTTTCTGCGCGGGCTAATCCTGATGGACTGGATCTGCGCTATGGCAAAAGCGACAGGCCATGGCAGCGGGCTCCAGGTCAAGATCACCCTCTGGTATTTGTCCGGGCTAAATCGTCAATCTAACACGGTCAAGCTGCGCAGATCAGTCTTGCGCAACGTGGCCGTCTGGCGCCATGCCGGTTACAGGAAGCTGGCTGCATTAGAACTGGCTGGCCGAGTCAGCGTGGAACGCCGCTCCGAGCAGTCTCCAATCGTTACGCTGCTGAGTGCCGGTGCCCCAGAATGACCTTCCGAGCGTCAACTAGCCAGAGTCCTTGGTGTGTGCGCGGAAACACCCGTGGCCGCCCCATCAGCCTTTCAATCCAGCGCGGCCTTCAGAAAGAACTTCCGTCCACCCCGAGGCGGAGCGGAGCGTGACACCCCGACTATTCTCTCGGTCCGCGGCAGCCGAATACCTCGGCATGTCGGAACGGTCTTTCGACAGTCTTGTCGCCGGTTTCGTATCGGTTGTGCAAATCGGAACGTCGAGTCGGGGATACCGATACGACCGCGTCGATCTTGACGCTTGGGTAGACCAGCGGCCTAAACTTGACCCTGCGGGTGCCTGCGGGGCTGAACATGGGGAGGTATCACCATGCAAAGACCAGCAGGACTCAGTCTCCGAGGTGGCTTCTGGCACATCCAAAAGACGGTCGCCCTTGGAGCGGCCAAGCGACGCATTCGGGAAACGACTCACTTCCGCGAGGAAGAAGTCGACGAAGCGAATCGCTACTTAGAGCAACGAATCTACGACGTGCAGACGGAACTGCGCCAGGGGCCAAAAAAACGCGAGCATTTATTCATGGACGCAGCCGTGATGTACGTGCTGAGCCTGGAGCGGAGGGGCAAGGCGACGGGGGGAACCGAGGTCATCCTGAAACGCGTCATGGACGAGATCGGCAACTTGCCACTCAGTCACGTTCACATGGGGTCACTAGGGCCATGGATCGACGCACAGGACGGAAAGCTCAAGAGCAGCACGGTCAAGAGGACGCTCGGGGTCGTTGCAGCAGTGCTCAATCACGCTGCTCGGGTCTTGTGCGACGGCAATACGCCTTGGCTTAGCACAGCTGTGCCGAAGCTTGAAGCGCCAGACTGGAACGACCAGCGACCACCTTACAAGCTGACATGGGAGGAACAAGATAAGCTTGTGTCGCAACTCCCGAAACACTTGGTCGCACCGGCCCTGTTCAGCGTCGCCACGGGGGCAAGGGAGCAGGAAGTCGCCTCGCTCAAATGGTCTCAGGAATGCGAGGTCACCGGGTTGCCTCCCGGCTCAATCTGGTGGGTCCCACCAGAGGTGCGGAAAGGTAATGCAAGGAAAACACGCAGCGAGCAGCAAGGCCGCTATCTCGTCTGCAACGCGATGGCTAGGTTGGTGCTCGACAGTCAGCGCCAAAACGGGTCCGAATATGTGTTTCCAAGGCCTCGCCCCGACAAAGATGGCAACCTGGTCCGCACCGAGAGGCTGAACAACCACGGATTCAGAACGGCAAGGGCAAAGGCAGGCCTACCGATCCGGTGGCATGACCTTCGCCATACATTCGGGGAGCGGGCTGCAGCGGCCGGTATACCCTGGGATTACCGAAAGGTGTTACTTGCCCACGAGATCAAGGACATCACCGGGCACTACTCTGCGCCGGGACTGAAACTGCTCTTGGAAGAGGCAGAAAAGATCACCAGGCTGGGTGCCGTAGTGCTGCGGGTCGTGACACAAAACGTGACACAAACAAAAAGGCCGGCTTGAGGCCGGCCTAAGTGCTTGATTTGGAGCGGGAAACGAGACTCGAACTCGCGACCCCAACCTTGGCAAGGTTGTGCTCTACCAACTGAGCTATTCCCGCTAAGAGCCCTCTAGAATACCACCAAATTTTTAGCTGTCAAGCATCGAACGCTAGAAAAAACATCGGGGCCAGATCAATAACCCTGCGTCCACTGTCTTGTTGCAGTGCGTCATAGCCCTTAATATCAAGAATATCATCGACTACTCAACTACCGTCGACGACCCTCAGGAGCACACCCATGTCTGTCCAAGCAGTTCGAGAATCCATTCAAGGGCATCCGTTCAACGATGTGCTGAACGAGCTTCACGCTCATACCCTCACCGGCGTACCCGGCGAGTCCGACCCTTTTATCCTCAGCGAACTCGAACGCGAGTACATCGCCTACGCCTTGGCCATCTACTATCAGTGTGACCACTGCCAAAAATACCACGGTCGCGTCATCGACCGCCTGCGCGATAAAGCGGGCGCCAGCCCCTGGGATTGGCGCGCTGAGTTCGTGCGCATCATCCTGTTTCTGCGGACCAGCCGCTTCAACGTCTCACAACTCGAATGGGATGGCTGGATTGACTCTTGGCGACGCTTCGCCGGGCGTCTGCATGCACGCCAACCCGGCCTCGCCTGCTGCATCGCCTACGCCATCGGTATCGCTCGCGCCGACGAGCATCTGATGGATCTTGCCTTCGAATCGCTCGGCGAGCTTTATGAGACCGATGAGAACCTGCTCGGTGCGATCCGCGACATCGACCGTCTCGTCGTTTTCATGAAGGCCGCGACATCGAAGAACCGCACTGACCCCATCGTTCGTCGACAGCTCTCGGCGCGCGGCATTCGCGTCTAGTAGGACACCGCTCGCAGCCGCGCTGGCCAGACACTGTTGCGGGGGCCAGCGCGTATCGCCCTCGGCTTAAGCCCGCACGATATGTTCGGCGGGCTCGCGGTAGCGCCCGCGCGTATCCACGATCAAGGGCGCGTGCGCCTTGATCAGGTCATAGTCGAAGCGATCATGATCGGTGGCGAGCAACACGCAGTCGGTCGCGGCCAGGCTCTCGGGCGTCAGCAGCACCGATTCCAAGTCGAAATCATGCTTGCGCATCGGCAGGAAGCGCGGCACATGCGGATCGGAATAGCTGATCTCGGCGCCCCGATCCTCGAGCAGCTCCATCAGCTCCATCGACGGCGACTCGCGCCGATCATCGACGTTCTTCTTGTAGGCAATGCCCAGCACCAGGATGCGCGCGCCCTTGACCGCCTTGCCACGCTCGTTGAGCGCATCGGCGACCTTGCTCACCACCCACTTGGGCATGTTGGTGTTGACCTCGCCAGCCAGCTCGATGAAGCGGGTGCTGAGCCCGTACTCGCGCGCCTTCCAGGTCAGATAGAACGGATCGATGGGGATACAGTGGCCGCCGAGCCCCGGCCCCGGATAATAGGGCGTGAAGCCGAACGGTTTGGTGGCGGCGGCGTGGATCACCTCGTGGATGTCGATACCCATGCGATCGCAGACGATCTTCAGCTCGTTGACCAGGCCGATGTTGACTGCGCGATGAATATTCTCGAGCAGCTTGGTCATTTCCGCAGCGCGGGTGGAGCTGAGACTGACGACCTGGTCGATCACCTGCGCGTAGAGCGCCTCGCCAACGGCGGTGCAGGCCGGCGTGACGCCACCGAGCACCTTGGGGATCGTGCGCGTGTTGTAGGTCGGATTGCCCGGGTCCTCGCGCTCTGGCGAGAACACCAGAAAAATCTCCTCGCCCACCGTCAGGCCGGTCGATTCCACGCGCGGGCGCAGTTCCTCGTCGGTGGTGCCAGGCCAGGTCGTGCTCTCCAGCGACACCACTTGTCCGGCGCGTAGATGCGGCACGATCGCCTCGGTGGTCGCGATCACATAGCTCAGATCCGGCTCGCGGTACTTGTTCAGCGGCGTCGGCACGCAGAGGATCAGCGCATCGCACTCGCTTGCGCGACTGAAATCTGTGGTCGCGCTAAAGCCTTGGGTGAGCGCGCCGGCGATCGACTCGGCGCGGATGTGCTCGATGTAGGAGGCACCGGCGTTGAGCTTGTCAACCTTCTCGGCATCGATGTCCAACCCCAGCACCCGGTAGCCGACCTCGCTGAAACGCAACATCAGCGGTAAGCCGACATAGCCCAATCCCAGGATGCCAATCACGGCTTGGCGGCTGTTCAGACGATCGATCAGTTCCACGTTGAAGACTCCCAAGCAAAGCAGAAAGAGGGATTGCGATTCAATGCTCGCGCCGGCGCCGGATACCCTAAGTTTGGCACGCTGATCCGTGCCGGGCGCTAATCGGACCCCACACCGCGTTGGCGCTCGGAGCCGTCAGCGCGCTATGCGGTTTAATGCGGCGTTGCTTGCTGTGCGTCGCCTAGATGATCGCGCAACGACTTCGCATAAGCCGCGCGCGCGGTCTGGCAGATCGCCAGCTGGCGCTTCAGATGCTCGATCTCCTGATCGGTCGCACGCAGATTGACGATCTGACTGCGCGCCTCGTCAGAAAGCGTGCCCAGCTCGTAGTGAGCACCGTCGATGGTGATGGTCTGGTTCTCTTCAGCCATGAGGATGGTCTCCGTCTTGAGGTCAGTGGTGAATGAAGTCTGTCGGATAGTTCACAGTATAGAGAACCAAGGCCGGCGACGTGAGAGTGGCGTACTGCCCTCGACCGTGTCGGCTAGCGTGGTCGGTTAGTATTCTTCCCCCCGACAAGCACGTTTGAGTGTCTCGGCGATCCACGCTTGTTCTGCGGCGGCTAGGTGCGGATGCATGGGCAGACTCATGATATGGTTGGCGACGGCTGCAGCGACCGGCGTGCATTCGGGACAGCAATAGTGCGTGTAGGCGGGTTGCTGGTTCATCGGCGTCGGGTAGTGGACGGCGGTTGGGATGCCGGCTGCTTTCAGTCGCGCCTGCACGGCATCCCGCTCCTGGACCAACAGGCTGTATTGGGCAAAGACGTTGGTCCGGTCTGGCGCTGGCCAAGGAAGCACGCGATAGGGCGCACGCAACGGCGCAACGGCGCCGAGCGGCGCTTCTTGTTCTTGATCGCCGTTTTGGTCCTGGCTCTGGCTGTTGGGTGCTTGTGCTTGGTGGTGGCTATGAGCGGGGGTGACGCGCGCGCCCTCTGCACCGGCTAACTCGTGGTGATAGCGTCGGGCGACGGCTTGACGCTGGGCGATGTCTTGGTCGAAGCGCGCAAGATTGGCGAGCACGACGGCGCATTGCAGGCTGTCCATGCGCCCGCCGATGCCGATGCGACCATGGATGTAGCGCGCGCTTTGGCCGTGGACACGGATCTCGCGGCAGGCTTGGGCGAGGTCGTCATCATTGGTAAAGAGGGCACCACCATCGCCATAACCGCCCAACGGCTTGCTCGGGAAGAAGCTGGTGCAGCCGAGGGTACTGAGATTCCCGCTCTTGCGGCCCTTGTAGTCAGCGCCGAAGCTCTGCGCGGCGTCTTCGATGACCGGAAGGCCACCGTGACGCGCGGCGATGGCGTTGATCGCGTCCATATCCGCTGGCTGACCATACAGACTCACCGGCATGATGGCCTTAGTGTTGTCGCTGAGCTTGGCCTCGATCAGGCGTGCATCGATGTTGCAGGTCGCGGGATCGATGTCGACGAAGACCGGTGTGGCGCCCACCAGCGCGATCACCTCGACGGTGGCGACGAAGGTGAACGGCGTGGTGATGACCTCGTCGCCGGGCCCAATACCGAGCGCCATCAGGCTGATCAACAGCGCATCGGTGCCGCTGGCGGCGGTGATGCAGTGCTTGGCGCCGGTGTAGTCGGCGAGGCGCTGCTCGAGTTCGGTGACCTCGGGGCCGAGGATGTATTGGCCGTGGTGCAGGACGCGATGGATGCCCCGCTCCAGCTCCGGGCGCAGGGCATCCTGCTGGGTCTTGAGGTCGACGAAGCCCATCGGCGCCGAGGGGTCCGCCTCGCGCAGCCAGACGACCGCTTCCGAAGGCGACAACTGCAGCAGAGGAGCACCGGAAGTGCTTGGAGCGCCGGTTGTGTCGAAACGTTGGTCGTTGGTGACGATGGCCGTCGGCCCCTGCAACGCGCCTGCTGCCCTGACGATTTGGGCATCTTCCAGGTCGTCATGGCGCAACAGCGCAGTGTCCTGATCGAAGCCAAAGGCACTCAGCGGTCGCAGCCTGTCCAACAGATGCGCAAGCAAGCGCTTGACGGTTTCCGTCGCCTGCGCCGGCTCCATGCCTTCCCGCTTGAGTTGGCGATTGGCCAGGTACTGCAACACATGGAGACTTGGGCTCGCGATCCAGGTGAAGGCGTCACCGCGTTCCCGGCTCGCGACGAGCGCGGCGATCTGCAGGAGCACCTCCTCGGATTGACGCTCCAGCCAGAGATCCAAGATGACGTTGACATCGAAGACCAGATTCTTCATTGGCTGTATTTGTCCGCCAAGGCTTCCGCGAACGCGGCCTTGTCCTGCGCAGGGCTGGTCGCGGGTCGCGCCTTTGAAAAGGAGCCAAGTATGTGGCGGATGTCCGCTAGGGCTCGAGCACCCTCTTGGTGGCGATGATCCGCCGTATCGATCGCCTCATCCGGCACCTCCACGATCACCGTCAAGGTGTCGCGTTTGAGCCGCAACGGCGTCTTGAATTCGAGTCGACCTTTGTCGTAGATGGCTTCGATGTGCATCGTTGGTGCTTTTTTTCAGGGCTTCTTCGTCAGACTCGGCCAAGCCGCGCGCAGATAGAGGATCATCGACCAGAGCGTGAGCAAGGCGGCGACATAGAGCAGGATCACGGCCGGCCAATAGAGCGGCAGGCCCAGGAACGGGCTGCCGAGGATCAGCAACACGATCGAGATCATCTGCAAGGCGGTCTTGAACTTGCCAGCCATCGACACCTTCACCGTGGCACGCGCACCGATCTCGGCCATCCACTCGCGCAGCGCCGAGACGGTGATCTCACGGCCGATGATCACCGCCGCCGGCAGCGCGAGCAGGATGCTCGCCTCGGCCTGCACCAGCAGCACCAGCGCGACCGCCACCATGAGCTTGTCGGCGACCGGATCGAGGAAGGCGCCGAGCGGTGAGGTCTGATTCCAGCGCCGCGCCAGGTAGCCATCGAGCCAGTCGGTGATGGCGGCGACGGTAAAGATCAGCGCGCAGACCAGGCGTGCCCAGGGCACGGGCAGGTAGAACACCACCACGAAGACCGGAATCAGGACGATACGCAGCAGCGTGAGGATGTTCGGAATGTTCCACATGGCGGTTGACTACTCCATCAAGGCCGCGATCTTCTCGGCGGTCGGCTGCTCGATCACCCCGCGCTCGGTGACGATCACATCGACCAGCTCGGCCGGGGTCACGTCGAACACCGGGTTATGGGCATCGACGCCCTCGGGACCAAGGCGCGTGCCGCCACAGCTCAGCACCTCATCGGCGGTGCGCTCCTCGATCGGGATCTCGCTGCCGCTGGCGACAGCGAGATCAATGGTCGAGGTCGGCGCGGCGACCATGAAACGCACCCCATGGTGGCGCGCCAGCACCGCCAGCATATAGGTGCCGATCTTGTTGCAGACATCGCCATTGGCGGCGATGCGGTCGGAGCCGACGATGACCCAACCGATGCCGCCGCGCGCCATCAGGCTGGCGGCGACGTTATCGGCCTGGACCGTCACCGCAATGCCAGACTGCTGCAGCTCCCAGGCCGTCAGACGCGCGCCTTGCATCCAGGGGCGCGTCTCGTCGGCGTAGACGCGACCGATCTTGCCGGCGGCATGCGCGCTGCGCACCACGCCGAGCGCGGTGCCATAGCCGCCGGTGGCCAGCGCGCCGGCGTTGCAATGGGTGATGACATCGGTGCGCGCACTGATCAGCGCCGCGCCGAGATCGCCCATCGTGCGATTGGCGGCGATATCATCGCGGTGGATGCGCTCGGCCTCGATCAGCAGCGCCGGCACCGGATCGAGCTGATCGAGCGCGGCGAGCAGGCGGCGCATGCGCTCGAGCGCCCAGAACAGATTGATCGCGGTCGGGCGCGCGGCGGCGAGCAGCTCGAGATCCTGCTCGACCCCGGGGCGCCAATCCGCCGGCGTGCGCTGAAAATGATCGCGCACCGAGAGCACCACGCCATAGGCGGCGGTGACGCCGATGGCCGGCGCGCCGCGCACCACCATCGCCTTGATGGCATGGGCGGTTTCCGCGGCCGTCTGACAGGCCAGGAAGCGGATCTCGGCCGGCAGCGCGCGCTGGTCGAGCAGGAAGAGGCGATCCTCGTGCCAGACGATGGCGTTGTCGGGATGAGCGACGAGTGCTTGCGGGGTTTCCCCGAGGGGCGTTTCCATGACACGGGCCCTTGTGGCAAAGTTCTCGCGCATTCTTTGCCTTTTTCGCTCATTGCTCAAGTGCCAGCGTGCCGGGGAACCCTTTTTATGCAAGCCGAGCTTCTGATTCATGCCGACTGGATCCTGCCCGTCGATGCCGCCGATCGCACGCTGGCGCAGCACAGTCTGTGCATCGATCGCGGGCGCATCCGTGCGCTGCTGCCGCGCGCCGAGGCCGAGCAGCAGATCCAGGCCACACGGGTGTTGGAACTGCCCGGCCACGCGCTGATTCCGGGCCTGATCAACGCCCACACCCATGCGGCGATGACCCTGTTGCGCGGCCTGGCGGACGATCTGCCGCTGATGACCTGGCTGCACGAGCACATCTGGCCGGCCGAGGGGCGCTGGGTGGATCCCGAGTTCGTCGCCGATGGCACCCGTCTGGCGGTGCTGGAAATGCTGCGCGGCGGCATCACCTGCTTCAACGACATGTATTTCTACCCCGAGGTCACCGCGCGCATCAGCGCCGAGGCCGGCATGCGCGTGCTAGCCGGGATGATCGTGGTCGACCTGCCGACGCGCTATGCCCAAGACGCCGACGAGTACCTGCGCCGGGGCTTGGAATTGCACGAGCAGTATCGCCATCATCCGCTCGCGCGCACCGGCTTCGCGCCGCATTCCACCTATGCCGTCTCCGAGGAGCCGCTGGCGCGCATCCGCATGCTGAGCGAGGAACTGGAGGTCCAGGTCCACACCCATGTGCACGAGACGCGCGACGAGGTGGAGCAATCCCTGCGCGTCCAGGGCGAGCGGCCGCTGGCGCGCCTGGACCGGCTCGGGCTGCTCGGGTCCCGGTTGATCGCGGTCCACATGACCCAGCTCGAGGACGCCGAGATCGCGCGCGTGGCCGAAACCGGCACCCATGTGGTGCATTGCCCGGAATCGAATCTGAAGCTCGCCAGCGGCTTCTGTCGCGTCGCCGATCTGCTCGCCGCTGGCGTCAACGTCGCGCTCGGCACCGATGGCGCGGCGAGCAACAATGATCTCAACCTGCTCGCCGAGATGCGCACCGCAGCGCTGTTGGCGAAAGGCGTCGCCGATTCCGCCGCCGCCGTGCCCGCCGAAACGGCTTTGCGCATGGCCACCCTGAACGGCGCCAAGGCGCTTGGGATCGATGACGAGACCGGCTCGCTCGAGGTCGGCAAGGCGGCCGATGTGGTCGCGGTGGATCTCGGCAATCCGCATACGCAACCGCTCTACCATGCCTGCTCGCAGATGGTGTACGCGGCCAGCAGCAACCAGGTCCAACAGGTCTGGATCGCCGGCCAGCAAGTCATCCGCGACGGCGAACCGCTGACCCTGGAGCCGGCCGGCATCCTCGCCGCCGCGCAACACTGGCGCAATCGCATCGCCGAGTCCGACCTCGAGTCCAACGCCGAGCGCGAATAACAGCCCCCCATGAGCAACCCCAATCATTCCCTGTTCTGGATGCTGGTCTATCTGGCCCTGGTCGGCGTCTTGGTCGCGCTGCTGTTCGCACCACTCCAGGAGGCCTTCCTCGCCAACTGGGGCTTCAACAGCCTGATCCTCGGCGTGCTCGCGATCGGCATCCTCATCAATCTCCGGCATGTCATCGTCCTGCATCCCGAGATCGCCTGGATCCGGCATTTCCGTACCGGCAACATCGAGCTACTGGAGGAGCATCCACGGCTGATGAAACCGCTGGCCCGCCATCTGCACGGACGGCGCAAGGATCGCTTCCGGCTCTCGGCGCTGTCGCTGCGCACCGTGCTCGATGGCATCCGCGCCCGGCTCGACGAGTCGCGCGAGATCTCGCGCTATGTGATCGGGTTGCTGATCTTTCTCGGCCTGCTCGGCACCTTCTGGGGCCTGCTGGACACGGTCGGCTCGGTCGGACGCGTGATCGCCGGGCTGGATGTCTCCGGCGGCGCCGTCGATGAGGTCTTCGCGACGCTGAAAGAAGGCCTCGAGGCGCCGCTGGACGGCATGGGCACCGCCTTCAGCTCATCGCTGTTCGGGCTCGGTGGCTCGCTGATCCTGGGCTTCCTGGACCTGCAGGCCGGACACGCGCAGAATCGCTTCTTCAACGACCTGGAGGAATGGCTCTCCGGCCTCACGCAGCTCATCGACGAGCCCGAGATGGGCGGGGCCGCAGCGCGTCAAGGACCGCTTGCGGTCGAGGCAGGAGCCACCGCGAGCACCGGACCCCATGCCGACACGGCCGCCTTGCTCGACGAACTCCGCGCCCAACGGCATGTGCTCGAAGCCCTGCTCGCCGCTCAGACCCATTCACGCGCGGCAGCGCCCGACGCTCCAACAGAGACCGAAGCCACCGGCAGGCGCTAACCCCCCGTGTTCACAGGAATTCGCCGCAGCTCCCGCACCGTCAACGTCTGGCCGGGCTATGTCGATGCGCTCTCGGCGCTGTTGATGGTGGTGATCTTCGTGCTGCTGATCTTCACGCTGGCGCAGTTCCTGCTACGTCAGGTGGTCTCGGATCAGGAGTTCGCGCTCGATCTGCTCAGCAACCGTCTCGCCGAGGTCAGCGAGGCCCTGGGACTCAGCGAAGAGCGCGCCGAGGCGCTGAACGCGCAAGTGACCCTGTTCTCCGAACAGTTGGCCGAGGTCACCGACGAGCGCGACAGCCTGGCCGCGGCACGCGATCAGGACCAACTGCGTCTGCTGGCGCTGGATGCGCTGGTCGCCTCGCGGGAAGAAGCGCTCGCGCAAGAACAGGCATTGAGCGCCGAGCAGCGTGATCAGGTCGCCTTGCTCAATCTGCAGATCGCCGCCTTGCGCACCCAACTGCAGGAGGTCGCCGAGGCCTTGGCGGCGGCTGAGCGCGACAAGGCCGAGCAGGCCGAGGAGATCACCGATCTCGGCAAGCGCCTCAATCTGGCGCTGGCGCGACAAGTCAACGAACTCGAGCGCTATCGCTCCGAGTTCTTCGGCCGCGTCAAGGAGGCGCTGGGTGAGAATCCCGATGTGCGCATCACCGGGGATCGCTTCGTGTTCCAGTCCGAGCTGCTGTTTCCGTCCGGTGAAGCCGCGCTGAATCCGGCCGGGCGCGCGCAGCTCGAACAGCTTGCCGAGACCTTGCTCGAAGTGGCCGAGCTGATCCCGGACGAGGTCGACTGGGTGCTGCGCATCGACGGCCACACCGATCCGCAGCCGTTGCGCGAGGGACACCGCTACGCCTCGAATTGGGAACTCTCGACCGCGCGCGCGCTGTCGGTGGTCGAGTTCCTTGCCAGCCGTGGCCTAGCGCCGGAGCGCATGGTCGCGGCCGGCTTCGGCGAGCATCGCCCTGCGGTCGAAGGCGATGACGCCGCGGCCAATCGTCGCAACCGTCGCATCGAGATCAAGCTCACCAGCCCCTGACCAGAGGCCACCAACAGCAGCGCGCCGGGCCGATGGTCGCCCCCCTCAGTCGCCGAGCAGCAGCGTCTTGGCGGCATTGATCTTAGCCGCCAGGTAGTCAGAGCCGCCTCGATCCGGGTGGAGTTTTTGCATCAGGCGACGATGCGCGGCGCGAATCTGCTCGGGCTCGGCCCCGGTGTCGAGACCAAGGATGGCGAGGGCATCGTCGCGGGTCATCGCCCCAGCAGTGCCCTGCCCGCCCGAACCGGGTGCCTCCCGTCCATCGCGAGCCTCCCCATCCGCGCCGTCCTCGGCAGCCTGCTCGCGCCAATCCGGATGTTCGCGCTCCAGATAGGCCGTCAGCACCGCCGCCGACTGCTCATCGTTATCCTGGTAGAGTTCGAGCATGCGCAGCAGTTGGTCGAGTACCAGCTCGGAGAGATGCCGGCCCTGGAACGGACCTTCACGCACATCACCATCCATCGCGCCGCTCTCGTGATCGAGACTCATCGCCAGATAACGGGTGCGGATGGCCGAGCGTTGTCCGCTCTTGCCGCCGGCGCCCGCCGCACCACCGAGACCACCGAGCCCGAGCGAGCGCAGCACCCGTTGCAACATCGGTAGCATGTGCAGCAGATGAAGGATGCGAAAGCCGACTGGAATCGCCGCGGCCAGCGCTGCAAAGATCGGGTTCAGGCGCCCACTGAGGGTAGCGATCACGAGCAGACCAACCCCCCCCCAGAGCGCGACGCGGCGCAGCACGCGCGCGACCTGCGTCGCTGGCATGCGACTGAACCAGTAGAGAACCCACAACAGACCACCGACGATGATCAGTAGAATCAGCAGCCGCGCCATTTCCCGGACTCCACCATCATCAATTCACTCGCCTCTCAGCTGCTGGGTCAGCCGCAGTACATCACCACCGCGCCGGCGACCAAAGTCAGCCAGCGCCTTGCGGCCGCCAGCGGCATAGACCGCGACCGCACTGAGAAGGTCCTTCAGCGTGCCTGGGCTAGAGGCATCGAACGGACACCAGGCACCACCGCTGAGGCGGGCAATCTCCTTCAGTGCGCGCTCGGCAGTCGGATCGCGCCCTTCTTGGAACACGAACGCGGGCACCCCAAGCAACCCGAGCTGGCCCGCGCGCTCGGCCAGACTATCGAGCGGCTCCTCGACGCAATCGCTGACAAACACCAGCGCATTGACGCGTTGGCGCTCGGTCTCGGTAAGGGCGTGATCGAGCACACGGCCGATCTGGGTGATGCCAGCCGCGCAGCGTACCGCCGTCATGCGCGGCAACAGCTGATCCGCACTCTGACACCAAGGTGACGCATGCAGTTCTTGAAAACCACGGTAATGGACAAGCTGCACATCGAGTCCGCCGAGGTCTCGCGTCTCCTGGAACATCGCCGCCTGGATAGCGGCAGCGCGGTCCCAGCTCGGCTCGCGGCTGGCGGTGGCATCCATTGCAAAGAGCAGACGCCCGCGCGCTCCCGCCGGTGTACCCTTCGGCGCTGCCGCCACCTGCGCCAAGAAGGCATCAACCTCGTTGCGGCTCGACGATTTCTCCAGCCTTGTTCGCGAACGGTTCATGGTTTCTCCGACAGCTTTGGCATTGATGCGTTGCGCACTTGACTACAGTATAGGCAGGCACAGTCACCGCCTAGCATAGCTCGAGCGACTTTTATGGCACGCATTCGCGTCGATTTCGACAATCAGGATGGGCACCGCTTGGCCGGGCTGCTCGAGACGCCACCGGCTGGGCTCGACACGCGCCGCTATGCGTTATTCGCCCATTGCTTCACCTGCGGCAAGGATATCGCGGCGGCGACGCGCATCGCCCGCGCGCTGGCCGAACGCGGGATTGCCGTGCTGCGCTTCGATTTCACCGGCCTGGGCAACAGCGATGGCGACTTCGCCAACACCAGCTTCTCGTCCAATGTCCAGGATCTGCTCGCCGCCGCTGCCGCGCTCGAGGCCCATTACGAGGCACCAGCGCTGTTGATCGGCCACAGCCTGGGCGGCGCGGCGGTGCTCGCGGCCGCCCGGCAACTGCCCTCGGTGCAGGCCGTGGTGACCATCGCCGCGCCGGCCACGCCCGGCCATGTCCAGCACCTGTTCAGCGGGGTGCGCGGCGAGATGGAGGCCACCGGCGAGGCCGAGGTCAAGATCGGCCGCCGGCGCTTTCGCATCCGCCGCCAGTTCCTCGAGGACCTGGAGCACTATGCCGATGCCGAGCATATCCGTCGGCTGAAGCGCCCCTTGTTGGTGTTCCACTCGCCGGTCGATGAGATCGTCGAGATCGAGGAGGCGGCCAAGATCTATCGCGCGGCCCTGCATCCGAAGAGCTTTATCTCGCTCGATCATGCCGATCACATGCTCTCCGATCGCGAGGATTCCGAGTACGTCGCCGAAACCCTGGTGGCCTGGGCCAGCCGCTATCTGGGACTGCGCCGACACCAGGAGGAAGCCGGCGCTGGCACGGCACCAACGGTCGCGGCCGGCGAGGTGCTGGTCACGGAGCGCGATCAGGCCTTCCTGCGCGGTCTCTACGCGGCGCGCCATCAACTGCTGGCCGACGAGCCGCGCGCGGCGGGCGGCTCCGATCTGGGGCCGAATCCCTATGAGCTGCTGTTGATGGCGCTCGGTGCCTGTACCTCGATGACGCTCCGCATGGTGGCCACGCGCAAGGACATGGCGCTGGACGATATCGAGGTCCGGCTGCGGCATGAGCGTTTGGAGGCCGAGGACGGCAGCGACGGCAAGGGCGCCCAGCATGAGCCGCAGCGGATCGTGCAGCGCATCAACCTGACGGGCGCGCTAAGCGCGGCCGAACGGGCCAAATTGCTGAAAGTCGCCGAGCGCTGCCCCGTGCATCGCACGCTGGTGCATTCGGATCTGCGCATCATCACCCAGGGCGATAGCGGGCGGTGACGACGAGAACAACGAGAGCGGCGCCGGGAGCAGCATGGAGGCGGCACGGCAACCCGCTAGCACCCGGCATGCGCACACGCGGCCTCGACGCATTAATTCTTACGCCAAGCGCCGATCAGGACCGTCCGGCATGCGCCCGCGCAGCCTCGACGAGCGTCTTGAACAGCTGACGCTGGCCACGGTTGTAGAGCAGGAATTCCGGGTGCCATTGCACGCCGCGCAAACAATGGTGCATCGGCGCCTCGACCGACTGCACGATGCCGTCGAGATCACGCCCGGCGACGACCAAACCTTCGCCGATGCGGTCGATGCCTTGATTGTGCAAACTGTTAATGCGCGCGCGATCGCTGCCCAGCAGGCGCTCGAGTTCGCTGCCCGGCTCCACGCAGAGGGTCTTGAGCGGCAGGATGGTCCAGCGGTTGGAGGTGTGCTTGCGACGCGAGCGCAGCTCCTGGAACAGGTTGCCACCGAGGCGCACATTCAGTAGCTGGGCACCGCGGCAGATGCCGAGCAGCGGCAGACCGCGCGCGAGGGCACGGTCGATCACTGCCGATTCCAGCGCATCGCGCTCGGGGTCGTACTTGGGCATGATCTCGGGCGCAGCGGCGTAGAGCACCGGATCGATATCATGGCCACCGGTGATGACGACCCCATCAGCCGCCTCCTGCACCTCGGGTTTGGGGTCGGCGGGCGTCAGGAGCTCGGCACGCGCGCCGGCCAGGCGCAACGCGAGCTGGACCAACAGCTTCGGCGCATGTGAGCCGCGCGTCGGCCCGGTCACCGCGATCAGAGGAGGCTGTTCTCGCTCAGCCATTGCTGACACTCCTGTTTCCAATCCCCGGTTAGGCGCCCGAGGGTGTCGTTCAGATAGGCACTGTAGGCCGCGCAGAGCCGCTCCAGCCGGGCCGGGTCGGCGGCCAGTCGTTCGACCACCAGCCAGTCGTTCCAGGGCACGCTGAGATCCCAGCCGGGCCGATCGACCTCGCTGTTCGGCAGCCGATAGTGGAAGGTCGGTCGCGGCTTGACCCGCTCGTCCTTGACCCGCGCTCGCACCCGTTCTTCATCCAGGTGCGCGAACAGCGGCAGCAGATCGAGCGCGCGATTGCGGGTTGGATTCGCGTGCAGATAATCATCGATCAGCTCGGCGCGATTCGGTGCGTAACCCGGCGCCACTGCGGTGCGCGCATAGCTCTTCGGAAAGGGGTCGGCGAAGAAGGTCAGGCGCCGCGTCAGATCCACCGCCGCGCGCTCGCGTAGCCAATCCTCCAAGCAGAGGAAGGCCTGCAGATACTGGCGGATACCATCCGCATCGGTCGCCGGCACCTCGGGATTCAGCTGCATGCCGAAGGCATAGGTCGGATCATCGGCGGTGCCGCGCGCACCGGCCGCGCGCAGGCGCTCGATGACGGCGTTGAACTCGCCGAGCCGAGACATTGGCAGTGGCGGGCTGATGACCTCGACCGGCACGATGCGCTCGGCGACCAGCCGCAGCAGATCCTCGGCGAGCCCTTCGACCGCATCGCCGAGGTCATCCTCGGCACGTTCACGCCGGCCCATGGATTTGAGGAAGGCGAAGTCCAGCTCCACCGCCCAATCGCCGGCCGGATCACCGCGCAATGCGATTTCGTAGCGACCGGGGTGGAGCAGCTCGCCGCCGTCGGCGCCAGAGAGCACCGCGCGCAACAGATCGGCGGTCTCGGCGATGGTCAGACCACTGAATTCGATCTCCACCCCGACGCGCCGCTCGCGGCCCTCGGCGGTCTTGGTCAGCGGCGGTCTCCTCAGGGCCTCGTGTGTCGTCATCGTTGTCAATCCATGCTCGGCTCGGGCCGATGCTGTGAATGGCGATGTCCGCAGCCTAAGGCGCCGGCCTATCGTCTGCAACTCGCGCAAGCGCGTCCACGGCGGCCGAGGTGCGCTCGATGAGGTCTTCGACGCGGGTATCGACCCGCAGCGGCGCCGGCAATCCAGGCGCGCGCGCGCAGAGGGCCAAGGCACAGCCGGGGATACCTTGATAAGAGCGCAGGTGCCAAGAGATGCCGCGAAACCTGATGCGGTGTTCCTTGTTGGCGTTTACCTTCGCACTCGCACCCACGTCCACCTCGACACACGTGCCGACTTCCTCTCCCGCAGCGGTCACCGGGATCGCACTGAAGGAAGACAAGGCGCCCGCCAAGCCATCGCCGGTGGCCTTGAGCAGACTTTCCTTGCGGCTCCAAAGCTCGAAAAAGCGTGCTTGTCGTTCGCCGTCTGCGAACCGCGCGAGCCACCGCTGCTCATCGGCAGCGAAGAAGCGCTGGGCGATCGCCTCCCAGTCGCGCGTCGGGCGGATCTGCTCGACATCGACCCCCACGGGCGCGGGGCCGACGGCCAGTGCGACATGGACACCGGAGTGCGAAAGATTGAAATGCAGGGTCGCATCGTCGGCATGATAGGGTTTACCGTGCTCAGCGCGCGCGAACCGAATCGCGGCCAGCGGCTGACCCGTCTCGCGCGCGATCAGCAGACGCGGCAACAGCGCCGCGACCAGGCCGCGACTGCGATCCTGATCCTGGCGATAACGCTGGATGCGGGCCTGCTCCTCGGCCGGCAACAACGCCAGCAGCGCGGCGTGCCGCTCGCCCCAGGGCGTCAGACTCAGCTCGACCAGCAGCAGCCCGTTTTGCCTCGTTCGCATCGCCTTCTCCGGGAGTCATTGACGCATTGGAAGTCTATCTGGGGTTGTTTACCGCCGCCTTCGCGGCCGCGACGCTGCTGCCGTTCTATTCGGAGGCATTGCTGATCGGGCTGCAGGCAGGCGGGCATGATCCGCTCGCGCTCTGGTTCTGGGCCACGGCCGGCAATACCCTGGGCGCGGCGGTGAATTGGGCGATGGGACGCTGGCTGTTGCGGTTCCAGGATCGGCGCTGGTTTCCGTTCAAGCCGCACAAGCTAGGGATAGCCCAGCGTTGGTATCAGCGCTGGGGTGTGTGGTCGTTATTGCTGGCGTGGCTGCCGGTGGGCGGCGATGCGCTGACCTTCATCGCCGGCATCATGCGCGTGCGCTTCGACCTGTTCTTCGTGCTGACCTGGATCGGCAAGGGCGCGCGTTACGCGGTGCTCTTGGGGCTGTTCGGCGGCATCGCGCGTCTGACGGTTTAGCGTTGCATGCGGCGGATGATGTCAGAGGTGCTGCGCGCCTCGAGCAGTGGCACCAGCACCAGCTCGCCACCCCAGCCGCGCACTTGCTCGGCGCCGACGACCTGCTCGGGCCGATAATCGGCGCCCTTGGCCAGCACATCCGGGCGCAGGGCCTCGATCAGCGCCAGCGGCGTGTCTTCATCGAAGAGCACCACGGCATCGACCGCGGCCAAGGCGGCCAGCACCCGGGCGCGATCCTGCTCGCCGATCAGCGGCCGTTCCGGCCCCTTGAGCGCGCGCACCGAGCGATCGCTGTTGAGGCCAATGACCAGGCGCTGGCCATAGCGGCGCGCGCGCTCCAGATAGGTGACATGGCCGGCGTGCAGCAGATCGAAACAACCGTTGGTGAAGACAACGCGTTCACCGCGCGCCTGCCAGGCGCGCACCCGCGCTTGCAGCTCCGCCAGGCCGCAGAGCTTGGCGGCTTGCTCGAGGGCGGCCTGATCGCTGATGGCATGCTCGAGTTCGCCCAGCGAGACCGCGGCGGTGCCCACCTTCGCCACCACCACGCCAGCGGCAAGGTTGGCGAGACGGGCACTGTCGATCGGGTCCAGGCCCGCCGCGAGCCCGGCGGCCAGCGTGGCGATCAGGGTATCGCCGGCGCCGGAGACATCGAAGACCTCGCGCGCGACCGCTGGCAGGCGGGTCCGCGCCCCGGGCTCGACAACCAGCAGGCCAAGCTCGCCGAGGGTCAGCACCAGGCGCTCGAGCCCGAGGTCGGCGCGCATCCGCTCGGCACTGGCGCTCAGTTGATCGAGATCGGCGGGGTCGACGCCAACGACCCGAGCCAGTTCGTCGCGGTTCGGCGTGACCAGGCTGGCGCCGAGATAGCGACTGAAGTCGCGGCCCTTGGGATCGACCAGCACCGGCAAGCCCAACGCGCGGGCAGCCTCAATCAAGCGCCCACAGAGGCCGCCAAAGAGCACCCCCTTGGCGTAGTCCGAGAGCAGCAGCACCTTGGCCTGGTGCAGTTGGGGCTCGATCAGCGCGTAGAGCCGGTCTTCAAGCTCGGCACTCAGGGGCGCGAGCCGCTCGGCATCGATGCGCAGCATCTGTTGATGATTGCCGAGCACCCGGGTCTTGGTGGTGGTCGGGCGACTCGGATCGGCGAGCACGGCGCTGGTATCCGCGCCTACCTCGGCGAGCAGCCTCAACAGGCGCTGGCGATCCTCGTCGGCACCGGTGATTCCGGCGAGGCTGACCTCGAGGCCGAGGCCGATCAGATTGCGCGCGACATTGGCCGCACCACCCGCGCTCTCGCTCTCGCGCGCGAGATGGAGGACCGGCACGGGTGCCTCCGGAGAGATACGCCCGACCTGGCCCCATAGGTAGCGGTCGAGCATCAGATCGCCGACCACCAGCACACGGACTCCACCGAAGCCGGCGTGTAATGCGGCTAGGACCTGCTCCGGGGCGTGGAAGGGGCTGTTGGACACGGGTCGGCTCACAGATCGGTTCGGGGCGGCTCAGCCTGCCATATTCCTAGCCGCCCGCTGCTCGACCAGGTCGCACAGGATATGCCCGATGAGCATGTGCGCCTCCTGGATCCGCGCGGTACTGTCCGAGGGCACGCCGAGCCACAGCTCGCAGCGCTCGCGCAGACGCCCGCCGCCCTGGCCGGTAAGGCCGACGCGGTAGACATCAAGCCGCGCAGCGCACTCCATGGCGCGCAGGATGTTGGCGCTGTTGCCGGAGGTCGAGAGCCCGATGAGGACATCACCAGGGCGGCACAGGGCCTCGACCTGGCGCGCAAAGACGGCTTCGAAGCCGTAGTCATTGGCGACCGAGGTCAGCACGGCAGTGTCGGTGGTGAGCGCCATGGCCGGCAGCCCTGGGCGCTCGCGCTCGAAACGGCCGACCAACTCGGCGGCGAGATGCTGACTGTCGGCCGCGCTGCCGCCGTTGCCGATCCAGAACACGCGCCCGCCACGCTCGATCGCGGCCGAGACCTCGGCGGCGAAGGTCTCGATGGGCGCGCGCAACTGTTCGAGCGCTTGGACCAGCTCGAGATGGGCGCTGAGCGCGGCGCTGATAGGGTCGCTAGCTGACAGACTCAAGCGCGCACACGGATGTGTTCGTAGATATTGAGATAATCCTGCGCCGGTCGTGCCCATGAGTTATCCATGCGCATGCCGTTGAGGCGCAGCTGACGAAAGTGGTCGGGATAGTCCCGCCAGAGGCCAATGGCGCGGTCGAGCGCCGATTCCAGCCCCTCGAAGGTCGGCTCGTCGAAGACATAGCCGTTGCGCTCCTCGTAGGGACGATCGCTGTAATTGGCGTCGAACACGGTATCGGCCAGTCCGCCGACGCGACGCACGATGGGCACGCAGCCGTAACGCATGGCGATCATCTGGGTCAGACCACAGGGCTCGTAGACGCTCGGGATCAGGATCATGTCGGCGCCGGCGTAGATCAGATGCGCCAGTTCCTCGTCGTAACCGAGTTCGAGGTGGACGTCGGGGTGTTCGGCGAGCGCCTGCTTGGCGTCCCAAAAGAGAGCATTGATCGCGGGATCCTGGGCGCTGCCGAGCAACACGAACTGCGCGTCCCGGGCCAGGCTGGCGTCGATGCCGTGGCGGATCAGCTCGATGCCCTTCTGGCGGTCGAGCCGGCTGACGACCGCAACGATGGGCTTGGGTGCATCAGTCAGGCCCAGCCGCTCGCGCAGTGCGCGCTTATTCCCGCCCTTCGCCGGCAGCTGCTCCAGGTCGTAGTGGGCGGCGATGAAGGGATCGGTGGCCGGATTCCAGATCGTGGTGTCGATGCCATTGAGCACACCACCGAACTTGCGATCATGGGTGCGCAGCACGCCCTGCAGGCCAACACCCTGATCGCTGTGCTGGATCTCCCAGGCATAGCGCGGCGAGACGGTGGTGACGAAGTTGGAGAAGACGATCCCGCCCTTCATCAGGTTGACGGCCTGCGAATTGCCAGGGTCTTGCAGCCGGTCGGGGGTCATCAAACGCCCGACATCGAGGCCGTTCATCTCGAGCACCGTGGGCGTACTCCAGCCTTGATGGCCGAGATTGTGCAATGAGTAGCACACGCGCGTCTTTTCCAGCCCGAGCGCGGTGTAGCGCTCGAACAGCAACACCGGCAACAGCCCGGTCTGCCACTCGTTGCAGTGGATGATGTCGGGCCGCCGACCCGAGGCGATAAGGAACGCGAGGATGGCGTGCGAGAAGAAGGTGAAGCGGTCGGGATCGTCGGCGTCCCCATAGATGGCGCCGCGATTGAAGAAGCCATGCTCCGAGTGGGCGTCGATGAAGTAGCACGTTAGCCCATCGACCTCGCCGACCTCGACATCGCAATGCACGGCACGCTCGTAGAACGGCACCCAAAGATCGGCGTGCTCGGGAGTCATGCCCTGTACGCGGTCATAACGCAGGCAATCGTACTTCGGCAGGATGATCTCGACCTGGTGACCCTGAGCCGCGAGTTCGCGGGAGAGTCCCTGGACGAAGTCGCCAAGACCGCCGGCCTTGGCAACCGGCGCGCACTCCGGCGTGGCCATCAGGATATACATACAACCGCTCTCTCGTCAGATGCCTGGATGATGAGGTTTGGAGCAAGAAACTGGATTAGGCGTCACGCTCGGCGATCGGCAGTTGCGGCAACCGCGCCAAGAGCGCGGCGAGCAGGTCTGGATCATCGAGGGCCACGCGAAACGAAAAGCGCCCGCCCGGCCCCACGCGGTAGGCATGGCCGCCGAGGTCGAGCAGGCTGCCCGGCGCGGCGCGGCCGAAGACATGCAATTCGCCCTGGATCATGGCCTCGTCACCGGATGGATAGGGGTTGAGCGGGCCGCTGCCGCGCGCGGCGCCGGTGTCCAATGACGCCACATCTTGCCGGTTTGGCGGCTGTTGGTCCAATCCAACCTGCTCGGCGGCGGCTCCAGAGGCAGACGGGGGGCCGGACTGAGGGGCGAACGGGGGGCCAGGCTTGGGGTCAGCATGGGCCCCGGACGCTGGCGCCGACTCGGCGGTCCTCGGCTCCGGCATCATTCCGACCAGCGGGAAGGCGTCACCACGCCGTTCCGGGCGGTCCGTGAGCGCCGCGAGCGATGGATCGGGAAAGCGGGTCGCGGTCGCGGACGCTCGCGCGGAGCCCAGCTGCTGCCCCGGCATCGACGGCGCGATCCGTGCTGGCGCATCGGGCGCCGTCAACTGCTCGCGCTCCTCCGGCTCGGTTGGCGCGCCAGCCTCCATCGTGGCGCCGGTTTCCAGCGGCCGGGTTGCCGGCTTCCGGGTGGCCAGCGTCGTCGCGAGATCGGCCGACTCGGGAACGGCCTCGAGCTGATTCGAGCGCGCCAGCAGCAACCAGCCGTGCCCCTGCGGGTTCTCGAAGCCGAGTTCGGCGCGCAAGGTGCCAACCACGGGGGCCTCGAACAGGGCCTGGCCGGTCGGTTGCCGCGCTGGATCATCGGGCAGTCCCGCCTCGGCCAGACGAGCGCCGTCGCCCTCGCCATCGAGCCGGCGCAGGTAGAGCTTGGCAATCGGTCGAGGCCCGGCGAAGGCGGCACGCGCTTGCTCGACCTGCCGGCGGTCGAGGCGCCAGTCGAGCGCGACACCGCCGCCGGTCAGCGGATAGAGCACCAAGCGCGGCGTGGCATGATGCGGATTCGGGAACCGAGGTGTGTCCTCAGTCGACATGAGCGCACCTTGGGCGGGCGCCAAGCGTCATGGCATCGATGATGCGCCGCCCACTCAGCAACCGGCGACCCCGCTCAGCGCGTCGCAGCCTGCCGCGCCCGCGCGCGCGCGATGGCGGCATGGACCTGGCTAGGCGCGGTCGCGCCGATGTGATCGCGCATGGCGACCGAGCCCTCGAGACTCAGCACGTCGAAGACATCGGTGCCGATCGCCGGCGAGAAGCGGCGCAGCTCATCGAGGCTCAGCTGCGCGAGATCGCGCCCCTGCTCGATGCCATAGGCAACGGCCTTGCCGACGATCTCGTGCGCATCACGGAAGGCAATGCCCTTGTGCACCAGATAATCGGCGAGATCGGTCGCGGTGGAATAGCCCTGACGCGCGGCGGCGCGCATGCGCTCCGGGTGACAGCGCAGCTTGGCCATCATCTCGGCGAACACCTTGAGCGACCCAAGCAGGTTGTCGGTGGTGTCGAACAGCGGCTCCTTGTCCTCCTGATTGTCTTTGTTGTAGGCCAGCGGCTGGCCCTTCATCAGAGTCAGCAGCGCCATCAGATGGCCGAAGATGCGACCGGTCTTGCCGCGGATCAGCTCCGGCACATCGGGGTTCTTCTTCTGCGGCATGATCGAGGAGCCGGTGCAGAAGCCATCCGAGAGTTCGATGAAGGCGAACTGCGCCGAGGCCCAGAGGATCAGCTCCTCGGCGAAGCGCGACAGGTGCATCATCAGGATCGAGGCGGCGGCGGTGAATTCGATCGCGAAGTCGCGATCCGAGACCGCGTCGAGCGAGTTCTCGCAGGGGCCATCGAAGCCGAGCAGCTCGGCGGTATAGGCGCGATCGATCGGGTAACGGGTGCCGGCCAGCGCGGCGGCGCCGAGCGGCATCTGATTCATGCGCGCCCGGCA
The DNA here is from genome assembly GCF_016653295.1 of Halochromatium salexigens. GTDB lineage: Bacteria > Pseudomonadota > Gammaproteobacteria > Chromatiales > Chromatiaceae > Lamprobacter > Lamprobacter salexigens. The sequence continues at coordinate 16,507 of NZ_NHSF01000012.1, read as the reverse complement.
GTCGGCGAAACGCCCGGCGTCGCGCTCGAGCATCGCCTGCCAGGCCATCATGTGATGCCCGAAGGTCACCGGCTGGGCGACCTGCAGATGGGTGAAGCCGGGCAGGATGGTCGCGGCCTCGCGCTCGGCGAGCGCGAGCAGCGCGTCTTGCAGCTGCTGCAGCGCCTCGCTGATGGCATCGATCTCGCCACGCAGCCAGAGGCGCAGATCGGTGGCCACCTGATCGTTGCGCGAGCGCCCGGTGTGCAGGCGTTTTCCGGCCTCGCCGATGTCGGCGGTGAGCGCGGCCTCGATGTTCATGTGGACATCCTCGAGCGGCACCGACCAGGTGAAGTCGCCGGCCTCGATCTGCGCGCGGATGCGCTCCAGACCAGCGACGATGGCCGCAGCCTCATCGTCGCTCAGGATGCCTTGGCGCGCCAGCATGCGCGCGTGGGCGATGGAGCCGGCGATGTCCTCGCGGTACAAGCGCTGGTCGAAGCCGACCGAGGCGGTGAAGGCCTCGACGAAGGCATCGGTGGGCTCGGAAAAACGCCCGGCCCAGGGTTTCGAAGCGGCGGTCTCGGTCATCGCGGGTGCTTACTCGGGCGCCATCACGGCGGCTGTGGTGGGGATGCGGGATGCGGAAGGGATGCACGATAGTACAGATCAGGGCTGGGTGACAGTCCGGGTTCGATGACAAAGACTGTTTGCGACCCGCCCGGCGGGTTAAGCTTGTCGACTCGTCGGCCCCGATTGACCGCTGCCAAGGTCGGCAGGCGCGCATTCGGTTACCTTTAAGGGTCGACTCACCTGAAACGACCCGCCAGCTGGATTCGCCTCCATGCCAGAGACCATTCGCATTGCCACCCGAAAATCCGCGCTCGCCATGTGGCAGGCCGAGCATGTTGCCGACGCGCTGCGCCGCCTGCACCCAGGGCTGGAGGTTCAGATCATCGGCATGACCACCCGCGGCGACAAGATCCTCGACGCCCCCTTGGCCAAGGTCGGCGGCAAGGGGCTGTTCGTCAAGGAGCTGGAGCAAGGCATGCTCGAGGGCGATGCCGATATCGCCGTGCATTCGATGAAGGACGTGCCGGTCGACTTCCCGCACGGGCTGCATCTGGCCTGCATCCTCGAGCGCGAGGACCCGCGCGATGCCTTCGTCTCTAACCAGTACGCCACGCTCGATGAGCTGCCGCAAGGGGCCTGTGTCGGCACCTCGAGCCTGCGCCGCCAGTGTCAGCTCGCGGTGCGCCGCCCGGACCTGCGCATCGAGCCGCTGCGCGGCAACGTCAACACTCGGCTGCGCAAGCTCGACGAGGGCGTCTACGATGCCATCATCCTCGCCGCTGCCGGATTGATCCGGCTCGAGTTCAGCGCGCGCATCCGCTCCTTCATCGCGCCCGAGGACAGCCTGCCGGCGATCGGCCAGGGCGCCATCGGCATCGAGTGTCGGGTCGACGATGAGCGCGTGCATGCGCTGATCGCCCCGCTGCACCATGACCCGACCGCCGAGCGGGTCACCGCCGAGCGGGCCCTGAACGCGCACCTCAACGGCGGCTGTCAGGTGCCGATCGCCGGGCATGCCATCCACCGCGACGGTGCGTTGTATCTGCGCGGGCTGGTCGGCATGCCGGATGGCTCCAAGCTGATGCGCGCCGAGAGCAGCGGCCCGGCGGCCGAGGCCGAGCGCATGGGCCGCGAGGTCGGCGAGGCCTTGCTGGCCCAGGGCGCCGGCGAGGTGCTGTCGGCACTCGCGCATGCGCCCGCCGAGCCGCGCTCGGAGCAAGCGGCGGAGCCGGCGGCGAACCCGTCTGCGGGGTCTGCCTCCCAGCCATGAACGCGCTCTGTCCGCTGAAGGGACGCGGGGTGTTGGTGACGCGGCCCACCGGCCAGGCCGAGCGCCTGTGCCAACGGATCACCGAGGCCGGCGGTGAACCGATCGCCTTCCCCACCCTGGAGATCCGTGCCGCGACGGACCCAGAGCGGGCCCGCCACCTGTTGGCCGAGTCCTGGGATCTGCTGCTGTTCGTCAGTCGCAACGCGGTCGAGTATGGCGTGGCGCTGTTCCCGCCGGAGCTGCGCGCGCGTTTGGCCGCAGAGCCGCATGCTGAAGATGCGCAGCAGCAAGCCCCTGGCACGCAGCGGCCGCTTTTCGGCGCCGTCGGGCGCGCGACCGCCGCCGCGCTGCGCGAGCAGGGGCTGGCGCCGGATCTGGTGCCGGAGCGCGGCTTCGACAGCGAGGCGCTGCTGGCCTTGCCAGCACTGACCGAGGTCGCCGGCAAGCGTGCGTTGATCGTGCGTGGCGACGGCGGCCGCCCGCTGCTCGGCGAGACCCTGAGCGAGCGCGGCGCCGAGGTCGCCTTCGCCGAGGTCTATCGGCGCGCCGTGCCAGCGGTCGACGTGAGCGCCGAACTTGCGGCCTGGCGTGAGCGGCTCGGCTTCGTCACCGCCACCAGTGATGAGGTGCTGCGCAATCTGCTCGAGATGTTGGGGCCGGCGAACCGCGCCTGGCTGCTCGCGATGCCCCTGGTGGTGATCAGCGAGCGCGGTGGTGCCACGGCGATGCAGCTTGGCTTCCGCCGCGTCGCGGTCGCCGAGGAGACCAGCGATGAAGGCATCGTCGAGGCCCTGTGCCGGCTGGCGATGAGCTTGGGCTAGGGATCCCCTCCTTCGAGAGGGGCGGCCTCAATCGGCGTAGCGGCTGTCGGCTGCGTACTCGAAGGCATCGGAGAACAGATGTTCGAGGCTGGCCCCGGCGGCCTCGAAAGCGGCCCGCCCGGCCTCGACCATCGGCGGTGGCCCGCTGAGATAGCAATCATGGTCAGCCAGCGAGGGGTGGTCTTCGAGCACGGCCTGATGCACCCAACCGGTGCGCCCGCGCCAGTCGGCATCGGGCCTTGAGAGCACCGGCACCCAGCTGAAGTTGGGATAGGTCTCGGCCCAGCGTGCCGGCAGCTCCGGCAGATAGAAATCGCGGCGCGCGCGCACGCCCCAGTAGAGTCGGATGGGCCGCTTCAGGCCGCGCTGGAAGGCATGCTCGAGCATCGCCTTGAGCGGCGCGAAGCCGGTGCCGCCAGCGACCATCAGGATCGGCCGCTCGCTGTCTTCGCGCAGCACGAAGGTGCCGAGTGGCCCCTGAATGCGCAGGATCGAACGTTCTTCCAAGCGCTCGAAGACCTCATCGCTGAAGCGCCCCCCCGACACCCGGCGCACATGCAGTTCGAGCAAGGCGTCGTCGTGCGGCGGATTGGCGATCGAATAGGCCCGCCGCGTGCCGTCGCGCAGCAGGAACTCCAGGTATTGGCCGGCGACGTAGGCCAGCCGTTGCCCCTCGGGCAGCTTCAGGCGCAGGCGCATCACATCATGATTGAGCAGGGTCTTCTCGGCCAGCCGGCTTGGCAGGGTGCGCACCTCGAGTTCGCTCAGGCGCTCGAGTTCGGACACCTGCAGGACCAGATCGGACGTCGGTCGCGCCTGACAGGTCAGGCAGGTCTCCGGCGGTTGCCCCTCTAACGCGGGCGGATGGCCGTCGGGATAGCGCACCGATCCGGCGAGCAAGTGCGCGCTGCAACTGCCGCAGGTGCCGTGCCGGCAGCCATAGGGCAAGCCGATGCGTTGCGCCAGCGCGGCCTCGAGGAGGGTCTGATCCGGCGCGACCTCGAACGCATGGCCGGCGGGTTCGGTGCGCACTGTGAAGCGCGCTGGGGAGGCACTCATCGCTTCGGCGTGGCTCCTTGGTTTGGCGGTGATACAGAGGAGATGGGGCAGCGTTGACTGATCTGTTACAGTCTAGCGCAGCATGTCCTTGGCCAGCACATCCAGCGTTCATCAGGCAAAAACAATGGTGCAACCGCCGCCGGAAACACTTGGGCTTAAAACATCTGTTGGCGCTGCCCTGATAGTGGCCAGCCTGCTGAACGGCTGTTCCATAAACCGCGCACAAGATCCGATCGTGTACAAGCATCCCCATGATCCATTTTGGGGAGTGTTTTCGTACGCCACACTCAGTCCCTCTGCAGCCCTACCCAACACGGACAATTTTTCCTGGACCGAAGAGATCGCCATCGAACGCGGCTTTCCAGGCGGTCATGGTCATGTTCGCGCGACATCGCTCGCTGAATAGCGCGGTTTCCGCCCGGCGCAGAGATTAGGTCTGCAGCAGCCAACCTGCCCTCAATGCTCTGAACGACGAGTATGTCGTTTCTCAGCTCCAGAGGTTGCTGAGTTCGAGCTTCAGCGCCTCGAAGGGAGCCACCGCGAGCACATCGTTCCCAGCGGCCTCGGCGAGCAAGCGCCACTTGTTCGCCTCCAGTGCGTAGGCTTGCAGCCTGCGCTGCATGGGATCGACGAGCCAAGCGTAGGCCACTCCATAATGGGCGTAGAGCGGCATCTTGATGTGACGGTCTTTGCTTTCGGTCGAAGGGGACAGAATCTCGCAGATCCAGTCCGGGACGACCTCGAATCGATGTCCTGCGGGGATTTGCGGCATCCGTTCCTTGCGCCAACCGGCAAGATCCGGAACCGTGACCTCCACATCGGTGATGAAGTGGATCTCGGGCTCGATGATGATCCACCAGCCCCCCGGTCCTCCCCGGCCGCGACCGTAGGCACTGCCGATGTCGATACCGAGTTCGGTCTCGGCATGGGCATGCGGACCTGTTGGTCGCGGTTGAGCATGAAGTTGGCCGTTGAGGATTTCGCCGGTCAAACCCTCGGGCAGGTTTGCAAGTTGCTCGTAAAGCGTCGGTTTGTAGGCATGCTGCATGGCTGTTATAGCCTGTTCGACGGAGTTGGATAGATGTGTCGATATGTTTCACTGAGTCGACGCAGATAAAATAAGGCTCGGCGAGCCACTGCTCCTCACCATTCGCCACCATCAAGGCGCTACGTGCGCCCCGCGATCATAGTCGGGCACCTCAGCCGGTGGCAGCGCCCTTGAGTCATCAGCGCTTCTCGGCGTCCGTCGGTGTGAGCACGAGGTTTGCGGGACAATACACTGACCCCTACCTTTGGACTGATGGCGATGAATCGATAACGGAGGATGGGCGATGATCATACTCGGCTGTGGCTACATTGGGCAGGCGTTGGCCCAGCGCTATCGAGCGCGCGGCGAGCCGGTGCTTGGGGTGGTGCGCAGCGCCGAACGCGCCACCGAAGTCGAGCGCGCGGGCGCGCGGGCGTTACAACGGGACCTGGCACAGGATGATCTCGCACCGCTCGAGCCTGCCGGCCAGCAGGTCTTTCATCTCGCCCCCCCGCCGAACGACAGCGATGAGGATCCACTGACGGCCCATCTCATCGACGCCTTCGAGCGCCATGGCCACCCCCGCCGGCTGGTCTATATCGGCACCACCGGGGTCTATGGTGACTGCGGCGGCGCCTGGGTCGACGAGGATTGGCAACCGCGCCCGAGCGTCGGTCGCTCTCGGCGGCGCTGGGATGCCGAACAGCGTCTGCGGCGCTGGAGCCAAGCCAGCGGCGCCGAGCTGGTGATCCTGCGCGTGGCCGGTATCTATGCCTGTGACCGGCTGCCACTGGCGCGCATCCGCAGCGCCCAGCCGGTGGTGCGGGCCGAGGAGGCGCCCTGGTCGAATCGCATCCATGCCGAGGATCTGGTGACCATCTGCCTGGCGGCGATGGAGCGCGCGCCAGCGGGCGCGGTCTACAATGTCTGCGATGGGCAGCCGAGCACCATGACCGACTACTTCTGTCAGGTCGCCGATGCCGCCGGCCTGCCCCGCCCGCCCCAGATCCCGCTGGCCGAGGCGGATGGCCAGCTCTCGGCCGGGATGCTGTCGTATCTGAAGGAGTCGCGGCGCTTGAGCAATCGGCGTTTGCTGGACGAGCTGGGCGTCAGCCTGCGATTCCCGGACCTCGCGACAGGACTCGCGCCCTGCTTTTGATGTATCGAATCCGACCAAACCCCGATGGACCTGATCTATGGCTTTCGTGATTGACTTCCCGGCCGCGCTCTGGGGCATCCTGCTCGAACTCGCGCCCTCGCTCCTAGTCGGTCTCTTCATCGCGGGGCTGATCCACGCCTATGTGCCCGCGGCCGTGATCCGGCGCGGTCTCAGTCGGCCCGATCTTGGCAGCGTGGTGCGGGCGTCCGTGGTCGGCGTGCCGCTGCCGCTGTGCTCCTGCGGCGTGATCCCGACCGCGCTCGGCTTGCGGCGTCAAGGCGCCTCGCCGGGTGCGGCTACCTCCTTCATGATCAGCACGCCGCAGACCGGGGTCGATTCGATCCTCGTCACCGCCGCCTTCCTCGGTTGGCCGTTCGCGATTTTCAAGCTGGTCGCCGCCTTTGTCACCGGCGTGGTCGGCGGTGTTCTGGTCAATCGGACGGTGCCCGCAGAGCCGGCCGCGAGCGACGCCGCCGAGGCCGATCGCGCCGATGATGACCGACCGCGAGGCTCGCTGGCGCGCATCATCGAAGCGGTGCGTTACGCGGTGTTCGACCTGCTCGGGGCGATCAACACCTGGCTGATCATCGGCGTGATCGCGGCGGCTTTGGTGACGGCGCTCACCCCGGCCGACTTCTTCGCCGGCCGGCCTTGGGCCGGCGGTCTGCTCGGCATGCTGGTGATGTTGGCCATCGCCCTGCCCCTCTATGTCTGCACCACGGCCTCGGTGCCGATCGCGGCCTCGTTGATCGCGGCCGGGCTGCCGGCGGGCTCGGCGCTGGTGTTCCTGATGGCGGGACCGGCGACCAACCTGGTCACCATCGGCGCGGTCTATCGCACCCTGGGCGCGCGGGTGCTCTCGGTGTACCTGGGCACCGTGGTGGTGATGAGCCTCGGCTTCGGGCTGCTCTTCGACCAATTGCTGACCAGCGTACCGGTGCAAACGCTCATCCATGAGCACCAGCAAGGCTGGCTCTCGGTGCTCTCGGCACTGGGGCTGCTGGCGTTGATGGCGATGCTGGGGCTGCGCCAATACCGCGCACGCAGACAGGCGCAAGCGCGCTTGGCGAGCGTGCAGGCCGCCGAGGCCGGCATGCAGACGGATGCGCAGCCGGGCCTCGACACCCGCGCAGCCGGCGCTCGCATCCTCAACGTCAAGGGCATGACCTGCGGCCACTGCGTCGCTACGGTCAAGCAGGCGCTGGAATCCATCGAGCAGATCGATGAGGCCTCACCCGACCTCGCCACCGGGCAGGTGGTGATTCGCGGCCGCCTCGTCGAGACCCGCGCCTTGGAGCAGGCGATCGAAAGCGCCGGCTTTCAGGTCGCGAAGCGCGATTGACGTCGATCAGACCATCGGAGACACTGACCCGAGGCGTAACAGCAATGCGCTAGACTCAGTAGCACGATTCGCTAGGGTGGCGATCAGCTAAGGGGGGCGCCGGGCACAGGCAGCACTCCAAACCGCATACGGCACTGGCTGCCGTGTCACTATCGTTCGAGTTGTGCGTTGATCGACCGATGGTGTGCGCGTGCTCAATGCACGACCGTTGCGAGAGTGAGCGATGAGGATCTACGTAGGTAACCTGAAATATTCGGTCAATGACGATAGCTTGCGCGAGATGTTCAGCGAGTTCGGCGAGGTCGCCAGCGCTGATGTGATCAAGGACAAGTTCTCCGGACAATCGAAAGGCTTTGGGTTCGTCGACATGCCGAACAAATCCGAAGCCGAGGATGCGATCCAAGCGTTGAATGACACCCTGCAGGACGGTCGCAAATTGACCGTGAACGAGGCTAGACCCCGCACCGAAAGACCGCAACGGAGTTTCTGAGCGCCTAGCCGCGACCACCCAACCGCGCTGCCTGCGTTGCCAATCGGCAGGCAGCGCAGGCAACTCCGCCCGCACGGACGGTGATCGCCGAGGCGTCCTTCGTCTCAATCGATTCCGAGTTGCGGCCAGAGCTGGTCGACCCGCGCCTTGATCTCTGCGTCCATCTCAATCGGCCGGCCCCATTCGCGCGAGGTCTCGCCGGGCCACTTGCTGGTCGCATCGAAGCCGATCTTCGAGCCCAGCCCCGAGACCGGCGAGGCGAAATCCAGATAGTCGATCGGCGTGTTCTCGATCATCACCGTATCGCGCGCCGGGTCCATGCGCGTAGTCATGGCCCAGATCACATCCTTCCAGTCGCGGGCGCAGACATCGTCGTCGACGACGATGACGAATTTGGTGTACATGAACTGGCGCAGGAACGACCAGACGCCGAGCATCACCCGCTTGGCATGTCCTGGATATTGCTTCTTCATCGCCACCACCGCGAGCCGATAGGAGCAGCCCTCGGGTGGTAGGTAGAAGTCGGCGATCTCGGGGAACTGCTTCTGCAGGATCGGCACGAAGACCTCGTTCAACGCCACGCCGAGGATCGCCGGCTCATCCGGCGGCCGGCCGGTGTAGGTGCTGTGGTAGATCGGCTGCTGGCGCTGGGTGAGGCGATCGATGGTGAAGACCGGGAAGTCATCGACCTCGTTGTAGTAGCCGGTATGGTCGCCGAACGGTCCCTCGGGCGCCATGTCATCGGGATGCAGATGGCCCTCGAGGACGATCTCGGCGCTGGCCGGCACCTGCAGCTCGGAGCCGAGGCAGGCAGCGAGTTCGGTGCGACTGCCGCGCAGCAGGCCGGCAAAGGCGTACTCGGAGAGGCTGTCCGGCACCGGCGTGACCGCGCCGAGGATGGTCGCCGGATCGGCCCCGAGCGCGACGGCGATCGGGAACGGCTTGCCCGGATGCGCGTGCTGCCAGTCGCGGAAGTCGAGCGCCCCGCCGCGATGTGCCAGCCAGCGCATGATGACCCGATTGCGCCCGAGCACCTGCATGCGGTAGATGCCGAGATTCTGACGCGCCTTCTCCGGCCCCCGCGTCACCACCAGCCCCCAGGTGATCAGCGGCGCCGCATCGCCCGGCCAACAGTGCTGGATCGGGAAGCGCGAGAGATCGACCTGCTCGCCCTCGAAGACCTGCTCCTGACAAGGCGGGTGGCGCCGCACCTTGGGCGCCATGTCGAGCACTTTCTTGAAGATCGGCAGGCTGTGCCAAGCCTCCTTCATCCCCTTCGGCGGCTCCGGTTCCTTGAGAAACGCGAGCAACTTGCCGACCTCGCGCAGGGCCGCGACCGACTCCTCGCCCATGCCGAGCGCGACCCGCTGCGGGGTGCCGAACAGGTTGCCGAGCAGCGGCACCTGGGACCCCTTGGGGCGCTCGAACAGCAGCGCCGGGCCGCCGGCGCGCAGGGTGCGGTCGCAGATCTCGGTGATTTCCAGATGCGGGTCGACCTCGATGCCGATGCGCTTGAGTTCGCCCCGCTGCTCGAGCTGATCGATGAAGTCGCGTAGATCCTGATACTTCATGGCTTAGCGCATGGCCGAGGGCCGATAGATCAGGCAGTGCACGCTGAACAACTGCTCGGGATCGGTCCAGACCTGCTCGGGCTCGAAGCCGGCGCGGGCGGCCAGTGCATGGAAGCCTTCGACGCTGTATTTGTGCGAACACTCGGTGTGGATGGTCTCGCCCTCGCGGAAGGCGAAGGTCTCGCCGGCGACCTCGACTTGCTGATCACAGGTACTGAGCAGGTGCATCTCCACGCGGCTCTGGGCGGCGTTGAATAAGGCTTCGTGGCGGAAGTGACGAGGATCGAAGCCACCCTCGAGTTCGCGGTTGATGCGGCTGAGTAGATTCATGTTGAAGGCGGCGGTGACCCCGGCGGCATCGTTGTAGGCGCGCTCGAGGCGCGCGCGATCCTTGATCAGATCGATGCCGATCAGCAGCCGCCCCTCGGCACCGAGGATGGCGCCGACGCGGCGCAGCAATTGCTCGGACTCATCGGGCTCGAAATTGCCGATCGACGAGCCGGGGAAGAAGGCCGCGCGGGGGTGCTCATGGTCGTCGACCGGCAGGTCGAAGGGCGCCGAATAATCGGCGCAGACCGCATGCACCTCGAGCTTCGGGAAGGTGGCCGCGAGCGCCTGGGCCGACTGCTGGAGATGCTCACGGGAGATGTCGACCGGCATATAGACCGCCGGTTGCAACGCCTCGAGCAGGACGCGGATCTTCAGGCTGCTGCCGCTGCCAAGCTCGACCAAGAGCGCCTCGCGACCGAGGCGCTGGGCCATCTCGGCGCCGTGTTCGCGCAGGATGGCGATCTCGGTGCGGGTCGGATAGTACTCGGGCAATTCGCAGATGGCATCGAACAGCTTGGAGCCCTCGGCGTCGTAGAACAGCTTTGGCGAGAGCTGCTTGCGCGGCTTGGCCAGGCCCGCCAGGACCTCGGCGCGCAAGTCGGCGGGCGCGGGATGATAATCGTGGAAGAAGATCGGGTTGGCCGTGGTCGGGTCGGTCGAGGAGATCATGCCAAGTCCTCCGCCAGCCGGATGCCGTTGAACTGCCAGCGCTCGTGGGGATAGAAGAAATTGCGATAGGTGGCGCGCGCATGGTTGCGCGAGGTGGCGCAGGAGCCGCCGCGCAGCACCATCTGTCCGCTCATGAATTTGCCGTTGTACTCGCCGAGCGCGCCCTCCACGGCGCGATAGCGTGGATAGGGCAGATAGGCCGAGGCGGTCCATTCCCAGCAATCGCCGAACAACTGTTGCAGCGAGCCCGCGCCGGCCGGGGTGGGATGCAAGCGACCGTCATCGACGAAATGGCCGTCGACCGGACGCCCAGCGGCGGCATGTTCCCATTCGAACTCGGTCGGCAGCCGGCGCCCAGCCCAGCGCGCATAGGCCTCGGCCTCGAAGTAGCTGAGGTGGCAGACCGGCTCGGCCGGGTTCAGCGGGCGGCGACCGCCAAGCGTGGTCTCGTGCCAAACGCCATCGAGCTTCTCCCAGTACAGCGGTGCCTGCCAGCCCTCGCTGTTGATCCGCGCCCAGCCGTCGGAGAGCCAGAGCCCTGGGTGGCGATAACCGCCATCGTCGATGAAGGCCTGATACTCGGCGTTGGTGACCAGGCGATCGGCGAGTCGGAACGGCTCGAGCAGCCGCTGGTGGCGCGGGAATTCGTTGTCGTAGGCGAAGCCCCGAGCGGCGCTCTGGTCTTGGTCCCCGTGCTCGTGCCGAGTCGGCTCTGGGGCACCGAAGCTGTGGACACCACCCTCGAAGGTCGTGAAGGTCAGCGGCACCGGGTCTTGCGCCGGTGCGACCGCCAGATCCGCGCGATAGGCCGGACGCAGCGGATTGTAGGCCAGGTTGTACTTGATATCGGTGATCAGCAGCTCCTGGTGCTGCTGCTCGTGGTTGAGGCCGATCTCGAGTCGCGTCTGCACGGTTGCCTGGTGCTCAGCCGGGCATTCGCCGAGCAAGCGCGCCATGGCATCATCGACATGGCGGCGGTAGGCATAGACCTCGGCCACGGTCGGGCGCGAGAGCAACCCGCGTTGCGGGCGCGGCCAGAAGCCGGCCTCGGTCTGCTCATAGTAGGAATTGAACAAGTGGTCGAAGTGGGGATGGAATTCCTGATAGCCTGCGAGGAAGGGTTTGAGCAGGAAGGTTTCGAAGAACCAGGAGACGTGCGCGAGATGCCACTTCGGCGGACTCGCCTCGACGGCGGTCTGGAGCATGTAATCCTCGATCTCAAGGGGCTCGCAGAGCTGTTCGGTGAAGGCGCGCACACGGCCATAGGCGGCGGAAAGGTTGGATTCGTCCATTGGGGGCATCAGGCTCTCCTGGTGTCCGGTCTGAAGGGTTGAGAGAGTGCAAGGTGATCGATGGCATCAAGTGCTGGCGGTGAGGATCGCGATCTTGGTGAGACCCTGTCTCGTGCAGTCGCTGAATTGGCGGTATGCGTGTCGAATTTCCAGTCGCGGCCCTTTTCCATGCTAGGAACAAGGATAACCCGAGGTCCTGTTTCGATGTCGGCTCGCGTCCTCGCCTCCTTATGAAGGCGATTTGGCTCGATCACGAGGTGCGACTGCGCACCGATCTGCCCGAACCCTCCCCGGCTGCCGGCGAGGCGCTGGTGCGCGTCAGGCTCGCTGGTGTCTGCTCCACCGATCTGGCCCTGCTGGATGGTTATTATCCCTTCAGCGGCGTGCTCGGCCATGAATTCGTCGGTGAGATCACCGCTGCTGAAAAAGCACCGGAGCGGGTCGGCGAGCGCGTCGTCGGCGCCATCAACCTGAGCTGTGGTCACTGCAGCGAGTGTCGGGCCTGTCGGCCGAGTCATTGCCTGAACCGCGCAGTGCTCGGCATCAAACGACACGATGGTGCCTTTGCCGAATACCTGTGCCTGCCGCTCGGGAATCTGCATCGGGTGCCGGAGACGGTGCCGGATAGCGCTGCGGTCTTCACCGAACCCCTGGCGGCCGCGCTGCAGATCCCGGAACAGGTCCATATCACGCCCTCGGCGCGGGTGCTCGTGGTGGGCGCAGGCCGGCTCGGGCAGCTGATCGCGCGCGTGCTCGCCCTGACCGGGGCCGAGCTGGACGTCGTGGCACGACATGCCCATCAGCGCCAGCGTCTGGAGGGCATCGCCACGCGCTGCCTGCAGGAGTCGGAGGTCGCGACTGGCGGTTACGACCTCGTGGTCGAGGCCAGCGGCGCGCCCGGTGGCTTCGCGCTGGCGCGCAAGGCGCTGCGTCCACGCGGCACCCTCTGCCTGAAGAGCACTTATCGCGGCGAGGTCGCGGTCGATCTGTCGTCGTTGGTGGTCGATGAGATTCGCGTGTTTGGCTCGCGCTGCGGCCCCTTCCCTGCCGCGTTGCGGCTGCTTGAACGCCAGCATGTGGACCCGACCCCATTGGTCGATGCGCGCCTGCCGCTGGCCGAGGGGGTGCACGCGCTGCGCCGCGCCGCCGAGCCGGGCGTCTTGAAGGCACTGATCGACTGCCACTGAGACGCTGCCTGGACAGGCCTGGTGCGCGCTTGCTCAAGACGCTTTCGCGCCGAGACGGGCATAATGGGCCGATTCCTCGCTGAACACAGGCCGTCGTCATGCAACTGTTCAACATCATCGCGGTTCTGCTCACGCTGTCGGCGCTCTTCGCTTGGTTCAACCACCGCTTCTTGAAGCTGCCAACCGCGATCGGGCTGATGCTGATCGCGCTGCTGATGTCGCTGTTCTTGCTGTTGCCGATTCCGGGCACCGAAGCACTCGAGCACGACATCCGCCTGATGGTCGACAGCATCGATTTCGACGCCACGGTGTTGCACGGCATGCTCAGTTTCCTGCTGTTCGCGGGTGCGCTGCATGTGAACCTGAAGGAACTCGCCGAGCAGAAATGGGTGATCGCGGTGCTCGCCAGCCTCAGCGTCATCCTCTCGACGCTCATCGTGGGTGGCGTCGCCTGGCTGCTGTTCGCGGTACTCGGACTGGACATTCCGCTGATCTATTGTCTGCTGTTCGGCGCGCTGATCTCGCCGACCGACCCGATCGCGGTGCTCGGCATCCTCAAAAGCGCCGGTGCCCCCAGGAGCCTGGAACTCAAGATCACGGGCGAGTCGCTGTTCAATGATGGCGTCGCCGTGGTGCTCTTCATGGTGCTGCTCGAGATCGCCATCGGCGGCGCGCAGGTCACCTTCGGCGGCGCCCTCGTGCTGTTCTTGAAGGAGGCCGTCGGCGGGCTGCTGTTCGGCCTCGCCAGCGGTGGTCTTGCCTATCTGATGCTGCGCAAGATAGACCACTATCAGGTCGAGGTCTTGATCACCCTGGCCGTGGCCAGTGGCGCCTATGCGCTGGCCGAGCACTGGCATCTCTCGGCGCCCATCACCGTCGTCGTTGCCGGACTGTTGATCGGCAACCAGGTGCGCGCTCACCTGATATCGGACCAGACCAAGGGCCATCTGGACAACTTCTGGGAGTTGGTCGACGAGGTCCTCAATGCGGTGCTGTTCGTGCTGCTCGGCCTCGAGGTGCTGGTGATCAGCGTCACCGGCTCGACCCTGATCGCCGGGCTGCTGGCCATCCCGCTGGTGTTGGCGGCACGCGCCTTCAGCGCTGGCGTGCCGGTGGCCTGGATGCGGCGTTTTCGCAGCTTCGCCCCCGGTGCGATCAGCATCCTGACCTGGGGCGCCTTACGCGGAGGTATCTCGGTGGCGCTGGTGCTCTCGTTGCCTGAGTCCGAGATCCGCGATGTCTTGTTGACCGTCACCTACATCGTCGTGGTGTTCTCGATCTTGGTACAAGGGCTGACGCTTGGGATGGTGGTGCGCCGGGTTGGTGCCCGTGCCGCGCAAGAGATGGACGACACTGACTGGCCCCTCAGCGCCACTCAACCCGGCAGCGAGCTTTGAACCCCGGCATCCCCGCCCCTGGCGCCGACCCACGCCGTCCCTATGCCGATCTGACGCCCGATCGGGTGCTGGATGCGGTGGAATCGCTCGGGTTCTCGGTCGATGGCCGGCTGCTGGCCCTGAACAGCTATGAGAATCGCGTCTATCAGGTCGGCATCGATGATGCTGGTCCGCTGATCGCCAAATTCTACCGGCCTGGGCGCTGGTCGGATGCGGCCATCGCCGAGGAACATGCATTCGTGCTGGCCTTGGCCGAGCGCGAGATCCCGGCGGTCGCGCCCCTGCTGATCGAGGGCCAGAGCCTGCACCGGCATGCCGACTATCGCTTCTCGCTGACCCCGCGCTGCGGTGGGCGCGATCCGGAACTCGAGGATCTGGACATCCTGACCCGGATCGGTCGCTTCATCGGTCGTCTCCATGCGCTCGGCGCCAGCCAGGCGTTTCACCATCGACCAACCCTGGACCTCCAGCATTTCGGCGAAAAGCCGGTTCGCTTCTTGCTCGCGCAGGGGTGGATTCCGAGCGCGCTTGAGACCGCCTACCGCAGCGTCATCGAGCATGCGCTGACCGCGATCGCAGCTTGCTACGAACGCGCCGGCACACTGCGTCTGCTGCGCCTGCATGGTGATTGTCATCGCGGCAATCTGCTCTGGACCGAGGCCGGCCCCCACTTCGTCGATTTCGATGACGCCCGCACCGGGCCGGCGGTTCAGGATCTCTGGATGCTGCTCTCTGGCGATCGCCAGGCGATGACGCTGCAGCTCGATGCCGTGCTCGAGGGGTATCGGGACTTTGCCGACTTCGATCCGCGCGAGCTGCATCTGATCGAGGCCCTGCGTACGCTGCGGCTGATCCATCACGCGGCCTGGCTCGCGCAACGCTGGGATGATCCGGCCTTCCCGAGTGCCTTTCCCTGGTTCGACTCGCCGCGTTTCTGGGAGGAACAGATCCTGATCATGCGCGAGCAGATCGCGGCCATGCAGGAAGGGCCGCTGGGGCTGTTTTGAAGCGCCGAAACCGCCGGACTGGCTTAGGTCTCGGCCAGAGCGGCAGCGGCAAGGCCTCCTGGCTGGGCACCTGGCTGGGTGCCTGGCTGGGCGTCATCGGCGCGCTCTTGCCGAGCATCCTACTCAGCGCCTGTATGGACACGCTAGCGCCCATGACGTCCGCCTCGAACTCGTCTAGAACCGCCAACGCACTGCCACTCAAGCCACGGCTGATGCCGGCTGAAGCACGCATGGCCGACGGTTATCGGTTGCCCTTTCAACGCTGGGGCCGCACTGATCGGCCTCGGATCGTCGTGCTCGGTCTGCATGGCTTCAACGACTACAGCCAGGCCTTTCGACCGCTCGGCGAGCATCTCGCCACACTCGGGATCACGACCTACGCCTTCGACCAGCGCGGCTTCGGTCGCACGCGTCAGGCCGGACGCTGGCATGGCAGTGATCGGCTCACAGCGGATCTACGCACCTTGATCGGGTTGCTACGAGCACGCCATCCGCAAGCGCGGTTGATCCTCATCGGCGAAAGCATGGGGGCGGCGGTCGCGCTCAGCGCCGATGCCACAGCGCCCTTGGACGTCGACGGGCTGGTCTTGATCGCACCTGCGGTCTGGTCACGCGATAGCATGCCTTGGTACCAGCGCGCCGCGCTCGCGCTCGCGGCCCGAACCTTGCCCGGGCTCAAGCTCACTGGCGATGGCATCCAGATCGCCCCCTCCGACAATAAGCCGATGCTGATCGCGATGGGTCGAGACCCGCTGGTGATCAAGGCGACACGGATCGAGGCGCTCTGGGGGGTGACGAATGTGATGGATCAGGCCGTCACTTGGCCCGACTCACGCCGGCACCCTGACGGACAGCCGCCGACGCTGATCCTCTACGGGGAGCGCGACAGCATCATCCCAGCGCGTGCCTTCTGCCGCTTTATCGACGCGGTTCCACTCGATGCGGCAGCGCTCCGGCTCCTGCTCTACGCCGAGGGCTGGCACATGCTACCGCGTGATTTGCAGGGCGCGCGGGTACGCGCGGACATTGCCACCTGGCTGCTGGACCCGAGCGCGGCGCTGCCCTCCGGTGAAGTGGTCAGCGAGAGCGCCGAGCGGCTGCGCCGGTTCTGCGCGGCGACAACTGGCCCACCGGACGGCTGCAGGGCGAAACCGTTCTGACTCTGACTGACCAGCAGTTGAGGGATTTACCCTCGATTCTGGACAATTCCCTTCGTCTGGTCCAAACTGCCCGCCACTGTTGGTTGGCGAGGTAGCGGCGTGAACGTGCACGACATCACCCTGCGCCCGGTCGCGCACGAGGAAGAGCCGCGCTTCAAAGCGCTGCTTGATGCG
>NZ_NHSF01000011.1 GCF_016653295.1 Halochromatium salexigens | reverse complement strand
GCGGTCAAACGAATCACATTGAACGCTTCAATTGCACACTTCGTCAACGGGTCTCGCGGTTGGTCAGAAAAGCGCTGTCATTTTCAAAAAAGCTTGACAACCATATTGGTGCAATCTGGTATTTTGTTCACCATTACAATGCCTCGCTGCCAGTGAATCAAGAATGCTGAAACCCTCTGAAGTCCTATAGACTGGGGCACCACCCCAAGTCGTTTCGTTGGCGAAATAAGGTCAACAGCTGCAACAGTCTTTGCCGCAACCAAGCTTTGTCGCCTTCGGCACCGATCCAGCCGGTGAGGATGTTGTTCAGCGGCACCGCATTGTCACCAGCCTGAAGCTGGAGCTTCCGAAACCGTTGCGCATGCGTCTGCCCGAATTCCCCCGTCGCACGCCACTCGAAATCACGCCGTATCCCACCTTCGCAGGCCGCAAACAGCGCCAAGGTGGCGAAGACCCCGCGCTTAACCGTCTGCCGGCGCAAGTAATCTTGCCATTCGCTTAGCGTCATGCCGTACAACTCGTCACCGATGTCTTCACTGAGCACGGCACCGCATTGGATCGCAGCACGCAGTCCGCGGAGCCCATCCTTGGTCGCGATATACCAAGTGAAGGCCCCATCGATGTCGGGGAAGACCGACTCCTTCATGCCCCACCCAGCACCACCTCAAGCACGTTGGCCAAGCCCGCCTCATCCAGTGGAAACCCACCTCGGCGCGACCGATCCGGGTAGGCCGACCAACCCCAATCACACTCCTCGGCAGGCATCCCAGGCTGCTCCCCTTCATCGGCAGACTGCGCCCTGTCTGCGATCAATTTGACTTGGTCGCGAGGTCCAGCCCTTTAAAGGTGGGTCGCTAGCCGTGTTAACGCCCAGCCAGGAGTTTAGCCGTGGAGACATGCGGCTTGCCCTTATGCTTGGTCCGCGGCGTGGGAGGCTTTTTCGGTCCGCGCGGGCTCTTGCGCAGCTTCTTGAGGTTGACGCGCTGCGCCAAGGCGAGCAGCAAGGCACAGAGTTGGGCGCGATCGGCCTGCGCAAAGACCTGCCAGTGTTGCTCCTCGACCGCGATGGTGAGCCCCTCGCTGGTGCGGGCGATCTCGCCGGCCAGGTAATACTCCGAGACCGTCTCGTCGACGTTGGCCTCGGGGTGGGCGGCGCGCAGCGCGGCCATCACCACCGCATAGAGGTTGAAGGCCACCAGGGCCAGGCAGAAGCCAAACAGCGCGGCCTGCGGATAGCCCAGGGTATTGAGCTCGGAGTTGAGATGCCCCTCGAGCTTTTGAAACGCCGTCTCGATGGTCCAGCGGCTGCGGTAGAGTTCGGCCGCCGTGGCGGCCTCGGCCTGTTCGGCGGGCAGGTTGGTCAAGACGATCAGTTGCTGATCGCCGTTGCGGGTCGGGCGCTCGAGTTCGAGCACGATGCGCCGCCAGGTCCAGGTCTGTCCCTCGGCATCGGTGACCTGCACGGCCTGCTCGAACAACGCCCCCTCGGGTCCGGTGCCGACCGGTTGCAGGGCACTGAGCGGCTTGATATTGAGCCCCTGTGATGGCGGATGAGGAAGGCGGCCTGACGGCGGGCGATGGCGGCCAAGAAGGCGGTCACACAGACATTGCGATCGGCGATCCACAGCTCATCAGCCTGCACCGTCTCGGCGACCTCATCGAGCAGGCTGCGCTCCTGGGCATGGCCATCGGCGCACGGGAAGACATCGCTGAGCAGGCCCCGGGCGTCATCGAAGACCACCAGCGACTTGCCTGGCAAGGGCGCCGCAGCACTGTCGCGCAACGGCTTGAGCCGCCGCTCGCTGGCGGCCAAGCAGTTGCCGTCGAGGTACAGGAGGCGATAGCCCGGCAGGCGCTCGGCCCGGGCGCCACCGAACTCATCGATCAGCTCGGCGGCATCCTGGGCGGTCAAGCGCACCAGCCCTTGCGCGGTCGACACCTCGACCCCCTTGAGCTTGTCATAGACGGCCACGATGGAGGCGGCGATCGACGCCTCCCGATAGGCGGCATTGACGTTGGCCTGCACCCGGCAGATGACCTGCAGCATCAGCCCGACCAGCGAGGAGAACAGGATCTGGCGCGTGTACTGCGCCCCGGACGCCGACTCGAACCAGCCCTCGAGCCGCTCGGCGTTGAGCAGCCGCTCCAGCAGGCCGCGCACCATCACGCTCGCCGGCGCGCGTTCGGCAAAACGCTCCAGGACACCGTCAAACATCCGCGCATCAACTCCAGGGTCGCCAGAAGATACCTATAATTTACACGGTGTTGACCACCAGGGTCTCTGTGGATGCCGGCGTGGGTGGCGGCTGCTGCGCCCAAAACGCGTCCACGCAGGTGCTCAACCCGGCCTGCTGACGTTCCAGCGTCTGCACCGATTGACGCACCTCGAGCACGCGCTCGAGCAGGTCGTTGGTCTGTGCGTAGGGCTGCTCGATCATCAGCTGTTCGTTCCAGGACTGCAGCAGAAACGAGGTGCAGGTCTCGGGGAGTTTCAACCGCGCAT
>NZ_NHSF01000010.1 GCF_016653295.1 Halochromatium salexigens | reverse complement strand
GAATTGGGCGGCCTTTGCACGCCTCGCCAAGCGCTACCCACTCCCGCCCGCGCGTGTGGTTCATAGCATCTATGCCACGTAGCGAATGTCTAGATCGAGGAGCCGGATGCCCGAATTGGGCATGTCCGGATCTGTGGGAGCCGCGGGGGAGTAATCTCACGCGGCGACCCGGCGCCGGTGCCATGGCTCTGGCCGTTCATCACCCAGGTCGACCGCTAGGCGGCTGCCGCTACAGCAAACAGGCGCTGCCAGCCCCTGAATCCGCGGTGAATTTACGCGGCATTTAACGGGCGAATGCGCGCGACTTCAGACGCAAGCGCCTGCCTCGCCTCCCACAGATCAACGGCACGCTGAGCATTGAGCCAGAATTCAGCGGAGTTACCAAACAGCCGGGCCAGGCGGATGGCCATCTCGGGGCTGATCGCCCGTCGCTCACGTAAGAGCTCATTCACTGATTGTCGTGATACACCCAGCGCCTCCGCAAGGGTGGATACGCTCAACCCATAGTCAGGAGCGAAATCTTCGCGCAGCATTTCTCCTGGGTGAGTTGGTTTCCGTTGAATTCCCGTGTTTTCAAAAGTCATGGATCACACTCCGGTTAATGGTAATCGCAGACCTCGACTTCAAACGCATCGCCACCCTCAAATCGGAAACAAATACGCCATTGGCGATTGATAGCGATGGCACACGGAATCACCTCAATCCCCTCACGCTGGTACGCCTCGTCACCACCATAAGCGCGGGGGAATCAAAAGGCCGATGCCTCAGAGAGACACCGGCCTGGGCCTATCCCCGCGAGCGCGGGGGAATCCGGACTTGGTCGGCTTGGGCGCGGGCGCCTCCTGTTTCGGCGCTACCTCAGCTGATCCTTCGGCAGTTTGGGCCGTTTCGGGTGCTGCGGTTGATCCGCTCGCGCCCCGGACAGATACGCTTGCTCCGCTGTCAGCGCTTCCTCGGCTTCCTCCACGCTGACCTCCGCTAGTTCTGCTAGATACTGAGGGTCGTTGAGCCGCTGTTCCTCGGCTATCCCCGCTCTCGCCCCGCGCACTAGCGGTGTCTGTTCCAGGCTCTGCTGCAAATACGGAGGTAGCTCCGAGAGCATCTCCATCACTTCGCGGGGTTCCAGTTTCGGCATTGCGCACGACCTCTAGTAGTTTGTCTTGCTTCTTGCGAAGTATAGTCTCAGCAACCGCAGACTTCCCAGCCGCGATGAGCCCTTTTGCCTTAGCGACTGTGCTCTTGAACTCAGTTTGTTGCTCAGGCGACAGCGCCACGAAGGCCTATCCCCGCGAGCGCGGGGGAATCGGCGCAGCTCATCGGCTGGGGCGAGCACAAGCGGGCCTATCCCCGCGAGCGCGGGGGAATCGTCAACGCAACAGGGAATCAAATCGTCAGCGCGGGCCTATCCCCGCGAGCGCGGGGGAATCCGTCCTGTGACGATCGAAGCCAAGCCGTTGGAGGGCCTATCCCCGCGAGCGCGGGGGAATCAACGTCTGCAGCGCACCAAAGACGCGCACCCGGGGCCTATCCCCGCGAGCGCGGGGGAATCGCGCCTGGCGGCTGTCACGCCGTCCGGCCAGCGGGCCTATCCCCGCGAGCGCGGGCGAATCGCCCGTCACAGCAGGAGATAGCCATGTACCTCGGGCCTATCCCCGCGAGCGCGGGGGAATCCGCAACGAAACGGCAAAGGCTGTTGCTGTTCAGGGCCTATCCCCGCGAGCGCGGGGGAATCCGGGCCGCTGAGTCAAAACCTGTCGAGCTTTGGGGCCTATCCCCGCGAGCGCGGGGGAATCCAGGGTCGACGCATAGCTGGCCATGTGCGACAGGGCCTATCCCCGCGAGCGCGGGGGAATCCGGGCCGCTGAGTCAAAACCTGTCGAGCTTTGGGGCCTATCCCCGCGAGCGCGGGGGAATCAGGCTGTCGCGGTCGCGCTTCATGCCGCGATCGGGCCTATCCCCGCGAGCGCGGGGGAATCGTCAACGCAACAGGGAATCAAATCGTCAGCGCGGGCCTATCCCCGCGAGCGCGGGGGAATCCGTCCTGTGACGATCGAAGCCAAGCCGTTGGAGGGCCTATCCCCGCGAGCGCGGGGGAATCCATCGCTAAGCTCGCTTGCGTGTCCTCGGGATGGGCCTATCCCCGCGAGCGCGGGGGAATCCAGGGTCGACGCATAGCTGGCCATGTGCGACAGGGCCTATCCCCGCGAGCGCGGGGGAATCCGGGCCGCTGAGTCAAAACCTGTCGAGCTTTGGGGCCTATCCCCGCGAGCGCGGGGGAATCGCTAAGGTCAACTCAGCAGGCAATGCGCTCGAGGGCCTATCCCCGCGAGCGCGGGGGAATCCGGATGCCGAGAAGCCCGCGAGGAAGTCGCGCGGGCCTATCCCCGCGAGCGCGGGGGAATCGAGCACGCTCGACGATGCCGTTATAGCGACCCGGGCCTATCCCCGCGAGCGCGGGGGAATCAAGGACCGCCTGGCGCCGGCAGTGATAGCTCGGGGCCTATCCCCGCGAGCGCGGGGGAATCTGGTGGATCAGTGACGAGTGTATCCGTCATTGGGGCCTATCCCCGCGAGCGCGGGGGAATCCCTTGCAGTTAAGCCCATAGACTGCAAAGGAAAACGAGCAAATCGTTTAGATTGTAAAAGAGCCTGTTTACAACAACTTTCGGACCAACCAGAGACCATCTACATCAACCAGCTCCCTCGGCGGCGTTCCAAGCGTAGCGATCCCAACGCCTCCTGTGGCATTCACATCGCGCCAGACCATCACAACACTGCCTTGAGGTTCTGACTTGTACCAGCCAGAGAGCACGGTCCAGGTTCGCCCACGCACTCCCGGATTCATCCGGGGCGAGATGTAGACGGTCGGCGCGACCTCCAACATCAGCGATCCGAGAAAACCGCGATAACGGTCCGCAACATCACAGGTCACGATCATGACGAGCGGCATCGGTCTCCTCCAGACGGATCACCTGCTTGATTTTGTCGATCATCGCTGGAATCACGGTTTGCTTACGAAATACGTTCGCAGCCTCGCGTCGCACCAGCCGATCGATGGTTTGGCTATCGGTTTCCGCCTTCTTGGCCACCGTGAACGCGATCTGCAGTGTGATCGTATCTCGGAACAGATCGGCGATGTCGAGCACGAAGGCTTGCCCTGAGTCCTCGTGGATGAAGCCCAGTTGCGGGATAGCGGCCACGGCTTGGACGGCAATCGCGGCCGCAGCCTGAACCGCCGTTGCCGCGTGATTGATGGCCTGATTGGGAAGATCCGCCGCGTTCGGGTTGGCACGATCGTAGCGCCGCCCTTTCCAGTCGATGCCATAGCGTTGCGCCATCAGCTGATAGGTCACCTTGACCCGCGAGCCCTCGATCCCGCGCAACGTATCGAGATCGCGATGCGGTAGCACCTCGCCGAGCCGCAAGGCGTACATCTGGCGTGCGACGCTGATCCGGCGCCGGGGATTACCCCAAAGCTCAGCCTGGCGCCGCGCAATGTCGGAGCGATCCGGCATCAAGGGGGGCGCGGTGTAGCAACGCACTCCATCCTCGCCAACGGCTGCCATCAGGGTGCTATGTCTTGCCAGCAAACGCAGCGCATCATGGGTGACGGTACTGCCTGGTCCGAGCAGGATCATCGACACGGTTTGATGCGGGATCTGCACCGAGTAGGGCTTCAGCGAATCCTTGCCGGCAAAGAAGTGCAGACAGCCATCAATGACGCAAAGCTCACCGCGCTCGAACCAGATCAACCCATGCCGATCGGCATGCGGCATGCGCGCGGTCTCGAGTCCGAGACGCCCCTTCAACATGAGCCTGCGGGCTTCAGGAGCAGCATGCCAAAACCGAAGGCTCGGTGCCGACCAATGCCACGCCGCAGCAGTCGGTTGAACGCCTCATCATCGCGAACTTGGAGCACGCCCTTGAAGACCGCATCAGGTCCGGTGACGGTGCGTGCCTGACGTTCACTCGAGTTCTTGCCAGCTCCCCGCCGAATCACGCGGCTGAGCCGAAACGCCTCCATGCCAGCGCTGACAACACTGGCCGCCCCCTGTGCCGACAGTTGCCGTTCGAGCCAATCGGCATACACGGCTTCGCGATTGTCAGCCGCCGTAGTTGCTCCGGTGGCTGTGGACGACTCGATCGCATGCAGAAAGACATCGCGCTCACGTCCATCCTTGGCGCGCAACACCGGCCGAACGCGCACCTCGAACCCGAGCAACTGATCTTGTCGCCAAGTCTGAGGAAAGGCGCGCATAGCCAGTGTGTCGAGCCTAAGCGCCTGCTCGACATCCGGGGTGACCAACGCAGCCTGCTCGCGCAGTGACTCGGATGACTGGTCGGTATACGCAAGCAGCCCTTGCTGGGCGCCAAGATAGCGAAACGGCTTCGGCGCAGAGCCTCCAAAAGCCGCACTGAGCAGCGCATGGATGGCGTATCCAGCGTCTCCATCGGGGGAGAGCAGGCGATGACGGGTTGCCCAAAGGGTCAGGGCCTTGGGGTCGGGCGCGCAGTGCAGCAAGTGGAGGCTCATCCGGCTGACTCCTCGGCCTGAACCGCTTCACGCAGGCGACCTTCCCGCACCGGTCGCCAACCACCATGCACGCCACTGCGCCAATGGCGCTCGTCGCAGAGATCAAGCTGACGATCACCTGCAAGCGTGCCTTCACCCTCTGGCCATTGCAGACGGACTTCTGGCTGCGCTGCCGGCAGAGGGACAGACTGGAGCGCATCCAGGATATCTTCAGCGTCTTGCCAACCTGCGAACAGTCGTTGACTTGGCAGGCATGGCTTTCGCCCGATGAAAAGCGGCCGGGCTGGATGGTCGAGCGCGACCGCAAGGTCATCGAGGCTCGGTGGCTCGTCCGCTGGCTCGAGACGCAAGGCGATCAGCAGCGACTGATCGGCATGGTAGTCACGAAACCGGCGATGCGGGCTGTCGTAGGTCGCCGCCCCGCCTGCTCGTCCCTCGGGTCTCCCCCAGGTCGTCCAACCCGCGTCTTTGGCGCCAAGCCGTGCGTTCTGGTTATCCTGCAGACGTTTGCCCTGACGCTCGATGCGCGCGCCCATCACCAACCGTTCCTGCAGCCGATCATGCCGCTCGGTCTCCTCGCGTCGCCAGCCCAGGGCATTGGCCAGCAATCCGGTGATCATCGACAGGGCCGGGAAGTCGCGGATCACCCCGAAGTTATCGATGGTTTCGCCACCGAACGCCATCAGCGGCGCCTCCAAGCGCAACAGGAGATGACGCGGCATTTCAGCAAGCCCCCTGCTCGATCGCGTTTGCGGTCCAGTGCGCGAGATCGTTCAGGTTGAGACGTTGCGCATTCGGCAGCTCGGTGGGGTCCAACGCCAGAAAACGACGCGCCAAGGTCGCGCCGTAGGCCTCGTCCATCTTGGTGATCTCATCGCTCAGTCGATCGACAGCGCGCGTGCGGATTGCTCCAGCACCATCGTCTAGGGGTGCCAGCGGCAGGGCATCCTGAAAGGCGCCGGCGAGGCTACGTGGCTGCCAATCGCCTGCTTCAACCAGCATGAACTTGGCCCAATCAAACGGGGCAGTGGAGCCACGCTTCGCACCTGGACTCACTGTGGCGATCAGGTGCAACAGATGTTCGACCACCTTGCCGGCCAGGGCACGTTTCTCCGCTGGCGTCGACCCATCGAAACAGCGCTTGCGATCGATTGCTTCAAGGTTCTCGACCAATTGCGGGACATCGACCACGACATAGCCGTAGTAGAGGCCGGAGGCCAGCTCGGTATCGAAGATGCCGGCGGAGCCCAGCTCTCCACTCTCTTGTAGGAGATCATCGACGACGGTGAAATAGTCGTTCTCGACCTGTGCCTCATGCACCGTGAAGGCATGCGCAACATAGACGGCGGCATCGCGGCTGGCCAAGACATCGGAGGTCACCATCCGGCCGAACAGGGCCGACTCGAGACCACTGCCATATTTGAGCGCCTGGATATTCTTCTTCTCGTCCTTGAGCATTTGCGCGACAGCCGCGCGCAGCGCTTTCTCATCGGTCGCTTCCTTGGCCAAGTTGGTGCACTGGCCCACCAGGTAGTCGATCTCGGCCTTGCCCATCAACACCGCCTGCCCGGTTTTGAGCGCGTCGTCACCCGCGCGCTCCTTGCCTGCGGAGTCGACCAAGCCTGCCTTGCGCATGGCTTCAACGGCCGCTTGCGCTAGAGGCTCGGAGACGCCAGCTTCGGCGATCCGTTTGCGCATGAACTCGAGCGTCCCGCGCGAGCGCACGGCCATCGGCACATCCAGGGTGGACAAGGCAAAGCGATCCTCGGCGATCCGCCAGTGCCGCTTCAGGCATTGCGAGGAGATGCGTGTGCGCACGGCATTGCCCAAGGGCAAGCGCTTGGCGAGCCCGGCATCGTCGCGATTGAGCAGTGCGGCAGGATAACTGTGCAGGGTGTGGATCTGGATGAAACGGGGCTGCAGGGTCATGGTTACGATTCCTTGTTGTCGGCGTCGTGTCGTTCGGCTTTCGCCAGAGCGGAAAAATAGCGGCCAGCAATCTGCATGCGAATGGCCTCGGCTTTCTCCTCATTGCGTCCTTCGGACAGGATCAAGCCGCCTAGCTGATGCCAGTTAGGGGCGACCTCCTTGGAGGCGAGCAAACGCAAGAGACGGGGTAAGAGCTGCCGAAAGGCATCGCCGCGAGCGGTGAGGAGCTTGGTGACACGTGACTCGGAAATATCGGCCGCGTGAAGTTGCGTACCCAGCGCGCCAGCGGCTTGTCCTGTGAGCGCGATGCCGTGTGCGATCAAGGCCCAACGGCGCCAGGCATGCAACGACCAGTGCTCGGGATCGAGCCCGGCATGGATCAGCACGCGGGACAACGCGGCAACCTGGTGCGGTCGCCACTCGCCATCGGGATCGAGCCTAGCCAAGGCGGCTTGCTCGCCCCGTCCTAAGCCGTAGAGATCGCCGTCGAAACGGGCGGCTTGGCCGATGATCCGAGCGAGCTTGCCAATGGGCGCTTCGTCCTGCTGATGGGCTCGCTCGGGGCGGATGTCGTCGGATGATGCGGTTATCGTGGATGTCATGGCGAGTCAGCGGTAAACCTTGCTGCGGTGATCAGCTCCTGATGAATCAGGCAAACGTTACAGATTAAATTCGAGTTGTGCAGGCAGGCCGTTGTTCGAGCTTGGCTCAGGGTCTGAGAGTGCCGCTGAGGATGCGCTCTCTAACGGTCGTTATCCCTGTATTCCGCCAGCGTCGGAAACTCCTTGCGCAACCCGCCGTGGAATCGTCCCAAGGCGGCAGCGCGGGCGCGATAACGTTGCTCCCCGCTACGGGGGCCAGCCTCGAAGGCATTTCGCAGGATGTCTTCAGCGCGCTCGGCCATGTCTAGATACCAGGCCAGACGCACGGCCTCGGGATCTTCAGCTTCGATTTGGTCATTTAGACCGAGCCGACCCTCGAAGAATCTGGCGTCCTCGCCCTGCTCGAAGGCTTTAGCGAAGCGACTTGCTTTGTCGGTCACGCTGTCGTTGTCATTGAAGGCCGAAGTGCCATTTGCGAACAGCGTCGCAAGCGCCTTCCATAGCACCTTGCGCATCTTGCTGATGTCGGACACTCGACCTTCAGCGAGCTTCGCGAGTTTGTCGGTGCTCTTTTTGATCATCAACGCGCGAACCTTGGGTGAGATCGGGACACGCCGCTCATGGTAGCCCTCAGTCTTGCCTTTGCGCCTTGTCACCCCGCGCGCCAGCATGACAATGCCTTGTTTGCCATCCTCGTTCGTCAGTGTTTGCGCGATCGGCGCGCGGTATTTCTGGCCAAAGAGCAGTTCCGATGTGAGCTTGTAGTCGAACCCTTTGCTGCTGATGGTGAGTGCCTTGCCCACGGCTGTTTCGACTGGCATCCAGACATCTCCCGTCACACCGTTGCGACTCTTCGCCTCGATACGGGCGGCCTTGCTACCGGTGGCGAGGGCGCTGATCCCCTCAGCGGTTTCGATGAGGCGGATCCGACGGCAGATTTCGATGTAGAAGGGGTCGAGCGCCGAGAACGCGAGGCTGTCTGCTCCATTCCAGGGCCGCAACCAGACTAAGGCAACCCCGCTCTGCTCGCATAGCTCCAGCCTGCTCACAATCTCGGTTCTGGATGCCAACAAACGGCGAACATCGCGCGCCCAACGCGTTCCCCATCCACCCACAGGCATCGCACCAACTGCGGGTCGACTCGCGAATCCGCCGTTCATGCGTGAGATGCCATAGTTTCCCGCCCCGAGAAATCCCTCCTGGGTTTGCAAGCTGATCAAGGCCATCAGCCAATCCTCCGGCTCGGAGCATTTCATGCGCGCGGCCTTGAGGTCGTGATTCTTCGAGGTGACGAGCATGTCCAACTCGTCGGGTGTCTGGAGGGTGTTCTTCCAGTCTGACAGGTTGCCCTCTGGCACGGGCGCTTGCATCAATGCAGGACGATCGGGCGGCGCAATCAAACACCAAGCCGCGCCATCCGGATCACCAGGGGTCAGCGCCAACAAGGCCGACTTCCATTCGTCCTGAGTGGCAAATGGCTCACTCCGACCAGCTTGATGTAAAGCAATCGCCGCGAGCTGGACCAGAAAGGCATGCCAAGGATGGCGTTGATGCGGCCGCAGTGCCGGAAAGTCGCGGATACCATCCTCGGCCAAGGCGACGAACAGTGCTGGCAGGCTGAGATGAACTCGGCGAGCATCGGCCAAACGCACACCGATCAGCGGTTCATCAAGCAGTGAGTAACGCAAGGCCGTGGTCATCGTGAGTTTCTCCTTAACGTGAATCTCGCAGGATTCATCTGCCGGGGGTGCTGCCGCACCCTCCCCGTTAGGTCAGCCGTCGATCTTCTCCAACCCTAGCCGACTATAGCGGAAGCGCGTGTTTCCTAGGCTGAACAGAACGGTTCCATCCTGGCACTCGATGGCTGATGGCTGCGCATCGGGATCAATGCCCTTGACGAGGAAATGCCGCACCGGCAACTGACGTAGCGCTTGGCCAAAGGGGCCAATCGGCGCAGGCTCGAACAGCAGCAACCGGTCACGCTCTCCGAGGCGGGTGGCAATATCCAAATCCGTTGGGAAACCTTGCTGCTCATCGAAGGGTGTATCAACATCCAGGCCGTGCAACTGGGCAATGCTGCGCTCAGCCCCGGTTCTACCATCGATCTGCTGCCCGAGCCACTGCCAGTCTTCGCCCAAGGCTTCCATTGCCCGCAACGGCTCAGGGTGCGTGGCGGCCTCGACCAACGTCCGATTGTCAGCGGGAATGCTGACTGTTGGCCGTTCCTGGATGAGCCGGCGCGTTGCCTCAACACTGCGGAGGTCGGGATAGATGCCGCCGCCATCCCGAAAAGGTCCGAGTCCATGCTGGGCACGTTTGAGTAGCGGCGACAGCTCCTGACCCGGTGGTGTCAGCACCCAGGCTTGCGCGGTCCGATACGCCAGCGGGCGCTCGTCATCGGGGCGCTGATGGCGATGCAGCCGGCCGATGCGCTGCAAGAGCACATCGATCGGGCAAAGATCGGTGATGAGCAGGTCGGCATCCAGATCCAGGCTTTGCTCCAGGGTTTGGGTACCGACGACGATGCGCCCGCCTGGAGGCCGATGTTTGCCAAGCTGGGCTTGAATGGCCTGATCCAGCAACGGCCGATCCTCGCGGCTGAAGCGGCTATGGTGCAGCGTGGCAACGCCGTTGACGGCGAACAGCCAGTCGGCTGTTGGGATCAGCGCTTCCAGAGCCTGGAAGACGGCCAGCGCGGCCGGGACCGTGTTGCGCACGATCAGCACCTTAGCACCCGCCGATGCGGCCTCGATCGCCAAGCGCGCAATCGCTTCGGGATCATCGATCAGATCACGCACACCCCAAGCAACGGTCTTGGCCGGCGTGGTCGACGTGATGCCGCGCAGCCCGTCGCGGTCGGCGAGCGCTGGATACGGCATCTGGCAGGCGACATCAAACGCCGGTAGCGCAGCCTTTACCTGCGCGCTCAGACCCAAATAGCGCGCTCTGGCACTGGCGCCAAGCGTCGCCGACAGCAGCAGCGCATGGCCGCCGCAACCGAGATGGGCTTTCAGCAAACGCTCCAAGAGGGCCGTCATGTAGGGGTCCGAGGCATGAACCTCATCGACGACCAGCAGACTGCGCGCGAGCAGCGCATGACGCAGATGCGAATGGCGCACCTGAAGCGCACCGAGCAACGCTTGGTCGATCGTGCCAATCGCGATCGAAGCGGCGAGAAAGCGCTTCGGCGATTCAGCGGCCCAGCGCCGATGCGCCTCGGCGTCGGTCGGCTCATCCGGCCAGAGCACCTTGAACTGAGGCAGTGCTTTTGGCTCCTGTCCATCGGCGCCGGCGTAACCCGGCAGAGCGCGCACCGTGACGGGTGGATCAGTCGGCCAAAGGTGCCCGACGGCCGCCAAGATGCGCTCGTAGACTTGGCTCGCGGACACCCGAGTAGGCAGTGCGAAGTAGAGGCTGTCGACCTCGCCGCGTTGGAACAGATGCACGAACCGCCAGAGCGCCGCTTCGGTCTTGCCGCTGCCGGTCTCTGATTCGAGCACGAGTAAGGGGCCAAGCGCCGCATCTGCCATCGCGGCCTGGATCGGATAAGGCGGATAGCCATCGAATACAGCTTCAAAGCGGGGGGAGGTCTGCGCTAGCCCCGTCTGCCAGCAGGTCGCATCCAGGCCCAGCGCCATCACAGCCTGCTCGGCGAACGCGGGCACATCCTGGGCGCGATCACCGATCCCATTGGAGAGCGGAAAGAACTGGGTATCCGAACCGAGCCAATCCGCCAACTGCACCAAACCCGCGAACAGATGACCGAAGGCGGGCGCATCAGGGAGCGGCTCGCCACCGACGGCAAAGGCCTCTGGATAGAACTCGAGCGCGCGTTGACCAATCTCGGCGAGCACGGGAGCCGGATCGTAGACGGGCTGAGCATCGGCGCCGATCACCGGTCTCCAGTTGGCGCGAGCCCAATCACCAGGGTCCGGATCAGCGATCGGTCGCCCATGATGGCTGATGGAGGCGCGAAACAGCGGCAATACCGCATCGCCCCATTCGGTGATGGCCTCGAGCGGTAAACATTCGAGCAAGGGCTCCAGAAAGCGCTCGTCGCGAAAGAGATCGAGAGCTTGACCGCCATGTCCGGCAGGTTTCGGCCAGCCTTGAGGCGCTGCCTGTTCTCGCCAACGCTTCGCCTGAAACCCGCTATTGGCCTTTCCGAGATCATGCAAAAACACCAGCACGGCAAGCCGCGTGATGTCTTGCGGTGTCAGCTTGCGCCCAGCAGCTCGATCCAAGGCTCGCCGGACATTTCGGCAGGCACACAACCGAACAAAACAAGCAGCAACATCGATGAGATGATCGAGCAGCGGCAGCCAGGCGATCAGATTGCCATCCGCATCGCGCTCCAGCTTCCCGAAGGCCCTAGATGGCGGGAGAGACATCCTAGACATACCAAAGCTCATGTTCTTTACCATGTGGCCTGTGGCCACTGAGCCCATCAGCGCGAGATCATCATTTGATCCTCGTGATCTCGATCTTACGCGCCTCTCGATCGTTTGGCAGGGACATTGATGGCATGGTCAATCGAGCGCCACGTTGCGCATGGGTTGCGAATTTCACCCATGATCGCAACATCCTGTCGATTATGCTGCAATCCTTGGCCTAACGGTCACCTTTGGCCTCAGGGTCACCGCCTGGATCAGGCAACACTCACATTCAGCAAGCAACACTAGACATCATCACATGGCAAATCTGGCCACTGCAGACAGCGGCACACAGCTCCAACAGCTCGAAGCAGCCATCGATCATCTCCTCAGCGAGGCCAAGCGCTGCGGCGCCAGCGCAGCCGAGGCTGGCGTCAGCGCCAGCACCGGGCTCGAGGTGGCGGTGCGCATGGGCGAGATCGAGACCATCGAGCACACACGCGACCATGGGCTCGGCATCACCGTCTACTTCGGCAAGCGCAAGGGCTCGGCGAGCACCTCGGATCTGAGCGCCGGGGCGATCAGCGACGCGGTTGCGCAAGCCTGCAGCATCGCCAAGCACACGCAGGAAGACCCCTGCGCCGGCCTGGCACCAGCGGAACTGATGGCGAGCGAGACCCCAAACCTGGACCTCGAACACCCCTGGGGCATCAGCGTCGAGGACGCCGTGCGCCTGGCGACCGAGTGCGAGGACGCGGCGCGCGCGCATGATCCGCGCATCGTCAACTCCGAGGGCGCAAGCCTCAGCACTCACGCCGGAATTAAGGTCTACGGCAACAGCCACGGCTTCGTCGGCGGCTATCCCAGCACACGCCATGGTCTGAGCGTCGCGGTGCTCGGCAAGGTCGGCGATGAGATGCAGCGCGATTATTGGTGGACATCGGCGCGCGCGCCGGAAGACCTGGAATCCGCCGAGAGCGTCGGCCGGCGCGCCGCCGAGCGCACGGTCGCGCGTCTCGGCGCCCGGCGGCTCGGCACCCGGCGCGCGCCGGTGCTGTTTCGCGCCGAACAGGCGGCCGGACTGTTGCGCCATCTGTGCGGCGCGATCAATGGCTCCAGCCTCTATCGGAAGATGAGCTTCCTGCTCGATCAGCTCGGCGAGCCGATCTTCCCGGACTTCGTCCAGCTCAGCGAAGACCCATTGCGTCCGCGCGGTCTCGCTAGCGCGCCCTTCGATGGCGATGGCGTGGCGACCGCGCCCAAAGATCTCCTGCGCGACGGCGTGCTGCAGACCTACCTGCTCGATCACTACTCGGCCTGTCGACTCGGCATGACGACGACCGCCAATGCAGGCGGCGTGCGCAACATGCGCGTCGGCATGAGCGAGCGCGATCGCGCGGCGATGCTGCGTGAGCTGGGCACCGGGCTGTTCGTGACTGATCTCATGGGGCAAGGCGTGAACAACGTGACCGGCGATTATTCGCGTGGCGCAACCGGCTTCTGGGTCGAGAACGGCGAGATCCAGTACCCGGTCGAGGAGATCACCATCGCCGGCAATCTGAAGGACATGTTCAAGCGCCTGGTGGCGATCGGCAACGACTGCGATTTCGTCGGCAGCACAACGACCGGCTCCTGGCTGCTCGATGAGATGACCATCGCCGGTGAGTGAAATGATCGACCACAACCAAGCCATCGCCGACACCATTGCTGTGATTGAGGCTACCCCGGAATCGGCTGCGGCTTTGACCCTCTACGCACTGGTCAACACGCTCGAGTACGACCGCGCCGGGCGGCTGTTCAAGCTCAGCAAGCTCGGCGATCTGGCGCCGGAACAGCGGCGCATCGCCTATGCGTTGATGGAGCGCTCGGTGGTTGACGGCATTGGTGATCCGGCCTGGGTCGAGGCCAAGGCGCGCATCGACCGCGCCATTCGCGGTGTCTGAACGCACTCAGTGCCGGCGCGGTGTGATCTGCACCGGATGCTGTTTGATGTAGGCCTCGTCGAACTCGAGTTCGATCGCGAAACCACCCTCCTCTTCGCGCAGCTTGACCTGCTTGAGGTCGGGCAGCCGCACGGCGAGCCAGGTGGTCATCGCCGCGACCTGGGCCTCGTCATCGGCAAGGATTGCGCTGGCGAGGTTCGCGGCGACAAACTGCGCCTTCTGCGCCAGCGTTGGCGCTTGCACGGGCTCACCATCGATCTCGATGCCCTCGGCCTCCATCTTTCGATCCATCTTGTCGAGGTAGGCGCCCTGGTAGTCCGGCAGGGGCTTGGCGCGGTCGTATTCGACCTGGGCGACGCCGTTCAGTAGCACGGCCATCATCGTACTCATAGGGCTGGAATTCCTCTGTGCGGCTTGGCGACTCAGGCGCTGGGCTTGCGATCTGAGCCTGCGATCTATCATCTACAATCGATGATGGGCCCTGTTAGGCTTGTGCATTAATTGTCGAGCCCCCACGACGACAACAGTGTAACGGATTTTTTTCAAGGTGCCCTCTATGGCGAACAAACCATCGACAACCGGACTTGCCGTCCCAAGCAAGCGCCTGAGCCGCCTCTGGCACATGGGCCGCGCCACCACCGATTTCGCCAGCGGCATCGGCCTGCGCGGCATGATCGAGCTAGCGCGCAGCCGCGAGGGCGATGGTCAGCGCATCAGCCTCAGCCCGCAGGCCACGCAGCGCCTCACCAACCGTCTCGCGCGCATGCGCGGTGCGGTGATGAAGATGGGCCAGCTGATGTCGATGGACGGCTCCGATGTGTTCACCCCCGAGGCCGCCGAGATCATGGCGACCCTGCGCGATCGCGCCGAGCCGATGCCGCTGAGTCAGCTCAACCGCGTGCTCACCGCCGAATGGGGCAAGGACTGGAACAAGCAGTTCAAGCGCTTCGAGTTCCAGCCCATCGCCGCCGCTTCGATCGGTCAGGTACACCGCGCCGAGACCCGCGACGGTCGGCGCCTGGCGCTCAAGGTCCAGTTCCCGGGCGTGCGCGAGTCGATCGACAGCGACATCGCCAATCTCGGCTTCCTGAGCCGCAACTTCGGCATGATGCCGGAGGGCTTCGATCCGGCGCCGATGCTCGAAGAGGCCCGGCTGCAACTGCACGAGGAGGCCGATTACGAGGCCGAGGCGGCATCCCTGCGAGCCTATCGCGCGCTGATCGGCGATGACCCGGACTTCCTGGTGCCCGCCGTGCATCCTGACCTCTCCACCTCGCGCATCCTGGCGATGGACTTCGCCGAGGGCGTGTCGGTCGAGCGACTCAGCGCCAGCGACTTCAGCCGCGGCGAGCGCAATCGGGTCGCCAGCCTGCTCTCGCGGCTGATGATCCGCGAGCTGTTCGAGTTCGCCCTGGTGCAGACCGACCCCAACTTCGGCAACTTCCTCTACGACGCCGACTCGCGCCGCATCGTCTTGCTCGACTTTGGCGCCACGCGCGCGGTGTCGCCGGACCTGATCGAGGGCTATCGAGCGCTGGCCCGCGCAACGCTCGCCAATGACCAAGCCGGCATGCGGCAGGGCGCGGTTGCACTGGGCTATATCGGCGACGACGTGCCCGCCGAGCAGGCCGCCCGCCTGATCGACCTGATCAGCCTCTCCGGTGAGGTCATCACCAGCGAGGGCCCCTATGACTTCGGCAGCTCGACCCTGTTCGAGCGCGTCTTCGCGCGTGGCCGCGATATGTTCCAAGACAAGCAGTTCAGCCACATGCCAGAACCAGCGACGATGTTCCTGCAGCGCAAGTTCGCCGGCATCTTCATGCTCTGCCGCCGGCTGCGCGCCGAGGTCGATCTACGCGCGATGCTCGAGCCCTATCTGCTCGACGCCAGCGCCCACAGCGGCGTCGATTGATGATAATCAATGAGAGTATTAGCAAATTCTTAAATACTGTCCGATATTCTTTCTTGATCGGAGCAGTCCCATGACCAAGACACCGCCGCAGGGGTATCACCCCCTCTATTTCCTCGCCGCCCTCGGCGCGGGCGGACTCACCGTGACCTTCTTCCTCTACTTCATGTTCCTGGTGCCACACCCGCAGACCCCAGTGGTCACCGCCGATGATTTGCTGCTGCTCTGGGCGACCGGTGCCGACTGGATGCGACCGCTGATCATCCTCGGGCTCGCTGGCATGCTGGTGATGGCCGGTATGCACATCCGGCTGCTGATCTGGAACCTGCTGCAATATCGGCGCTGGCGCAAGACCACCGATCTGGAGCAGATCGAGGCCCGCAACAAGGATGTCGCCTTCATGGCCATCCCGCTGACCCTGACCATGACCATCAATGTGCTGTTCGCGGTCGGTGCCGCCACCATCCCCGGTCTTTGGAGCATCGCCGAGTACCTGTTCCCGGGCGTGCTGGTGGTGCTGATCATCATCGGCGCCGCCGCCCTGCGCATGTACGGCAACTACCTCTCGCGGCTGGTCATGACCGGCTCGTTCGACTTCATCGGCAACGCCAACCTGAGTCAGATGATGCCGATCTTCGCCTTCGCGATGATCGCCGTGGCCTTCGCCGCGCCGGGTGCGATGAGCCAGAATCAGCTCATCAATGCTATCGGGCTGTTCTTCGCGATCTTCTTCTTGAGCCTCTCGGCGCTGCTCGGCTTCGTCAAGCTGGTGGTCGGCGTCAATGCCATGCTGCGCCATGGGCTCACCGCCAGCGCCTCGCCGAGCCTCTGGATCTTGATCCCGATCCTGACCCTGTCCGGGATCACCCTGGTGCGACTGATCATGGGGCTGCAGCATGGGTTCGACCTGACGGTGCCAAAGCCCGCGCTGTTCGTGCTGACCTCGATCATCCTCTCGCTCGAGATCCTGTTCGGCCTGCTCGGTTATGTCGTCATGCAGCGCCTCGGCTACTTCCGCGACTACCTGCGTGGCGAACAAAAGAGCCCTGGTGCCTACAGCCTGATCTGCCCTGGGGTGGCCTTCTTCGTCTTCGGTTGGTTCTGGATCATGTTCGGGCTGGTCGGCAACGACATCGTCACACCGCTGACGCCGGCCTTCTTCGCGCTGATGCTGCCGCTGATCTTGGTGCAGTGGAAGAGTCTCGAGACCCTGCTCAAGCTCAACCGTAAGCTGTTGCGGAAATCCGCGCAGCCACAAATCGCGACCTGAAGACCGCGCTTAACCAAAAGTACCGATCGCTGCCGCCAGCTCTGGATGCTGAGCGGCATGCTCAGCGAGTGGCACGCCAGCGGCGATCGCCTCCCAGGCTTGGCGCAGGCTCGCCGCTCCACCGCGCGGTCCCATCGGATGGCTGAACACCCCGCGGCCAGGGACGAAGCCAAAATCCGCATTGCCGACATGCTCATGCACGCCTGGCAGGGTCACCGCCGAATCGCTGCCACCCGGTACCGGGAGGCAGGGTTTGATCGGCCCCATCGGCTCGACGCAGGCGGCGATGCCTTCCAGCACCTCATCCTCCGCCGTCATCATCCGAGGCCCGAACCCTGGCATGATCACCACATCGAAGCCGGCCAGGCGCTGCAGCTTGGTCCAGACCCGGGTATGCACGCCGAAATAGGGCAGCCGGCTCGAGGCGGCGATCAACGGGAAGTGCGCGACCAGCGGTACTTGGGCTTGCTTGCGCAACATGCGTACCGCGCTCAGCCCCACCGGCAGCGCATTGACCATCACCGCGTTGGCGCCGTTCGCCACGACCAGATCGTGCAGCGGCAGCAGTCGGTCGACCTCATCGGTGATGTTGGCGAGATAGACCTTGTGCTCGCCGGTCGCTTGCTCGGCCCGCTGGCGCGCGGCGCCGAGCAGCGCCGAGCGGCGCGCGATCGGTGACCAGTCGGGATCGGCCAGCATCTCGTCGTCCTTGGCGATATCGAGCCCGCCGAGCCAGCCCTGATAACCAAGCTCGGTAAAGGGCTCGGGGTCCAAGCCGATGTTGGGCTTGATCACTCCGAAGAAGAAGGGCCGGTCGTGAATCTGCCAGCGTTCACGCAGCCCATCGAGCCCGAACTGCGGCCCCTCGAACGCGGCCAGGAAGCTGTCCGAAAACGTGATATCCAGCAGCTTGATCAGCGGCACATCGGGGGCAAAGAAGGGGCCTTCGCCCAGGATCGCGCTGAGCAGATTCGGGAGGCGCGGGCCAAAATTCGCATGCGGATGCGCAATGCGCACCCGGCAGACGCTGACCGGACCATCCACCGGTGGGAGGAGCGGATAGCTGGTGCCGGACAGCTCGGTCTCGACCTCCAGATCCAGCACCTTGGCTGCGAAGCGCGGGCGATAGTCTTCATCGACATCGACCCGGCGCCATTGTGCGGTCGACTGCTCGCTGCACAGATGGGCCGCGGCGACACGCGGATCACCACGGCACTCGATGCGGTAGTCGAGGATCAGATGCGCCTCGGCATCGAGCGTCGATGCATCGGTATAGAAACCGTCGATATCAGCAGCGCGCATGATCGTTCAATCCTCTGCGACCTGGCCGAGGAACTGCAGGGTCACGGCACGCTCCGGGCGCGGCCCGTCCAGCTCGACGAAGAACACCGACTGCCAGCCGCCGAGCAACAGCTCGCCATCGGCGATCGGGATGGTCTCGGAGGCATTGGTGAATAGCGCCATCAGATGCGCGTGGGCGTTGTCGCGATCATCGACCGGCGCCAGGTTGTGCAGGTAATCGCCATCGCGCGGCACCAGGCGCTTGAGGAAGGTGACCATATCGCGCTGCAGCTGAGTCTCGCGCTCATTGAGGCAGATCGCGGCCGTGGTATGGCGCGAGAGCAGCGTCACCAGGCCATTGCGCACGCCACTGCGCACACAGCATTCGCGCAGTGGTTCGGTGATGTCGATGAGTTGGATCGGGGCTGTCGTCTGCAGCGTGATGGTGTCCAGGCGTGTCAACATAGGGATGGCTCTCAGCTTAATGGCCCTCAGCGTGATGGATCTGAGCGTGATGGATCTGAGCGTGCGTCAGGGTAAACATCATCCTCCGGGGAGGAAGGTGTCGTCCATGATCTCCTCCAGGCTCCAAGGGCAGTCCTCGGGGAATCCGCCCAGCCCCGTCTCCTCGATCGCCTTGGTCACCGCATCGGCCCAGATCGCCCCCCACCAACCCGAGTCGGCGAGCCTTGGCTTCAAACTGGGCACCTGTTTGAGATGAAAGCGCAAGGCTCGGCGCTGCTCTTTGATCGTGCGTCGCCAACTGCTGCTCTGACGTTCCGGTTGGAATTGCCACTTGAGTAAGTGGGCCAACAGCACCGCCATCCGGCTCGCAAGCTCGCGTCGCTCACTCTTGCCCACGTCTTCGATCTCATCGGCGATATGGGCCAGATCGAGCCGCTCGAACTGTCCAGCCCGGATCAATGCCGCTTGCTGCTCGGCCCAGGCGGCGACGTCTTGCTCATACAAACTCGGTGCTGTCATAGCGAATGCTCAGAAACGGCAGGAGCCACAGTATAGGCGAGCACGAAATACCCTGCGTTCATGGGCCGTTGGCCGACTGGCTCAAACCGCGTTGACGGACTCAAAGCTCGCCAGCGCCGAGCGCAGGTGCTCGACGATTTCCTCCGCCAGCACCGCGCAGCGTGGTGCAGAAGCTCCAGACGATGGGGGCGGTGGTCATGGCAGCGCTAGCTCGTCTCTGAGGTGCCGTGCAAGACCGCTAATGCATTAGGATTGGCCTCGACAATACGCGAGAGCGCCTAACCGTCAAAAGGTCAGACTACCATCATTCCCTCAAAGATAAGGCGTCAGCAGGCGCGCAAAGCCATCGCGCAAACGGATCGGCAGAGTGCGAGCCCGCATATCGGCGGCGCGGATCTCGATCGCGTCCGCCACCTTCTCATCAACCAGCGCATGGAGCCGACGCGCCAGCGCGGCGTCATAGCACTCGATATTCAGCTCGAAATTCAGACGCAGGCTACGTGGGTCCCAGTTCGCCGAGCCGAAGAAGCACCAGGCCTCGTCGATTAGCATCAGCTTGGTATGGTCGAACGGCGGCGGGGTCACGAAGATGCGACTGCGCCCGTCGAGGATCTGCTCGGCCTGGGCCTCGGCCGCCCATTGCACGAAGCGCAGGTTGTTGCGTTGCGGGACCAGGATCTGCACCTCGACCCCGCTCATGGCGATGACATTGAGCGCCGTGATCAGGGTCTGATCCGGCAGGAAATAAGGCGTGACGATCCGCACCCGCTGTCGCGCATGCGCCAGCGCGCCCAGAATCAACCGGCGTAGCACGTCGAAGTCCTCGTCGGGCCCATCCGGCACGCAGCGCGCGATGCTCTCGCCCGCCGGTTCCAACACCGGATACCAGGCATCACAGCCGAGACGCTCGCCGGTGGTGAAGGCCCAGTCGAGTCCGAACGCTTCCATCAGCCCGCGCACCACCGGCCCCTCGACCTTGAAGTGCAGATCCTGCACTGGATGGCGGGGATTGCTCTCGAGCAGACAGCCCTCGCGCAGATTGAGCCCGCCGGTGAACCCGAGCCGACCATCGACGACCAGGATCTTGCGGTGATTGCGCAGGTTCAGATAAGGGTTACGGATCGGCAGCGCCGACTCGAGGAAGACCCCGGTCGGGATGCCCAGCTGGCGCAACACCTTGGGCGTATGCGGACGGCTGTACCACTGGCCGACGCCGTCGATCAGCACCCGCACCTGCACGCCGCGTCGATGCGCCCGTTGCAGCGCGGCGAT
Organism: Halochromatium salexigens; assembly: GCF_016653295.1. Classification (GTDB taxonomy): domain Bacteria; phylum Pseudomonadota; class Gammaproteobacteria; order Chromatiales; family Chromatiaceae; genus Lamprobacter; species Lamprobacter salexigens. The sequence continues at coordinate 62,480 of NZ_NHSF01000010.1, read as the reverse complement.
GAAGCGCTGACCGGCGAGGTCGTTATCGAAGATGTAACTCGAGAGCGCCACGCTGCGTTGCGCGGTATCGATTGCGGCGAGCATCTCGGGATAGGCCGCGTCGCCATTGACCAGCGGCGTGATGCGGTTACCCGCCTCGAGTTCCGAGAGGGTCAGCTCATCGCCCAGATGCCCCAGCGGGATCAGCCCAGGGAAGCGGCTCTCGAGCAGACGATGGGCGCGTTGCTCGGCGCGCACGCTGGCCTCCTCGCTCAGCAGCGAGGTCTCCGGGCGCAGCCGGTGCGCCTTGCGCTTGATCCGGTTGATGCCAAACATCCAGTACAGCACCACGCCGACCAAGGGGGTGAGCAACACCAGCCCGGTCCAGCCCACGGTCGAGGGCACATCGCGGTTGCTCAGCACCAGATGCGTGGTGGTCAGGACCACCGCCGCCGTTTGCAGGCCGAGCAAGCTGATGATCCAGAGGTCGGATAAGAGATGGCTCAGGTCCATGTGCCTGGTTAGAAAGCCGGGTCAGAACTCGCCGCGTTCGCGCAACGCCTCGGGATTCAGCACTTGCATGGCCTCATCCCCCATGCCCATGACCAGGATGCCGGCGGCGGTGGCCCGACAAACCACGCTCGGGTCGGGATAGAGACTGGAGAGCACGCCGACCACGCGCTTGCCGGCGTACTCCGGGCAAAACACGGGCAGATCGGCCAGCTTCGCCAAGAACGCCTCGACATGGCTGCTCTGGAGACTGGGCTTGGTCTCGTTGATCAGGAGACTGTCCTTGCAGACGGCCATCGCATCGTATTCACGAAACTCGCCGTTGCGGCGTCTGACCACTCGCAGTGCAAATAGCTCCGGGGCATCGCAACCAAGCAGCTCGGCCGCCACCCTGGGCAGGCTGTGAGCGACGATATCCTCGACCAGCGTACCGAGCCGGTTGGCCAGGTCGCCCCATTGCTTGTTCATACGTTGTCGGTCGCGGAGGGTCTCGTCCTTGAACTGACGCATCTCGTCCGACAGGCGATTCAGCGACACCTCGGTACGCATCGCCTGATAACTGAGTTCCTTCATGTATTCGCGAAGTTCATCGACGTCTTGTCTGAGTACAACGCTGGCCATGACGATCATTCTCTCGAAACCTTAAACGACAGCAGTATAGCTCTCAAACATCTCACATCGATCGCCTGCGGGCATAGCAAAGGATCAGCACCAGTGGCGGCCAATCCGCGTTAGCATGACGCACGCCACCGGCCTGGACTGCTTGAACGGTTCTGCCCGCGCTCACTGCCCTGCCCCCATGACCCGAGCCACCTAGCCCGATGAAGACCCCCAAGACAAGCGCTTTCTCTACCACTGTTGCCGGCGAGCCTCAGGGCTGGGGCAAGGTACTGAGCGCGTTACGCGACCGGCGCGTGCTCACCATGCTCTTGCTCGGCTTCGCCGCCGGCATTCCACTGCTGCTAATCTTCTCGTCGCTGTCGCTCTGGCTACGCGAGGCCGGGGTCGAGCGCGGCGCGGTCACTTTCTTTAGCTGGGCCGCGCTCGGTTACTCGTTCAAGTTCATCTGGGCACCGCTGGTCGATCGCCTGCCACTGCCCTGGCTGACGCGCCGCCTCGGTCGCCGACGTGGCTGGCTGCTGCTCTCACAGCTGGCGATCATCACCGCCATCGCGCTGATGGCCTCGGTCGACCCAGCCACAGGCTCTCAGGGCCTGGTGCTGATGGCACTGGCGGCGGTGATGCTCGGCTTTTCGGCCGCGACCCAAGACATCTGCATCGACGCCTATCGCATCGAGATCGCTCCGCCAGCCCTGCAGGGCATGCTCTCGGCGGCCTATATCGCCGGCTACCGGATCGGCATGGTCACCAGTGGCGCCGGTGCGTTGTTTCTTGCCGCGCTGTTCATGTCGTCGATGGGAGACTACTCCTACCAAGCCTGGCGCCTAACCTATCTGATCATGGCCGCGACCATGCTGATCGGCGTGGTGACAACCTTGGTTGTGCGCGAACCAGAGGTCGAGCGCGCCGATGTTTACCAGTACGGACCTTACGACTATGCGCGCCTGGTGCTGGTGTTTTTGCTCGCGGTGGCCGCCTTTGCCGGCACCTTCTTCTTCACCAGCGGCACGGTCGCGGCCCTGAAGCAGGCCACCGGTGGCGGTCCGATCGGCGCCTTCTTGCTCGAGACGCTGCACTTCGCACTCGCGCTTGGGATCGCCGGGCTGGTCGGCTGGGCGCTGGTGCTGGCCGGTGCCGTCAACCGGGAGATGGCGCGTCAGACCTGGGTGGCGCCTGTGCTCGATTTCTTCCGCCGCTACGGACTGCAGACCGCGCTGCTGCTCTTGGCGCTGATCGGTCTGTACCGAATCTCCGACATCGTGCTCGGAGTCATCGCCAACGTCTTCTACCAGGACCTCGGCTTTACCAAGCCCGAGATCGCCCAGGCGGTCAAGACCTTCGGCGTCGTGGTGAGTATCGCCGGTGGCTTTATCGGCGGGCTGATGGCAACCCGTTTCGGCGTTATGCGCATCCTGATGCTGGGCGCGGTGCTCTCGGCGCTGACCAATCTGATCTTCGTCGGGCTTGCCTATGTCGGCCACAGCCTGGCACTGCTCTATCTAACCGTCGCCGCCGATAATCTGGCCGCAGGACTGGCGAGTGCCGCCTTTGTTGCCTTCTTGTCCAGTCTGACCAGCGTCTCGTTCACCGCCGTTCAATACGCGATTTTTAGTTCCCTGATGACGCTGCTGCCAAAGGTGATCGGTGGCTACTCGGGCTCGATCGTCGACGGCATCGGCTATCCGGGCTTCTTCATCTTTACCACCCTGATTGGGGTGCCGGTGCTGCTGCTGGTGTGGCTGGCCGGACGCAAACTCGCGCTGCGCGGACAGCCTGACTCATAACCCCGCCAAAGGGCCCCTCTTGGGATACGCTTGACACCGTTTAAGACCTATAGACGAATGGATGGCCTGAGGCACGACAAGGGGCGTTAAGTGGCAGATCATTGTGCAATTGCGATCAAAACCAGCGTCGTTTGCAATCTTATGCGCAGACTAATAGCGCATCCTATCAATCGTCGGCCACAAGCCGACGCTCAGGGTAAGACTCACAAGGTCAGCCCCGAATCAGGATCACCGGCGGCACTGGATTAGCATACAGCGCCTTTGTGAATAGCCCGATGAGCACATCTCATCGAGCTCCGCCGGTACCCGCTTCGCGCACACCGTAGCGCATGCCAGTCTCACCCTGGACTTGCGCTGCGGCAGCATCCAGTCGCTTAGTTCGATCGCGCAATCGATCGTTAGAAGGAGTTCGCACCATGCCCGTCCATCACGCGAAGTATCACCCGAGCCCGCCGATGCCCATCCGCAACCGCCTCTGGCCTGATCGCACCATCGAGCAGGCCCCGCGCTGGGCCAGCGTCGACCTGCGCGACGGTAACCAGGCCCTGCGTGCGCCGATGAGCGTGGCCCAGAAGCAACAGCTCTGGGCCTTGCTCCTGGACATCGGCGTGAAGGAGGTCGAGGTCGGTTTCCCCTCCGCCAGCCAGCCCGATTACGACTTCGCGCGTTGGCTGATCGAGGAGCGGCGCATCCCAGAGGATGTCACCATCCAGGTGCTGGTGCAGGCGCGCGCCGACCTGATCGAGCGCACCTTTGCGGCATTGGATGGTGTGCATCGTGCCATCGTCCATGTCTATAACTCGACCTCGCCGGTGCAGCGCGAGTGGGTGTTCGGCGCTGATCGCGCTCAGGTCAAGGCAATCGCGGTACAAGGCGCCGAGTTGGTGCGCGCCGAGGCCGCTAAGTACCCCGGCACCGACTGGACCTTCCAATACTCGCCGGAAAGCTTCTCGCAGACCGAGCCCGACTACGCGGTCGAGGTCTGCAACGCGGTGCTGGATGTCTGGCAACCAACGCCAGCGAACCCCTGCATTCTGAATTTACCGGCGACGGTGGAGTCAGCCAGCCCGAATGTCTTCGCCGATCAGGTCGAGTGGTTCTGCCGTCATCTCGCACGGCGCGAGAGCGTCTGCGTCTCCCTGCATACCCACAACGACCGCGGTGGCGCGGCGGCGGCGGCCGAGCTGGGCCTGCTCGCCGGCGCCGATCGCATCGAGGGCACCTTGCTCGGAAACGGCGAGCGCACCGGCAACTGTGATCTGATCACACTCGCGATGAACCTCTACAGCCAGGGCGTTGATCCACGGCTCGATCTCAGCGACCCGGAGCGCATCATCGCCACCGTGGAAGCATGCACCGGCATCGCCTGTCATCCACGCCACCCTTGGGTTGGCGAGCTGGTCTATACCGCCTTCTCCGGCAGCCATCAGGACGCGATCAACAAGTCACTGCACCAGCAGCGGGCCACGCACAACCGCGACCTGCCCTGGCAGGTGGCCTATCTGCCGATCGATCCACAGGATCTCGGTCGCAGCTACGAAGCAGTGATCCGGGTCAACAGCCAGTCCGGCAAGGGCGGCATCGCCTTCGTGCTCGAGCGCGATTACGGGTTGCAATTACCACGCTGGATACAGCAAGAGCTGGCACCGGTGGTACAACGCGTGAGTGAAGAGCAAGGCGGGATCATCGACTCGACGCGCATCCGCCAGTTGTTCGAGGCCCAATTCATCCACGAGCAGGGACCGAACCGGCTTGGCGGCTACCGTCTTAGCCGCAACGGGCATGATCGGCTTGAGGCCACCCTCGTCAGCGACGGAGGCGAGCAGCGCATTAGCGGCGAGGGCGACGGTGCCATCGCCGCCTTCGCCGATGCCTGGAGCAGGACCTTTGGGCAGGTGATCGACGTGCGCGATTACCGCGAGCATGCGCTCGGAGCCGGCACCCATGCCGAAGCCGCGGCCTATGTCCAGCTTGAGATCGACGGCCAGTCGATCACCGGCGTCGCGATCGACCGTGATACTGTCAACGCCTCGCTCAAAGCGGTGATCTCGGCGCTGAATCGGGCCGCGGATGCGCCGTCAATGGATGCCTTGAGGCCCTATTCTGAGCTAGTCTGATGAGATGAAACTTGACCGCTATGACCGACACATCCTCGCGATCCTGCAAGAGGATGGCCGCATCAGCAATCAGGAGCTAGCCGACCGCATCGGCCTATCACCCTCACCCTGTCTGCGGCGGCTGCGAGCGCTGGAGGAGACGGGCATGATCGCCGGCTATCGAGCGATGGTCGACGCTAAGAAGCTCGGCCTGAGCCTGATCGCCTTCGTCAGTATCTCGATGGATCGCCATACCCCAGAGCGCTTCGCGAACTTCGATGCGACCGTCTCCGCGCTGCCCGAGGTGTTGGAATGCTCGCTGATCACCGGTCGCGATGCCGATTATCAGCTCAAGGTGATCGTGCGCGACATGGACGCCTATCAGGATCTGCTGTTGCAGAAGATCACCCGCATTGAGGGCGTCTCCGGGGTTCACTCCAGTTTCGTACTGCGCCAAGTGCTCGAGCGCACCGCGCTGCCGCTAGGCTAAAACTGCCGCTGATCCGCCAGTGGTCGCCGGCTTACGGCCCTAGCTGGAATTTATGGCTTCTAGCACGCCCAATACGGCGTTTACGGATCGCTTTTCAGGCCCCGGGATGTGCGAAGCGGCGTGCGAGTCGGGCGGCTTGGTCGATGAGTTCGCCGAGTTCGCTGACCCGTGCGCCAGCTTGCTCAGTGTAGTTCTGGACCTGCTTTGCTAACTGATCGATGTTGTTGATGTTGGCGTTGATCTCTTCAGTAGTGGCACTCTGCTGCTCGGTGGCACTGGCAATCTGTAGGCTCATCTCCTGCATTGAGGCCACGGCGGCGCGGATCGCCTCAAGGGCGTTATGGGATTCGTCAGCCAGAGTGAGGCTATGCGCGGCTCGCTCGCTGCTCTCGTCCATGGCGGTGACGGCGCGATGCGTGCCTTCCTGCAGCGAGTCGGTGATCGTCTTGATCTCGGCGGTCGCAGCGGAGGTGCGGTCGGCAAGCACGCGCACCTCCTCAGCAACCACCGAGAAGCCGCGACCAGCCTCCCCGGCGCGGGCCGCCTCGATGGTGGCATTGAGGGCAAGCAGGTGGGTCTGCTCGGTGATCTCTTGGATCAGGTCAAGCGCGGTCCCGATGCGCTTAGCTTCGTCGGCGACTTGGTGGGTTACCTGCGAGGAGCTGCGCATGCGCTCGACCAGCGTGCGAACGGCCTCGGTGCTCTGCTGAACAGTTTCCATGCCACGGTCGGCCTGCTCGCGCACCTGCTCGCTGATCTGTGCCCCCATGGAAGCGTTGCGCGCGATCTCCTGCACGCTTTGCGCCATCTCTTCCATCGCGGAGGCGACCTGAAGGGTCTCAGCCGTCTGGCGCTCGGCCTGGACGCGGGTCTCGGCCACGGCCTCGCCAGCCTGGGTACCGACCTGCTGTAAGTGATCAGTGACGTTAGCCAGCCGCTTGGGAACCGCCGACATCTCGGTGCGCAGTTTCAGCAAGGCCAACCGCAGGTGCCCAACCTCGTCGTTGCGATTGCTATAAATCTGTTCGGCCAGCGGATCGTCGATCAGTTGTTGCGACTCAGCAACCGTGGACTTGAGGCCTCGCCACAGGTGCAGGAAGCCATAGGCGCTAAGGGCTGCGGCGATGATGCTGAGTGCCGCTAACGCGAGGGGCGACAGGCCGGCCAGCGCGGCGAGGCTGGCCACCAGCGGGGTCGGCAACAGCAGCGCCAGAAAGCGTTCGCGCAGACCGAGAGATCCTGATGGCTTTGGGGGTGGCGCTAGCTCGCCCTGGTTTGGCTCCGTGGCGCGCAACTGAGCGTAGATGGTTGCGGCACGCTCTACGGCGGCCTCGCTCGGCGGGGCTAGGCGTACCGACTGGAACTCGATGATCTTGCCATGATCATCGAGAATCGGGGTGGCATAAGCATGAACCCAATAATAGTCGCCATTCTTGCAGCGGTTCTTGACCATGCCCATCCATGAGCGACCCGCAAGCAAGCATGACCACATCTGCTGATAGGCCGTACGCGGCATATCAGGATGGCGCATGATGTTGTGCGGCTGGCCGAGCAGTTCAGCGCGATTATAGCCACTGATGTGCTCGAATTCCTCGTTGATGTAGGTGATCCGCCCTTTGGGATCAGTGGTCGAGAGGATGGTCGCATCCGGCGCGACCGGGGCACGTTGCTGAGTGACTGGCTTGTTGATGCGCATGGAGACTCCCCGTTAAATTCCGACCCCCCTGCCGCATCCGTCTCCGGACATCCTTGGCGTGTCACATTAGAGCAATCCGCGAGGCAGCGCCAATCCTTCTATAAAGATAGGGTTTTAGAGTACTGCATCGTGCTGATATCCGAAAGGCTCATCGAGATGCGCATCGAGCCAGGCGCGGATCTGCACGCTCGAGCGCGAGCCGCTGAAGCGCCCGTGCTCCTCGCCCTGCTGGAACAGGAGCACGGTTGGAAAACCGCGCAGCCGGTAGTGGCCGGCGAGCTTCATGTTCTCGCCCTCATCGACCTCGACCTTGGCGAGCCCGACCGCGCCCTCAAGCTCATCGATCACGCGGTAGAGATGCGGCGCGAGCTGATGACAGGGCGCGCACCAATCGGCCCAGAAGTCGACCAGGATCGGCCGTGTGCGCGAGGCTTCGATCACGGCCTGCTCGAACCCGTCGTGGTCGACATCGAAGCAATCAGCGCACGGCGGTTGGTCGGAGGGAAAACGCATCGGATCATCTCCATCATGGCCGGGAGTCTATCGCACCACAGCCGAAGCAAAACCGCCAGTTTGAGTATCCGCGGCAGCGGACTGCTAACATCAGCGAATCATCAGTTTGCCCCCGTCACTGTCAGCGATCACCCATAGGCCCCCTTGATGAGCAGTTATGAAACCGACTTCCACCAGTGGATCGAAGAGCAGTCGGACCTGCTGCGCTCCGGCCGCTTCGCGCAGCTGGATGTCACGCACTTGATCAAGGAGCTGGAGAGCATGAGTGCAGGCGAACGGCGCGAGCTGATCAACCGTCTCGCTGTGTTGCTGGCGCACCTGCTCAAATGGGAGTACCAACCCGAGCGTCGCAACACCAGCTGGCGCTTGACGGTCAATGAGCAGCGGCGCCAGCTCGCCCTGTTACTGGAAGACAGCCCCAGCCTACGGCAGCGCCTGCCAGAGCTGCTCCCGCGCAGCTATCGCAACGCGACCCGCGCGGCGATGGAAGAAACAGGGCTTCTCAAGTCGCCATTCCCCGAACACTGCACCTATAGCATCGCCGAAATCCTAGACGAAGACTACTGGCCAGGCGTTCGATTTGGGGCGACGTGACCCGGTTTTCCACCGTCGGACTGGCCGCCGATCGACCGGGTGCGCTATGGTTAGCGGCCGATGCGTGAGCCGATGACCAATGGCCGTCGCGCATCCTGAATCGCCCGCACCACCTCGTTCTCAGAGAAGAGCCGCCGATGTCCGATCTGCACCCCAATCGCGCCCCCTACCCCACCACCCGCATGCGCCGGATGCGCCGCGATGCGTTCTCGCGCCGGCTGATGCGCGAGACGACCTTGACGCCGGATGACTTCATCTACCCGGTCTTCGTGCTCGAAGGCCAAGGCGAGCGCGAGCCGGTGCCCTCGATGCCCGGCATCGAGCGCCTGAGCATCGACCTGCTAGTCGAAGAGGCACAGACCATCGCCAAGCTTGGCATCCCGGCGATGGCGCTGTTCCCGGTCACGCCGATGTCGGCCAAGTCCGAGGATGCGCGTGAGGCCTTCAATCCAGATGGTCTGGCGCAGCGCGCAGTGCGGGCGCTCAAGGACGCGTTGCCCGAGCTAGGCGTGATGACCGATGTCGCCCTCGACCCCTTCACCACCCATGGCCAGGATGGACTCATCGACGAGACTGGCTATGTGATGAACGATGCCACCGTCGAGGTGCTGGTCAAGCAGGCGGTCTCGCATGCGGCGGCCGGCGCCGACATCGTCGCGCCCTCGGACATGATGGACGGGCGCATCGGCGCGGTGCGCGAGGCGCTCGAAGCCGACGGCCACATCCACACCCGCATCATGGCCTACTCGGCCAAGTACGCCTCCAGCTTCTACGGCCCGTTCCGCGATGCGGTCGGCTCGGCGGCCAACCTCGGTGGCGGCAACAAGTACACCTATCAGATGGACCCGGCCAACTCCGACGAGGCCCTGCACGAGGTCGGGCTCGACTTGGCCGAGGGTGCCGACATGGTGATGGTCAAGCCCGGCATGCCCTATCTCGACATCGTTCGGCGGGTCAAGGACCGCTTCGGTGCGCCGACCTTCGTCTATCAGGTCAGCGGCGAATACGCGATGCTGAAGGCCGCGAGCCAGAATGGCTGGCTGGTGGAGCGCGATGTCGTGCTTGAGGCGCTCATGGGCGTGAAGCGCGCGGGGGGCGATGGCATCCTCACCTACTACGCCAAGCAGGCCGCGCAATGGATGGGCGCCTGAGTCCGCACAGCCGGAGTAGCGTGGATGACTGATCAGTATGCGGTGATCGGCAACCCAATCGCGCACAGCAAATCGCCGGCCATCCATGCGGCCTTTGCCGCACAAACCGGCGAGCCGATCGAATACGGGCGCATCCTCGGCGACCCGGACGACTTCGCCGGGGATGTGCGCCATTTCGTCGCCGAGGGTGGGCGGGGCCTCAACGTCACGGTACCCTTCAAGACCGCCGCTTTTGAGCTGCTCGATGATCTCAGCGAGCAGGCGCAAGCCGCCGGTGCGGTCAATACCCTGATCGTGCGCGATGGTGGTTTGCTGCGCGGCGACAACACCGACGGTGTTGGCCTGCTGCGCGATCTGACTGAGAACCACGGCTTCACGCTAGCCGGCAAGCGGGTGCTGCTGCTCGGTGCCGGCGGTGCCGCGCGCGGGGTGCTGCGCCCGCTGCTCGAGGCTGGCCCCGCTGAGTTGCTGATCGCCAACCGCACCGCGCGCAAGGCCGAAGCGCTCGCCGCTCAGTTCAGCCACCTCGATGCCAGTGCGACCACCTCCGCGCCCGGCAATACGCTCCGCAGGGCGGCCTACGGCGATGATCGCCAACCCCGAACCTCGTCCACCGCCGCGTTGTCGACCGAGACAGGCCAACGCCCTGATCAAAGTCTGGGCGCTTGCCAAAAAACACACTCGGTCGCGGGCCGCGGTCTCGACGGCATCGCCGGGCAGCGCTTCGATCTGATCATCAACGCCACTTCGACCGGGCTCGACGATCAGGTGCCAGCGATCCCTAACGATTGTCTCGCCCGGGGCGGCTGGGTCTATGACCTGCTCTATGCCGATGAGCCGACCCCATTCTGCCGCTGGGGCCAGGCCCGCGATGCCGCCCGTGTGCTAGATGGACTCGGCATGCTGGTCGAGCAGGCGGCGGAATCCTTCTGGCTATGGCGTGGACTGCGACCGCAAACCGCGCCAGTGATCGCCCGTTTGCGGGGCGGTTGATAACGGCCTTGGTGATCTCGATTACTCGGCCCTTTACGAAACCCTAGTTGAAGGGCGCTAGCGCCCCATCGCCCCATGGAACTGCCCTTTACCCACAAGCCGGGTCGCCGAGAGCGCCATCTGCGGCGTCGGCACGAGAATCCCCTATTCGCCTGGCCACCGCACGAGGTGCCGCCCGAGGATCTACTCGCCGCGCAGAAGGCCGACCATGACGACATGCTGGCCTTTGACGAGACCTTACAAGCCCTCATCCAGCGCGCGGTCGACCTGCCCCCCGATGCCGGCAGTGATGCCGTATTGAGCCTCAAAGAGGCGCTCGAATCTCATTATGAGCAAAGCTATGCCTTACCCGAGGACCACAGCGAGGCCCGCACGGCACTGAAGCGGCTTATCGGGCTGATCATGAAGACGCTCTGGCGTCACGCCGGGTCCGATCCGGTCGCACACCAAGAGCTAAGCGACGAAGAAACCGCTCGGGCCATCCATTTACGGCTCATCGAACAGCCCTTGGTGGCCGATCTCCTTCACCCCGAGAGTTGTATCGGCCCCGAAGAGCTGGTACCGAGCCTGCTATCGGCCCCTGAAGCTGAGATTGAGGCGGCCTGCGAATTATTTGACGCTCGCGAACTGGCCGAGCTGCTCGAGCACAGTGAGAGACGATTAGAGGCACTGGACGCCCAAGGCATCGGTGACCTCGACCAGGCACGAAACCGATTGACGCTGATCCGCCTGCACGCGCAACAGTCCAACCCTGCACAACCGCCGCACTGAGCGGTAGGCACGACGCGCCACAGGCCAAGCCCACCGCAACTCGGCGAGAACAACTGCAATGTCTGTCCTTATCTTCCGGCTCAATGGCGTCGAAGACGATGAAGCGGCCGATGTGCGGCGCCTGCTTGATGAGCGGGGGCTCACCTACCATGAGACTAGCGGTGGCTTTCTCGGTTTTGGCATCGCCGGACTCTGGCTATTAGACGCCAGCCAGAAGACGACGGCGCGCGCACTGATCGACCGCTATCAAGAAGAACGCTCGGCACGCCTCGTAGCCGAATACGTCACCCGTTGGCGCGCAGGCCAAGCCGAGACCACGCTGCAACGCGCGATCCGTCAGCCGCTGCGCACCCTGTTCTACCTCGCCGGCGCTGCCGCAGTGCTCTATCTGGTGCTGGTACCCTTCCTGACGTTGGGAAACCAGAGCTGACCACACTGGCCCAGCGGTCAACGAACGCCGATTTTCATGAAATTCCGCAGCAGATCATGGCCATGCCGGGTCAGAATCGACTCCGGGTGAAACTGCACGCTTTCGATGGGTAAGTCGCGATGACGCATACCCATGATCTCATCGCGTTCACCCTCAGCCGTTTCGGTCCAAGCCGTAATCTCAAGCTCGGTCGGCAGCGATGCTTCCTCGACCACCAGCGAATGATAGCGCGTGGCCTCGAACGGCTGCGCTAAGCCTTGGAAGACACCAAAGCCCTCATGATGGATCGGCGAGGTCTTGCCGTGCATCACCGCATGCGCCTTGACCACCTTGCCGCCAAAGGCTTGGCCAATCGACTGGTGCCCTAGGCAGACCCCAAGCAGCGGCACCTTGCCAGCCGCAGCCTGGATGAGTTCCACCGAAACCCCAGCCTGGCTTGGCGTACAGGGCCCCGGGGAGACCACAATCCTCTCCGGCCGCAATGCCAGCGCCTCAGCCACTGATAGCTCATCATTGCGCACCACCCGCACCTCAACACCTAGCTCACCCAGGTACTGCACCAGGTTGTAGGTGAAAGAGTCATAGTTGTCGATCATCAGCAGCATTTGATACTTAACCTACTGTTTATTAAACTAATAATTTCGTTTTCCCTGGATTAGTACCCCATAGATACCTGTTTAGTCCCGGGTGATCATATTCCCCGAAGGAGTTATCCTTTGCTGCGTACCCGCAGGGCGCTGGAGCTGGGCAGCACAGCGACGATGCGCTTCCTTGCCCTACCGCCTGCTGCGGCCCTGCCGACGGAGACGAGTAACCATGGTGATCCGACTGCACAAGCAAGCCCGCACTACGCCGGCGGTGCGTCGTGAGCTGCAAGTGGCCGAAGGCTCTCACAAGACCTTGGCACGGCGCTACAACCTGAGCGCAGCCACGGTGGCGAAGTGGCGTGGCAGGGACGACGTGAACGATGCCTCGCACCGTCCACAACGGCTGCAGACCACGCTGAGCGCGGCGCCGGCGCCGGTTCCACCTCGTCCGGTATGCGCCAAAGCCCCATCCTCGTCAGTCGCCGCCCGAGCGCGGGCGATGCGCTACTCACCGCGATCGGCACCGCCAATAGAGCGCCGACAAAGAACGGCGAGATGACCAATGCCCCGGGCGGCGCATAGAGCGCCATCCAGCCGAAACCGAAGACACCAAACGCTGTTTGCGGCCAAAGCCGTTGGACGGCCTCGATTGGTCGCACCTGATGGATCGCGCGCCGCTGCGCCCCCCAGACCACGGCACGGCCGAATAGGAGACCGAGCAGGAAACGACTATGCGCAATCGCCATGATCGGCGCCAGCAAGGCGCTGAAGCCGATTTCGGCAAGGCTGCCGGTGATCAGCCGCACGCCACACCCGAAGCGCCGCCGCCCGGCGCTACTGCTCAGCGCATCGATGATAGTCGCGAGCTTGGGCGCAAACACCATCATCATGATAAGGGCTAACTGTCAAGTCCCGCGAGCTGCGCGCGTCCAAGCCGCAGGTACTGCATGTTGCCCTGACACCAACGCAGATCACGGCGGAGGAACTCAAGCAGGGTCGGCGGATTCTCCTCCCAGCCCCAGCTCCCACCCTCGATCGGCATCACCCGCACTTCGTAGCCAGCGCGGCGTCGGGCGTTAGGCGCATGACCAATAGCCCGATGACGGCATTCCAGAACCCGATGACCGTCCAGGGCAAGGTCATCGCGAAGCAGAACATGAGCAGCGCATCAAGCCAATCGAAGCCGCCGGCGCGCAAAGTCCACGCCATCAGCCCGAGCGCGCCGCCGGTGGTCAAAATCACTAAGGCCACGAACAGCTGGCGCCGCCCACTAGGTTCGGCGCGCATGGAACGCGGGCCCTTAGGCGATAGCGCGTCGCGAAATGGCAGCCTCATCGATGTCGAGAACACGGCGCGACCTCTTGCTGAAGAACCTGTCTAACTCGCAAGAGCGTTGGGGCAGACAAAATCTGTTCAACGCTGGAAGCTCGCCGAGGTTTGGCAAGAACCGCATTTCATCAGCACTCCCAAACCAAGAAATTCAACGCTCGATAGGGTTACAGAAGACCCCAGGTCGGGCTATGGTTGGTGGAGACCCCTTGCCTTTATCACCCGAGGATCTCAATGCTGATCACCTTCAAGACCCCTGTCCATGCCGACATCACCATGTTCGGTGACGTCGCCAAGGCGTTAATCCGTATGATGGGCCATAGTGGGTCGGTGCCAGGCGCCCTCCTCGCCGAGGATATCCCGGCCGCAATCGAGCGGCTCAAGGTCGCGGTGGAAGCGAACCCAGAGGCGCCGCTCGATCCACAGCACGAAGAGCGCGACGATGACAGCCGCACTCAAAGCGTGAGCCTCAAGCACCGTGCCCTGCCATTGATCGAGCTACTCGAAGCCGCCGCGCGCGACGAGAAGAACGTGATCTGGGATGGTTGAGACCGATTTCGCTTAGAAATGCGGCTTGTCCGGCTCGGCCTCGAACATCTCGACGCTGGACATGATCTCGGCGCGGGCCTCTTCGCGTCCACCCCAGCCCCCGACGCGGACCCATTTGCCTTCGTCCAGATCCTTGTAGTGCTCGAAGAAGTGGGCGATCTGATCGAGCAGATGCGGAGGCATATCGCGGAAGCTCTCGATGTTGCGATAGCCTTTGAACAACTTATCGTTCGGTAGCGCTAGGATCTTGGCGTCATCGCCAGACTCATCGGTCATCGTCAACACACCGATGGGCCGGCACTGGATCACCGAGCCGGAGATCAACGGATAAGGCGTCACCACCATCACATCCACCGGGTCGCCGTCGGCCGATAGGGTGTGCGGTACATAGCCGTAGTTGCAGGGATAATGCATCGCGGTCGACATGAAGCGGTCGACGAACATCGCGCCGGTAGCCTTGTCCATCTCGTACTTGACCGGCTCCGAGTGCGAGGGGATCTCGATGATGACGTTAATCTCGTTCGGGATATTGTGTCCGCGTGGGACGCGCTGCAGGTCCATAATCAATCTCCTGGCTCAAGCTCGATGGAGTGGCGGTACAAGGACCGCGCACGATAAAGACCGTACAGGATAGCCCGAACGAGCTACGATCGGTAGTGGCGCGCTCGGCAGCCCCCGCGTTACAGCAGAGGAACCATCAAGAGCGCGACGATATTGATGAGCTTGATCACCGGATTCACCGCCGAGCCAGCAGTATCCTTGTAGGGGTCGCCGACGCTATCGCCGGTCACCGCAGCCGCATGCGCATCCCCACCCTTGCCACCGATATGACCGGCCTCGATGTATTGCTTGGCATTGTCCCAGGCACCACCACCGAGGGTCATGGAAAGCGCGACAAACAGGCCGGTAATGATGGTCCCAATCAGCAGACCACCAAGCGCCAAGGCGCCGGCATCGCCACCTATCAACCATTGCATACCAAACCCGATCGCCAAGGGCACCGCCACCGGCAGCAATGACGGAATGAGCATCTCCTTGATCGTAGCTGTGCTCAGTCTCTCCACCAAGCGCGAAGCGTCCGGCGCTTGCATATGTTCTACGAGGCCCGCAGCCGTTCGACCAACTGCTTCCAGGGCCATGGCGCTGAACAAATAAGGGACCAAGCCACCGATGAAGAGTCCGATTAACACGACGGGGTCGTCCAACGTGAACGACAGGCGCCTGCCCTCAGCTGCCAAGCTGTAGGTGAAGTCGGCAAACAGCACCAGCGCCACAAGACCCGCCGAGCCAATCGCAAAACCTTTGGTCATCGCCTTGGTACTATTGCCAACGGCATCAAGCGACGCGGTCACAGCACGGACAGGATCCCCCATCTCCGCCATCTCGGCAATCCCGGCAGCGCTATCGGCGATCGGCCCAAAGCTATTCAAGGCCAGAATAATGCCGGTCATCGAGAGCATCGTGGTTGCGGCAATCGCGATCCCATAAACCCCAGCCATCTCGTGAGCCGCCCAGATCGCCACACAAATCACCAACGCCGGCGCAGCAGTCGCCCGCATCGAGACGCCTAAACCAGCAATGACATTGGTCGCATGTCCCGTACTCGAGGCTTTGGCGATGCTGCGCACCGGCGCATAGTCGATGCCGGTATAGTATTCGCTGATCACCGTCATCAACCCAGTCAGCCCCAGACCCACAGCGGCCGCGCCCAACACACCCCAGCGGCTGAGTTCAGCATTGACCTCTTGAAGCGTGAAGGTCGCAGGCAGGTACATCCAGGTCACCGGCACAAAGAAGATGAAGGCGAGCACTCCGGAAGCCGTCGTTCCCTTATAGAGCGCGGTCATTATCCGGCTATCATCAGGCTCAATCTTGACGAAAAAGACCCCTACCGCCGAGGCGAGGACCGAAATGCCGCCGAGCAGCAATGGATAAACGATCGCGTTCGCGCCATCATCGCCGAGCAACAGCCCACCGAGGAGCATGCTGGCCACCAAGGTCAACACATAAGTCTCGAACAGATCCGCGGCCATCCCCGCGCAGTCGCCAACCTGATCGCCAATCATGTCGGCAATCGCCACCGGGTTACGCTGGTCGTCCTCGCGCAGATCAACCTCGACCTTGCCGACGATAGCGGCGCCAACATCCGCGCTCTTACTGAAGATGCCACCGCCGAGCCGAGCGAAGATTGAACTCAGCGAGCCACCAAAGGCAAGCCCCAGCAACGCGTGTAGCGCACGCATCTGCCCCTGTATGTCGCCGGCATCATGCGGGACCAATATCATGTAGTAACCAACCACACCGAGCAGCGCGAGCCCAATCACCAGTAGGCCGGTGATCGCGCCGCCACGCAAGGCGACCTGCAACGCCGGTTCGACGCCCTTGCGCGCGGCCTCAGCTGTGCGCAGATTGGCGCGTACCGAGATCTGCATACCCAAGTAGCCAGCCGCGCCCGACAACAGAGCACCGATGAGAAAACCGATACCCGTCTCAACTCCGAACCAGTGCGACAGGCCGGCCATCATAAGCAAACCGACCACCGTCACCGTGAGGTATTGACGATGGAGATACGCCGAAGCGCCTGCCCAAATGGTCTTGGCCACCTGTTGCATGCGTTCGTTACCCCGCGGCTGCACAAGCACCCAGCTCACCAGGGTGAGCCCATGGCCAAGCGCAACAATCGCGCAGAGCAGCGCGAAGATCAGACCCAGCGACATATGGACAGCGCCTCCCGACCAACCCCCCCGATCAGAGCAGGGTGTAAGAGATTGTCACCCCACCCATCACGATCGCCACGATACTCATTAGCTTGATGAGGATGTTCAGACTCGGTCCCGAGGTGTCCTTGAAGGGGTCGCCGATGGTATCGCCGATCACCGAAGCGCGGTGCGCTGGCGAACTCTTGCC
Organism: Halochromatium salexigens; assembly: GCF_016653295.1. Classification (GTDB taxonomy): domain Bacteria; phylum Pseudomonadota; class Gammaproteobacteria; order Chromatiales; family Chromatiaceae; genus Lamprobacter; species Lamprobacter salexigens. Next base: position 45,480 of record NZ_NHSF01000010.1, on the reverse strand, counting down.
GCCATGATGGCCAGCCTCGATGTACTTCTTCGCATTATCCCAGGCGCCACCCGCGTTCGACAGGAACACCGCGAGCACAAAGCCGGTCGATAAGCCCCCGGCGAGCAGGCCAATGACGCCAGCGACCCCGAACAGCAAACCGACCAACACCGGCGCCGCGATTGCGATCAGGGACGGGATTACCATCTCGCGCTGTGCACCGATGGTGGAGATCGCCACACAGCGCTCGTAATCCGGCTCCGAGGAACCGTTGAGGATGCCCGGCTTCTCGCGGAACTGACGCCGCACTTCCTCCACCATGGTCTGCGCCGCCCGGCCCACGGCCTGCACCGTCAACCCGCTGAAGGTAAAGGCGACCATGGCGCCGAGGAACAGGGTGATCAGCACCGTCGGATTGAGCAAGGTGACCTGGTAGTAGGCCATGAAGTCGATCAGGGTCGCCTCGGCGGTCGCCACGCTGATGCCGTGACCGAGCTCGAGCAGGGTCTGACCGGCGCTGATCATCTCGATGCGGATGACCTCGATATAGGAGGCGATCAGCGCCAGCGCGGTCAGCGCCGCCGAGCCGATCGCAAAGCCCTTACCGGTCGCGGCGGTGGTATTGCCGAGCGAGTCCAGTGCATCGGTGCGCTCGCGCACCTCTGGTCCGAGCCCGCTCATCTCGGCGTTGCCGCCGGCGTTATCGGCGATCGGCCCATAGGCGTCGCTCGCCAGCGTGATGCCGAGGGTCGAGAGCATACCGACTGCGGCGATTGCGATACCGTACAGCCCCTGCCCCATCTGCGCCGGATCGAAGCCCGAGGCGAACAGATAGGCGAGCATGGTGCCAGCCGCCACCGCCAGCACCGGAATCACGGTCGAGAGCATGCCGACGCCGATGCCGGCAATGATGGTGGTTGCCGCACCGCTTTCGGCCGCAGCCGCGATGCCACGCGTCGGCTTGAACGACGGCGAGGTTGAATACTCGGTCGAGCGCCCGATGATCAGCCCCGTCACCAGGCCAGCGACCACCGCGCCCCAGATCCCCCAGGGGTTGTCGATGCCGAGCAGCCAGAGCACCACCGCCGAGGCCACTACGATCAGCGCCGCGCTGGTATTGATGCCCTTCGATAGCGCCCCGAGCAGCTCTTTCTGATCGGCGCCCTCGCGCGTCTTGACCAGGAACACGCCGTACACCGAAAGCATGATGCCGATACCGGCGATCGCCATGGGTGCGGCGATCGCCTTCATCTGCATCGCCGGATCGGCGACGAAGGCCGCCGCGCCGAGCGCCGAGGCGGCGAGGATCGAACCGCAGTAGGACTCGAACAGATCCGCGCCCATGCCGGCGACATCGCCGACGTTGTCACCGACATTGTCGGCGATCACCGCCGGGTTGCGCGGATCATCCTCGGGGATACCGGCCTCGACCTTGCCCACCAAATCGGCGCCGACATCGGCCGCCTTGGTGTAGATGCCACCGCCGACGCGGGCGAACAGCGCCTGCAGCGAGGCGCCCATGCTGAAGGTCAGCACCGTGGTGGTGACCAGCACCAGATAGGCGCCCTGGGTCGCATCGCCAGGCGTGAACAGATCGATGAGCACGAACCAGAACGCCAGATTGCCCAGGCCGAGCCCGACCACCACCAAGCCCATCACCGCGCCACTGCGAAAGGCGACGTTGAGGGCGCCAGCCAGCGAGGTCCTGGCCGCAGCCGTGGTGCGCGTCGAGGCCAGGGTCGCGGTCTGCATGCCGAAATACCCGGCCAGCGCGGAGAAGAAGCCACCAAAGATGAAGGTGACCGGAAGCCAGGGATTCTGCACCCCGAGCCCATAGGCCAGATAGGCAAAGAGGCCGGCCACCAGGGCGAAGACCACCAGCATGATCTTGTACTGCTGGCGCAGATAGGCCATGGCGCCCTTGCGCACATGGGCGCCGATCTCGCGCATGGTCTCGGTGCCTTCGTCCTGGTCGCGCATCTCCTTGAAGAAGCGCCAGGCGAAGTAGAGCGCGAACAGGGAAGCGAGCGGAGCGAGCCAAAAGATGGGTTCGTTCATGGTTCCACGTCTACAGCAATAAAGGGCCGCGCACGGACAGCGGCACGGCAAAATTTAGGGTGACGAGTAACAGCCGTTAGCACGACAGCCCGCCCTGTCGGTCGATCAAGCCCCCGATCAAGCAGTTAACCAATCGCTCAATCGAAATGGGCAATCTGCGCTGAACGCCACCAATCGTAATAGGTGGACTGCAACGCCCCCCGACTTGGGAAGGGGTAGTAGGCAAAATCCTCATGGTCGCCGACATAAAAGCCGGTCTGCACCATGCGATAGAGCACCCCATCGCGCACATGCTTGATCACTAGCTTACTGTCCTTAGTATTGGTACTGAAATCCGCAAGCACATCCCGTAGATGCGAGATGTAGCGATAGGGCAAATCGTCCGCCTTACCGTTGAGCGGATCATAGGCGAGTTCGCCGAGCTTCAGATCCGAGAAGGCGATACGGGGTAGAGTCACCGGATGCTGCGGATCAGTGATCGAACGGCAGAACGTTTGCGGCTCGAGCCGGCTCGCCACCATCGGACTCTTCGGGCAAAACTCCTGGTAGAGATGCAGCGGATGTTCCTTGTCCGGACTATAAGGCGCGCGTTCCAGCTCGAGCGTGCGGCCGTCATCGGTGACCAGATAGAGGTTACCGATAGCCGAAACCGGAATCCGCCCCAACACATTGTAGATACCCAGATAGACCGATGACTTCGGCGCCCCGTCCGGCTGGGTGACACAACGCTCGTCGGCAAGCGAAAACGCGAAATCCTCGGAGCGGAAGTTCGGATCGAGTTCGAAGAAGATGGCTTCGCCAAACACGCGCCCGCGTGTTCCGACCGCATAGTAGGAACCAAACTCTTTTGGCTCCAGCATGGAGGCGATCAGCGCCTCCGGGATCAAGGACAGATAAAGATGGTAATCGCTCATACACGCGCTCCTGAGCACTCGCAGCAAGAAGTCGGCTGCCGCCGCTGAAGCCACGGCAGCCATGAGAGACCCTATTTCAGCGGCAACGACAGTGCACTCAGAGTTCGAAGACGTCGAGCTTCTTCGCCACCGGCGCGTTCTTTAAGGTCACGAAGCGCGGCAGCCCGTTCTCGAACGCCGGATAGTCCTCGCCCTGGATCAGCGGCAGCAGGTAGAGCTTGCATGCATCCGTGATGCCAAAACCATCTTCGGTGATGAACTCACGCGGCATGAACTTCTCAACGTTGGCGACCTCCGACAGCGGCGCCTTGCCGACCTGCCACTGATAGGGATCGGCGCTGACGCGATCGATCGTCGGCATAATCGCATTCTCGCCGGCCAGCGCTAGTTCGACCGCCGCGCGGCCGGTCGCATAGGCCTGCTCGACATCGGTCTTCGACGCCAGATGACGCGCGGCACGCTGCAAATAATCAGCGACCGCCCAATGGAACTTGTAACCAAGCGCTTCCTTGACCAGATTAGCAACGACTGGCGCGGCGCCGCCGAGCTGGGCATGGCCGAACGCATCGAGCGTCCCCTGCTCCGCGAGGAAGCGTCCATCAGGATATTTAGCCCCCTCGGACACCACGATGGTGCAGAAATCGTGTTCATCGACCATCGCCTTGACCTTAGTTAGAAAACGCTCCTGATCGAATTCGATCTCCGGGAACAGTACCAACACCGGCATGCCATGATCCTCGATCAGGCCACCCGCGGCGGCGATCCAGCCGGCGTGGCGGCCCATCACCTCGAGCACGAAGACCTTGGTTGAGGTCTTAGCCATCGAGCGCACATCAAAGCTAGCCTCTAGCGCTGAGGTCGCAATGTATTTAGCCACCGAGCCGAAGCCAGGACAATTGTCGGTGATCGGCAGATCGTTATCGACCGTCTTCGGCACATGGATCGCCTGCACCGGATAGCCCATGGTCTCGGAGAGCTGGCTCACCTTGTAGCAGGTATCGGCTGAATCTCCCCCCCCATTGTAGAAGAAGTAGCCGATATCGTGCGCCTTGAAGAGCTCGATCAGGCGCTCGTACTCACGCTTGTTGGCCTCTAGGCTCTTGAGCTTGTAGCGGCAGGAGCCGAAGGCTCCAGACGGCGTATAGCGTAGCGCCGCGATGGCATCATCAGACTCCTGACTGGTATCGATCAGATCCTCGGTCAGTGCGCCAATGATGCCGTTACGTCCGGCATACACATTAGTAATCTTATCCGGATGCTGACGCGCGGCCTCGATCACGCCGCACGCGGAGGCATTAATCACAGCGGTGACACCGCCCGATTGGGCGTAGAAGGCGTTCTTCGCAGGCATATAGATACTCTCAAATTGGGCGTTATCGAAGCAACAAACAAACGGGCGATCGAGGGCGCCTGCCGGCGCAATGCGGCCGCAGCACTGGCGAGGCCCGCAGTACCGCAAATCAAGGATTCATCACGAGATGGACGCCCGATCGCGATTAAGAGTATACCTTTCCGCAGAGCACGAACGACGGCGCAGGGCATCGTGGGATCAGCGGATCGGCATCAAATTAAGTATTAGAATACAGAATGGGTTAAAAGGCTTCATCCATGATCTCGGAGAAGGCAAGCGGACAGGTCGGGGAAAACGTGGATTCCAGGCAGTCCGGTTTCGCGCTCGGCTTCGATCAGCGCCAGACAATAAGCCTGAATCATCGCCTCATCGAGCTTCGGCTTGAGGCTTCGGTTATCCGCAAGATGGCCCTCCAGGCGGATGTGCTGCTCTTTGATCGACAACCGACAGGAGTTCCCCGCAGCCCAGGCTGACAATACCATTTCAGCAGATGGAGCCGCAGGATGGCCCAAGCAATTGACGAGTTCACGCTTTTCGCTTCGTCCCACGCTTTCGATCTCCTCGATGAGATGAGATGAGGCAGTCAGCCTAACCCGAAGCGGTCGTGTCACCGAAGCGCGCACTGGCCGCATCCAGGGGGCCATTATCACCTACTCGTCGGTCACGCAGCCCTCGGAAGCGGGCTTGACGGTCTTGATGTACTTGTAGAGCGTGCCGCGCGTGGACTTATAGGGCGGCATGGTCCAGGCGGCACGACGCCGCTCGAGTTCGGCCTCGTCGACATCCATCGCCAGCAGGCGCTCACTGGCGTCGATGGTGACTTTGTCGCCGTCTTGCAGCAACGCGATCGGGCCGCCTTCCTGCGCCTCGGGACAGACGTGGCCGATAATGAAGCCGTGCGAGCCGCCCGAGAAGCGCCCGTCGGTGAGCAGCGCGACGTCCTTGCCCAAGCCGGCGCCCATGATGGCGCTGGTCGGGGTGAGCATCTCCGGCATGCCGGGGCCGCCCTTGGGACCTTCGTAGCGGATCACCACCACATCGCCCTTCTGGATCTTGCCCTCCTCGAGCGCGTGCAGCATGTTCTCCTCGGCATCGAAGACACGCGCGGTGCCCTCGAAGCGTAGCCCCTCCTTGCCGGTGATCTTGGCCACCGCGCCCTCGGGCGCGAGATTGCCGCGCAGGATCTGGATGTGGGCGGTCTCCTTGATCGCCTGTTCGACGGGCATGACGATCTGCTGGCCGTCACTCAAGCCCGGCAGCTCGGCGATGTTCTCGGCCAGGGTCTTGCCGGTGCAGGTGAGGCAATCGCCGCTCATCAGGCCCTGCTCCAGCAGGTACTTCATTACCGCCGGGGTGCCGCCGACCTGGTGCAGGTCTTCCATCACATACTTACCGCTCGGCTTGAGATCGGCCAGGAAGGGGGTGCGATCGCTTGCCGCCTGCACGTCGTCGAGGGTCAGATTGACGCCCACCGCGCGCGACATCGCGATCAGGTGCAGCACAGCGTTGGTCGAGCCGCCGAGCGCCATCACCATCGCCAGCGCATTGTCGAAGGCGGCGCGGGTCATGATGTCGCTCGGCTTGATGTCCTGCGCGAGCAGGTTGCGCATGGCCTCGCCGGCGCGCTGGCATTCCTCGAGCTTGCCGGGATCGGTCGCCGGCAACGAGGCGCTGTAGGGCAGCGACATGCCGAGCGCCTCGATCGCCGAGGCCATGGTGTTGGCGGTATACATGCCGCCGCAGGCGCCGGGGCCAGGGCAGGCGTGGCGGACGATGTCCTCGCGCTCGTCCTCATCGATGTTGCCACTGATGAACTGGCCGTAGCTCTGGAACGCCGAGACGATATCGAGCGCCTGCCCGGACTTGCCATGGCCAGCGCGGATGGTGCCGCCGTAGACCATGATGCCGGGGCGGTTCAGCCGCGCCATGGCGATGATCGAGCCGGGCATGTTCTTGTCGCAGCCGGGCAGCGCGATCAGGCCGTCGTACCACTGGGCACCGACCACGGTCTCCATCGAGTCGGCGATCAGGTCGCGCGACTGCAAGGAGTAGCTCATGCCCTCGGTGCCCATCGAGATGCCATCGCTGACGCCGATGGTGTTGAAGCGCATGCCGACCAGCCCGGCCGCATCGGTCCCGGCCTTGACCTGGGCGGCCAGGTCGTTGATGTGCATGTTGCAGGGGTTGCCTTCCAGGTAGACGCCGGCGATGCCGATCATCGGCTTGCCGAGATCCTCCTCGGAGAGGCCGGTGGCATGCAACATGGCCTGGGAGGCGCCCTGGGACTTGGGCTGGGTGACACGGGCGCTGTAGCGGTTGAGCGGTTGGGTCATAACGGGTTCGGAGATCGTATCGTCAATGGAAACCAACCCGTCAATTTAGCTCGAGCCGTGCCAGGCTTCCAATGATATTTGCGTCGCGTTGCATTGCACCCCGGCGCACGGCGGCGCCAACGGGGCGACGGGCTGAGGGCGGATGGGGTTGGTTAGGGTCAGCTCAGCTGCCGCGAGGGCCTGGCCGGGACGCGGCCTCAGGCTTCATTCAGCCTTCATCGCCGAAGACCGCACTAAGGTCGATCTCACCCGCCTCGAAGGGTGCGATTCGCGCCCGCTCCGGCGTCTCGCCCTCGGGATACTCGGCCGAGAAGATGAGCGTGTAGCGGCCATCTTCGAGCGCATAGGCGATCAGCGAGCGATCCTCGGGCGAGATGATCCAGTAGTACGGCACGCCGACGCGCTGCAGCAGCAACAGGTGATGGACCAGGTCTTTGCGCTCGTGGCCGGGCGAGAGGATTTCGCAGACCCAATCTGGCACGATATCCACCACGCCAGCGGGCGGCGTCGGTAGGCGCTCCCGCCGCCAGCCCGCGAGATCATGGCTGGGGCACTGATGCTCGTTGTAGCGCACGCTGACTTCGGTGACGATCCACCAACCGCCCCGCTGGCCACCACCAAGCTGCTGAGTCTGGACCTGGAAATTCAAACCCGATTGCGCGAGTCCATGATGGAACCGCGCCATCGGGCGCTGAACGATCTCGCCATCGATCAGCTCAAGACGCTCGTCCTGAGCCCAGGCATCCATCAGGTCATCGATCGTTTGCCGGCGTATTGCTTCGCTCATGTGTCGCCACCTCTGCAGCCGTTATAGGGCTCGCCTCAACCCACCCGCGCCAGCGTCGGCAGATCCTTGCCGAGCCCGAGCGCCTGGCGGATGAACAGCGGCTTGACCCCAGGCAGATGCTCGGCGGCGGCGAGCCCGAGCGTGCGCGCGCCGACCAAGGCCGGATGGCGATTGCCGAAGACGCGCTTGAACAGGTCCATCGCGCCGACCATCGTGGCGTTGTCGCCACGGCGCGCGCGTTCGTAGCGGCGCAGGATGTGCAGGCTGCCGAGCGAGCGACCTTTGGCACGGGCATGATCGATGGCATCGACCAGCGCCGCGACATCGAGGAAACCGAGGTTCACGCCCTGTCCGGCCAGCGGATGGAGACCGTGCGCGGCATCGCCGACCAAGGCCGCGCGCGGGCGCACATACGCGCGTGCATGCTGGCGGTTGAGCGGAAAGGCGGCACGCGGTCCCGCACTCAGGATGGGGCCGAGGCGCTTGTCGAAGGCGACCTCGAGTTCGGCGATGAAGCCGGCATCGTCGAGTGCCAGCAGTTGCTCGGCGCGCGCTTCATCGGCCGACCAGACGATCGAGCAGCGGCCATCGGCGAGCGGCAGGAAGGCGAGCGGCCCGGTCGGCAGGAAGCGCTGCCAGGCGGTCTCGCGATGCCAGTGCGCGACCTCGACGTTGGCGACGATGGCGCGCTGCGCGTAATCGGCCGCATCCAAGCCAATGCCGAGCGTCTCGCGCACGAACGACGCACGGCCATCGGCGCCGACGACCAGATCCGCTGACAGTTGGCGTTGATCGGCGAGTCGCAGCCGCGCCTGCTGATCATCGATCTCGAGCGCGGCCAGCGCCGCCGGGGCCAGCAGCTCGAGCCGCGCCGAGGGGAGCGATAGCGGGTGACTCGGCGCTGGGTGAGCCGACTCCGAGTGGCCTGATGCCTGACCGCTCGCTGCCAGGCCGCTCGCCGCTTCCAGGCGCTCCCAGAGCGCGAGCCGGGTGACGCGATTCTCGACGATGTGACCGAGATCCGGCTCGCCGAGATCGGCTGAGTCGAAATGGATCTCGGCACCGCCGACCGCATCCCAGACCTGCATCTCGCGATACGGGCTGACGCCGAGTTCGACCATGCGCGGCCAGACACCGAGACGCTCGAGGATGCGCTGGCTGGCGCGACTCAGCGCCGAGACGCGCAGATCGACCTGTCCTGCCGGCCAGGTGCGCTGCGGCGGTTGGCCATCGATCAACGCCAGCGACAGCCCGCGCTCGGCACAAGCGCAGCCGAGCGCGGCGCCGACCATGCCACCGCCAACGATGGCGATATCGAAGTGCCCGAGGTTGTGGTGCTCATGGTCAGACATCGGTCAGTTCCTCATCGCCGGCGCTGGTGGTAGGTATCCGGTTTGGCGCTGGAGCTGGCGTTGGCGTTGGCGCTGGCGTCGGCGTTGGGGCTGGGGTTGGCGCTGGCGTGGGAGGCAACGCGGGTGGCAGCGCGCTCGCGGCCGACAGGCCGCGCGCCAGGCGTGGCTGGCGTCCGCTCGCGCCCATGAAGCGGCGCGCCAGGTGATGGCGTGCCATCGGCACCAGATCCAGCCCGAGCAGCCCCAGGTTGCGCCCGGCGCGCACCGGCCCCCAGGGGTTGACGAACAGCCGCGCCAGGCCGTCGGTGAGCCCGGCGATCAGCGCATGATCGGGCACGCGCCGGCGCCGATAGGGGCCGAGCACCGAGGGACCGCCGACGTCCTTGGCCGTGCGCTGCGCCTCGACCAACAGATCGGCCAGCTCGGCGACATCGCGCAAGCCCAGATTGAAGCCCTGCCCGGCCACTGGATGCAGCGTGTGCGCGGCATTGCCGATCAGCAGCAGCCGCTCGCGTGTGAGCTGGTTGGCCAGCATCAGCCGCAGCGGATAGGCACGGCGCGGGCTCGGGCGCGTCAGTTCGCCGAGCCGGCTGCCGAAACGCTGCTGCAAGGTCGCGATGAAGGCCTCGTCCGACAGCCCGAGGAGGCCAGCGGTCTCGGCCCGGGGCGCAGTCCAGACCACCCCATAGCGGCCCTCGGTCATCGGCAACAAGGCCAGCGGGCCGCTGTCGGTGAAGCGCTCGAAGGCGGTGCCGGGGCGGGTCGTGGACGGGATGCGCTCCGGGGTGACGGTGGCGATGATCGCGTCATGGTCATAGTCGCGCTCGCGCACTTTGAGTCCAAGCCGCTTGCGCACCGAGGATTCACCACCATCGGCGGCCACCAGCAGCGCGGCGCGCAGCAGACGCGACTCGCCGGCCACCGCCACCTCCAGGTGGACGCGCTGCTTGGTGATCTGCAGCCCCTGCAGCCGCCCCGGTCGCAGCACTTCGATGCGCGGCGAGGTCGCCATGCGGGCGCTGAGCGCGGCGCCCATCACCCGCGCCGGGGCGACGTAACCGAGCGCCGGGACGCCTTCGTCCTCGGCCTCGAGATGGGCGAAGCCGATGTGGCCGCGATCGGAGACATGCACCTGCTGGATCGGCGCCGCATCGGGCGCGATCTTGGACCAAAGGCCCATGCCTTGGAAGATGCGCGCGCTGCCGAGCGAGAGCGCGATCACGCGCTCGTCATAGCTCGGGTGCGCCGGTGTATCGGCGGCGGTGGCCTCGACCACCGTGATGCGCAGCCCGGTCTCGGCGAGCGCCACGGCAAGGCTGGCGCCGACCAGGCCGCCGCCGATGATGACCAGATCAGTGTCGTGCATGGGAACGTCTCGGACCTCGGTGTTAGGTGTCAGTTGTCAGGCGCGCTCGCCGCCATCAGTGCCTCGATCGCGTCCGGGTCCTTCGGCACCCCGGCCGAGAGCACTTCTGGCTCGCCCTCGGTGACCAGCACATCGTCCTCGATGCGGATGCCGATGCCGCGATACTCGGCTGGCGCCTCGGCGTCCGGGGCGATGTAGAGCCCCGGCTCGACGGTGAGCACCATGCCGGGCTCGAAGCGGCGCCATTGGCCGTCCTGCTTGTATTGGCCGACATCGTGCACATCCATGCCCAGCCAGTGGCCGGTCTTGTGCATGAAGAACGGCTTGTAGCGCTCGTCCTTGATGAGCTGTTTCAGGTCGGTGGCGACCCCGTCGATGACGCCCTCGCCGGTGATCAGGCCAAGCTCGACCAGCCCTCGGGTCAAGACTTTGAGCGCCGCTTGGTGCGGCTGGTTCCAGTGCTTGCCGGGGCGCACCTTGGCGATCGCCGCCTGCTGCGCCGCCAGCACCAGCTCGTAGAGCCGGCGCTGGGGCGCGCTGAAGCGACCGTTGGCGGGGAAGGTGCGGGTGATGTCGGAGGCATAGCCGTGCAGCTCGCAGCCGGCATCGACCAGCACCAGATCACCTTCGCTCAGCACATCGGCGTTCTCGACATAGTGCAGCACGCAGGCATTGACGCCGCTGCCGACGATCGGCGGATAGGCCTGGAAGCGCGCGCCCTGCTCGGCACAGGCGGCGAGGAAGGTCGCCTCCAGACGCTGCTCCGAACAGCCCGGCGTGGCGGTCTGCATCAGGCGCTGGTGCGCCGCCGCCGAGATAGCCGCAGCGCGGCGCATGAGCTTGAGTTCGGCCTTGGATTTGATCAGCCGGCGCTCGTGCAGATAGGGGTCGGAGCTGACCAGCTCGCTGGGCGCGCCGATGCCCTTGCGCGCCAGTGCCCGCACCGCGCGTAGCCAGCCGATCACGCGCCGATCGAAGCCGTCGTCGTGCCCGAGCGGATAGACCACCCGGCGCCGGTCGCCGAGGATCTCGGGCAGGCGCTCATCGAGTTCGGTGATCGGGAAGGCCTGATCGGCGCCGAAATGCGCGCGCGCGCCCTCGACCCCGTGGCGGAAGCCATCCCAGACCTCGCGCTCGGGATCGCGCGCGCGACAGAACAGCACGAAGGCGCCGTCCTTGCGCTTGGGCGCGAGGACCGCGACCGCCTCGGGTTCGGGGAAACCCGTGAGCCAGGTCAGATCGCTCGACTGACGATAGGGGTGATGGACATCGCGATTGCGGATCACCTCCGGCGCCGCCGGCACCAGCAGCACGGACTCATCGCCGAGCGCCTTGAGCAGGGCTCGCCGCCGGCGTCGCAGCTCGGCGTTGCTGTAGGGATGGGGAGCCCTGGCGGTGGTCGCGCGCGCGGCGCTGCCAGCCGCCGCCTTGGTCGCTTCTGTCATCGGTTTAATGCCATCCTCTCTCGTGCGCCTGCTGGGCTTGCGCGTTGGGCAGGGTCTTGGCCGTTTCCTCGCGGATCAGCATCGCGGCGATGCGCAAGAATTCAACGATTTCGGTGAGCGCCTGTTCATCGGCATCGTCTTCCGCGACCGATTCCAGATCCAGGCGCGTGAGTTCGACCAGATCATCGAAGGCCTCGCGCGCCTGTCCCTGCAGGCGCTCACGCTCCAGGCCCCCGAGCGCGAGCCCGAACAGCAGGCCGCGCACCCAGTCGAGCACGCCGTTGGCGCGCTCGTGCAGCGGCCGCTCCTCGCCTGGCAGCAGCAGCTCGAAGCTCACCGACGGTGGGGCGATCGCGGACTGGGTCCAGGTCGCGAGCTGGTCCAAGGCCGCACGCCGCGCGGCGGCATCGCCATCGGCCTGCTTGGCGGGCGCTGGCGCGTGCCCGTGGTCGGTCAGATCCAGCGGCGCGACTGAGCCATCGGCATCGTGCGCATGGGCTGGTGCTTCGCACCTGTGCACAGCCGGCGCATCCGCCGGTGGTGCCAGCAACTGCGCGTGCCAGCGCTCGAGCGCATCGGGCAGATGCAGCGCGAGCAGACCGCAGAGCATGCCCTGAGCCTCGGCGGGCGTGGGCGCCAGCTCGGCACCGACCAACAGCTGAGCCAGGCGCTCGTAATCCGGGTGGGCGTCGAAGAAGGGGGGATCGGAGACCATGTACGAAATCCTAATCATCGGTGGGGGGCATGCAGGAGCCCTGATCCAGTCCCGCTCGGGCCCGGATGACACCGGCCCCGGCGGTGGCGGCGGACAGTCGGATCAAGTCAGTTGGTTTGACCCAACCTTGACCGCCTTCTATAGTCGCGACAAGCTTTCCCGCTGGGGCTCGGCATGGCCGACTTCGATATCGATCTCTTAGAGCAACACGTGGACGCATTGATCCGCAAGTGTCAGCAGCTTAAAGAGGAAAATGCCTCGTTGCATGCAAGCCAAGAGCACTTGGTCGCGGAGCGTGCCGAGCTGATCGAGAAAACCGAACTCGCACGCAGCCGGCTCGAAGCCATGGTCGCACGCCTGAAGGCGATGGAGGAGCAATTGTAATGAACGCATCCGACGACGGCAGGTCGATGCCTGTCACCATTCGTATCCTCGACAAGGAGTACCGGATCGCCTGCGCGCCCGAGGAGCAATATGGGTTGATCAATTCCGCGCAGCTGCTCGATCGGCGGATGCGCGAGGTGCGTCAGAATGGCCGCATCATCGGTGCCGACCGGATCGCCGTGATCGCGGCCCTCAATCTCATCTACGAACTCATGAGCGAGCGCGACACGATCAGCCAGCAGCACGAGCGGCTCAAGGCGATCCAAGAACGCTTGACCAATGCCATTGAGCCGGAGGTTCCTAGCAACCCATCTCCGGGCCCCCAACCGACCGGGGTGGACGCTGTCGAGGATAAAGTATAGTCTCGGTGTTAGACATCTCCTGCGGTGAACGGCAGCGGCCTGGGTATTTTCTTGAGCCTAATCCGTACCCTGGGGACGCTAAGAATCGAGCCGTTGTGCGTGTCCGCCGAAGAGCGGAAAGCCTGAAGCGCGATGCAGCGTCCCCACTTGAACCCTCTGGTTCAAGAACGAAGGACTGCACCGGCACAGGCGGGAGGTGTCTCCCCTCCTTCGCTCACCGAACCGCGCCCCCTCATGTCCAGCCAGGTCTCGTTGGACCAGCGAACACTGTGATTGGCTCGAATGTCGCCGGCCGCTTGCGCTCACCATTGTGACCGATCCCTTACTCCGCCGCCGCCTCCGTCGTGCCCGCCGCGAACTCAGTCAGCGTGCGCAGCGTGATCATGCTGCGGCCGTCTGTCGCCGGTTGCTCAGCAGCGGCCTGATCCGCTCGGCTCGTCGTATCGCGTTTTATCTGCCGATCGCTGGCGAACTCGACCCGACGCCGATCCGCGAGCAACTCCGAGGCCGTCGCCACTGGTACCTACCAGTGCTGCGACCCCATACGCCGGGTCGGCTCTGGTTCGTTCACGACGCACCCAAGACGCGCTGGCGACGCAATCGTTTCGGCATCCTGGAGCCGAGCGGGCGCTACCGCCAGATCGTGCCGCCTCAGGGCCTGCATGTGATTCTGGTGCCGCTCGTTGGGTTCGATGCGCACTGTCATCGCATCGGCATGGGCGCGGGCTTCTATGATCGCAGCCTGGCCTTCCTGCGCGATCGCCGGCATTGGCAACGCCCACGTCTGATTGGCCTGGCGCACGAATGCCAACGTCTGGACGCCATCGAGCCCGAACCCTGGGATCTTCCCTTGGATGCCGTCGTCACCGAGCACGCCCTCTACCAGCGCGGGCCCTGATCGAGGATGCCCGCGATCAGGCCCCGCGCTCGCTGCCGGCGAACAGCCGATAGGCCGGGTTCTCGCTCTCATCCCAAAACGGATAGCCTAGACCGGTCAACAGTTCATGGAACCCGGCTTCCTCGGCCTCTGATACCTGAATCCCCATCAGCACCCGGCCATAGGCGGCGCCATGGTTACGGTAATGGAACAAGCTGATATTCCAGCGCCGACCCAACCCGGAGAGAAACGTCAGCAAGGCCCCGGGGCGTTCCGGGAACTCGAAGCGGATCAGGCGCTCATTGGTGACGCCGGGGGCATGGCCACCGACCATGAAGCGGATATGCAGCTTCGCGGTCTCATTGTCGCTCATATCCGTGACCTCGAAGCCCTTCTTCTCGATGCGTTCGATCATCTCATGGCGCTCGGCAAGGCCGCCGCCGAGCTCGACCCCGACAAAAACGACGGCCTGATGCTGATCGGCATAGCGGTAGTTGAACTCAGTGATCTGACGCTTGCCGAGCGCCTTGCAGAAGGCGAGAAAACTGCCCGGTCGCTCCGGGATCGCGACCGCGAACAGGGCCTCACGGCGCTCGCCGAGTTCGGCACGCTCGGCGACATGGCGCAGGCGATCGAAGTTGATGTTGGCGCCGCTCTCGATCGCGATCAGCGCCGCGTCGCGCACACCGGTGCGCTCGACATATTGCTTGAGCCCAGCCACGGAAAGCGCCCCAGCGGGCTCGGCGATACCACGGGTGTCGTCGTAAATATCCTTGATCGCGGCGCAGATCGCATCGGCGCTGACCAGCACCACCTCGTCGACGGTCTCGCGCGCGATGCGGAAGGTCTCCTCGCCGATCCGCCGCACCGCAACGCCGTCGGCGAACAGTCCAACCTCAGGCAGCAGCACGGGCGCATCAGCGGCCAGCGCGGCGTGCAGGGTTGGCGCCTCCTCGGGCTCGACGCCGATGATCCGCACCTCGGGATGGATCGACTTCACATAGGCCGCGATCCCGGCGATCAGCCCACCGCCGCCGACCGGCACGAAGAGCGCATGTGGTGGGTCGGGATGCTGGCGCAGGATCTCCATGCCGATGGTGCCCTGACCGGCGATGACATCCGGATCATCGAACGGATGCAGGAACGTCAGCGCACGCTCCTCGGCCAATGTCATGGCATGGCGATAGGCCTCGTCGAACGAGTCTCCGTACAGGACCGCCTTGCCCCCCCACTGACGCACCGCGTCGACCTTGATGCCCGGTGTGGTCTTGGGCATCACGATCACCGCCTGCACCCCAAGATGCGAAGCTCCCATCGAGACGCCTTGCGCATGGTTGCCCGCTGAGGCCGCGATCACGCCCTGCTCAAGGGCAGCGACGGGCAGGTGGCGGAGCTTGTTGTAGGCACCACGAAGCTTGAACGAGAACACCGGCTGGAGATCTTCGCGCTTGAGCAACACGCGGTTACCGAGGCGCCGCGAGAGTCCCTTGGCGAGGGTCAACGGTGATTCGATCGCGATATCGTAGACGCGGGCCTTGAGGATTCGCTCGATATAGGAGTGCAGCATAGGGATCGCGTCGGGCCAGGGAAAATAACCGAGGATAACGGGGCAAAACGCCTCAGGATACGACAGATCCGTCCGAAAGGCCTTTGATATACTTCGCATCCTTTCTATCAACCAAACAGCAATCGAGGAGCGGCCATGGACCCTGCACAGCATCAGGATCAGTTCAAGAAGCAGGCGGCGGAGGCCGCACTGAGCCAGGTTGAGGGCGGCGTCATTGGCGTCGGCACCGGCTCGACGGTGAACCACTTTATCGATTACCTAGCGACCATCAAGGGGCGCATCGACGGCGCCGTCTCCAGCTCCGAGGCCTCGAGCGCGCGTCTTGCCGAGCACGGCATCCCGGTGCTCGACCTCAATGCCAGCGGCGACCTCTCGCTCTATGTCGATGGCGCCGACGAGTCGAACAAGGCGCTGCAGTTGATCAAGGGCGGCGGCGGCGCGCTGACGCGCGAGAAGATCGTCGCCGCGGCCAGCGAGCGTTTCGTCTGCATCGCCGATGAGAGCAAGCTGGTCTCGGTGCTCGGCGACTTCCCGCTGCCGGTCGAGGTCATCCCGATGGCGCGCAGCTATGTCGCGCGCGAACTGGTCAAGCTCGGCGGCAACCCGGTCTGGCGCGAGGGTTTCACCACCGACAATGGCAACCTGATCCTCGACGTCCACGGGCTGCAAATCATGGAGCCGATGAAGCTGGAGCAGGGGATCAATAACCTCGCTGGCGTGGTCACGGTGGGCATCTTCGCGCTGCGTCCGGCCGATCTGCTGATCCTGGGCTCCGCTAGTGGACCGCGCACGGTAACGGCTAGCTGAGCAGCCGCGCGATCCGTGCCTGCAGCGGCTCGGTCACCGGCGTGAGTTTGCGCCGCATCAAGCTACCGAGCGTGGCGGGATCAGGCAGTAGCGGCCGGATCAGCCCGTAGCCCGTGCCCGAGAGCACGCGCATTGCCGCTAAATCGGGCGTCGCCTCTGGCAGCTGTTTAAGAATGCGCCGTACGCTGGGGGATACAGAGTCCGATACAGGATCGCGCGAGATGGAATCCGCCGGGGCGCCCTCTGGCGGGGTCAGCGGCCCATCGAACCCGGCAAAGGCCTGGCCATCGGCGAGTAAGGCATCGATGGTCAGATTAGGGTCACCCTCGGGGCGCAGTACCGAGAAGTAGCCGCGCAACAGATCAAAGCTGGCACTGACAACCTCTTGGTTCGGCGGCTTCGCGAGCACCGCCGATAGCGTCTTCATAAAGCCTTGACCACCCGCACTGGTGACGCGCACCAAAAGGCCGGCAATCGCATTGCCCGCTCGCAGTTCGTCGGCGAGTGCCTCGGCAATCGCCTCGGCATCGGCGCGCGGCTTGGGCTGATCCGGCAGATCATCGGGCCGCGCACGCAGGAAGCCGACCAGATAGGCCTGCTTACGCGCCGATTTGCGCCACAGATCAAGGATCGTCTCCTCACTCAACAAGCCCGGTTGCAGGACCAGCCGAACCGATTCCATCATCTTCTCGTGCTCGGTCTCGAACGGCAAGTACTCGACCAGATAGGCGGCCAGCATCGGGCCCATGTCGCTGGCGGCGATGGTGGGATTGGCGAGCATGCGCCTCGCGTTCTCGGCGTCCTCCATCGCCCACCAAGCACGCCGCGCCAGTTCGGGCGTCAGGCCTGGCGAGCCGACCACGGCGACCACCGCCTCGGATTCACCAAGCATCAACAGCTGCTCCAGGCTTTGATCGCGCATCTGTCCCATGCGCGTCCAGCGCCGCAGATAGACCGGATAACCACCCGGCGAGCCTAGGATGTGGCCCGAGATCAGTTCCTTGACAGCACGCAGATAAGCATCCGCAGCACCGCTCGGGTTCAACACCACCTTCGCCTCTCCTCGCTGCGAAAGGCCGTAGACGATCAGCCGCGACTCATCGATGCGAATCGCCTGCGGCTGATTCGCCAAGAGCACGTTCAGGCGTAACTTGTCCTCGCTCGCGAGTTCCATGGGTCAGTGGCCAGAGCAGTGAACAGGCACCAGCGCTCAGGCATCGGCCGGAGGTTGATAATTGGGGTCCTTCGGATTCAGGAAGATGAAATGTGGCTGACCAGGCTCGATCTCGACGAAATCCATCATGGTTTCATCGAGCAGCGGCACATCCTCGGGTGTCATCACGAGGTCCACGCCTTCGCTCTGAAAGCGAATATCCTCTTCCGTCGCGGCATCGAATCCCATGCGATACTCAATGGTGCCATCGGCCTGTTGGCTCGCCGCGAGCCGCAACGACATCCCTTCGGCTCCCCCTTCTTTCGCTGCCTTCAAGACCTGCTCAGCGGCCGCTGTCGTCAATTTGAACATAAGCCCTCTTTTAACTCGTTACCTTAGTCCAGCTCATGGCGCGAGTGCAGGGACTTCCGCACCTAACGCCGAGCATCGGTTTTGAGGCTGCGGCAGCGCTGCGCGCTAACGCATCGACCTGATCCGCTCGACGAAACGTCCTGTCCAATTCACCGCGCCGACATCGCGCAAGTGCGCATAGCTCGCCAGGAGATTCTGGTGAATGATACCGTCATGTTGCCCGTCAATGCCGGTGCCACGCAGGACATTGAAAGCGTAGCGCCAATCGGGGCTCGCCTCGACAATGGCCGAATGATGGAATTCATGCGCGCGGATTTCAGTCACATTCGCGGGTGCGTGCGGCCAGGGAAAGGCGTCGGTTTCACGCAAATGCACATAACCGCGTCCCTGGGGACGGTCATGCATGGCCACGTCGGCATCGAGCACGCCGCACATTGCGCACGATTGGCGCTCCCAGTGCAAACGCTCGCAGAGGTACATCAGGCCGCCGCATTCGGCATAGGCGACACCGCCATCGGCAATAAAAGCGGCAATCGACTCGCGCATTGCTCGATTCGCTTCGAGTTCAGCCATGCGCGACTCCGGAAACCCACCCCCAAGGATCAGGCCATCGACAGCGGGCAGATTCGCATCAGCGAGTGGACTGAAAGGCACCAACTCGGCCCCAGCCCGCTCCAAGCCGGCAAGATCATCGGGATAATAGAAGCCAAAGACCTCATCCTGGGCAATGCCGATACGAACCTGGGGCTCACCAGGGGGCCTGTGTTCTAGCGGACTCGGCACCGCGTCCGACTCGGGCGCGCGTTCGGCGATCCCAAGCACCCGGTCGACGTCGACCGTTTCCGCCACCGCTCGGTGAATCGCCTCGATCGTCGCCTCCACCGCCATCGCCTCATTACTCGGGATCAGCCCGAGATGCCGTTCCTCGATCGCAAGTTCGGCCGAGCGCGGCACTGCCCCGAGGACCGGAAGATCCGTGTAATACTCGATCACCCGTCGCAGATTGGACTCATGGCGCGATCCTCCGACCTTATTGAGGATGACGCCGCCGATCCAAAGGTCCGGGTCAAACGCCTGATAGCCGAGCAAGAGGGGCGCGATCCCACGCCCCATCCCCTGGGCATTGATCACCAGCACTAATGGCGCGCCGAGTAGCTTGGCTAACTCGGCATTGGAGCCGGCACCGTTGATGTGGATGCTATCGTAGAGACCGACATTGCCTTCGATCAGACCCAGTGTCGAGGTTTGCAGCAGACGGGCAAAATTGCTGCGGATCTCGTCGACCGGCATGGTGTGGTAGTCAAGATTGTGACAAGCGCGTCCCCCCGCTGCTCGTGCCAGCCACAGCGGATCGATGTAGTCGGGACCTTTCTTGAATGGCTGCACGGTCTGGCCGCGCCGATAGAGTTCGCGGATCAGCCCAATACTGAGCGTCGTCTTCCCGGAAGACTTTTGCGACGCCGAGAGATAGAGATGCGCCATAGGATTGTCATCGGGCCCAGCGGATCCAGAGTCAAGTCGTCATGGCGCCGCGCGGCCATGCCGGAGATGGAGATGCCCGCGCCGGAACGCGAGTCGCGCTTAGGCGGCCGGGCGTGCGCTCGCGTGCGGATCAACATCACGGTCGGCGAGTGACTCAGGCAGGAATTGCAGCACGCGCACACCAACGGCAGTGATTAATAGCGCGATACCAACGCCGCCAATACCGAGCAGAATTTCAGGCAAACTCGGCGAGTAAGGTGCAATCCGGCCACCAACATCACCTGGCGCGCCGAATTGGATGACGTTGTGACCGGGGAACATCTCCTGAGGATAGGCTTGACTACCGACGATGATCACATACATCGCGGCAAACCCACCGACGATGACGAGGGCACAGGCCGTCGTGATCCAGTCGCGCTGCTGATTGAGTTCGGGATGGTAAATGATCCCGAGCGGCAGCAAGCCACCGATCAAGATCCAACCGACCCAAAACATAGCGCTGTAGAGACCGCCATTGATCAGAATGAAGGCCTCGATATCGCTATGCTTGGCGCCGTAGAGTTTGGTCAGATGATAGACCAAGGTGAAGTACAGGATCGCGGCGACGAAGAGCCCCAGTAAGTTCCGCAGGCGCTTGAGCATCGCGGGGCCAATCGGCCGGCCATCGGCATCAAAGGTATAAAACAGCACCAGCATGTAGACCGCCAGCCCATAGGCGAACGACATGACCACGAACATCGGCGCCAGGATCGCGGCATCGTAGGCCTCGCGCCCGACGAGAAAGCCAAAGATCGAGCCCGTCCCCGTGGTCAGCGCTAGACGCCAGAGAAAGGCGAAGGTGCCGACCGGCTTCTGCAGATGATTGCCCTTGCGCTCGGCCATGGTCCAGAGGTAGCCGATCACAATTGCCGCGAATCCGGAGTAGAGGAAGATATTCCAGGCAAAGATCGAGCTGAAATTGTAGGTCGTCATGGCGACGAGGAGCCGATCAGGGCGGCCCAGATCGAGCACCAGCACCAGCAGACCGCCAATCAGCAGCGCGACAGCCAATAATCCGGACAGACGCGCAAGCGGCTTGTAGGCCTTCTTGTCGAACACGGTCCCGATCGAGGCCACATTCAATGCACCCGAGGCGGCGATGATCAAAAACACGGCAAACACATGGGGTGTACCCCAGACCACTGAATTCGTCATACCAGTGACCCAGTGACCCTCGTGCTCCATGTACAGTGCCGACAGCCCGCCGACCGCGACCAGGGCCGCGAGGATTGCGAGTAAGCCCCAGTAGCGTTGAGGCTGGACCAGCCATTCCCGATAGACGATTCTTTTCATGCTGACTTCTCTAGCGTGGTGCGTTGGCGCCAACAGCGTGGACGGCAATCACAAGCCTGGAGCGCGGTGGTTAGAGGCCGGTATAGCGCACGCCGGTATTGAGGCCGAGGTCTTGGCGGATCTGCCGGCTAGGCGCCTTGGCCAGCGCCTGGCGTAAAGGTCCAGTCGGATCTTTCAGGTCACCAAAGACCAGGGCCTGATGCCCCTCCGCGGAGCAGGCATCCGCACAGGCTGTCGAGATATCGCCAGAATCCAGCCGATGGACGCAGAACGTACAGCTCTCAACGCAGCCCTTGCCGCGTGGTGCACGGGTAAGCTTTTGATCGACCTGCTCATGAATGAATGAGCGCGCTTTGTAGGGACAGGCCATCATGCAGTAACGGCAGCCGATGCAGGTGTGGCGATCGACCATGACGATGCCATCCGCGCGCTTGAACGATGCGCCCGTTGGGCAAACGTCAACACAAGGGGGATGTTCGCAATGCTGGCACATCAGCGGCAGGTTGGTCACGTTGCCAGTCAGATTGTCCTGCAGCTTGACCTTGCGTATCCAGGTAGACCGCTGATTCTGCCACTTGAGCTTATCGTCGCCGAGCGGCTTGGATTGCAGGTTCAGGCCGTTTTCGGTATCGCACGCATCGACACAGGCAGTGCAGCCATCGGCACATTTACTGGTGTCTACAAGCAGACCCCAGCGGTGCATATCCGTCACTGGCTCGGTACGCGCCGCAGCGTTGGCCACGGGGGTGTGAAGGAACATGCCAGGTGCGACCGCAGCCGCGCTCACACCGGCGGCAGCGCCAAGGAAGTCTCGGCGGCCTTGGTTCATCGATTCGGTTTCGTGATTCATCGTAACGATTGCCTCGCCTCGCTAACTGCCTTACCGCTCGGCGCTCGTTGGTCCGGTCTTAGCGGCCCCGGGCAGGTGTGCATGTGCCGCGGCAACCTCATGGTTCCAGGCTTCACCCGTGGGAACGGTTGCATGACAGTCGAAGCAGTTCAACTCGACTGCCGCATACTCATGGCAGCTTTGGCAGAATTGCCCTTTCCCATCGATTTCAACCGGCGCGCCCTTGTCATCGTAGCCAACATGGCATGAGACACAGCCGGAAATCCCATGATCGCTGCCACGAATACCGCCGTAGACGGTCTGGTCGCGTTGATGACGGATCAGTTCGAAGTGATTGCGCCGCATGTATTCGGTCGGTTCAACGCAATTCTCGAGCGATGCCGCCTTCGAACTCGGCAACACATAATCTCCGACCTCCTCGGCTTGGGCCACCACCCCCATTCCGAAGGTGGCGACCAGTGACGCGAGGAGGACGCCTTTCATCATGACCGTTGCCATCGACGTCCCCTGCATGGTTGCGGATAGTTTATTCACCGAGGCCCATCTTGATGTAGCCGGTCGGGCAGACATCGGCGCAGATATGGCAGCCAATGCACTTATCGTAGTCGGTATCGACGTAGCGGCCCGTCGTGCTCTCACTTTTGTTGACTCGGAATACGGCATCTTGCGGGCAATAGATCACGCAATTGTCGCACTCGAAGCACATCCCGCAGCTCATGCAGCGCTTGGCTTCGTTGACCGCGTCCTCATCGCTGTAGCCGATCACGCGCTCCTTGAAGTGGCCGAGAACCTCCTCGGCGCTGGGTACCTCTTCCTTTCGCAGCACGCGCGGCTCGTACTTGAAATGCCCCAGGAAGAGTTCGTCGTGCGGGATGACCTCGGCACTCGAGCGATCCTCGTAGTTGTGGATCGCGTATTTAGCATCGGCGGTACCGCGAAGATCACTGTCCTCGTCGACCTTGAACTCCTCGGGTGCCAACTTGGCCTCATTGAGCTTCGCCAGCAGGTCGAAGTGATGCACGTCGACCTTCGGGCGGCGTTTGTGCTCTTCCTTGTTGACGTACTCATTAATCGACTCGACCGCGATCCAGGCTTGACCGATCGCCGTAGTCAGTAGATGGGGTCGAATGATATCGCCGGCGACGAAATGACCTGGGCGATCTGGGTACTGATAGAACTTGTCACTGTTCATCAGTCCGCGTCCGTTGTCGAACTCCTCAAGCCCAGTCAGCTCGCCGCCCTGACCAATCGCAGCGACGATCAAGTCGGCATCAAGTACCCGCTCGGTACCCTCGACCGGGGTCGGCCGACCGTCCTTCATCTCGCAATCGGCGACTTTGAGACCCACCGCGCGTCCGTCGTCGCCCTTGATAACCTCGACGGGCATCACGCCGTCGAGCACAGTCACGCCTTCGTGCAGCGCGTCATGCACCTCATGCTCGGAGGCGGTCATCTTCTCGCGCGGGAACAGCGAGGTCAGGGTGACATCGGCCCCCTCGGCCGCCGCGGTCATCGCGGTATCGTGAGCGACGTAGCCATCGTGGATCACGGTCTCGGGCAAGTCTCGTTTATTGGACTTGGTGATGTGACCGAGACGACGCGCCACCGAAACGACGTCAATCGAGGTATCGCCACCGCCAACGCAGACCACTTTATCGGTGGTGATCTTCATGCGGCCTTCGTTGAAGGCCTTCAGGAAGGCGACACCGGAGACACAATTCGAGGTTCCTTCCCAGCCGGGTACCGGCAGACCGCGGCCGGACTGACAGCCGATCGCCCAGAGGATCGCGTCATAATCCTGCTCGAGCTGCTCGACGGTGACGTCGACACCGACCTTCGTGCCCATCTTGAGCTCGATCTGACCCATGTCGAGGATGCGATTGATCTCGGCATCCAGCGCATCGCGCGGCACCCGGTAGCCCGGAATACCATAGCGGAACATGCCGCCCAGCTCGTTGAATGCCTCGAAGATGGTCGCGGCGTGGCCCTTGCGCCGCAGCTGATAGGCCGCCGCCAAACCGGCTGGACCACCACCGACGATCGCAATACGTTTACCAGTATCGACCGCCGCCGGCTCGAACTTATAGCCGTTCGCGGTGGCAGTATCGCCGATGAACTGTTCGACCGCGTTGATACCGACGAAGTCCTCGACCTCGTTGCGGTTACAACCGTCTTGACAAGGCGCTGGGCAAACGCGGCCCATCATCGACGGAAATGGATTCGCATCGGTGGAGCGGCGAAAGGCATATTCCTGCCAAGTCATGCCTTCGGGCGGCTGCTCGAGGCCGCGCACGATTTGCAGCCAGCCCCGGATGTCCTCGCCAGATGGACAACTCCCCTGACAAGGCGGCGTCTTGTGCACATAGGTGGGACATTTATGGGACGTATCCTGAACAAAGATCTGCTCGGTGAGATTGTCCCAAACGTTGTCGCCATCCTCGAAGCGGCGCCAGGAAAGATTCGTCATTTCGTCAGTGGAAGTTGCCATCGATAACGCTCCTAAGAAGAGTCGAAGTCGAGCTGAGGCCCTTGATTGGCCACCGGCGCTAGATGCGCTTATCGCACCCGAAGCTCGTCGTCGCTACAGTCGCTAATGGTCGGTAGATGCTAGGCTTCGCATCTACTCAGGCAGCCTCATCGGCAGCCTCGTCTTCGTCGTCGGTCTCCTCGCCAGTCAACACCAATGCATTCGAGACCAGTTGATGGACACTGACGATCTGATCCAGGTCCATCCCGTAGTAAGGCAGTACCTTCGTAAATTGGCTCTTGCAGATGGCGCAGATCGCAGCCATATGGGTCACGCCTTTTTCCTGCATAACGTTATTCAGGGCCTCGACACGCGGTTGAGCCCCCTTGACCCGGATCTCCATGAGGTCGTCGGTGAGCAGGCCGCCACCACCGCCACAGCAGAAGGTGCGATCACGGATGGTCTCCTCGTCCATGTCATAGAAGTTATTGCAAGTCGCGCGGATGATCGCGCGCGGAATATCGAATTGACCCCCGGGTCGATCCCCCATCCGTGAGGCGCGCGCCACATTGCAGGAATCGTGGTAGGTCAACACCATGTCGTCGTTGCGGGTCTTATCCAGATTCAGCTTGCCTTCCTGAATCAGGCCATAGGTGAATTCGCAGATGTGCTGAGGAACCGGGTAACGTTGATCGAGGAAATCCCAGGGACCAGCGAGCGTATTCAAAAAACTGTAGGCAACGCGCCAGGCATGACCGCATTCACCGAAGACGATACGCTTGACCTTGAGTTTGATCGCCGCCTCGCGGATGCGCAGTGCGACCCGGCGCATATTCTCGTAGGAGCCGATGAACATGCCGAAGTTGGCGGCCTCCGAGGCGTGACTGCTCAGGGTCCAGCTAACCCCCGTCTCGTGGAAGACCTTGCCATAACCGATCAGACCATCGACATGCGGCTCGGCAAAGAAGTCTGCCGAGGGCGTGACCAATAGGATCTCGGCGCCTTCCTGGTCAAGCGGATACTTAACCTCGACACCGGTATCGTCGAAGACATCTTCCTCCAGGCCTTCAAGGGTGTCAGCCAAAGCCGGCCCAGGTAGACCCAGATTGTTCCCAATCTTGTAGACCTTGCCGATGATCTCATTACAGTACTTTTGGCCAACACCGATATGGTCCATGATCTCGCGTGCGGCCATGGAGATCTCGGCGGTATCAATACCGTAAGGGCAAAATACCGAGCACCGGCGGCACTGAGAGCACTGATGAAAATAGCTGTACCAATCACCGAGTACCTCCTCGGTGAGCTCCTCGGCGCCGACGAGCTTCGGGAACAAGCGCCCAGCCAGGGTAAAGTGGCGACGGTAGACCTTGCGCATCAGATCTTGGCGGCCCACCGGCATGTTCTTTGGATCGTGAGTACCGAGGTAGTAGTGGCATTTATCGGTACAGGAGCCGCATTTGACGCAGGAATCAAGATAGACACGGAGCGAGCGATAACGCCCTAGCAGATCACCCATCTTGTCGAGGGCCTTGGTCTGCCAGTCGTCGACCAGTTCACCCGGAAAGCCGAGTTCGGCCTGGAATTGGGGCTTCGACTTGAACGGGCTCGAATGCGCCGTGGCGCCCGGCTCGATCTCCGGGATCTCTGGGTACTGCTTGAGTACGGGGACTTGAAAGTCGGCTTTCGCCATGATTCAACCTCGTTTCGGAACGTCGCCAACCGGGATCATAAAGAGTGTGAGAGGCAACGCGCCGCTCAGTCCTGCTCCATGCGCCGAGCCCAAGGCGCAATGTGACGCTGCTCGCGGGGATTATCGACCTGATTTCGCGAGGGACTGAAGAAGAGCCCCGGCGCATGCAAGAGCTTGCTGTACGGAAAGATGATCATCAGTAGCGCAACGAGCAGCAGATGCATCAGCAGTATTGGATCAGCCGGCAGCGTCTGGACGTGGCCGACATAGAGCCCCTGGAAGAATTGCTTCACGCGCATCACATCGGTATGCACCACAAAGCGCATCAGCAGGCCCGAGAAGCCGATGACAATCAGTAGCACTAGGATCAAATGATCGGAGAGCGCGGTGATATAGCGCACCCGATCAACAAAGAATCGGCGAACCCAAAGCCCGGCGAGACCAATCACCATCGCGATCCCGCCATAGATCCCGAAGGGCTGGATCATTTGGATCGGCACCGGCACCGGATCAAGGAAGTAGCGTAGATGGCGCAGCGTGACGAGGAAGAGACCGAAGTGAAACATCCAGCCAAAGATCCAGGTCCATTTGCTGCCACGGAACAGGCTCTCGAAGAACACCACCTCGCGCGTCATACGAAGGGCCACGCCCGTCTTCGTTGTTGGCGCTGGGGTCGTTGGAATCTTCAGCGGAGCGGGTGTGCGTACATATTGGATGACCTTATTAGCCAACCCAGCGACCAGCACGAAAGCCGCGAAGTAAAACAGACCGGCATAAACATCCGACAGAAACGACATGTTTCCGCTACCTCAGTGGCGTTGGCCCAATGGCGTCTGCTCTGATCGAGCGCCCCGAGTGGTGGGCGAGCGAATGAGCGTTATCTTATCGATGCCGGCAGCGCCGCGGCGTTGCCGGCAAAGCACCCGGGCTCACTCGAACCCGAGGCAACCGGCCGGCCTAGCAGCTGGCACGGCTATTGGTCTGCTTAGACGCAACCGGTCGGCTTCGGCAGACCCGCGTAGCGGCACGCCTGCTTGGCTGGGCCATACGGGAACAGACCGTATAGATACTTGCTGTTGCCTTTATCCTTGCCGAACTTTTTGCCGACGGCCTTAGTCAGCACGCGCACCGCAGGGGCAATTTGATACTCCTCGTAGTATTCGCGCAGATAATTGATGATGTCCCAGTGCTCGTCGGTGAGTTCCAGATCATCTTCCTTCGACATCACCTCGGCAACGCCCGGCTCCCACTCGTTGATGTTGGCCAGGTAGCCTTCTTCGTCGGTCTCGAACGTCTTACCATTCACTTCGATGGGCATCGATACTCTCCTAATTAGTGAGAAAGAAAAAAAACTACAACCAGGCCTGAACCTTGTCGTGCTCCGCGGCAAGATCCACGAAGCCGGCATAGTCCACAACGCTGATTCCAGGAATGACGCGATCCTCTAACAAGCCACGAGCCTGTAGGTCGGGGCCGAGTGCATAGACCTTAAGGTTGTCGAGGGCGCCCTTGACCTGCCCTTCAACGCTCGTCCGCGTCAGCGCCGCATAAACGCCATCCTCCATCAGAAGGACCGCAGCGCCAGCGCTTGCGTGATCAAGGCAGGCAGCCAACGACGTCTTCTCGAACGGCGACTTGTTGACGGTGTGCAATGTGCTCATCGTGTTCCTCGGATGTTCGCTCGATCTCAGAAGCTGAAGACGACGTCGGCGTCGTCCATGATAGCCGCCATCTCGGCGCGGTTAACAAGGTGGATCGAGTCTTTCTCGGCCCAATCCTCATCTTCGTCCTCCCAGGTCAAGTGCTGGAGGTCATCCAGCGAGAGACCACGCTCCTCAAGCGACTCCTTCTCCACGAAGATCTTCTTGACCTCATAATCGCCAAGCGCCGCATAGGTCGGCGAGAAATTCTTCATCCCGACCGCCGAGGTGTTCTGACTCTTGGTGAGCTGGAAGACGCCGTCATCGACAAACGCCAGACTCACGTCCTGATCGAAGGCGGCTCCAATCAGCACAACCTCAAGTGACTCCCAGGCGTAAATCGTGCCGTAAGGCGCCTTGCGGTTCAGGTACAGAAAATTCTTGATGGTTTCAGACATGGTGCATTCCCCTAGTTTCTGCTTCCGGATGCTTGATCAGTCGCCGAAGACAACAAGCCGATCGGACTGGACTGCCGCCTCTACGAGCTGGCCAAGACCAGAGATACGAAACCGGGGGTGAATGTTCGTGGCGTCCTTGCCGTTGCGTTGTGCCTCACCCTCATCGGCCACGCCGCGCCGCTGAGCGGCGGCGACGCAGACGACCATATCGAGATCATGTTGTTCGGCAAGCTCAGCCCAGCGCTCGACGACGTTGCGATCATCCTGCGGCGGCGTGGTCAACCGCGTCGAGTTGTTGACGCCATCGTGGTAGAAAAAGATCCGAAAGATCTCATGTCCCTTCTCGAGCGCTGCCTTGGCGAAGAAATACGCCGAATCGGCAGCCTGGTGCTGGTAGGGTCCTTCATTGACCTGGATTGCGAACTTCATTGCGACCTCGCTGGTGTGGGCTCCAAATCCGCGACTTAGAAACGGATGTAGGAAGAGGCGTTGAAGCTGGCACGGGAGCCGCGCCAGGTATCGATATGGTACTTGGTGAACGGCAGCTCGACCTCCTCGAAGAAGCGCGGCCAGCCGATGCGCTCGATCCACTCGTTGACCCGCTCCCAATCCCGCGCGCCTTCCTTGTAGGCCTTGAGGATGCGCTTGACGATCGCGGTCGCCTCGGGCCAGCGTGGCGGGTTGTTCGGGATACCGGCGGCGACTAGCTTCTGGAAGGTCGGCTTGCCGCGCGCATTGGAGTGGTTACCACCGACCCAGATTGCCAGCTTGGAGTGCTCGGCGTCGTTGATCTGCATCGGCGGACAGGGCGGATAGCAAGCGCCACAGCAAATGCACTTGCGCTCATCGACCTCGAGCGAAGGCTTGCCGTTGACCATGGCCGGGCGGATGGCCGCGACCGGGCAGCGGGCAACGACGCTCGGGCGCTCGCAGACATTGGCGACCAGATCGTGATTGATCTTCGGCGGCTTGGTGTGCTGGATATTGATCGCGATGTCACCCTGGCCGCCGCAGTTGATCTGGCAGCAGGACGTGGTGAGGTGGACGCGGTTCGGCATGTTGGCGTTGCGGAACTCGTCGATGAGCTCGTCCATCATCGACTTGACCACGCCGGAGGCGTCGGTGCCGGGGATGTCGCAGTGCAGCCAGCCCTGGGTGTGCGAAATCATCGCCACCGAGTTCTGGGTACCGCCAACGATGAACCCAGCCTCTTCAAGCGCATTGATCAGCGGGTCGACACGCGACTCTTCAGTCACCATGTATTCGATGTTCGAGCGCAGCGTGAAATGGACATAACCGTCAGCGAATTCGTCACCGATGTCGCACAGCTTACGGAGCGTGAAGACATCAAGGATACGCTGAGTACCGGCACGCACGGTCCAAATCTCGTCGCCGCTATAGGCAACGTGGCGCAGCACACCCGGGCGCGGGTGGTCGTGGTACTTCCATTGACCGAAGTTCTTACGCATCGTCGGATGCATATACTGCCAAGGATCAGGGCAGCCGGACTCGATGGGCTCGCGCATGTCTTTAGCCATCGGTAACTCTCCAGTAAATCAGTAAACAGTTAGGTGCTGATCGAATTCGGCGAAACCGGCACCGACGGGCGTTCCCCGCCGGTGTCCACGGCCAACCTGAGCGACCCCTTAGCCGGCAGCCTTCTCAGCCTGGCGCTCGAACCATTGCTCGGCGGCCTCGTCCCAGCCGTCCATGCGCACATAGGAACTCTGGCGCGGGTGGCTGAGCATGTTCGGCTCGGGCTCGATGCCGATGCCATCGAGGAAGTTAGCCAACCCGATGCGCTCGATCATCTCACCACAGCGCTCGTGCTCGAGGCCGTTCTCAGCCCAGAAGTCGATGATGTTCTCGCCCATCTCGACCATCTCTTCGTAGTCTTCCTCGGTTTCGAGCTTGCGGAAGGGTACGATCACGGTGCCCATCAGATCGCCGATCTTAAGCGTGCGCTTACCGCCGATGAGGATGGTCACGCCCTTATCGTCGCCGGGATGCAGCGCCTTCGGCATCACGTTCAGGCAGTGCATGCAGCGTACGCAATCGCGATTATTGACCTCTAGGGTATCGTCGTCATTCAGCGACAGCGCCTGGGTCGGGCAGCGGGTGATGACATTGTCGACGATATACTGACGACCCTTGGCCTGGACGTAGGCCTTCACCTCGTTCTGATCGACCTTCATATCGTCACGCCAGGTGCCAAGCACGGCGAAGTCCGAGCGCTCGATCGCGTTCTGGCAGTCGTTCGCGCAGCCCGAGACCTTGAATTTGAACTTATACGGCAGCGCCGGGCGATGGACGTCGTCGACGAAGTTGTTGACCAGCGCCCGGTGCGCCTTTAGCTCATTGGTGCAAGACATCTCGCAGCGAGCCGCGCCGACACAGGACATCGCGGTGCGCACACAAGGTCCAGCGCCGCCGAGATCCCACCCATAGTCGTTGATCTCGTCAAAGAAATGCTGCGTGGCATTGGTGTCGGCACCGATGAACATGATGTTGCCGGTCTGACCGTGGAAGGTCACCAGGCCAGAGCCATGCTTCTCCCAGCTATCGGCGAGCTGGCGCAGCATCGCGGTGCTGTAGTGGTTACCCGCTGGCGGCTGCACGCGCAGGGTGTGGAATTCCTTGGATTTCGGGAAAGCCTTACCGACCTCGGAGAAGCGCGGAATGATACCGCCACCGTAGCCATAGACCGAGACGGTCCCGCCCTTCCAATAGCCTTTGCGGGTTTCATAGGAGTGCTCGAGCTGCCCGAGCAGGTCGTTCGTGAGGGCATTGATGCGCTCGTCGCCGTGCTCGTCACGAAGACGCTTGATGCCCGAGATGAAGCTCGGCCAGGGGCCGTCTTCAAGTTGGTCGAGCATCGGAGTTTGGTGCTTGTCGAGGGCCATGTCGCTATCTCTCCTATCGAGAAACGTCGTGGTAAGACACAGATCGCATTCGGATTTGTTCGCGGCGCCGCGTGCCACGGAGCTGCACTATACGGAGCGGCATGCCCAGCTGGAAACCGCACCTTAGGGAGAGAGGTACACCCCCTCATATCCCCTTGGGGATAGTTGACAGCCACACTTTTTCTCTTTCCCGATCAGCAACCTAAGTGCGCGAGCGTTGGCGGCTGACTCTGGCCGTGGAGCATAAGCCCCCGCTCCTCCTATGTCAACATATCCTAATATTCCAATAACTTATTCAGGTGGCACTCCCGACCCCGCCACCCCTGCCAGACCGTTTCTCAACTGCGTGCGCCAGCCCCTCGCCCCGATACCTGACCGTTCGTGGAGGCAGCCCCCCGCTGCACGAGTTGTTTTTATGCCGTTGTGGCTTTACCTGCTCGGAACGACGTTGACCTGTTCAGTCGGCGATAACGCCGAATCAGCGCCATCGGAATTTAACCGGATCAATCGGCGGCTTTCAGCCAGAGAGGTTCAGACCGCATGCTCAAGCTCAGCGATATTCTCGTCTCCAACAAAGAACTTGAGAGCTTTGAAGAATTGATTCCCGCGATTCAGGAGATTGCGCGGCACGGTGAGCGATTCTTCCGCATCGACGTGAAGCCTCCGTTCTCCGACACACCGGATGACTGGGAAGATCGGCTCGAGGCTGCATTTAGCGGTCTTGTGCGTTAACAACGGCAACCACCTGTCGCTAGCCACAGCAAGGCGAGCGACACATCCAGCGCGTCCGCGCCCGATTGCGCGGTCGTCGCGGAATTGAGGCATCCATTCATAAAGAGGACAGCGCCGTACGCGGCGACAAAGAGCAGTTGCCATGAAGCATTACGACATCACGCGGAGTCAGTTGCAGGATACAGCCGCTGATTCCATTACTCCTCGAGCCGCTGAGGATGCAGCGCTGGAGTCACACCTGCTGGCGCTCGAGGAGCAATACGCCACCCTCCAACGTATGGGCGCCGATCGCCCGCAATTAGCCGAGCTGCAACTCCAACAGGCCCGCACCTTGGTGGGGCTGGGCCGCGGCGAGGATGCCTGGCCGCTGGCTCGCGAAGCCTTCGAGGCTTTCATCGCCAGCGACGCCTTCGAATCCGCGGCCGATTGTTGCGATGTCCTGTTCCGCGCCGAGCAATCGCAATCGCTCAGCGCTCTTGGTCAGGGGATCTGGCTCGCGGTCACCTACCCGATCGATGTCGAACTCTCGATCGAACTCCTATCGCATGTCGTCGACGAGACCCCAGATGATGCCGACGGGGCTGCGGTCGCCGCGACCACCGCGCTCTTTCTCGCCGACGTCCGCGCCGAAGGCGTACAACGCGAGAACCTCCGCTTCTTCGCATCGCAGATCCTCGCCGATGTCGCCCGCCGTCATAGCGGCGTTGAATCGCAAGAGGCTTTCGATCTCTGGCGCGATCGCCTAGAACTTCGCGAGCCCGAGAAGTTCCTCGTCCGGCTGCGCAATGTGGTCGACGTACTCGTGCAAGATCAGTGGTGGTTCGATCGCGACGCCTTACAAGGCAAACTCCCCGTCAACTGAGACAGATCCATGTTCTGGCAAGAATCCGATTCGGAGCCCCAGCAACCCCAAGTTCCCGATGATGTCATCGACCTCATGTTCCCCCTGCAACGATGCAAATCGCTGCCCGTGGATCATGCACACGCGCTCTCCGAGGCCCTGATCAGCGCCGTCGCCTGGCTTGCCGACGAGCCACGGGCGGCCATTCATACGATTCACGTCGCGGGCTCGCAAAACGGCTGGGAACGCCCCTCGCACGGGCGCGAGCAGCATCTGCTACCCTCGCGCCGCACCAAGCTCGGTATCCGCCTCCCACGTGCCCGCGCTGATGAGCTAAAAACCGCGCTCGAAGGGCGAACCCTCGAGATCGAGGGCTCAAGCTTCACGCTCGGCCCGGCCAAGGAGCGCCCGCTCAGCCCCGAAAGGACCTTGTTTGCACGCTACGTCGTCGCCAATGCCGACGAGAACGAGGATCAGTTCCTGCAACGTATCGCCAGCGAACTCGGGCAGCGCGGAATCAAGATACGCAAGGCCTTGTGCGGAAAGACCATATCACTCAGCACCCCCACCGGCCCTATGCTGACACGCAGTCTGATGCTCGCCGAGCTCAACCACGATGACGCCATCGCGCTGCAGCAACAGGGCATCGGCACTCACCAGAGCATGGGATGCGGCATCTTTCTGCCGCATAAGGGTATCGACGCAGTTGCAAAGACCGCTAGCTGAGCAAGCGCCACGCGTGCAGGTGACGGCCGCACAACAATTGACTAATATTCGCGGGTTTTCATAGGCGGGCGCCGGTCCCGATCGGCTGCATGCCCATGATTGATCAACCCCAGACCGCCAAACTGACCGTTGGCGGCATTGAACGACGAGAGGAGCATTCGACATGACGATCGAAGTGAACGGCAAGAGCATCGAAACCACCGACTCCGGGTTCCTGGTCAACCCCCTCGATTGGAACGAAGATGTCGCCCAAGCGCTGGCCGAGATCGAGGGTATCGAGCTGAGCGAGCGCCACTGGGACGTGATCAATTATCTGCGCGATGAGTACCTCAACAACAACCAAAACCAACCCATGGAGCGGGCTCTCCTCAAGGACATAGGCAAAAAGTGGGGTAGCAAGCCGAGCAGCAAGGAGGTCTACCAGCTGTTCCCGCTGGCACCGACCAAGCAAGGCACCAAGATCGCCGGTCTCCCCGAGGTGCAGCGCAAAGGCGGTTACTGAGTACAGGCCGACCTAACCTGCGCAAAGCCGGCCTTTAGGTCGGCTTTTTTGGCGTCGGCTCAATGCTCGGACTTCTCAAGCAGAGACCAACGGCGAACGATCAGCGCCTGTTCTCTTCATTCCCCGGAGTTTGGCCCGACGCCGCCGCCCCCATTCCTGCGGCGAATAATCGTTGCATCATGTCCATCCCAGCGAGGCTCGTTTTGAAGTAAGGCTGCATCAGCTCCATCGGGTCATAGCCCTCGGCGCCTTGCTCAATGCGCGCCTGAATATCATGCAGCATACGCTGCTGTAGCCCCTCGAGATCTGGAAGCCCCATGAGTTGACGCAGCTCGGCTGGCGACACCTCGACGTCGATATGAAATTTCATCAGCTTTCCCCAGTGGTGATCCTATGGCTCAAATCTGGGCTCCTCGGATGAGAGTGGGCCCCTCTGTCAGTGCCGGCTTGAGCGCGGCGGTAGTTCTGGCCGCACCGGCTCTTCGACGACCAGACTACGGCGCACACGCCGACCTAGCAGCACGCAGGCGCGCTCAAACGCACGTTCGGCCGCGGCGGCCGACCACTCCCAATCCACCGCCGGAGCACTCGAGCGTGCCTGCCAATGAGCCAGGATAAAGACAGACCCGACCCGCACTTCGAGGGTCCAATCATGCCAGGCAGCGGTGTTATCCTGCTCATCGATAAACTCCTGCTCGATGAGCCGGATACTTTTATCGCCTGTCTCGTCCATCGCCGCAATCTGTGACAGGATCGCGTCATCGTCAACGCAGCTCTCCCATCCCGTGTGTACCGCAGAGGCTGTCTCCATCAGCGCATGCGCGATGAGTTCGGGCGTTAGCTTGAAGTTCAACGGGCTGTCCCAGTCAGGATCGGCACCGAACTTGAAATCTGGCGTTGGGTTGATGGTCATCGACATGTGCGAGCGCGACAGCAAGGAACGGCGAATACCCGCTTAGCTTAAACCCGGAGGCATGTTCATGTCTGTTCTCGCTGATCTCAGCATCTTCCCCGTCGGTCAAGGCGAGCACCTGAGCGGCTACGTCGCGTCCGTGGTGGCATTGATCGCCGACAGCGGCCATCCCTATCAGCTGACCGCCATGGGGACCCTGTTCGAGACTGAACACATCGGCGCTGCGTTATCGCTCATCGAACAGGCGCACGCAGTGCTTGCCGAGGCTGGCTGCCAACGCGTCTATGCCACGGTCAAGCTCGATATTCGAGAGGGAACCCAGGGCCGCCTCACGCAGAAAACAGCCAGCGTCGAGGCGCGCCTGCCGCGTCCCTGACACCCGCCGCCAGACCAACCGACCATTGGCCATCCCGCCTGCTTTCGATCGACGCTGGAGCTAGTATGTCGTCCGATTCCGATTCGTTGCACCGCTTCGTCTTCGAACACTCGCGCGTCCGCGGCGAGCTGGTTCGACTCGATACCACCTGGCAAACCGTACTCGAGCGTCACAGCTATCCACAGGCCGTGAAGCAGCCGCTCGGTGAAGCACTGGTCTCGGTGCTGCTGCTCACCGCCACGCTCAAGCTCGAGGGCTCGCTGATCCTCCAGGCTCAAGGCGAGGGCCCGATTCGCACGCTGGTTGCCCAAGCGACCCACAAGGGAACGGTCAGGGGCCTGGCCCGCTGGGAGGGTGACATCCCGGCTGGCGATCTACAGGACTTGTTTGGCAATGGGCGATTAACATTGACAATCGACGCCAAGCATCGCGACCGTTACCAAGGCATCGTGCCGCTGCAGGGCGCTGGAATCGGCGCCGCTCTCGAGGGCTACTTCGCCTCCTCGGAGCAACTGCCATCGCGCTTCTGGCTTGCCGTGAATGACAAACGCGCGGCCGGCATGATGCTGCAGCGCTTGCCAGGGGATACCGATGACCAGGACGACTGGAACCGAGCCGTGATCCTGGCCGATACCGTGCAGTCGCATGAACTGCTGCAACAAGACGCGCCCAATCTATTGCGGCGTCTGTTCCATGAGGAAGACATCCGGCTCTTCGAACCCGAACCAGTGGCCTTCCGATGCAACTGCTCACGCACACGGATTGCCGACAACCTGCGCGCGCTTGGATCGGAGGAGATCGATGACCTCATCGCCGAGCAGGGGGTGATCGACGTGACCTGCGAATTCTGCAATCGCGGTTACCGCTTCGATGCGGTTGATGCGCGCGGGCTGTTCACGGGTGTCGTCAACGCCACCGCGCCCTTGGCCCAACACTAAAAACGCGGCGCGCAGGGCCCGATGACAGCCTCATGCTATCCTGCTAAACCATAACCACCCTCTCGAAACCGCATCCGCGAGAACCGATCACCATGTCTTACCTGCTCGTCCTCTATTACAGCCGTTATGGTGCCACCGCGGAGATGGCGCGCCAGGTCGCGCGCGGCTCTGAAGAGGCCGGCATGGAGGCCCGATTACGCACGGTCGCGCCCGTCTCGACGGTCTGCGAGGCCACCGAGGAGGCGATTCCCGACGCCGGCGCCCCCTATGCCGAACAAGCCGATCTGCGCGACTGTAGCGCGCTCGCGCTCGGCAGCCCGACGCGCTTCGGCAACATGGCGGCGGCCATGAAGTACTTCCTCGACGGCAGCTCGCCGCTCTGGCTAGCGGGCGGGCTGAGCGGCAAACCGGCCGGGGTCTTCACCTCCACCTCCAGCCTGCATGGCGGTCAGGAGACCACGCTGCTGTCGATGATGCTGCCCCTGATGCATCACGGCATGCTGTTGGCTGGGCTCCCGTATAGCGAGACTGGCCTGCTCCATACCCAGGCCGGCGGCACACCTTATGGCCCTTCGCATGTGGCCGGCATCAATAACGACCAGCCCCTCACCGAGATCGAGCGTCAGCTCTGCCAGGCACTCGGTCATCGTCTTGCCACCACGGCCGCGGCTCTCGGGCGCTGAACCCCCGGTGCACGAGCCGCCACCTCCGCAGCTTGCGCTCGCGCTACGCCAACCGGAACCGAGCGGACTTGACGGTTTTGTGTCACATGGCAACGCGTCCGTCGTAGCCGCCGTGCGGCACTGGGCTGATGGTAGCGGCGAGCCTTATCTCTATATCCATGGCGCGGCGGCGAGCGGCAAGTCACGCTTACTGGTTTGCGCCGCCGGCGAGATCCGCCAGCGCGGGCTCAGCGTCATCTACCTGCCGCTGGATACACCCAAGCTCACCCCGGATGTCCTTGATGACCTCGAGCAGCGCGACGCCATTCTTCTCGACGCGGTCCAGGCCATTGCCGGCAATCGCGCCTGGGAGCAAGCACTGTTCAACCTCTACAACCGCGCCCGAGATGCCAGACGACGGTTGCTCGCGGCCGCGCGCCAGCCGACCGGCCGGCTCGGCCTCCAGCTCCCCGATCTCTCATCGCGCCTGGCCGCAGGCCCAAGCTATAACCTGAAACCCCTGAGCGACGCCGGCCGGGCTGAATTATTGCGCATCGGCGCCGAGCAGCGCGGACTGCGCCTCGGCGACGCGATGATCAGCTATATCCTCAGCCGCTGCCCGCGCGACCCAGGCGTCCTGCGCGAACTCCTCGATACGATCGATCGCAGCGCCCTTGCCGAACAGCGGCAACCCTCGATCAGATCGATCGGCC
The DNA here is from genome assembly GCF_016653295.1 of Halochromatium salexigens. Taxonomy (GTDB): domain Bacteria; phylum Pseudomonadota; class Gammaproteobacteria; order Chromatiales; family Chromatiaceae; genus Lamprobacter; species Lamprobacter salexigens. The sequence goes on along the minus strand of NZ_NHSF01000010.1, from coordinate 8,433 downwards.
GGCTTCTCGAACAGCTCGAGCGAAGCACCAGCGACCCCCAAACCAACACCCTGTCCGCCGCAGAGGAACAGTTCCAGCCCAACGCGGCCGATTGAGCGCGTGTATCGAGCGCGCTTGGCGCGTATCTCCGTGATATCGCCGAGATCCTTGAGCCCGCGCAATAGAATACCGAGCCCGGTCTTGAACGCTTGCGGCGGACTTGCTTTGATACCCGGCGAATTTCAGGGCATCTGCTCAAGTTGCCCGCTCACCGGCAACAGCACGCGCCCTGATCGACTGCGATGCCCAACCCGCACCCTGCGGACCAAACCATAGAGTTCACAGCATGGCCTTGATCGATTGTCCGGAATGCGGCGGCCAGGTCTCGGACCGCGCCCCAACCTGCCCGCACTGCGGCGTTCCCATCGCCAACAGCGCCAATGCGTCCATCGGCGCCAAGTCCGAGCAGCGTACCCAAACCGCCACCGCGCCCATGAATACCGCCGAGCCAGCGGCCTCCAACACTGTCGATGCGAGCGATTCGAGTCTGCATGAGACCGTCGAGCCATTCAAATTACGCCTCGCCGGGCGCCCAATCCCGATTGCCGGCATCCTGTTCTGGGGCGGCATGGTGGTCGGTATCATCATGCGCTACATGTTCCCGCCCGAGCCCGACGCCGAACTCGAGATCTGGCGGCGCGTGCCTTGGCTCATGATCTGGGCCGGTGTGCTCTGGTTCGCGGTCACCGAGTTTGGCGCGCTGATCAAGAACAAACTCAGCAAACAACGCTAACGGCAGGGTTTTAGCGGCAGCGGGCGGACATGCACCGCTCGCGGAGGTCGTGTATCGTCGGGCCCTGAGGCTCACGCAGCGCCATACCCACCCTCGACGGATACGGTAAGACCGATGCCCATCATCGCCACGCAACCGAGTGTTCGAGTCGTCACGCTGAGGATCGATGGTCACGATCTCTCGGCGCGCGAAGACGAAACCATCATCGAAGTGTGCCGGGAGAACAAGATCCCGATCCCAAGCCTGTGTTGGATGGACGGGCTCTCCGTGGTCGGCGCCTGCCGGCTGTGCATGGTCGAGGTCGCCGGTCAAAACCGCCTGCTCGCGGCCTGTGCGACCCGCGTCGCCGAGGGCATGGAGGTCACCACCACCTCCGAGAAGCTGCAGCGCTATCGGCGCACGCTCGTCGAGCTGCTGTTCGCCGAGCGCAATCACATCTGCTCGGTCTGCGTCTCCAACGGCCACTGCGAGCTGCAGTGGCTGGCCACGACCTGTGGTGTCGACCATGTGCGCATGCCCTACCGCAATCACGGCTACGCGGTCGACAGCACGCATGAGATGTTCCGCGTCGACCACAACCGCTGTGTGCTCTGCACCCGCTGCGTGCGCGTCTGCGACGAGATCGAAGGCGCCCACACCTGGGACATCATGGGCCGCGGCAGCGACTGCCAGGTCATCACCGATCTGGCCAGACCCTGGGGCGCGAGCGACACCTGCACGAGCTGTGGTAAATGCGTGCAGGTCTGCCCGACCGGTGCCCTGGTCAAGCAGGGCACGTCGGTCGGTGAAATGGTCAAAGATCAGCACTTCCTGCCGATTCTGGCCCGACGGAGGTCCGCACGATGACCACCCACAGCAACGCCTCGACCTCGAGCGCCTCTCAGCCGCAGCCCGCCGCAGGCGCTGAGACGAGCACTGACGACAAGATCCAAGTCGCGACCATCTGGCTCGATGGCTGCTCCGGCTGCCATATGTCCTTCCTCGACATGGACGAGCGCCTGGTCGATCTGGTCCAGAAGATCGACATCGTCTACAGCCCGTTCGTCGATACCAAGACCCTGCCCGAGCAGGTCGATGTCGGCATCATCGAGGGCTCGATCAGCAACGAGGAGGATCTGCACAAGGCGAAGCGCTTTCGCAAGCACTGCAAACTGCTCATCAGCCTGGGCGACTGCGCGGTCAACGGCAACATTCCGGCGATGCGCAATCCGTTCAAGCTCGAGAGCGTCTACGAGCGCGCCTATCTCGAGAACGTCAACGTCCACCAACAGATCCCGAGCGTTGGCGTCCCGGCACTGCTCAAGACGGTCCTGCCGGTGCATGCGGTGGTCACGATCGATGTGTTCGTGCCCGGCTGTCCGCCGAATGCCGATGCCATCCACGCTGTGCTGAGCGAATTGATCGCCGGGCGCACCCCGCAGCCGCTGAGTCACACGCGCTTCGGCGCCTAGCCGAATGGCGCACCGAGTGCTCCCCCATCCACGCATCATGCCCCGGACCCAGCGACCATGAGCCGAACCATCAGCATCGACCCGGTCACCCGCATCGAGGGCCATGCCCGCATCTCGCTGCAGCTCGCCGACAGCGGCGCCGTCGAGGACGCCAAATTCCATCTGACCCAATTCCGCGGCTTCGAGAAGTTCTGCGAGGGCCGCCCCTACCGCGAGATGCCGGCCCTGACCGCGCGCACCTGCGGCATCTGCCCGGTCAGCCACTTGCTCGCCTCCAACAAGGCCTGTGACGACCTGCTCGCGGTCACCATCCCGCCCACCGCCGAGAAGCTGCGCCGGCTGATGAACCTCGCGCAACTGCTGCAATCGCACGCGCTGTCGTTCTTCCACCTCTCCTCGCCGGATCTCCTACTGGGCTGGGATTCCGACCCGGCCAAGCGCAACATCTTCGGCGTCATGGCCAAGGACCCGGAACTGGCCAAGCAGGGCATCAAGCTGCGCCAGATCGGCCAGACCATCATCGAGATGCTCGGCGGCAAGAAGATCCATCCGACCTGGGTGGTGCCGGGCGGGGTCAACGAGCCGCTCGACAGCGACAAGCGCGAGGCGATGCTGAACATGCTGCCCGAGGCGTTGACCATCGCCAAGGACACCTACGCGCTGTTCAAGACCATGGTGCCCACGTTCAAGGACGAGGCCGAGCACTTCGGCACCATGCAGACCATGTTCCTGTCGCTGGTCTCACCCAAGGGCCAGCTCGAGCACTACGACGGCTTCTTGCGTCTCAAGGACGCCCAGGGACGCATCGTCGAAGACAGGGTGCCGCCGTCGGACTATCCCCGCATCGTCGGCGAGGCGGTCGAGGACTTCAGCTACATGAAGTTCCCCTACTACAAGCCGATGGGCTACCCGAACGGTATTTATCGGGTCGGCCCGCTGGCCCGGCTCAATAACGCCGAGAGCTGCGGCACGCCGTTCGCCGATGTCGCCCTGGCCGAGTTCCACATGCTGCAGGAAGACTCCGGGCCGGTGCGCTCGAGCTTCCACTACCATTACGCGCGTCTGGTCGAGATCATCTTCGCGATCGAGATGATGCAACGGCTGCTCAAGGACACGGGAATCCTCGACACGCGGGTGCGCGCCCATGCGCGCGGCAACCGCGACGAGGGCATCGGCGTCTCCGAGGCTCCGCGCGGCACCCTGATGCATCACTACAAGATCGACGAAGCGGGACTGATCACCTGGGTCGATCTGATCATCGCCACCGGCCACAACAATCTGGCGATGAACCGCAGCATCAAGCAGGTCGCCGATGCCTATGTCGATGGCAACAAGCTGTCGGAAGGCATGCTCAATCGGGTCGAGGCGGTGATCCGCTGCTACGACCCCTGCCTCTCCTGCGCCTCGCATGCGTTCGGCCAGATGCCGTTGAGCATCGAGCTGAAGGATGCCTCAGGCACCGTCATCGATCGGCTGGTGCGCGACGCATGAGCGCCACGGTGCCTCAGCGTGATGAGCACTCGCACAGCACCGCTGGCGGGCCAACCCCTGACGCAGAAGGCACTGCCACTGTCCACCCGAGCAGCACCACGAGGCCGCTGCGAGCACTGGTGATCGGCTACGGCAGCCCGATTCGCGGCGACGATGCGCTCGGCCCGCTGGTCGCCGATCAGCTCGAGACGCGCGTCAGCGCCGATCCCGAGCTGAGCGCCCAGGTCGATGTCCAGGCACGCCACATCCTGACCGCCGAGCTGGTCGACGATCTCGCCCGCGCCGAGCGCGTCATCTTCATCGACGCGGCGGCCAATCTGCCGCCCGGCGAGGTCAGTCGCCAACGCCTAGCCCCGGATGCCAGCGCCCTCTCGACCATGGCCCATTTCCACGATCCGCGCGAGCTGCTCGCCTGGTGTCAGGCCCTGTATCAACGGGTGCCCGAGACCTGGCTGGTCTCGGCCGGCGGCGCCGACTGGGGCTATGCCTGCTATGCGCTGAGCGAGACGGCGCAGACGGCAGTCGCGCCGATGATTGCCGAGGTGCTGAGCCTCATCGGTGCCGAGCCCGACATCCCTGACACCGGCCCCTAAAATCGTTGCTGACCCCAATGCGCGAGATCGTCCAGATCGATATCTCCGGCCCCGACCGGCCCGGTATCACCATGGCCTTGACCCAGGTGCTGGCCCGCTATGAGGTCGCGGTGCTCGATATCGGCCAATCGGTGATCCACGACACCCTCGCCCTCGGCATGCTCATCGAGCTGCCCGAGGAGCCGGCGAGCTGCCCGGTGTTCAAGGAGCTGCTGTTCGCCGCCCATGAGCTGGGGCTCGCGGTGCGCTTCACCCCGGTCGAGGCCGATGCCTACGAGCGTTGGGTCGATGAGCAAGGCAAGGCGCGCCACATCCTGACCCTGCTCGGGCGCGAGATCACCGCCGCGCAGATCGCCCAAGTGTCCGCCGTGGTCACTCAGAACGGGCTCAACATCGAGCAGATCACGCGGCTCTCGGGGCGCATCTCGCGCCGCGCCAGCCGAGCGAGCCGCCCGGCCAGCGTCCAGCTCTGGCTCAAGGGCCCGGTCGCCGATGTCGGCGCCCTGCATGCGAGCTTCCTCGAGCTTGGCCATCACCTCGAGGTCGATATCGCCATCCAGGAGGACGACATCTTCCGCCGCAACCGGCGCCTGGTCTGCTTCGACATGGACTCGACCCTGATCCAGACCGAGGTCATCGACGAACTCGCCGCCGCCGCCGGCGTCGGCCCGCAGGTCGCCGAGATCACCGAACGCGCGATGCTGGGCGAGCTGGATTTCAACGAGAGCTTCCGCCGCCGCATGGCGCTGTTGGAGGGGCTCGAGGAGACGGTGCTTGCCGGTATCGCCGAGCGACTACCGATCACCGACGGCGCCGAGCGGCTGATCAGCGCCTTGAAGCAGCTCGGCTACCGGGTCGCGATCCTCTCCGGCGGCTTCACCTACTTCGCCGAGCACCTGCAGCGGCGCCTCGGCATCGATGACGTGCATGCCAATCAGCTCGAATTCGAGAACGGCCGACTGACCGGCCGCGTCACCGGCCGCATCGTCGACGGCCAACGCAAGGCCGAGCTGCTGCGTGAGATCGCCGCCCGCGAAGGCATCCGGCTGGAGCAGGTCATCGCCGTCGGCGACGGAGCCAACGACCTGCCGATGCTCTCGATCGCCGGCCTCGGCATCGCCTTCCACGCCAAGCCGCTGGTCAAGGAACAGGCGCGCCACTCGATCGCCACCGTCGGCCTCGATGGCATCCTCTATCTGATCGGCATGCGCGATCGCGATCTGGAGGCGCTAGCCCTCTAGTTGGCGAATCGCGTATAGTGCCGCGTTTGTAGCGAGCCGGTGCGCGGCCTCGGCTTCGCGTTGGTTTGGCTGTCTCGAGGATGTCGTTTTGCGACTGACGATCGACGAATTTCGCCACTGGCAGCATCGTTGCGTCACGCTGCTGGGGATGTCCGGGGTCGGCAAGACCTATCTCTCCGGGCTCCTGCGCCGCAACGATTGGTTTCATTATTCCGGCGACTATCGCATCGGCACCCGCTATCTCGATGAGCCGATCCTTGACCTGATCAAGCTGCAGGCGATGCAGGTGCCCTTCCTGCGCGATCTCCTGCGTCGCGATTGGGTTGCATTCCAGAACAAGATCCAAGTCGATGACCTGGGGCCCGTGTTGAGCTTCGTCGGCCAGCTCGGCGATCCAGACAAGGGCGGTTTATCGCTGCCCGAGTTCAACCGGCGTCAGGCGCTCTATCGCGATGCCGAGATCCGTGCCATGCAGGATGTGCCGGAGTTCATCCGCAAAGCGCGCGAGATCTATGGCTATAGCCACTTCGTCAACGATGTCGGCGGCAGCCTCTGCGAACTCGAAGAACCCACGGTGATCGATCTCTTAGCCCAGCACAGCCTGATCCTCTACATCCGCGTACCCCAGGCCGACGAGATCAAGCTCATTCGGCGCGCCCAGGCCGATCCAAAGCCGCTCTATTTTCGCCCGGCCTTCATCAAGACCGCGGTCAAGGACTATCTCAACGAGCATGGGCTCGAGTATGTCGCCGATATCGATCCGAACGACTTCACGCGTTGGGTGTTCCCGCGCCTGTTCCACTCACGGGTGCCACGCTACGAAGCGATTGCGCGGCCCTATGGCTATACGGTCGAGTCAACCGAGGTCGCCGCGGTGCGCGATGAGCAGGATTTCCTGACCCTGATCGAAACCGCGATCGCGCGCACGCCGGTGCCGGCGCCCGAGGATGAAACCGAGACCTTTCAGTGGCTCGATCGCAGCCAAGGCTGACAGGAACACACCGATGCCGATCGTTGCCCATAACGACTTGCCAACCTTCAATCGCCTGCGCACCGAGGGGCAGAACATCCTCGAGTCCGACTGGGCGATCCATCAGGATATCCGCGAACTCCACGTTGGCCTGCTCAACATGATGCCGGATGCGGCCTTGGCCGCCACCGAGCGTCAGTTCTTTCGGCTGGTCGGGCAGAGCAATCAGATCGCCCAATTCTATGTGCATCCCTTCTCACTGCCGGGCCTGCCGCGCGGTAAGAAGGCGAGGGCGCATATCGAACGCTACTATCAGCCCTTCGAGACGGTGCGCGAGCAAGGGCTAGACGCGCTCATTATTACCGGCGCCAATGTAAGCGGCCCGGAACTGACACAACAACCGTTTTGGTCACCGTTGATCGAGGTGGTGGACTGGGCCTTCGAGCATGTCACCTCGATCCTCTGCTCCTGCCTTGCAACCCATGCGGTGATGCAGTTTCGCTACGGACAACCACGCCAGCCCCTGCCGCGCAAGCGCTGGGGTGTATTCACGCATCGCGTGGTCGACCAAACACATCCGCTCGTCGAAAGTACCAACACCCTGTTCGACGTCCCGCATTCGCGCTTCAACGAGGTCAGCCGAGACCAGTTCGAAGCGGTTGGGGCGCGGGTTCTGGTCGAGAGCGATGTATCCGGCGTGCACCTGGCCACCAGCCCAGATGGGCTGCGCATCGTCATGTTCCAGGGCCACCCTGAGTACGACACCATCTCGTTGCTCAAGGAATACAAACGCGAGGTCCAGCGTTTCGCGACCGACGCTCGCGCCGACTACCCACCCTTCCCGGACAATGTGTTCTCGCGCAAGGCGGTGGCCGTGCTCGAAGAGCATCGCCATATGCTTCAACGGGCTCTAGACCGCGGCCGGGAACCGCCACCGTTTCCTGAGGCACGCATCGCGGACGGACTCAACAATACCTGGCGCGATACCGCCGAAGGGGTGGTCGGGAACTGGCTGGGACTGATCTATCGGGTGACCCACAACGACCGCTGTCTCCCCTTCATGGACTGGGTTGATCCTGCTGATCCGCTGCGTATGCTCATACGATCCTGACTCGTCCTTCGTCAGCGAAAACAACGGCTTCCCTAGTGAGCCGCACTGCCTTACGTGAGCTTGATCACGGTGATGGTGCTGTTTTGCATTTTTTGTTGCGGAAACGCACTTTTGTTGTTTTTTTAAAACTAAAAAGAATTCATCGATCTTTCTGCTAGAAATGTGCGTAGTTCCGCATTTTTTCCGTCAAACAAAGGTTAGACTTTCCCTTGTCAAGTGGCATTCACGCTTATAGACTATGCAACAAGAGGCCGCAAGACGTACTTTTGCGACATGCGCGGTTTTGACGTTCGGGAAATCCCGAATGCAGCGGCTCTCCCATGTCGCTGCTCGACTTTCCGGATAGATCATTAAATACAATAGGTTAAGAGATGTTTGACGAAAAAGAACAAGTCATCCGCTACAAGTGGGACTCCTGGACCGGGTCCGGCTACCGTTTACGCTATGACGCCGCAGACCGAGCACACAGCTACCACGTTGAGGACTGCAGCAACCACGTCGTGATGGACGACTACGGCTGCTCGGACCTCGACGAGGCCCTGTTGGTGCTGAACCGCTTTTTCAGCATCGACGAATCAGACGAGCGCAGCCGGATTGCCGGTTGGCTGCCGCAGCAACGGCTACAATGACAGCGAGCTGAATCCTCGCGTAGTGCCTACCACCCTGAGCAGAGAAGACACGGCAAATCCGTTCTAACCAGCGGTCGCCAATCGGGCGTCGTGGGGTGGGGAATTTGCCGTCATGCCCAGATAATCGAAGACGCGGCGGACCTTGCGCGCGAGCTTATCGATGGTCGCAGCCACG
>NZ_NHSF01000009.1 GCF_016653295.1 Halochromatium salexigens | reverse complement strand
GATGGGGGGCGGGGGCGGTGATGGATCGGGTCGAAGGCATCATGGGGGCTCCTGAGTGGATGGTGCCGGGGGCATCTGCTGAACGCAGAGCCGGCTGGCGACTCAGCCTTTGCGAACAAGTGTTGGGGGTGTGGCTTTACGGGCCGATGGCCGCTGGGTTACCAATCGTTAATATGGCCGAATCATGGGCTGGGAAGTGCCGGAATTGGATGAGACGCTGGCAGAGGCGGGCTGAGCACGGCGCTCAGCGCTTGCCCTGCAGCAGTGCCTCGGGATGGCGCTCGAGATAGTCGGCGAGGGTGCGGATCGAGCGCGCGGCCCGGGTGGCGGTGGCCAGGAGTTGATCGAGTTCGTAGCGTGTCGACGAGCCCTCGGCGGTGAGTTGGCTGATTGAGCGCATCGCCTGCGCTGCCTCATCCAAGGCCTGTTGGGCCGAGCCGGCAAGGGGCTCCACCTCCGACTCCAGGCGCCGCGCGAGGCGGTTCAGCGTCTGTCCGGCCTGGGTCAGTTCCTGCAGCACCGGAGCGACCTCCTCGCGCAGTGTCGCGGCGAGCTGCTCGTACTCACCGAGGGTGGCCTCGGCGCGCTCGCTGAGCGGGGTGATGTGCTGGTCGATGCGCGTGATGAAAGAGGCGAGCCCGGTCAACACCCGATCGAGGTTGGTCAGCACCGAGTGGGTCTCGTCGGCATTGACCAAGCGGTTGACCGCCTCGAGGGTGTCCGAGGCGGTTTCCACGAGCTGATCGAGGTGCAGGTTCTCGAGCATCTCCTGGACCTGATCGCGCGTGGCCGCGATCGCCGGCACGCGGATGGCTCCATCAGGGCTCGGCGCGTCGTCGCGCCTCGGCAGCGTTGGATTCAGGCTCAGGCTGACCAGATACTGACCGGTGACGAAGCTCACCGATTCGAGCTGCGCGCGCAAGCCACGCTCATCGACCAGGCGCTGCACCAACTCAGCCGGCGCGGTTCCCTCGAGATCACCCATGACATGGATATTCTTGGGCCAGATCTCATAGCGTACCGGGATGCGGAAGCTGTCGCGATCGGCGAGGTAGTCGAGGCCGATCTCGACCACTTGCCCGATCGGCACGCCCTGAAACTGGACCTCGGCACCGACGCTCAGCCCCTGGACCGAGCCTGGGAAATAGGTGACCAGGTAGAGGCGATCGCGCAACCAGGCGCCGCTGGTGAAGACCAGGATGCCGATGACCACGAGCACGACCGCGCCGAGCACGAAGCCGCCGATGATGGTGGGATTGGCCTCGCGGCTCATGCCTCCCCCCGGCGCAGGAAGGCGCGGACCTCGGCGATCTCGCTGTGATCGCGCAGGTGCTTGGGATTGCCGGTGGTGAGCATGGTGCGGGTCTCGGCGTCGAGGAACACGGCGTCGTCGCCGATCAGAAAGATGCTGTCGAGGTCATGGGTGATCACCACCATGGTGGTTCCCAGGCTGTCGCGCAACTCGAGGATGAGGTCATCGAGCCGGCGCGCCGAGAGGGGGTCGAGACCCGCCGAGGGCTCGTCGAAGAAAAGGATATCGGGGTCTAGCGCCATCGCGCGCGCGACACCGACGCGCTTGCGCATGCCCCCGCTGATCTGACCGGGATAATAGCCGCCGAAGCCGGCCAAGCCGACCAGGGCCAGTTTGTACTCGGCCAGCTCGCCGATCTGCTGCCGCGACAGCCGCGTGTACTGCTCGAGCGGCAACGTGATGTTCTCCTCGAGCGTCATCGAACTCCAGAGCGCACCGCTCTGATACATGACCCCAACCCCGCGCAAAATTTGGGTCCGGGCCGCCTCCGAGACCTCCCAGAGGCTCTGATCCTGGAGTAACACCCGCCCCTGTCGCGGCGCCAGCAAACCGGTGAGCGCCCGCATCACCGTGCTCTTGCCGCAGCCGCTACCGCCCATGATGATGAAGACATCGCCACGGCGGATGGCGAAGCTGAGCCCCTGCTGAATGGTGTCGCTGTCATAGCCGAGGGCGACCTTCTCGAGCCGGATCGCGACGTCTTTGGACTGCTGATCGCTCGCGGGAACGGGCGTTTGGGCGTGCTCGCGCGGCTCGGCCTGGGTGTCGCCGCGCCGCGCGCGGGTCTCCGAAGTGACCGCAGCGCTCATGCGGAGAGTCCGATGGCATCAAAGATCACCGTCAGTATCGCGGCGGCGATGACGATGAAAACGATGGCGGTGACCACCGCCGAGGTCGTGGCCTCGCCGACGGCCGCCGCGCTGCGTCCGCATTGCATCCCGCGCAAGCAGCCGGAAGCGGCCACGATGGCGCCATACACAGTGGCGCTGATCAGCCCCTGGATGATGTGGTTCCAGCCGATCGCGGCCTGAGTCTGGACCAGGTAGGCGGTAAGAGTGACGCCGCCCACGACGGTGCCGACGAAGGCGCCGCCGAGGATGCCGAGGAGGTCAGCGTAGAGGGTCAGCAGCGGGGTCATCAGGATCAGCGCGACCATGCGCGGCAGCACTAGGAACTCCATCGGCGGGATGCCGAAGGTGCGCAAGGCATCAACCTCTTCATTGACCTGCATGGTGCCGATGCGCGCGGCGAAAGCGGCCCCGGTGCGTCCGGCGAGCACAATGCCGGTGATCAGCGCGCCCATCTGGATCACGGTCGCGAGCCCGACTAGATCGGCGACATAGATGCGGACGCCAAATCGAGCGAGCTGCTGATCGCCGATGTAACCCAAGATCATGCCGACCAGGAAACTGACCAGGCTGACAATGGGCAGGGCATCAGCGCCCGACTCCTGGAGGATGACCCAGAGTTCGGACTTGCGATAACGCGCGCGGCCGGCGACGAAATGGCGCACGGCGATCGCGCCTTCGCCAAAGAAGGTAATGATCTCGCCGGTGGAGCGCACTAGATCGCCGATATCGAGTCCAATGCGCGCGAGGAAGCTGGGGCCGCGGTCATGTGGATCCTCTTCCGGCGCGGCGGCCAGATTGGCCATCTCGCGCAATCGGCGCAGGCCGTCTGGCAGGGCCTCGGGGTCGCAGTCGATGTTGCGCTCCGCGCACAGCCGTTCGACGCCGGCGATGAAGCTGACCAAGGCCGAGTCCCAATCGCTCAGTGCACTGGTATCGAAGCGGAGCCTGAGCGGCTGACTCGTTGCCGTTGCGTCTTCACTGCGGCTGTGATCGTTGCCACCAGGGCCGGCGCCCTCGATGGGCGCGGCGCGATCGAGCAGGGCGCTGAACTCAGCACGCGGCGGGATGCGCTGATCGAGCCGCCAGCGCCCGGCGAGCCTGAGGACGAAGTCGCTATCAGCGCCTTGGTCGAGCGCCATCGAGGGAGCTGATTCCGGCGCCGGCGTATGGTCGTCGATCGCGGTTGGTGCAGGTGGCATCCGGTGTCGAGAGGCTGGCTTAGATTGATAAGCCGTCAGGTTGGCTGATCAAGGAAGGACTCCTAAAATTCAGTGTACCTACTCAAGCCTTCCAAATCGAGCTAAGCTGATTACCTGAAGCGCCACCGCCCCAGGTAAGCCAAACTTGGCTGCGTGAGTTATGTATTGTTCGACGTACACGGCAGCCTGGAGCGACCATCAGCTCGGCGAGGAGGCCTGCCAATGAACTATCCCCGTAGCGCCGATATCCCGAGTCTGCGCGCCCGTGATTACCAATCCAGCATCAAGCCGATCTGGTGCCCCGGCTGCGGCCATTTCGGCGTGCTCGCGGCGTTGACCAAGGCCCTCGCCTACCTGGAGCGCCCAACCCACGAGATCGCGGTGGTCTCCGGGATCGGCTGCTCAGCACGCCTGCCCGCCTATCTCGATTGCTATGGCTTGCATGGGCTGCATGGTCGCGCCTTGCCCGTGGCCAGTGGACTCAAGCTCGCGCGCCCCGATCTGTGCGTGATCGCCGCGGGCGGTGATGGCGACGGTTTTTCGATCGGCGGCAACCATTTCTTGCACGCCTGCCGCCGTGATCTGGATCTTTGCTATCTGGTGATGGATAACGCCGTCTATGGCATGACCAAGGGCCAGGCCTCACCCACCACGGCTGCGGATTGGACGCAAAGCGCCCTGACGCCGCAGGGCACCGGCATGCCGCCCTTTCAGCCCGCCGCCATTGCCCTGGCCGCAGGCGCGCGCTTCGTCGCGCGTGGATTCAGCGGTGATCCGCAGGGGCTCAGCGAGTTGATCGTGCGCGCCATCCAGCATCCGGGCTTTGCCTTCGTGCACATCCTCAGTCCGTGTCGAACCTATCGCCCCGAGGATCTCTCGGACTGGAAGCAGGCGATCCATCCCAGCGCCAGCGGCTCCATGCACAGCCTGGCCGATGCCACGACCCTGGTCTTGCAAGACGATGGCTTCACGCTCGGCGTGCTCTATGAGGCCGGCACGGCGCGCGCGACCCAGGCGCCGGCACCAGCGCCGATCGGGCTGGCGCAGATCGAGGCGGAGCTGCAGCCATGAGCCCCGGGCAGGCCCAGCTGAGCGCCCTCCAGCCGAGCGCCCTCGAGCCTCGGCGCCCGCGCATCGGCGCGTGCGTTGCGCTTTCCCATCGCGGCGCGGCCCGCTCATCGGACATAGTCTCTGCGTGTGCGCGGTTGGATACCGGCCATGTCGGCCCGATATCGCCAGCGCTTTTCAAGGACTCTCTAGGAGACAGTACCCATGCGTAAGATGACACGACTCTCGGTGACGACACTCCTGCTCGCAGTGCCTGCCCTCGGTCTCGCCGAGACCACGGCCGGCGCCAGCGACGAAGCCCGCGCGCTGATCCAACAGTTCGCCTCGACCTTGCAGTCGGAGCTGGTCAGCGCGATGAAGGCCGGTGGCCCGACGAATGCCGTCGAAGTCTGCCAGGACAAGGCACCGGCGATCGCCCGCACCCTCTCGCAGACCTCGGAGTGGGAGATCGGCCGCACCAGCCTCAAGACGCGCAACCCCGATAACGCGCCCGACGCTTGGGAGACACGCATCCTCGAGCAGTTCGAGTCGCTCAAGGCCGCTGGCAACGAGGTCGCCGGGATGAGCTACGCCGCAGTCCTTGAGAACGACGGGCAAAAGGTCTATCGCTACATGCAGGCGATTCCGACCCAGGAGGTCTGCCTGACCTGCCACGGCAGCGACCTCGATCCAGCATTGGCGCAAACCCTCGATGAGGCCTACCCCGAGGATCAGGCGCGCGGCTACTCGGCGGGCGACATCCGCGGCGCCTTCACCCTCACCAAGCCGCTCTAAACGCAGCGGGAGCCCTCACCCATGGCCGACCATACCCATCTCGTCATCGGTGGCGGTATCAGCGGACTCAGCGCCGCGCATTACGCGCTGCAGGCCGGTGTCGACACCCTCTTGCTCGAAGCCAGCGACCGCCCGGGTGGCTGCATCCACAGCAGCCACTTCCAGGCGCTCGACGACTTCTGGGTCGAGGCCGGCGGGCACACCTGCTTCAACAGCTACGGTCATCTGCTCGGCATCATGGAGCAGCTCGACCTGTTGAAGCTGACCCTGGCCAAGGAGAAGCGCAGCTACAAGCTCTGGCGCAAGGGCGAGCGGCGCGGCATCCTCTCGGCGCTGCATCCCTTCGAGCTGCTGATCTCGCTGCCCAGCCTGTTCCGCATCGAGAAGGCCGGCAAGACGGTGTCCGAGTACTACGGTCAGGTCATGGGCCGCAAGAATTATCGTGATCTGCTCGGCCCGGCCCTGCGCTCGGTGGTCTGTCAGGAGGCCGATGACTTTCCCGCCGAGGCGATGTTCCGCAAGAAGCCGCGCCGCAAGGATGTGCTGCGTGCCTTCACCCTGCCCGGCGGCCTCGCCGATATTCCGCGCGCGATCGCCGCGCAGCCGGGCTTCAACGCCCAATTCGGCACCCAGGTCACGCGCATCAGCGCCCAGGGCGAGGGCTTCGAGGTCGACTGCCAGGATGGCACCCGCCACCACTGCGAGCGCCTGACCCTGGCCGTGCCGCCGGATACCGCCCGCGCCCTGCTCGGCGAGGTCGCGCCAGCGGCCGCGAGCGCGATCCAGGACATGGGCATCGCTCACATCGACACCCTGGTGCTGGCCTTCGAGCGTTCCAGTCTCAGCGTCGAGGAGATCGCCGGGCTGATCAGCATCGATGGCGGCTTCCTCTCGGCGGTGTCGCGCGACTTCCTGCCGGACGAGCGCTATCGCGGCTTCGCCTTCCATTTCCCGGGCGATACGCTCAGCGAGGCGGAGCGCGAGCAGGTCGCCTGCCAGGCCCTCGATGCCCGCGTCGCCGACATCCGCGCCAAGGCCCATGTCCGCAACCAGTTGCCCGCCCTGCGCGCCGATCACATGACGCGTATCCAAGCGCTGGACACGGCGCTCGCGGGCGGATCGATTGCGGTGACCGGCAATTGGTTCCTCGGCGTCTCGATCGAGGATTGCGTGACCCGCACCCGCAGCGAGCACGAACGGCTCTTTGGCGCTCTGGGCGACAACGCTTCCGGCGATGGTGCTCCGGGTGACGCACTGGGCGGCGGCGCGAGCAACCGCTGACCGAGAGCGAGCACCGCCCGCGTCATGCTCACGCGCGCCAATCGCCCCATCCTTGCCTGCCAGCATCCCCGCGCCGAGGCCATCAATGATGCCCTCGCGCGGGCCTTCTCCCGACTCGGCGATGAGGATTTCGAACGCCGCTCGCATTTCATCGATGGGCGTTTCGAGAATCTTTACCTCGAGGCCGCGCAGTTGCCCGGTGTCGACGCCATCCTCGCCTTCGCCCTGGAGCAGGCGCGGGTCTGGCTGAGCAGCCCTCAGGCGAGCTGGCTCGAGGAACCGATCGCGGCGGAGCAGCCGCTGCGCGTCGGGTTTTGGATCAATGCCATGCAGCCCGGTCAGGCCACCAGCCGTCACGCGCATGAAGAATGCGATGAATTGCTCTCGGGGGTCTACTACGTCAGCATGCCAGCGGCGGCTGGCGACATCCTCTTCCATGACGGCCCCTTCGAGATCCGACTGCGGCCTTGGCCGGGCCTGCTGCTGTTGTTCGATCCGGCGCTCGAGCACTCGGTCGAGCGCAACTGCAGCGATTCACGGCGACTCTCGATCGCCTTCAACATCGGCCCCAGCCCCGATTAGCGCCGGCGTTCGGTGTCGCGCTCGCGCACGATCAGGCGTTCCATCTCGGCGATCTGGATATGGCGCCCATCGAGGGTGCGAAAGCTGCGACGGTCGATCTCGCTGCGACGCGCCTCATAGTGCTCGGTCTCGCCGGTATAGACGTTGATCACCTGCAGCTGAACGATCGCGCGTGCGTGCTGCCAATCCTGGAACAGATAGAAACCGGTGCCAGCGAGCATCAGCACCACGATCCCATAGGCTGCGAGCTTGACCGCACCACGCGGCATCAGCGGCTCAGCCGCCGAGGCGCGCGATTGCGAGGCCGCGCGCAGCCGCAGCGGCGCCTCGCCCTCGGCACGCCAACGCTTGCGCACCACGAGCCAAGCCACCAGGATCACTGTGGCGGTCAACAGGAGTTTTGTGAACATGATCCGAGTACGCTACCACGAGCATCGCCCCAGGACCATGGCCAAGCACGCCAGGCCGCGGCCTTGTCTGGCGACACCGGCAGGGCTTACCATCCGCCGCTCGAGCGCGCCGCCCCGCCGTCCGCCACCAAGAGCCGTGCCTGTGTTTCCCGTCCTGGTCATCGTCCTGGCGAGCCTTGGGCTGCTGGTCGGCTGTGATGAGCCACCGCAGCCGAGCGTCAATCTGTATCGGGCCGTTCACAGCGGCGATCTGGATCAGATCAAACGGCATCTGTTCTGGCAGACCGATATCGACCAGCCCGGCCCCGATGGCGACTATCCCCTGCATGTGGCCGTCAGTCAGGGGCGGGTCGCCATCGCGCGCCTGTTGCTCGAACAGGGCGCGCAACGCGATGTACGCGACGCGCACGGCCGCACCCCCTTGCATGTCGCGCTCGCGAACGGCAAGGTTCAGGCGGCTCAGTTGTTGCTGCAAGAAGGGGCCGATGACGACCTGCAAGCGCTCTTGTTCGCGCTTGCCGAGGAGCAGGCGCTCGATCCCGATACCATCGAGCTGCTGAGCGCCCGTGACGTCGATCTCAACGCGACCAACTCGCAAGGCCGGACCCCGCTGCATCTGGCGGTCGCGGCTGATGATGTGAAACTGGCGAAACAGTTGATCAACGCGGGCGCCGAGGTCAATCGCACCGACCGCCATGGCATGAGCGCACTCGAGATCGCCCACGAGCAGGATCAGCCCACCATGATCACCTTGCTCGAGCAATATGGTGCCGAACGCGCACGCTGACCCGCAACGCAACCCGGACACCGACGACAACCATGAGATGACAAGGAGCCCTGCATGACTGAAAAGGTCGACGATCTGACCATCACCTATACCGAAGGAGACATCGAGACCACCAAGGAACTCGATAAGGTCATCCTCTCCAAGGGCAGCTGGGCCACGGTGCTCTATCGCTACCAAGACTGGGATCGGGCCAAGGAGGCCTACGGACAGGAGCGCTATACCATCCGGCGCTACCAGAAACGTGGTGGTGAGTATCGGCAACAATCGAAGTTCAATATCTCGAGTCGGGCCCAGGCCCAGGCACTGGTCGATGCGCTCCAGGGCTGGCTCGCCGACGACGCGCCGAACTGAGTCCAAACGAGGAGACAATCGATGAGCGATCCTACCCATCAAGTGGCGGTGATCACCGGCGCCAGTCGCGGCCTCGGTGCGGGCCTCGCGGAACGCTTCCTCGAGCGCGGCTTGCGAGTCGCGGCCTGTGCCCGCGCGCAGCCGGCGCTCGCGGGCGATGCCGAGCGGCGGCTGAGCATGGCCGCTGATGTCACCGACAGCGCAGCCATGGCGCGGCTCTGCGAGGCGGCGGTCGAGCGTTTCGGGCGCATCGATCTGTGGATCAACAATGCCGGGTTGCTCGCGCCGATCGGCCCGTTACGCGACAACGATCCGGCCGAATTCGCACGCCATATCGAGGTCAATGTCGTCGGCGTGTTCAACGGCAGCCAGGCCTTCATCCGCCACCTGCAGGCGCGGGGTGGTGAGGGCGTGCTGCTGAACATCAGCTCGGGCGCGGCGCGCAGCGCCTATGCGGGCTGGTCCGCTTACTGTGCCGGCAAGGCGGCGGTGGATCGGATGAGCGAGTCGATCGCGCTCGAGGAGGCCGACAGCGGGCTGCGCGTGCATGCCGTCGCGCCTGGCATCATCGACACCGACATGCAGGCGATGATCCGCGACTGCACGCCGGAGCAGTTCCCGCGCGTGCAGAAATTCCTCGATCTCAAGGCCAAGGAGGGCTTCAGCTCGCCGGCCTTCGTCGCTGATCGCCTGCTCGAGTTGGCGTTCGGCCCCCGTGGGGCCGAACAGCCGGTAGCGGTGAGCTTGCCGCTGGAAAAGGGCTGAGGCGCAGCGCCCGCTACTGCGCCCGATGCTTCAGCGCCGCCTGCGCGGCGGCGAGCCGCGCGACTGGCACCCGCGGACCCGAGCAACTGACATAGTCCAGCCCGGCCTGGTCGCAGAACGCAATCGAGGCGGGATGACCGCCATGCTCGCCGCAGATGCCCACGTGCAGATCCTTGCGCGCGCCTCGGCCCCAGTCCACGGCCAACTGCATCAGTTTGCCGACGCCCTTCTCATCGAGCACCTCGAACGGATTGTCGTTCAACACATCGGACTGGTTGTAGAGCGGTAGGAACTTGTTCTCGGCATCCTCGCGCGAGAACGAGAACACCGCCTGAGTCAGGTCGTTGGTGCCGAACGAGAAGAACTCGGCCTCCGCGGCCAGGGACTCGGCGCGCATGCAGGCGCGCACCACCTCGATCATGGTGCCGAACTTGAACTTCACCGGCTGACCGTGCTTGGCCTGCACCTCGGCGTGCGCCTCATCGACATAGGCCTTCACGCGCTTGAGTTCCTGCACGGTGCAGACCTGCGGCACCTTGATCTGCGGCTGGATGTCGATGCCAGCCTGGGCGCACTCGGCGGCGGCCTCGAGGATCGCGCGCACCTGCATCTTGTAGATCTCCGGGAAGGAGATGCCAAGGCGCACGCCGCGATGGCCAAGCATCGGGTTGGTCTCGTGCAGGGCACGCACCTTCTTGAGCATCGCCTCTTTCTTGGCAATCGCCTCCTCGACCATCATCGGGTCCATCACCCGGCGCACCGCATCGAAATCATCACGCGCCTTCTCCGGCGTATGCAGCAGGCCCATGGAGCCAGCCAAGGCCGTCATGCCGCGGGTCGCCCCAGCCAGCGCGCGCAGATCGGCAAGGTCTTGCTCAAGCTGATGCTCATCGGGCAGGAACTCGTGGATCGGTGGATCGAGCAAGCGAATGGTGACTGGATTCGGCGTCATCACCTCGAACAGTTCGCGGAAGTCCTGCCGCTGCAGGGGCAACAGGGCCTCTAGGGCCGCGTCGCGCTGCTCAACCGTCTCGGCGACGATCATCTCGATCACCAGCGGCAAACGGTCGGTGGCGTTGAACATGCGTTCAGTGCGTGCCAGGCCAATGCCGACCGCGCCGTACTTGCGCGCGTTACGGGCATCTTCCGGCGTATCGGCATTCGCCATCACCTTCAGTCGCGCGACCTCATCGGCCCATTGCAGCAGGGTCGAGAGCTCGTGGGTGAACTCCGGCTCGACGGTGGGGATCTCACCAAGATACACGCGCCCGGAGGAGCCATCGATGGTGATGGTGTCACCCTCTTTGAAGCTGGTGGCGCCGACCATCGCCTCGCGCCGGCCAACATCGACACTGATGCCCTCGGCGCCCGCGACACAGGATTTACCCATGCCGCGCGCGACCACCGCCGCGTGCGAGGTCTTACCACCGCGCGCGGTCAGGATGCCCTCGGAGGCGAAAAAGCCATGGATATCCTCGGGCTTGGTCTCTTCACGCACCAGGATAACCTTCTGCCCCTGATCATGGCCGAGCTGGTGAGCACGATCGGCATCAAAGACCGCAATACCCGCGGCCGCGCCCGGCGAGGCGGGAAGGCCTTGAGCGACCGGCTCGATCCGAGAGCTTGGGTCCAGGCGCGGGAACAGCATCTGTTCAAGGCTGAGCGGGTCGATACGCTGCAGCGCCTGTTCCTTGCTGATCAGTCCCTCTTGCTCCATCTCCACCGAGGTGCGCACCATGCCGTGGGCATTCATCTTGCCGTTACGCGTTTGCAAGCAGTAGAGCACGCCGCGCTCGATGGTGAACTCGAAGTCTTGTACTTCGCGGTAGTGGCTCTCGAGCTTCTCGCGCAGGGTCGCCAGCTCCTCGGCCATCTGTGGCATCTCGACCTTGAGCCGATCGAGCGGCTTGGGCGTGCGGATACCCGCGACTACATCCTCGCCCTGGGCATTGATCAGGTATTCGCCATAGAGGGCGTTCTCGCCGGTGCCCGGATTGCGAGTGAAGCCAACGCCGGTGGCGGAGTCGTTGCCCCGGTTGCCGAAGACCATGGTGCAGATGTTCACCGCCGTGCCATTGGCCATCTCCGGGGTGATGTGGAACTGCTGGCGATAATCGACCGCGCGTCGGCCCATCCAGCTGTTGAAGACCGCCTTGACCGCGATCTCGAGCTGGACCATCGGGTCCGAGGGGAAGGGCTTGCCGGTGTGCTCCTCGACCGCCTTGAGGAAGCGCTCGCTCATCTCCTTGAGGTCGGCTGCGGTCAGATCGATATCCTGCTTGGCGTGTGCGGCCTCTTTGACAGCGTTGAATTCCTTGTCGAAGGCCTCGTCCTCGACACCGAGCGCGACCTTGCCGAAGAGCTGGATGAAACGCCGATAGGAGTCATAGCCAAAGCGATCATCGCCGGTGGCCTTGATCTCGCCGAGCAAGGTCTCTTGGTTGAGGCCGAGGTTGAGGATGGTGTCCATCATGCCCGGCATCGACATCGCCGAGCCGGAGCGCACCGAGACCAGCAAGGGATTGTCCGGGTCACCGAAGCCCTTGCCGGTCTTGCGCTCCAAGGCCGCCATTTGCTCTCGCACCTGATCCATCACGCCGGCCGGCAACTGGTGATCGGGCTGCGCGAGATAGGCCAGGCAGGCATCGGTCGTGATCACGAAGCCGGGCGGCACGTTGAGGCCGATCTGCGTCATCTCGCAGAGGTTGGCGCCCTTGCCGCCCAAGAGTTTCTTGTTCTTACCGTCACCTTCCTCGAAGGCGAATACCCATGTGTTCGACTCGGTCATGCTCTCGGTCCTCGGTCGGGTTATCAATGCTCTCTATTTGATCGAGCCTGGGCGCTGTTGGGAAGTGTCCGAAATCAACTGCTCACCAACCAACGCCGCCAAGGCGTTTATACTGCGCCGTCGCCATCGAGGACGCGCAGACTTCGACACCGTATCAGCGCCGAGCAAGACGCGCAGGATCTCCGCCATGTTGGACAAGACCTACGATCCCCAAACCATCGAAACCGCCTGGTACCAGCACTGGGAGCAGGCCGGCTGGTTTGCCCCCGCCTTCGGTGCCGATCAGGGCCAAGATGCTGTCGCGCCCCCGTTCTGCATCATGATCCCGCCGCCCAACGTGACCGGTAGCCTACACATGGGCCACGGCTTCAACAACGCGATCATGGACGCGCTGGTGCGCTACCACCGCATGCGCGGCGAACCGACCCTCTGGCAGCCGGGCACCGACCACGCCGGCATCGCCACCCAAATGGTGGTCGAGCGCCGGCTCGAGGCCGAGGGGCAGACCCGCCACGATCTCGGTCGCGAGGCCTTCATCGAGCGCATCTGGCAATGGAAAACCGAATCCGGCGGCACCATCACCCAGCAGCTGCGCCGGCTCGGCTCCTCGCTCGACTGGCAGCACGAGCGCTTCACCATGGACGCGGGGCTCTCCAACGCCGTGCGCGAAGTCTTCGTGCGGCTGTTCGAAGAAGGACTGATCTACCGGGGCAAACGCCTGGTGAACTGGGATCCGGTGCTGCACACCGCGATCTCGGATCTCGAGGTCATCGCCGAGGAAGAAGCCGGCCACATGTGGGATCTCAAGTACCCGCTGAGCAACGGCACCGGCGCGATGATCGTCTCCACCACCCGCCCGGAGACGATGCTCGGCGACTGCGCGGTGGCGGTGAACCCGGACGATGAGCGCTACAAGCACCTGATCGGCGAGACCGTCGAACTGCCGCTCACCGGCCGGCGCATCCCGATCATCGCCGATGAGCACGCCGACCCTGAACTCGGCACCGGCTGCGTGAAGATCACCCCGGCACATGACTTCAACGACCACGCGGTCTGGCAG
This sequence comes from Halochromatium salexigens, assembly GCF_016653295.1. GTDB lineage: Bacteria > Pseudomonadota > Gammaproteobacteria > Chromatiales > Chromatiaceae > Lamprobacter > Lamprobacter salexigens. The sequence continues at coordinate 2,729 of NZ_NHSF01000009.1, read as the reverse complement.
CGCCACCGCGACGAGACGCCGATCGCCGATCAGCCCCACGGCGGCCTGATCAACCTCTTCACCATCGATGCCGCGATCCGCGCCAACACGCCGGAGGAAGGCGCGCTGATCCCCAGCGCCTACAGCGGCCTCGATCGCTTCGCGGCGCGCAAGCGCATCCTCGCCGATCTCGAGGCCCAGGGGCTGCTGGTGCAGATGCGCGAGCATCGGCTGATGATCCCACGCGGGGATCGCTCCGGCGCCGTGGTCGAGCCCTATCTGACCGATCAGTGGTACGTGCGCATCGAGCCCTTGGCCAAGCCGGCGATCAAAGCGGTCGAGGACGGTCACATTCGCTTCGTCCCAGACAACTGGAAGAACACCTATTATGAGTGGATGCACAACATCCAGGACTGGTGCATCAGCCGCCAGCTCTGGTGGGGCCATCGCATCCCGGCCTGGTACGACGACGAGGGCAACCTCTACGTCGGCCGCTCCGAGGACGAAGTGCGCGCCAAGCACGGCCTGAGCGACGCCTACCCGCTGCGCCAGGACGAGGACGTGCTCGACACCTGGTTCAGCTCCGCACTCTGGCCCTTTAGTACGCTCGGCTGGCCCGAGCAGACCGATCGGCTCGCTACCTTCTATCCCACCTCGGTGCTGATCACCGGCTTCGATATCATCTTCTTCTGGGTCGCCCGGATGATCATGATGGGGCTCAAATTCATGGGCGACGTGCCCTTCCGCGACGTCTACATCCACGGCCTGGTGCGCGATGCCCAGGGCAACAAGATGTCCAAATCCAAGGGCAACGTGCTCGACCCCATCGATCTGATCGACGGCATCGAGCTGGAGCCACTGGTCGCCAAGCGCACCAAGGGCATGATGCAGCCGCAACTAGCCGAGAAGATCGCTAAGCAGACGCGCAAGGAGTTCCCCGACGGCATCCCCGCCTTCGGCACCGATGCCCTGCGCTTCACCTTCGCCGCGCTCGCCACCACCGGGCGCGACATCAAGCTCGACCTCGGCCGCGTCGAAGGCTATCGCAACTTCTGCAACAAGCTCTGGAATGCCTCGCGCTATGTGTTGATGAACACCGAGGGGGAGGATTGCGGCAACAGCGCTGATCGCACCGGACACACGCTCGAACTGAGCGCGGCAGATCGTTGGATTCTGAGTCGATTGAACAAGACGGTTGGCAGCGTGCGTGAGGCCTTGGATGTCTACCGCTTCGACCTCGCTGCCCAGGCCATCTACGAGTTCACCTGGAGCGAGTTCTGCGACTGGTATCTGGAACTCTCGAAGCCGGTGCTGACCAGTGACACCGCCTCCGGCGCAGCCAAACGCGGCACCCGCTGGACGCTGGTGCAGACCCTGGAGACGCTGCTGCGCCTGGCGCATCCCTTCATGCCGTTCATTACCGAAGAGATTTGGCAGAAGACGCGGTCACTCGCTAGCCGCGTGGCTGCCGTCTCCGATCCGTCGCCGACTGACGATCCAGGCGCAACCATCATGCTTGCGCCCTACCCAGTCACCGACAACGCCCTGGACGCCTCTGAGGCGGAGGCCGAAATCGACTGGGTGCGGCAGTTCATCCTCGGTGTGCGCCGCATCAAGGGCGAGATGAACATTGCGCCCTCGAAAACATTACCGGTGCTGATCGCACATGCAGGAACACGCGATCGTCAGTGGCTCGAGCAGGCACGGCCCTACCTTGATTTCCTCGCGCGCACGGAATCGATTAGCCTACTCGACGATGAGACCGAGGCCCCCGAATCGGCCATAGCCTTGGTTGGCGCCATGAAGATCCTGATCCCGATGGCCGGCCTCATCGATAAGGATGCCGAACTCAAGCGCCTTGACAAAGAGATCACCAAGCTGCGCGCTGATATCGAGCGCATTGAGAACAAGCTCGCCAACCCGAGCTTCGTCGATAAGGCCCCGACGGCCGTGGTGCAGAAAGAGCGCGACCGCGTTGCCGATCAGGGCGCCGCGCTCGCCAATCTCAGCGACCAGCGCGAGCGGATCGCGGCGCTTTGATCGCGCCCGAGTGTTCGCTCGGGAAGCATCAAGCCACCCGCTGCGTCCGCAGCGGCGCTCGATGAACAGACTGTTGCCCGCTTGCGGGTTGGCCATGTGCGTCGCATCCGCGGCCATGGTCGCACGGCTCCCAGCGAGAGGCTGAGAAAGGGTGATTTTGCGCAACCGTTTCCTCGACTGTGGAGAGTTGAATTTTACCACCGCTGGAACATGTCGTGACAAGCGTTGTCCTGACTCAGCAATTCCAAATTTGAAACCCTCATGTTACCAGTAGCTTTTCTGAAAGCGGTTGAAACTTGAGTTGTTAGCCGATGGTTCTCAAGCCCACCCCCACAGCCACACCGACGCCCCCGGTGTTCGCTACCGACCTGATGGCCAGCATCCGCGAAGCCTTGTTTGGACTCCCCGATCACCGCAAGGGCGGCAACAACCAGCGCTACGCCATCGGCGATGCGGCCTTGAGCGCGTTGTCGGTGTTCTTCATGCAAAGCCCGTCGTTTCTCGACTTCCAGGGCCGGATGCAAAAGGAGCGCGGCGCCAACAACGCCAACACCCTGTTCGGGGTCCATCAGATTCCCAGTGATCAGCAGATCCGCAACCTCCTCGATCCCATCGATCCAGAGCAGGTGTTCGCGGTGTTCATTGAGCGCGTTGAGGCGCTGCATGAGCAAGGCGCACTCGCGTCCCATCGCGGCCCGCATGGGGGTCTG
>NZ_NHSF01000008.1 GCF_016653295.1 Halochromatium salexigens | reverse complement strand
GTGGCTGCGACCATCGATAAGCTCGCGCGCAAGGTCCGCCGCGTCTTCGATTATCTGGGCATGACGGCAAATTCCCCACCCCACGACGCCCGATTGGCGACCGCTGGTTAGAACGGATTTGCCGTGCTCTCGGATGCGCTGGTCGCCGAGGTCTTGCGGCTGACGGGTGAAGCTTAACGGCGGTTTTTGCACCGATGGGGTCATGGCTGCGGCATCAGGTGATTTCCGGTGAACGCCCGATGATGCTCAACGACGAACGACCTCTGCAACCTCAGCGATCGTGGCCGCTGCGCCACCGAGCTCGAAGGCTGTCTCAGCAAGCCTGCCATCGACATCGAGATACCCCAGACTGAGCCTGTCCTCGCAGGCTTGCAGCGCAGCGATAGGGCCGGTTAACGCATCCAACCCATCGGCATGCTCGAGCACAAAGGAGACGTAATGCGCGTCGGCATGATAGAGCGAGGAGGGCGGCTCACCGCTGCGTTCCGCTAGCTGGTGCGTCACCGCGCCGCGTGAGCGGCGCTGGCCCTCATCGCCGCACCACCAAGACAGGCTCGCTGACGAGTCCAGCGCCGCAGCCTTCGCAGACGGCAGAAAGGTCACCCAGACCCGCGACTCATTGCTCGCGGCATGGAGCTTCAACTGATCGCCCTGCGCGTTCTTCACCGCCGCGATCCTCACACGAATGTCATTGCGCGCATCGTAGAAGTCGCTCAGCGTCCAGGGCTCCTGCGCCCAGGCGGTCGCGCAGAGCGCCAGCCCGAAAACGATCAATGCCAAGTGCCCGGGTGCTCGCATAGGCTGCATGGTCGTGCCTCATGGTGTTGGGGGCGATGAATGGCATCCAGTCCTGCAGCATGCGGCTGGCGCAATGCATCGAGACCAAAGACCGAATCCAACAGTCTGTGGCGCTCGGTGTCGAGGCTCCAGGAGACTCGTCAATCGCTGCCCGAGCCAAGGCGAATGCATCCATGCTGAGTCCCTCCGCTGAGCAGGTTCGCGCCGGCGGTATCAGACAACCGATGCGACGGATCTGCGCTCGGCCAACAACAGGACACCCCGATGACCGCCAACCTCCGCCTGACCATCCTCTTCGACAACCGACCGAGCCCCGCCGGACTGACCGCACTCTGGGGCTTCGCCGCGCTGATCGAGGCCGGCGATCAAACCTTCTTGTTCGATACCGGCAGCAACGGGCGGGTGCTGCTGAAGAACATGGCCGCCCTTGGCCTCTCGATGGCCTCGGTCGATCAGCTGTTCCTGTCCCATCCGCACTGGGATCACATGGGTGGCCTGGACTCCGTGCTCGAGGCCAATCCGGCGCTCAGTGTGGTTCTGCACGGGGGCTTCTCCAAACACCTGATCCACGACCTGCACGGCCTCTGCCGCGAGGTCATCGTCGTCGGTGCCGAGCCGCAAACCCTCGCGCCTGGTCTGTTCTCGACCGGTCTGCTCGACAGTCAGCCGCCAGAGCAGGCGCTGATCCTCAACCTGGGCGGCGTCACCATGGCGATCACTGGCTGCGCTCATCCGGGGATGGAGCAGATCGTCGAGCGCGGCCGGGCGCTGCTCGGTCAGTCGATCCGCTGGGCGATCGGTGGCTTTCATCTGATGTATGCCGACGATGCCGAGCTCGCCCGTTCGGTGCAGGCCTTACAGGCGCTCGGGGTGACTGATGTGCTGCCGACGCATTGCACCGGCGATGCGGCAACCATGGCGTTTGAGCAGGCCTATGGTGATCACTGCCTGAGCGGTGGGGTTGGGCGCCGACTGGCATTGTGATCGGCGTCCTAGCAGCGCTGGATGCTGCAAGCTGGACGGTTTGCAAGCGCGTTGGCAATCGATTCGCGGCCCGCTGTGAGCAGACCGCAAGGTTGGTCATTCACTGACCATTCCAGTCGCAGCGATTGATTCGGCGGACGCTTTTGGACCTGTCACCGGGACTGCGCACAGGGTTATCCACAATGGCTGTGGAATAGTCGCGGCTGGTGGATAGCGAGCTGTCGTTGGTGAGGCGATCGTCGTTCGGCAGCTAGAACCTGACCTCCATCAGACCGCTGGCTGAGCGTCCGCGTCAGCCCGATGACCTCAAGTCCGCGGATCAGTCTCGGTGGCTTCGCGCTGAGCATCCTCCCCTGAATCACCCCCATCATCGTCCTGCATGGACGCTTCATCCTCTTCCTCCTCGTCTGCATCGACCAACGAGCCCGTTGCCAGCGTCAACGCGTTTACGGCGTCATCAGCCGCCAGCAGTTCGGCATCTTTACCCGCACGCCGTGCCGATTCGCGCGCGCGGCGCTCCAGATCGATGATCGAGCGTCCAAGGCCATAGACCAGGCGACGCAGACTGTGGGTGGTCTCCTTGCGTTGCTTGTTGCTCAGGAGACCGGCGAACCAGAGTCCATCGAGGAGCATCAGGATCTTGTCCAGCAACAGCACCAGGCGGACATAGTGCGCCAACTGCGGCGAGGACAACTGTAGCGTGACCTCACGCGGATTCGTGTAGCGGGGTACTGGCACGCCACCTTCCTCATCGGCCAGTGCTTTCAGCCTTGTATGCTCGTCTTGTAGCGTTTGGGCGACGGCCTCGATGCGCTCCGAGACCAGGGCCTCGATCTGGTCCATGTCGGACTCTTCACCGATGATGCGCAGCACCACCGAGATCGAATACAGCGCCTTGACCACGAGCACGAACGAATGGCCGCGCTGCAGCACGTACTGGGCATTTTGGCTGTGGATGGTCAGGGTCTGGTCGAGGACCGGTTTCGAGAAGCGGCGTTTCTGAGCGGTTGAGGCAGTGGCCATGCTCGGTCTCCGGGGTCGCGGAAATCCCAGAGGGTAGGGCGAGTCCGGGACTGCCGCAGCCACGAAAGCTCAGCCAGTTCCCGACGATTCGAGACGACCCAAGCATTCTCAATCCCGGGTCGGGAAAGCTCGCCTGAGCGCTGAGGATTTGCTGTCGCCCGGCGTGAACAGGCTGGCTAGAGTGCGCTCAGTGATTGAGCTGAACGGAGAGCGCCTGATGATCCTGAGACAGCGCGAGCATCGAGTGACTAGCTTAGCTGGTGATGCTGGTTTTGCTGCCATTGTTGCGGTCGTCCGAGGACAAGTCCTCTTCTCGGCACCGCTTCTGTGCAGTCTCGGGCTTATCGGATTGCTTTCAGCCTTGACGCCCGTTGCCGCAGCAGAGCTGATGATGGCTGACGTGGCCTTTAAACGCCCGCTGCGGGCGAACGAACTGCTGCGCACTTGGCATCGACAGGCGCGCCGACCCTCCGAAACGGAAGCGGTCGCAGGAACGACCGCATCAGCGCCGACGTTGATGATCCGCACCCTGACCAGCGAACCGGAGCGCTCCCGCAGGCGCTCGCCGAAGCTGACAGGACGGCTCGCCGAGCGCCGGGCACGCTATGCTGGGCTGATCGAGGCCGCCGCTGAGCGTCATCGTCTGGACCCTGAATTGGTCCATGCCGTGATTCGCGCCGAGTCGGCCTATGATCCGCGCGCACGGTCTCCGGCTGGGGCTTGCGGTTTGATGCAGCTGATGCCGGCGACGGCGCAGCGGTTTGCTGTGCGTGATGTCTGGGATCCGGCGCAGAACATCGAGGGCGGTGTCGCTTTTCTGCGTATGTTGATCGATCGTTTTGAGGGCGATCTCAAGCTCGTGCTCGCGGCCTACAATGCCGGCGAGGGTGCGGTCGCCAAGTATGGCAACCGCATTCCGCCGTATCGGGAGACGCAGCAGTACGTGCGGCGGGTGTTGGGGTATCTTGGCCGGGGTCTCTGGGATAGAGGCGAGTGTTTGCCTGCGAGACCGATTGCCTGCTCTGTAGAGTCTGATCCTGAAAGCCGATCGCAGGCCCAGGGCGAACCGGACAAAGAGGCCAACGAAAGCAGTCCGGTGGTCATGCGCAAGCGCACCCAGCCCGTGCGATATGATGTGGGTGCAATAAGCGGTGCGCCATTTAACTGGAGTGGCCACAAGGGATTACGCTAAAGATGTGCTTGTTGAACAACCTGCCATCGCGCGGTTGCAACTTCCGGCGTCGTTAATCGTTAACGTGAATCTCGCGCGATTCATCGTCTGAGGGTGGCCGCAAGCCATGACCGTTAGTGGTGCATCCAGTCGTTCGTGTTAACAGCAATGCGGCTACCAGGTTGCGACGCTAGGCAGCATCGTTAAATTCCGTCGGAGGCCGCGTATCAGTGTGTCATGTTTGTGTCACTGGGTATGCAACTATATGCGCTGAAGGTGCGGGTGCCAGCGGTTCATAGCTAATTAAAACAATAGGTTACAATAAAATTGTAGCCTTGCCAAGGTTGGGGTCGCGAGTTCGAGTCTCGTTTCCCGCTCCAAATCAAAGAATTAACGGCCGCCTTGTGCGGTCGTTTTTCGTTGTATCGCCTTTTTGTCGCACTCGGCTGACATGGGGCGGACCATCTAAGTGCTCACGGACGGTCTTTGGCAGTCAACTGCGCCTGTACCCGCGCGGCGTCCTCGGGGCGGTTAAGATTGACGAAGGGACTGGGGATTTTCTCGAAAGTGACGGTCGCGACTTGATGACGAGCGAGCCATCCCAAAACGCTGCGCCTACCGCTGTGAAGGTAATCGGCAAGATCGGCGTCGATGTCGGTAGGGATCAAGGCGTGCAAAGGCTGGCTGCGTTCTTGGTCGGCGGCGATGGCGATGCGGGCTTGGCTGGCTTGGAGCGCCGCGGCGAGGCGCGAACCAAGATCGACCGGGATCAGTGGAGTATCGCAGGGTGAGACGAGGAGCCAGGCTGGGGCGGAGGCGAAATGGATCTGAGTGCTGCCATCGGTTTGAGCCTCGGGTCGAGCAAGGAGCGGCTGTTGAAGCCATACCCTGATCTGGGCGAGCGCGCTAGCGATGCCGGCGAGTGGACCTTGAAAGGGCTGGATCTGGTCCTGATTCGGCACAGCAGCGGCACTGGGGACATCCAGATCGGCTGCCCGCTCGGCCAACTCTCTGACAGCATGATCAGCCAAGACCGGCCAGCCGAACTGAGCATAGCGCTCGCGATGTCGGTTGGCACTGATGAGCAGGGTTGCGACCTGAGGCCGGAGGGCTTCAGCAACCCACTGCACCAGCGGGCGGCCGTCGAGTTCGATCAGCCCCTTGTCGACGCCCCTCATGCGTCGTCCGGCGCCGCCGGCGAGGATGAGGCCGACGACCTGATCGGTGCGGAAGAGGGACGCAGAAGAGGTCAGGGCGCGAGTCGCTCGATCTGCCAGGGCGCATCGGGGGCTTCTCGGCGGTAGCGGAAGCGATCGTGCAGACGGCTGTCGCGACCTTGCCAGAATTCGATGCTGGTCGGGATCACGCGGTAGCCGCCCCAGAAGTCCGGCAGCGGGATCTCACCGTCGCTGAAGCGCTGTTTGATCTGGGCCACCTTCTGTTCGAGCAGTGAGCGCGAGCGGATGACCTGACTCTGTGGTGAGGCCCAGGCGCCGATGCGACTGCCGCGCCCGCGCGTGATGAAATAACGCAAGGACTCGTGGGTGGGTATCTGCTCGGCGCTGCCAAGGATGCTGATCTGCCGCGCCAGTGCAACCCAAGGGAAGAGCAGCGCGACCTGGTGGTTGCCGCCGATCTGCTGGGCCTTGGTGCTCTGGTAGTTGGTGAAGAAGACAAAGCCCTGGGCGTCATAGAGCTTGAGCAGCACGGTGCGCAGGCTCGGTTGGCCGTTGGCGTCGACCGTGGCCAGGGACATCGCGTTCGGCTCCGGAAGTTGGGCCGAGAGCGTCTCTTGGTACCAGCGCTGGAACTGAACGATGGGGTCGGTATCGAGGTCATCGTGATCGAGCCCGCGCGCCATGAACTGGGTACGCAAGGCGGCGGGATCGGCATGGCTTTGCGCTGGTGTCGCGAGGTAATCCATGAGCGGGTGTTTATTCGCGACCCTTGCGTAGCTGCTCGTCGATCTCGGCCTCGGCGGCGGCCCAGTCGGCTGCAGGATCGCCAGGCGCCCCACCGCGTTTTTCGGCGATGTAGTAAGCAGCTTCCTCGATCATGCGGAGGCGTTCCTCGGGCGTGACCTGGGTCACTGGCGTGAGGGTCACCGGGCGCTCTTTACGGGCCTGCGTACCCTGCGCTGAAACGGGCGAAGCGGAGGAGGTCGGCGCAGGGGACGCAGGGGCTGCGGCAGGCGCGGCCTTGGCAGCAGCGGCCTTCTTCGTGCTCGTCTTCTTGGTTACGGGCGCACTGCGAGCACTGGCGGTCGTATCCGGGCTGCCCACTGGCGAAGGGGTGCTCGCGGCAGCGGTGCCCGACCCCGCCTTCTTGGTGACCTTTTTCTTGGCCGTGCTGGCGCTCGTCGGCGTGCTGTGGGTCTTGGCCGCCGCCGTCTTCTTGGCCGCCGCCTTCTTCCCGCTGGTCTTTTTGGTGACCGGTTTGCTGTCCGGTTTGCGATCGGCCGCGGCGGTCTTCGCGGTAGTCTTCTTGGTTACGACGCTCTTGTCTTCAGCCATGTCGCTCACTCCCCTCCGAGGACTGCTTTGGTGTTCAGCTAGGGCAGAGAATACACGACCTTCCTGGTCAATCGAAGCCTGTTGGCAAGGCGCTGATCACAAGCCCCGGCCCGAGCGATCGATGGCACGCCTCACTGCCTGTCGATGGCCCGCCTCATTCTTCGCGCAGTGCTCGAGCCGGGACCGCCCTGGCGGCGCGCTGGGCCGGGTAGAGGCCGGCGAGCACGGCGGCGAGCCAGGCCAGCAGCAGACCGGAGAGCAGGGTGTGCGGCTGAACCTGCATGGGCATGGTCCAGCCGAAGGAACGCAGGTTGATCACACTGATGAGCAGGTCGCCCATCGCCAGACCGAGCGGGATGGCGAGCAGGCCGGCGGCGAGCCCCATCGCCGAGGTCTGGATCAGGATCAGGGCGCGCAACTGGCCGCGGGTCATGCCGGTGGCGCGCAACACGGCATCATCACGGGCACGCTCGAGTTCGAGCGCCATGAGCGCGCTGAGGATGCCGACGAAGGCGACGCCGATGGCGAGCAGGCGCAGCACCTTGGTGATGGTGAAGGTCTGGTCGAAGATCTCGAGTGAGCGCGCGCGGATGGCGCGGTTACTCTGAACGCTGGTGACGAGATCGCGTTCGGCAAGCAGGGCGTCGACCGCCTGACTGACGACCTCGTCATCGGCCTCCGCGTTCAGGACCAGGCCGAAGGAGGAAATGGCCGGGTCGTCCCAGAGTTCGGCATAGTGCGGGCGCGGCAGGATCAGGGTGCCGCTGTCGCTGCCGTAGTCCTGGAAGATGGCGCCGATCTCGAAGGTCCGCCAACCGCGGGTGGTGAACAGCTCGAGGCTGTCGCCGACCTCGAGCTGGCGACGGTAGGCGAGGGGTTGGGAGATCAGCACCAGCTCGCCGGCGTGCCAGCGCAGCCAGAGCCCCTCTGCGGTCGGGCCTTGGAAGTTGAAGCCGCGCGGCTGGCCGGTACTGGATTCGAGGGCGAGCATGAGCACCGGGCCGTCGCGGGTCTCGATGCGGGCGCTGCGCCCCTGGCTGATGGCGCTGACTTGGGGCAGCGCGAGCAGTTGCTCGGCGAGTTCCGGCGGCAGGTCGCCACCACGACTGGCGCCGCCGCTGGACTCGGCGGAGATGTAGAGATCGCTGGTCAGGGTATCGGCGAGCCAATCGGAGACGCTGGTGCGAAAACTGCCGATCATGATGCTGACGCCAAGCGTGGCGGAAACGGCCACGGCGAGCGCGGCGACGGCGAGACCGGAGCGGGTGATGGAGGCGGTGATGCCGCGCGCGGCGAGGCGGCCTTGGGTGCCGAACAGGCGCCCGAACAGCGGCGTGGTCAGCGTGGCGAAGCCGTGCAAGGCGAGTGGCATGAGCAGGGCGCTGCCAACGATGACGAGGAAGAGCGCGAGGAATCCGATGCCCATGGAGCGCGCGGAGAGGCCGATGAGCGCGATCCCGCTGATGATGAGCAGGATGCCGGTGCTGGCGAGCCAGGGCAGGAGACGGCGGGCTTGGCCTTCGACGCGGGTGCGGCGGATGACATCGCGCGGCTGCGAGCGTGCGGCCTCGAGCGCGGGGCCGAGGGCGGCGAGCAGGGTCACGCCGATGCCAAGGCTGGCGCCCTTGAGCAACGACAGCGGCGCGAGGTGCAGACTGCGCACACTGAGCTGGAAGTAGATGTCATTGATGGTGCGGGTGACGAGCTGCACCAGCCCGGCGCCGACGGCGATGCCGAGCAGCACGCCGAGCACGGCGCCGATGAGCGCAAGGATCAGGGTCTCGCCGAGCACCAGCGCGAAGAGCTGGCCGCGCGTGGTGCCGAGCATGCGCAGGGTGCCGAGCAGCGGCCGGCGCTGAAGCACGGCGAAGGTCATGGTGTTGTAGACGATGAAGGCGCCGACCAGCATCGCCAGCAGGCTCATCGCGGTGAGATTGGTATGGAAGGCGCGCGTCATCTGCGCCAGTGCATGGCTGCGTTGCGCGGCGGGCTCGAGGCGGACACCCGCCGGCAGCGCGGCGGCGACGCGCGCGGCCTCGGCGTCTGTCAGGATCAGATCGATGCGCTCGATCTCGCCGAGGCGCCCGAGCACCTCTTGCGCGGTGGCGATGTCGGTGAGCGCGAGCCCGCTGAGGCGGGCCTGTTCGGGCAGGATGGCGGCGAGGGTCATGCTGACGCTGTCGGCGCCGAGAGCAAGCTCGAATGAATCGCCAAGCTGGAGGCCAAGGCGCTCGGCATCATCGCGGCTCAGCGCCAGGGTGGCGGGATCGCGCAGCAGGCGCAGCAGGCCGATGGAGTCGTTCGAACTCGCACTCAGCGCCGGGCGCATCGCGGCGGCGGCGATCAGGTCCATGCCAAGCAGGCTGAGGCTGCGCTCGCCGATGCGCACCGGTGCGTCGATCACCGGCGTCGCCTTGGTCAGCCCGTGCTCGAGCCGCAGCTCGGCGTAGAGCGTCTCCGGAATGGCGCCGCTAGCGGCGAGTATCTGATGGGTCGCTGGACCGGTGACCTGCTCGAGCGAGCGCTGAAAGCCGCGCTTGGCGCTCTCGTTGGCGAGATCGACGGCGATGACGACGGCGACACCGAGCGCGATGCCGGCGATCGAGAGCCAGGTCTGCCAACGATGGCGCGCCAGATAGCGGCGGCTGGCCTTGAGCAGCGCGGGGGTCAGCATGCGCGGCGCAGGGCGCTGGCCTGTATGGGCGCGAACGCAAGCGGGCGCAACGATGGCCCTGGACGCGTGCGAACCGAGTCGCGCTTCGCGTGACGGCCTCTCACCATGAGAGCACCTCGGTCGCGGTGCTCAGGCGGCCGTTGTCGAGCGCGAGGAGGCGATCGGTGATCTCGGAGACCTTGCGGCTGTGAGTGACCAGGATGAGGGTGCGGCCCTCGTCGCGGAACAGGTGGGCGAGGAGTTCGAGCACCACCTGCCCGGTGCGGGCGTCGAGGTTCCCGGTCGGCTCATCGGCCAGCACCAGCGCCGGATCGTGGATCAGCGCGCGGGCGATGGCGACGCGCTGCTGCTCACCGCCAGAGAGTTCGTCGGGGAAGGCCTCCTCGCGCCCATCGAGCCCCACCTTGGCGAGCCAGTCGCCGACCAGCGTCCGCCGCTCGCGCGCGGGGCGGCCGTTGAGTTCGAGCGGGAGGCCGATGTTCTCGGCTACGGTCAAGGTCGGGATCAGATTGAAGAACTGATAGATGAAGCCGATGTGCGCGCGCCGCAGCAGGGTCAACTCGGGCTCTCCCATGGCGGCGACGCTGCGGCCCATGATCTCGACATCACCGGTGTCGGGCTTGTCGATGCCGGCGAGCAGGTTGAGCAGGGTCGATTTGCCGGAGCCGCTTTGGCCGACCAAGGCGACACACTCGCCGCTGGCGACGGCGAAGTCGATGTCGGCTAATACCGTGCGCCGCTGGCGACCCTCGGCGTAGGATTTGCCGAGGCCGGTGACGGCGAGGATGGGGGGCTGATCGCGGCTGTCGTGATCCATTGGGGTCAGAGCCAACGCACGAGGTAATAGAGACGCTGGCCCTCGGATGAGGACGAGGGGCCGTAGACGACCGCGGGCTCGAGCTTTCTGGCCTGATCGCGTCCGGCGCGGGCCTCGTCTTCGGTTTCGACGACGGTCACGCAGCCCTCGGAGAAACGGGCGCGGTGTTTGCTGGGGGCCTTGATCAAGGCGCAGCGCTCGGCGAGCGAGGTCGAGTCCGCATCGATGATGATCTGTGGCATGCTGTTATACGTTGCGTATTGAGGCTCGGGATCTCGACTCAATGTCGCGGCCTTGCCCCTCAAGATCAACCCACGCGCGGCGGATGTCATCCGCGTTCGGCGCTGACGGATGCCGCTGATCCGCTATCATCGGGCGTCATCGAATCCATGTTGGAGAGTCCAGTCTCGATGCATACCTATCACGCCCTGGTCCTGAACCTTCATCAACCGCCCGGTAACCTCGAGCACTTGCTCGATGAGCAGACCTGGGAGGCCCAGGAGATCCTGTTCGCGCTCGATCGCATGCCGCGCAGTCTCTGGGGCCAGGAGGATCTGGCGCGGGTGCATCTGTCGCTCTCCGGCACCTTGCTGGAAACCCTTTCCAATCCGGAGTTTCAGGCTCGCGTCTACGGCATCGTTGATTGCGGCAAGCTGCTGTGGTTTTTGCAAAACCAGCAGATCTTCGACATTCTCAGCACCGGCTACTACCATCCGGTGCTGCCGCTGATCCCCAGCGCTGATCGTCCCGAGCACCTGCGGCGCTGGCAGGGCATTGCCCAGCATCTGTTCTGGCGCGCGCATTTTCACGGCTTCTGGCCGCCGGAGATGGGTTTCTCGATGGAGCTGATCCCGCTGCTGCGCCGTTTCGGCTATCGCTATGTGCTGGTGGACAGCGAGCACGTCGAACCGGTCGATTCGATGAGCTGGCAAGAACTCCGGTATCGTCCGCATATCGCCCGCTACGGCGATGATGAGATCATCGTCGTCGTGCGCGACCGCGAACTCTCCGATGCGCAAGAATCCGGCATGGACCCGGGCTGGTTCGTCAATGAGGTCGCCGAGCGCACCCGTTGGTGCGATTTCCCGCCGCTGGTGACCACCGCGACCGATGGCGAAAACGGCGGTTGGTTTCGCAACGTCACCGATGGGGCCAATTACTGGTCAGCCTTCTACCTGCCTTTGCTCGATATGATTCGGGCCGGCGATGCGAACCTGCGCCCCAGCTTTATCCATGACTATCTCGATACCCACGGCGCGCACGGCGAGGTGCGTGTCGCGACCGGAGCCTGGAACACCGGCTGGCACCACGGCAAGGGGTTTACCCAGTGGACCGGCTCGCAGACCCAGCGTGACGTCATCGCTCGCTATGAGGTACTCAGCCAGCGGCTGCACGGCTGGCTCGATCAGGCCTGTGCTGCCAATGCCAATGCCGGTGTCGAAGACTTAAGCGCAGCTGAAGAGGGCAGCGTGCCGAGTGCAGCAGAAGCGTCCAGGGACGGTCATTGGGGCCTGTCGACCGCCGAGGGTGGTGGTACTCAAGTCGTGAGGCCGGACCAGTCGGTGGCCAGCCTTGAACAGTTCGAACAGGCCCAAGCGCAACATGCGGCAGGCTCAGCGCAAGCGATGGAGGCTTTCCCGCCGTCGCTGCGGCAATGGCTCGAAGACGCGCAATGGCATCTGCTGCGCGCCGAGACCAGTTGCAATATCTTCTGGGGCGAGGCTTGGTGCTATCGCGCCGCCGCTGATCTCGATGTGGCGGAACAACTGCTTGATCAAATCGATACCGAGACGAAGCGCCAGTAATGCCATTTCTGGAAGATGCAGGCTGGATCAATGGGGCATGATTGGCCATGATGCAGTCTGCGTCTGACTCGTTGAATCCCAGCAACCCCACCATGAGGTCCACGCGAATGTCTAGTCTTGCAGAGCAAATCGACGGTCTACCCAACATCTGCGGCCAAGAAGCCACCATCGAACAGGCCATCCAAGCCGGCAAGGACAAGTCGCTCGCCCAATCGCCGGGCGCGGTCGACTTCGCCAACACCCGCGCCGCCTGCGCCATCGCGTTGCATCAGCATCAGCCGCTGATCCCAGCCGGTGGTGATGACCTGCAGACCGCCGCCATCATCAGCAACCTCAAATACATGATGGACCACCAGGACATCGGCGATAACTACAACGCGCCGGCTTTCGCCTGGTGCTACAAGCGCATGGGCGAGTTCATCCCGCAGCTGATCCATGAGGGCAAGTCGCCACGGGTGATGCTCGAGTACTCGGGCACCCTGCTGTACGGCCTGCGGCAGATGGGCGAGGATCATGTGCTCGACGCCCTCAAGGGCGTGACCATGAACCCCGAGTACAACTGGGCCGTGGAATGGCTCGGCATGCCCTGGGGCCACGCAGTGGCGCCCTCGACGCCGGTGCAGGACTATCGGCTGCATGTGCAGGCCTTCCAGCACCATTTCGCCGGCATGTTCGGCTTGGAGGCACTGGAGCGGGTGCGCGGCTTCTCGCCATCGGAGATGGCGCTGCCGAATCATCCCGATGTCGCCTACGAGTTCGTCAAGACCCTCAACGACTGCGGCTATCAATGGGTGCTGGTGCAGGAGCACAGCGTCGAGCAGACCGAGAATGGCTGGCATCCACAGCGCCCGCATCTGCCGCACCGTCTGGTCTGCACCAACTCCCAGGGCGAGACGGCGAGCATCATCGCGCTGGTCAAGACGCAAGGGTCGGACACCAAGCTGGTCGCGCAGATGCAGCCCTGGTACGAGGCGCAGAGTCTGCAACGCTGGGAGCTCGCCGGCAAGCAGGTGCCGCCGCTGGTCACCCAGATCGCCGATGGCGAGAACGGCGGCGTGATGATGAACGAGTTCCCGGACAAGTTCTTCGAGGCGGTGCGCGGTGCCTCGGGCTCGGACACCCCGCTGATGAACGGCAGCGAGTACCTTGAGCACCTGTTCGCGCTGGGCATCAAGGAGAGCGACTTCACCGAGATCCGCCCGGTGCAACAGGGCAAGATCTGGGAGCAGATGCAACCTGGCGACGGCCCCGAGAAACTGGCGACAGTGATCGAGGAGCTGAAGCAATCCGACCATCAGTTCCACATGGATGGCGCGAGCTGGACCAACGATCTCTCCTGGGTCAAGGGCTACGACAATGTGCTCGGGCCGATGGAGGAGGCCAGCTCCGTCTTCCACGAGAAGGTGCTGAAGCCGAACACGCCGACCGATGATCCGAACTATCGCAACGCGCTGTTCCATCTGATGGCCTCGCAGACCAGTTGCTATCGCTACTGGGGGCAGGGCCAATGGACCGATTACGGCCGCGAGATTTGCCGGCGGGTGACCGAGATCGTCAAGCACGATTTCGGTTGATTAGCACATGCACTGGCAGTTCGTCCCCGGCATCCGGCTCCTGGTCCGGCTCGCGGCGAGCCAGTCATCGAAGTCGGCGAGGTCGCCGCGCTCCCGACGTTCGCGGAAGAACACTTCCGTCTTCAGCGCGGAGACCTTTTCGGCGATGGCGGTGACGAAGAATTATCACACTCCGCAGCCGGGGCTTTACCCGAGTAGCGCAAGCAACAGCGCCGCGATGATGCCGAGCCAGACTGCGCCAGCGACCGGCCAGCGTCGCAGACCGCGTTCCGCCTCCGTGTCAGTACCTGCGAAGACGGCTTGGAAGCCTCGGATGGCGGCGTTGGTGACTCGCAGGCGGGCGGCGTCGAGCGGCGGCCAAAGCGACTGCCCCCCAGCCACCGCAAGCCGCCTGAGGGGCCGCGCCAGCACGATCAGATCACCCGGCGGGATCAGTCCAATCACGGGGCGCAGCCAGTCCGGATTGCGCCAGGCGCCGAGCGCGACGAGTCCGGCAAAGACCACACCGAGCAAGACCGGCAGCCAGCCGCTGAGCCAGCTCGCCGGCGCTCCCAGCACGAACGGGAACAACAGCACGAGCGTGATCAGGAGTGCCCAGGCCAACCCCGGCCACGGATGACCCGGTTGCGGGTGCGGCTGTGTGCGCACGCACACCCAGATAAAGCGGGCCATCAGCAGACTGGTACCAACGCCTGCGATGACCGCCGCAGCCGGCACCCAGGGCCAGTCGGCACCATACAAGACCGGCTTCAGCGCATCTTTCGCCATCGCGCCGCTGGTCAGGGGCGCCCCGGCAAGGGCGAGCGCGAGCAGAATCAATCCGCCCAAAATCCATGGCTGCACGATGGCGGGTGCGGCCTGTTTGCGCAGACCCACGCCCAGGAACAGACCGCCCTTGACCAATCCGTGTTGCGCCGCGTACAGGCTGATGGCAGCGACACCGGTCGGCGCGAGCGCGGGCTCCACCAGCACCAGCCCCAGGCACAGCATCAGCAGCCCCATCTTGCTGATGCTGGAGTAGGCCAGGATCACCTTCGGGTCCGATTGTACCAGCCCGATGGGGAGCCCATAGAACAGCGTCAGCAGACCAGCCGCCGCGAGCAGTCCGCCCCAGCCCGGAAGCGCGATCGCCCCCACCGGCAAAAAGCGCAGCCAGCCCAGCACGGCAACCTTGATCATGGCCCCGCTGAGCAGTGCGCTTGCGGGGATGGGCGCCGCTGGATGCGCAAGCGGCAGCCACAGATGCAGCGGCACCAGGCCGGCCTTGACGCCAAGCCCGAGCAAGAGCAGTGCGATTGGCAGTGCGCTGAGCTGGGTCAGATCCTCGGGCGCGGGCTGGGTCGTGCCGGTCTGCTGGGCGATGATCACCAACGCCACGAAGAGGCTCATCTCGCCAAACAGGGCCATGATCAGGTAGATCTTGCCAGCGCGCAGCGCCGCCGGGCTGCCATCGTGGATCACCAGCCCATAGGCGGCGAGCCCCATGATCGCAAAGCCGGCGTAGAAGCTGAACAGGTCTTGACCGACGATGAGCCAGAGATTGCCGGCCATGGCGAGCAGGAAGATCGCGCGAAAACGCCCGGCATGCGCGGTACCGCGAAACGTAAAGGCGGTGTAGAGGCCGGCGGCGAGCCACAGGAGAGTGGTGAACAGCAGATAGATCCGGGCCGTGGCATCGAGTCCGAGCGCGGTTCCGAGGAACAGCCAGGGGAGATCGAGCTGGCTCCCGACCGGCACGGTCAGCGCCGCGAGCAGCGCCGGCAACGGCCCCAGGATCGGCAATGCCCAGCGCAGCCCGCCCGGCCCGTCCAGCGCGCCCGAGTGGTTGCCGGCTGGCGACGAACGCCAAGGGCTCTTGAGCGTTGCCGCCGGCCAGGCGAGCAGCAATGGCCAACCCCAAGCCAGTAGCAGCAGCCAGGGGGTCATTCGACGCCCTTCGGGCTGACAGGGCCCAGGTGATCGAGCCCCGCGAGCATCGCCAGCAAGAGCACGGCGATGATGCCGATCCAGAGTGCTCCGGCGACCGGCCAGTGGCGCAGTTGGCGTTCGGAATCGGTCTCGGGTGCCTCGAAGAGGCGGCTGAAGTGCGCTTGCAGGTAGTCACTGACGCGCTGGCTGACACGGAGCAGCGGTGCGAGCAGGCGCTGGCCGACGCGCGCGACGAGTGCGCGTGCCGGCCTCACCAGCACCAAGAGATCCCCGGCCGGCACGAGGCCGATCAGCGGCCGCAGCCAAGCCGGGTTGGCCCAGGCCGACACCGCGACCACCGCAGCCACGATGAGCCCAATCGAGACCGGGATGGCATTGGTGGTCCAACTCGATGCTGGCCCGAGCGCGAACGGGAAGAGCAGCACCAGCCCCACGATGACCCCCCAGGCCAACCCCGACCAACGCCATTGATGCACCGGCCGAGGTGCCGGCTGGGGCGTTGTCTGATGCCCTGGCTGCAGGCCAACCGCGATCCAGAAGAAGCGCGCCATGAGCAAGGTGGTGGCGACCCCCGCGACCACCATCGCCGCCGGTAGCCAGGGCCAGGGCGATGCGTTCAGCAGCGGTTTCATCAGGTACTTGCTCAGTGCGCCACTGGTGAAGGGCGCGCTCGCGAGCGCCAGCGCGAGAAGCGCGAGTCCGATCAGGATGCCAGCCGTGAGCCAGCCGCGCCGCGCGGCGTCCCGCCGCAGGCCGAGGCCGAGAAAGAGCCCGCCCTTGACCAGCGCATGATAGGCCGCGAACAGGGTCAAGGCCGCGATCCCAGCCGGCGCGAGCGACGGCTGCATCAGGATCAGACCGAGCAGCAGCACCGCAAGCCCCATCTTGCTGATACTCGAATAGCCCAGCAGCGCCTTGGCATCGGCCTGCACGAGCCCGATCGGCAGCGCCGAGAACAACGAGATCAATCCCAGCACGGCGATCACCGCGCCGAGTTGCGGCCAGGTTGCCGTGCCAAGCGGCAGGAAGCGAAGCCAGCCGAGCAGCGCGACCTTGATCATCGCGCTGCCCAGGACCGCGCTCGCCGGCGTCGGTGCCTCGGCATAAGCCGTCGGCAGCCAGAGGTGCAGCGGCACCAAACCGGCCTTGACGCCGAGGCCGATCAGGATCAGGGAGAGCGCAAGGGCGTCGATCGTCGCCAGGTCCGCCGCCGTCGGTGTCACGCTTCCGCTCTGCTGCGCGATCAGCACCAAGGCCGCGAACAGGCAGACCTCGCCGAGCAGGGTCATCACCAGATAGACGCGCCCGGCCTGAAGCGCCGCGGTGCGCGCGTCATGGATGATCAGCCCATAGCTGGCCAGCCCCATGAGCGCGAAGCCGGCATAGAAGCTGAACAGATCCTGCCCCAGGATGAGCCAGAGATTGCCGGCCATGGCCAGCAGATAGAGCGCATGGAAGCGCCGCGCGCGCTCAATGTCGCGAAGATGCTGGGCCGCGTAAATACCGGCCGCGAGCCAGAGGACAGCGGAGAACAACAGGAAGACGCGGCTGGTCTCATCCAGGCCAAGCTCGGTGCCCAAGAACAGCCAGGGCAGACTCAACCTGGAGTCGATGGGCACCAGCCAGGCGGCCATCAGCGCGGGCAGGGCAGCGATCACCACGAAACCGGCGCGCCAGGCCGGCAAGGGCTCGGGCGCGCGCGGTCGGTCCCAGCGCTGACCGGTGCCGCCGATGACGCTCGGCAGATAGGTCGAGGCCAGCAGTAGGGGCCAGATCCAAGCGAGCAGCAGCCAGTCGGTCATGACTCGGCCTCAGAGTCCATACTCGCGCCGGGCGATCAGGGTCGCCCATTCCAGCGGGCTGAAGGGCGCCGCCGCGAGCAGCCCGGCGATGAGGCAAAGCGCGGCGGTGATCACCGGCGGCCAGAGCAGGGCGCCCATGGTCTCGAAGCGGCTCTCGAAGACATGCTCCTCGGGCCAGGCATCGGGGGGCGGCCGGAACCAGGCCTTGTACAGGATCGGCATGAAGTAGCCGGCGTTGAGCAGCGTGCTCGCCGCCAGCACCAACAGCACCCAGTGCTCGCCGGCCTCGACCGCGCCCAGCCCCAGATACCACTTGCTGACGAAACCGGCGATGGGCGGAATGCCGATCATGCCCAGCGCGCCGACGGTGAAGGCGAGCGTGGTCCAGGGCATGCGCCGGCCGACGCCGTCCATCTCGCTGACCTTGTGCACGCCGAGGGTCTCGGCATAGTTGCCGGCGCAGAAGAACAGGGTGATCTTCATGATGCCCTGATGCACCAGATGCACCAGGCCGCCGATGGTGGCGACCGGGCCGAGGATCGAGGCGCCGAGGGCGATGTAGGACACCTGGCTGACGGTGGAATAGGCGAGGCGTTTCTTCAGTCCATCTTGGGTCAGCGCCATGATCGAGCCGTAGATGATGGTGATCGAGGCGGCAACACCGAGCAGGGTCAACAGCCCAAGGTGGGCGGCGAATTCCACGCCATAGACATCGTAGACCACGCGCACGATGCCAAAGGCGCCGGCCTTGACCACGGCGACCGCGTGCAACAGCGCGCTCACCGGTGCTGGCGCCACCATCGATTGCGGCAGCCAGCCATGCAGGGGCACGAGCGCGGCCTTGACCCCGAGCCCGATCAGCAGCAGCACGAAGATGGCGATCAGTTGCGGGTGCAACGCTTCCGGCAGGCCGGCGAGCACGCCACCTTGGATGAAATCCACCGGCCCGGTCAGCGAGCGCAGCCAGACCGCACCGACCAGCAACGCGAGCCCGCCGCCCATGGTGTAGGCCAGGTAGATCTTGGCCCCGCGCGTGGCATCGGGCGTGCCGCGATGGGCGACCAGCGGATAGGTGGCCAGCGTCAGGATTTCGTAGAAGATGACGAAGGTCAGCAGGTTGCCGGCCAGCGCGATGCCCACGGTGGCCGAGACGCAGAGGCTGAAGAAGCCAAAGAAGCGGCTGCGGTTCGGTGAGTGTTCGAGATAGCCGATGGCGTAGATCGTCGTCACCAGCCAGAGCACGGTGGAGAGGGTGACGAACAGCACCGAGAGCGCATCGGCGTGCAGCACCAGCGCCAGCCCTGGGGCGATGGTCAGGCGGGTCTCGAAGATGCCGCCGAGGAACACCCCCCAGATGAGCACGGCCACCAAGACCAGCTTGATGATGGCGCCGGTCATATTGAGCACGCCGCGCAGGATGTGGCTCTCTTCCTTGACCAGGAAGATCAGGGCGCCGGGGATCAGCGAACTGAGCAAAATGGCGCCCGGCAGCACGCTCGTCCAGGTCAGCGGCTGGCTCATGCCTGCACTCCTTCAAAGCCGAGCAGTGACCAAATCGGACCGGCGGCGAGCCCGAGCAGCACCACCGAGGCGAGCGCCAACAGCAGCGCCGGGATCTCGGCGCGGGCGTCGGTGACGAAACACTGCGGCGTCGGCTCCAAGCCGAAGGCGCGGCTCAGCACGCGGAAGATGTAGGCCGCCGCCAGCAGGGTGCCGGCGCCGATGATGATCAGCCACCACCACTGGCCGGTCTCGAAGGCGCCGCGCATCATCACCCACTTGGCGATGAAGCTGCCGCTCGGCGGCAGGCCGATCAGGGCCGAGCCGGCGAGGGCGATGCTGAAGGTGGTCGCGGGCATGCTTTGCGCGGCGCCGCCCAGCTCGTCGATGCGGTCGTGTCCGGCCTTCTGCTGCACCAGGCCAGCGGCGAGGAAGAACCCCGCCTTGGCGAAGCTGTGCGTCATCGCCATCAGCACGCAGGCGGCGATGAGATCATCCCGCGCCGCGCCTGCGGGCGTCGCCTGGAGCAGGGGGAAGAACAGGAACAGGTAGCCGATCTGGGCGACGGTGGAATAGGCGGCGAGCAGCTTCAGGCGCTCGGCGCGCAGCGCCCGCCAGGAGCCCCAGAGCACGGCCCCGGCGCCAAGGGTGCCGAGCACGAAGGCGGCCGCGGCATTGGTCAGCGCCGGTGGAAAGAGATCCAGCCAAAGCCGCAGGATCAGGTAGAAGGCGGTCTTGACCACCAGCGCCGAGAGGGCGGCGCTGACCGGGGCCGGGGCATTGGCATGCGCCGGTGGCAGCCAGAAGTGCATCGGGAACAGCGCCGCCTTCAGGGCCAGGCCGGCGACCATCAAGACCAGGGCGGTGGCGGCCAGGGGCGTGGGCTGGATGCGCGCGCCGAGCAGCCCGATATCGAGCGTGCCGTAGCCGGTGTAGAGCAGCGCGACCCCGAGCAGGTAGGTGATCGAGCCGAGCAGGCCGACCAGCAGATAGCGCAGGTTGGCGGCGAGCGCCTCGCGAGTGCCGGTGAGCGCGCCGAGCGCTGCCGCGCTGAGCCCGAGCAGCTCCAGCATCACATAGAGGTTGAACAGATCGGCGGCCAAAAAGACCCCGTTCAGCGAGGCCCAGAGCAAGAACCACAGCGGCCAGAAATGGGTGCACCGCTCACTGCCGGCGAAATAGCCGATGGCATAGACGCTGGTGCCGAGTCCCACCAGACTGCTCATCGCCAGCAGTGCGGCCGAGAGCCCGTCGGCCGCCAGCCCGATCCCGAGGGGCAGCCCCCAGCCGCCGAGCACGAGTCCGAGGTCGCCGTGCAACCAGGTCTGGGTGGTCACCCAGAGTCCGCTGCCGCTCGTCGCCAGGGCCGCGAGCGCGCCCAGGATCGGCATCTTGCGTGGCAGCGCGGTGACCAGCAGGGCGCCCAGCAGGGGTAGCGCGACCGGCAGGAACAGGCTCGTGCTGGTCATTGGCTCGGCCAGCGCAGGTGATGCGCGCTGCTCGGCGCGCGTTCGGGCGCACCGCGACTCCCCGCCTCGGCGTCGGATGCCTTGGCAGCGGCCGCCTCGAGGCGGCTGTTCAGCGCCAACGCCAGCGCGGTCGCGCTCACCGCGACGACGATGCCGGTCAACACCAGCGCATGTGGCACCGGATCGGGGGCAGCACCATCGCCATTGTGCGCGACGGCGATGAAGAGATGGAACACACCGCTGCCCATGATGTTGAAGCCGATCAGCTTGCGCAGCAAAGGCTCGTGTACCAGGAACGACCAGAGGCCGAGTGCGAAGAGCAGGATACCGGCGGAGCCGTAGAGAAATGCCGCATTCATGAGCGCGCGTGCCCGGAAGAGGGGTTCCCAGAAGACGGGGATTCCGAAGATGGACACGGCGACCTGATGCCCGGGGGACGACCGCCGACATAGGCCGCCGCGAGGGTCGCGCCAATGGCCAGGGTCGCTGCCGTCTCGATCAACAGGATCAGCCACTTGGCGACGGCCTTGGGGTAGGTCAGGAAGCCCTCGCCGAAGGCGGCCAAGAGCAGCCCCACCATCAGGAAGACAGCAACCCCGGCCACCACCAGCCAGCGTTGGGCCGCTTCGGCCGGTAAGCCAGCGCGCTCATGGCCGGCGAGTCGCAGGAGCACGCCCGCCGAGCCCAGCAATGCCCCGGCTTGAAAGGCCCCGCCGGGGGCATGGCCGCCGACCCAGAGCAGATAGCCGCTGGTGAGGATCGCCAGGGGCAGGATCCAGTTGGCCAGCACGGTGAGCGCAGGCCCCGCCGGTCGGAAGCCCGATGGGGCCGGACCGAGCGACCAGATGCCGAGCAGGGCGACCAACAGCACGGCGAGTTCGAGCAGGGTGTCATAGGCGCGATAGTTCAGCAGCACCGCCGTGACGGGGTGACTGACACCGCTCGCGGGCAACTGCTCGAGGGCCAGCGGCCCGAGCCTGGCAACGGGATCGCCGACCAGCGTCGCGTAGAAGATCCAGAGCAAGAGGGCGGCAAACAATGAGACCAGGATGCCGATGAGCAGGGCGAGATCGCGGTTCATTGCGCCTCCTCGCCAGCCGTGTTGTCAGGATTGCTGCTGGGATCACCGCCAGGATCACCGCTGGCATCACACCCACTCGGCTCGTGGCTGGGATCACCGCCGGAATCGCGACGCACCTTTCGACGCGCGGCCGAGAGCATCAGCGCACCACCAATACCGGCGCCGATGGCAGCCTCGGCGAGGGCCACATCGGGCGCCCCCAGGCGCGCCCAGACCAAGGACAGCCAGAGGCCGAAGGCGATGAAGAGCATCACCGCGCTGCGCGGCTCCGCGCTCAACACCGCCGCGATCGCGAGACCGATCAAGGTGGTCAGCAGGATGGTGTCGAACAGGAGCAGCAGCAGCGGCATGATCACCGGTCCTTGCCGTTGGCGCGCACGGCACACTGAGCGATGAGATGAGCCCCGGTCGCGCCCGCGAGCAGCACCAGCCACCAGAGCAGCAAGAGCTTGATGCCGTACAACAGCGTCGGTGCATGCGGCAGCAGCGCGAGCAGGATCAGACCAAGCCCCAGATTATCGGCCTTGGTCAATGCGTGCAGACGGGTGAAGATATCCGGCAGGCGCAGGACGCCGACCGTGCCGGCGATGAAGAAGAAGGCCCCCGCGAGACCGAGCAGGATCGAATAGAGGTTGAGGGCGACGTCGAGGGTGTTGGTATCCATGGCGGCTCGAGGCTAATCCTGGTCGATCCGCCGTCGCGTGAAGGCGGTGACCGAGACCGCCGCCAACAGCGCGAAGATGAGCCCCACATCGATCAACGCTGGCATCTCCAGCGCTGAAGCCAGCAGCACCAGCACGCCGATGCCGGAGGTGCCGAGCAGCTGCGCGGCCATCATGCGATCGGCCGGACTGGGGCCGATCACGATCCGCAGCAGCCCGGCCGTCATGGTGACGAGCAGCAGGAGCGCGAGGGCGAGGAAGACCGCCGGCATACTCATGAGTGCGCGGCGTGCGGCTGCTCGCGCTCGCCGAAGAGGGCCGCCACCAGGCGCTCGAGACGCTGCAGGCTCGGCGTGAGATCCTTGCTGCTATCGAGGGCGTGCACCTTGATCCGGTTATCCATGATATCCGCGCTGAGAGTTCCGGGAAGCAGGCTGATACTGTCCAGGAAGACGACGCGAGCGATGGGATCGACGAGTCGCGATTCATAGTATTGGAAACCGGGATCGATATGAAGACGCGGACGCATGACGCGGGCGGCGACGTCGATACCGCCACGCACCGACTCGATCGCGAAGAAGGGCGCGAAGCGCAGCAGCCCGAGCAGCCTGATGCCGCGTCGATGGGCGGGCAGGAAGCCGCGCGTCAGTGTGATGATGGCCCAGGTCGCGAACACGAGCGTCGGCAGCCCGATGATCCAGCTACTCGGCTCGAGCCCCGCGATCACCAGCCAGATGAGCGCGAGCGTGAGCAAAATCCGCAACGGGCGCAGGCGCTGGCGCCATCCGAGGTTCCCACTCATCTTGGTGTCTTCCCGCTGCTCGATGGTACCCTATCCACTGTGCTTTGCTACGATGAGAAACATGGGTCGGTTATTCAACACCATCGCCGCAGAGGGAACAGTAAGCATTTTTGTGCTGGTTTTCAATCGGGCCATGAACACAGCCCGCATCCTTTCACATCCTTCAGGTCTTAGGTACCGTGACATGAACAGCAAAAAGACTTCCAAGATGCCTGATTCGACGCCGCGATCGGCGTCCTCTGCTGCCGGCGAGCCGCCGTCAGCGTCAAAAAAAACGCGCAGTGTGGGGCGACTCCTGCTTGGCGGTGTCATCCTGATCGTGCTCCTCATCGTCGGGCTCGGGATGTACTGGTCGATACAGCCGAAACCCTTCGACGTGATTGCCAACGTCAAGGAACGCGCGGGTTCCGATGCCATTACCGGCGATGGCCGCGAGTCCCTCGCCACCGTCTCGGGCGATATCTATGTGTCGACCGCGATCAAGGTCGCCGAGACCCTGCTGAAAAAGCCCGGCGGTTTTATCAAGAATGACATGCTGCCCCCGGGCGTGTTGATCGACAACATGCCGAACTGGGAGTACGGCGTGCTGACCGAGTTGCGCGACTCGGTGCGTTCATTGCGCAATGAATTCAGCCGCTCGCAGAGCCAGTCGATCGAGAGTGATGCCCTCAAGCGAGCGGATTCGGACTTCGCATTCAGCTCCGATGCTTGGTTCCTGCCCTCCGCCGAGGAGATGTACAAGGATGGCGTCAAGCAGCTGGAGGACTATCTCAAGGCTCTGATGAACAAAGACAGTAACGCGGGTTTCTTCGAGCGTGCCGACAACCTGATGAGGCATCTACAGGTGGTCGAGAAACGGCTCGGCAGCTATGGTCAACAGTTGGCGGCGAGCGTCGGCGATCCCGCGCTGGCCTCAACCCTCGAGGGCAAGGATTCGGAGGCGATCGAGAAGACGGTCGAGGACGCTGCCGCCGCGGCCCCGGTCGTGCTCGAGCGCACACCCTGGACCAGGGTCGACGATGTCTTCTATCAGGCGCGCGGTTATAGTTGGGCCTTGCTGCACTCGATGCAGGCGATAGAGGTCGAGTTCCGCAAGGTGTTGAAGGACAAGAACGCGGAGATCTCGATGCAACAGATCATCCGCGAACTCGAGAAAGCCGTGGTGCGCAAATACAGCCCCATGGTGCTGAACGGTCATGGCTTTGGCGTGCTTGCCAACCACTCGCTCATCCTGGCGTCTTACATGGGGCGGGCCAACGCGGCGGTGATCGATCTGCGTCAGCTGTTGGAACGCGGTTGATCGATGGCGCACCCCACCTCAAATTGGAGGTAGGGTGCGCATGAGGGATCAGGGCCCTCAGTCCCCTGATCCCTGATTGAAGCGTCTACGCCCCTGCGAACCTTAGCTGCCGAAGGTATCGGCGACGATGTTGTTGTACCAACTGTAGGCGTACTGGACCTCGCGTTTGAGTGCGAAATCCGGCGCGTCGGAGGGTGTTAAGCCACCAGAACCTTCGACGCTAGCGATGGTCGACCCATCCTCGCTCAGACGATAGACCGCGGCCACCGAAATGCCATAGTCCTTGCCGATGATCGAATAGCAGGTATTGACATAGGCCGGGATGCCGGGCTCCTCGTCATTGAGCATGGCGATGATCGCTGTAGCGGCGACCTTGCCTTGACTATTCGCCGAGTAGCCAGACTTTGGCATCGCCGTCGCGATACAAGCATCGCCGATGACATGAATGCCCTTGTGCAAGGTCGACTCGAAGGTCTTCTTGTCCACTGGGCACCAACCGCTGTCGTCGGCAAGCCCCGCATCGAGCGCGATCTGCCCGGCCGCCTGCGGCGGGATCACATTGGCGACATCCGCCTTGACTTCGTCGAAGTTGGTATAGAGCGTCATTGTCTCGGGGTCGACCCGATTGACCCCGGCGTCGGGGCCAGGCTGCCATTCGATCAAGCTGTCCTCGGTACCAAACCCATAGAGGCGTTCCCAACCCTGTGTGAACAGTCCCTGCTTGGAGAATTTCTGCTTGTTGTCGAGGATGATGACCTTCGACTTCGGCTTCTCCGCTTGCAGGTACATCGCGATCTGGCTCGCGCGTTCGTAAGGGCCGGGGGGACAGCGGAATGGGTTCTGTGGTGCGGCAATCACGACCACGCCCCCATCGTCCATGGCCTCGAGCTGGCCGCGCAAGATCTTGGTCTGCTCGCCGGCCTTCCAGGCATGCGGCATCTTCTCGGCGACCTCCTCGCTATAGCCCTCGATCTTGTCATAGAGCATCGAGACGCCGGGTGCGACCACGGCGCGATCATAGGCCAGCTCCTGCCCGCCCTCGGTCTTGACCACCTTCTTCTCGGGGTCGATGGCTGTGGCCTTCTCGAACACGAGGTTGATGCCCATCGACTTCAAGTCGTCGTAGCCGTGGCGGATCGACTCGATCTGACGGGCGCCGCTCAGCACCTCGTTGCTCATGTAGCAGGTGTAATATGCCTTGTTCGGCTCGACGATGGTCACATCGATGCGCTCGTCGGCCATCTTGATGTACTTGGCTGCGGTGGCGCCGCCGGTGCCGCCCCCGACGACGACCACCTTCTTGCCCTGGGCGCGGGCGATGTGCGGGAACCCGAATGCACTAACCGCCGCAACGGCTCCGGTGGTCTTGACGAAATCACGTCGATTCATGGTCATCTGCACTCACTCCTGTTTGTAGTCTTGCTGGCTGGCGTAGTAGGCGTAGACGGCATCGAGTGACTCCTCGCCGTGATCTTCAAGCATCTTATCGAGCTTGCGGCCCATCTTCTTTGGCAGCATCCGGCGGTCTTCGCGGAAGTCTGACATGGCGTACTTGAGGTACGGGGTCCACTGGCCGGCGAGGATGATGTAGTCCTCGACATCGGCGAGCGCCTTGCCGCCTTCTTCGTGGCAGTTGGAGCAGAATTTCTCGTGGTAGGCATCGCCATCGGCGACGAGCGATTCGTCGTAGGGTTGCTCGACCGGTTCGAACGGCTGCGTCTTGAGGTATACGCCCATGCGTTCGATCTCGTCCTCGCTGTAGCCGCGCGCAATACGGCCCATGATGGTCGAGTAGGTGTCGTCCTCCTGGAAGGCGAACATCATGTCGGAGAACACCAATGGGTCCATACCGGCAATACTCGGCGAGGCCGGACCAACGCTGTTGCCATGGGTGCCGTGGCAACCAGCGCAGGTATCGACCAGCATCTTGCCACTGGCGATCTCTTCGCTATGGGCACCGGACGACAGGCCGAGGGCAAGCGCCCCGCCTGCAAGAGCCAGTTTTAATGAGTGTTTGGCCATGCTTCCTCCTATGGGGATTGTGCGAGCGTAGGCGCGGAGTGGTTCTCCGTCCTGATATGCGGAAACAGGACTGTTGGTTGCCCTGTCTCGCGCATCGGGTCGAGGCGAGCGCTAGGGCTGCCTCATGAAGTCGATTGCCTCAGTATTGTCGGTAGCACGCGCGAGGTCGGCGGCGGTATGCCCCTGGGTGTCGGTGAGCGCTGGATTGGCCTGATGCTCGAGCAGCGGGCTAATCATCTCGTTGTGCTGACTGTTGACGGCCTCCATCAGCGCCGTCATGCCGTTGTTATCCTGCAGGTTTGGGTCGGCGCCCTGTTGCAGTAACGTCGTTGCAATCTCGCTGAAGCCGTGACTCACTGCCCACATCAGCGCCGTAGCGCCGACGTCATCGCGGGCATTGATATCCGCATTCAGCTCGAGCAGGGTCTTAACGACCTCTAAATGACCGTTATCGGCCGCGATGATCAGGGCCGTCGCGCCCTCGTCATCACGCCCGTCGACATCGGCGCCCTGGCGTGCGAGCAACGAGACGGTCTCTGGATGGCCCTTTGCAGCCGCCTGCATTAGCGCGGAGCGCCCATCCTTGTCCGCAGCCTTGGGGTCGGCGCCACGATAGAGGAGCTGCTCGACGATGTCGTTCAGACCGTAGCGGGCACTGATCATCAGCGCATCCCAGCCGGCGCGGGTACGGTCGTGCACATGGGCGCCGCGCTCGATGAGCAGCGCGCTGATGCCGGAATGGCCGTTCTCGGCCGCGAAGGTCAGGGCGGTGCAGCCAGCGACAGTTCGCGCATTGACGTCCGCGCCACGCGAGAGGAGGAGGGCAACGGTCTCCAGATTGCCACCCTCGACCGCCATCATCAGCGCGGTCTTGCCGAAGGTGCTGCTGGCGTTCAGGTCGGCGCCCTGATCGAGCAGATCGGAGATCGCCTCGGTATCGCCGATCATCGCCGCTAGCCGCAGCTCGCGATCAAGTTCGTCGGTATCTGCGAAGGTGGGCGCCGCGACCTGCAAGGCGGCAATGATGACAAATGCGTAAGCGAGCCTGGTCAACATGGTGGGGTCCCCTTGCTGGATCGCGGCGGCGGGCGCCAGCCCCGACATCTTCAGTCATCACGTGGTTTGAGCGGTTGGTAATGGACGATGCCCTTGTGGCACTCGATGCAGGTTTGGCCGCGTTCCTCGGCGCTGGCATGACGCCGGCGCGCCGTGCGGCCCTGCTCGGAGAGGTCCATACTGTTGAACTTGTGGCAAGCGCGACACTCGCGTGAGTCGGTGCGCTCCATCTTCGCCCACACCCGCGAGGCCATGTCCCAGCGGTGAGCCTCAAACTTCTCCTCGGTGTCGATGGTGCCGAGGATCTCGTGGTAGACATCCTTGGCGGCGATGATTTTGGTGACGAGCTTGGGGATAAACGGTTTTGGCACATGGCAATCCGAGCAGGTTGCCTGGACCCCGGACTGATTGCGAAAGTGCAGGCTCTCCTGGTACTCCTCGTAGACCGTCTGCATCGTGTGGCAGGAGACGCAGAACTCCATCTCGTTGGTGTAGGCGAGTCCAGTATTGAAGAGTGCCGTGAAGCCGATGCCGGCAAGAAAGAGGACGCTGACGAGCAGGATTCCAATGCGCCGTCCGCGCTGTTTGGGCTTCGCCTCGTCTTGCCGTTTTGGGGTAGGCATGTGAACCCTCGCGAGCTAGTGGTAATCGAACAGCCTGTGGACGCGAGCGGTTGACGCAGTGACCGCCTCGGTCTCGGCCTGGGGAGCTGGTCTTGCGCGGAAGCAGCCCCGTTATCATTTGTCGTCCAGTCGCGGATACTACGGTATCGCCGTGATCATTGCCAAGTCGCCGAGTAGGATCTTACGCGTGAGGTTGCGACCGTCGGTCTGATGCTTCCATGGTCGCGCTTTCGTTGTTGCTGCCGTGCTCAGCGGTTGTTCGCTTGGCCCGAGTCCCAGAGCCGCAGCGCATTGCGCAGCCCGGCTCGCTCGAACCGCAGGCGCGAGATGCCCTGCTGGCGAATGGTCTCAAGCATGCGGTCGATCTGCTGCTCGGCCTCGAGCCAGTCCTCGATGGCGCTTCCTGCGGTGAAGCCACGGTGCTCGGCCAGGTAGTAGGCGGCCACGGCGATCATCTCGCCGCGCTCCTCGGTATTCGCCACCATGGGCGTATGCTTGCGTCTGTCTTTGGTCATGAGGGATCAAGCGGGTAGCCAGGAGTGTGCCAGCTGATGGACCTATTCCGAGCCATTGTGGATGATGTGCATCAAGCCGGCGCGGTACTATGTTGCGCTGATCAAGCATGACCACAACGCCCGAGAAGAGGACCGTTCAGATGACTGATGAGAAGCCGTCGCTGTGGCAGCGGCTGCAACCGCTGTTGCAGGCAGTCAAGCGACTTTCCGCCGCTGGCTGGAAGCTGGCAATGTATTGGCTGGGTATCGCTGCGCGCGCACTTAAGCGACTCGCTGCCGCTGGCTGGAAACTGGCGCGTTACTGGCTCGGTATCGCCGCGCGTGAGACCTGGATTGTGCTGAAGCGGCTACCGATCGCCTCCTATAGCTTCGCTCGGGCCATGGTCAGTGCCGATGATGCGCAACGCCTGACGGATTTTTACATCAACGCTGCCTCCAGTCCCTCGTCCGCGAAGACGCCGCCAGCCCCGGCTGCGGTGCTGCAGGAATCCGGCCCGGACTCGGCGCTGGTGCTGCTGTCGCTATTGCAAAAGGAAGGACGGTTCCTCGATTTTCTCCAAGAGGAGGTGTCCGGCTACTCGGATCAGGAGGTCGGCGCGGCGGCGCGGGTGGTGCACGACGGCTGCCAGCGCGTGCTCGAGGACCACCTCAGTATCGCGCCCGTGCGCGACGAGCCCGAGGGCACTCAGGTGACCCTGAACAAGGGCTTCGATCCCGCCGCCGAGCGCCCCACCGGCCAAGTTATCGGCGAGCCGCCGTTCACCGGTGCGCTGGTGCACCGGGGTTGGCGTGCGCTCGAGGTGCATCTGCCACGGGTGGCGAGCAGTCGTGATGTCCGAATCCTAGCACCGGCGGAGGTGGAGCTGTGAATGCCGCGCGTTATGCCATTGGCATCGATCTGGGAACCACGCACTCGGCGCTCTCCTATGTGGAGACGGCAAAATGCGAGGGCGAGGAAGTCGAACAGCGCATCCTGAAGATCCCGCAGCTGACGGCGGCGGGCTCGGTCGAGGAGCGTCCGCTGCTGCCGTCGTTTCTCTACCTGCCGCACCCGGACGAGCACAAACAGGGTGATTTGACCCTGCCCTGGGGCGGCGATCCGACGCGCGTCATCGGCGAGCATGCGCGTCGGCAAGGGCTGACCACGCCGATTCGGCTGGTGGCGAGCGCCAAGAGCTGGCTCTGTCACCCGGATGTCGATCGCAAGGCGCCGATCCTGCCCCCCGAGGTTCCGGCCGAGGTGCCACAGCTGTCGCCGTTCGAGGCCAGCATGCTCTATCTCACGCATCTGCGCGAGGCCTGGAACGGCGCCCATCCCTATGATCCGCTCGAGGAGCAGGAGGTCACCGTCACCGTCCCGGCCTCGTTCGATCCGGCCGCGCGCGAACTCACCGCCGAGGCCGCGAAGGCCGTCGGCATCGAACATCTGGTGCTGCTCGAGGAGCCGCAGGCCGCGCTCTACAGTTGGGTCAACGATAGCCTCGGGCGCTGGCGCCATGATGTGAAGGTCGGTGACATCATCCTGGTGGTCGATGTCGGCGGTGGCACCTCGGACTTCTCGCTCATCGCGGTCACCGAGCAGGCCGGCGCGCTGGAGCTGACCCGGGTCGCGGTCGGTGAGCACATCCTGCTCGGCGGCGACAACATGGACCTGACCCTGGCCCATGTGGTGAAGCAAAAGCTGAAGAAGAACGGCGTCGAGCTGGATCGATGGCAGCTGCAGGCGCTGACCCACGGCTGTCGTCAGGCCAAGGAGGCGCTGCTGGCCGATGCCGAGCTGGCATCTTATCCGATCGTGGTGCCGAGCCGGGGTGCCAAGCTGATCGGCGGCTCGATTCGCACCGAGCTGACCCACGACGAGGTCACCACCACGCTGATCAATGGCTTCTTCCCCGAGGTCTCGGTCGACGAGCGCCCGGCCCAGCGCGCGCGCGGGGCACTGACCAAGGTCGGCCTGCCGTTCGCGCAAGACCCGGCGGTGACGCGCCATCTGGCGGCCTTCCTCGGCAAGCAGGCGGGCGCGACCGAAGACCTCGAGGGGTTCGTCGAGCATGCCCATTGGGCGAGCTTCCTGCACCCCACCGCCGTGCTCTTCAACGGCGGTGTCTTCAACGCCCAGGTCTTGCGCGATCGGGTGCTGCAGGTGCTCAATCAGTGGCTGGCCGGCGAGGATGCGCCCCCCGCCCGGTTGCTCGCGGCGCATGACATGGATCTGGCCGTGGCGCGCGGCGCGGCCTTCTATGCCTACGCACGCAATCATGGCGGCGTGCGCATCCGGGGCGGCACCTCGCATTCGTACTATGTCGGCATCGAGCGCAGCATGCCGGCGATTCCCGGCATGGAGCCCGAGCTGCACGCGCTCTGCGTGGTGCCGTTCGGCCTCGAGGAGGGCAGCGCGCCGGTGGTGCCGCCGCAGGAGTTCGGGCTGGTGGTCGGTGAGCCGGTGCGCTTCCGCTTCTTCGGCTCCAGCGTCCGGCGCGAGGATCAGGTCGGCGATCTGCTCGAAGAGTGGTCCGAGGATGAACTCGAGGAGATGGAGGAGATCCAGACCAGTCTGCCCGCCGACAAGCTCAAGCGCAGCGAGGTTGTCCCGGTGCGGCTGCAGGCCGAGGTGTCCGAGGTCGGCACCTTGGAGCTGACCGCGATCCCGACCAACGTCAAAGCCGACGGCGAGGCCTCGGATTGGAAGGTGTCGTTCAACACGCGCGGCTCCAACAGCAATGGCGCTGGTGGTTAAGCGGATCCGATCGTTTTGGAATTCATCGGTCTTGGCATCATGGGGCGACCCATGGCCTGAATCTGCTGCGAGCGGGATATTCGTGAGCGGTCCATGCGCGGCGACCTGAGGCGATACTTCCGCTCACGCAAGCCGGTGATGGGCCCGGATTGAGCACCTAGAGATCCTCGGTCTTGTCGGCCTTGGCTAGGGTCTCCCTCTGGGCCGCGCCTCGAACTGCGGCTGCATGCTCGGCCAAGACCGCGTCATCGATCCCGAGCGATGCGTCAATCAGGGTCTCGGCGGCATGCACCAGCGCCCTTGCATCGAGCCCGTATTCTCGCATCAGGTAGGGCTTGCTGGCGCCATGGGCATAGGTATCGCGCAGCCCGAGTCGAATTAACCGCCTGCCGATCCCTTGTTCGGCGAGCTGTTCGGCGAGCGCACTGCCTAGGCCACCGATGATGCTGTGATTCTCGATCGTGATCGCGCCATAGCGGGCGTTGGCGATTTGCTCGAGCAGACGTGGATCATCGAAGGGCTTGAGCGTCGAGACGTGCAGATGGCTGGTGGCGACACCCCGGCTGCGGAGTGCGGCAACGGCGCTAAGGGCCTCTTCTGTGCAGATACCGGCGCTGATGACCGCCAGATCGGTACCGCTGCCGAGCAGCCGCGCCCGCCCGAAGCGCAGTGGCTGCTCGGACGGGAACAGCCTGGGCACCTCGCCGCGGAGTTGGCGCACATAGACCGGTCCCTCGATGGCCTGGGCTGCATCGAGCATGGATTCGACCTCGGTCGCGTCGCCCGCCTCAAGCACCGTCATGTTCGGCAGCGCGCGCATTAGGGCGATGTCGTCGATGGCCTGATGAGTGACGCCTCCCGGGGTGGTGAGACCGGGCAGGAAGCCGATGAGGCGCACCGGCAGGTTCGGATAGGCGATGCTCATCGCCAGTTGATCGAACGGGCGGCGGGTGATGAAGACCGAGAAGGTATGGATGTAGGGAAAGAAGCCTTCGCGTGCCAGCCCGGCGGCGAAGCCGAGCATATTCTGCTCGGCCATGCCGAACGAGAAGAAGCGCTCGGGAAACTGGTCGCGGAAGCCATCGGCCTCGCAAGAGGCGGTGAGATCGGCGCCGAGCACCAACACCTCGGAACGCTTGGCCGCCCAACGGAGCAGATTGGATCGATGCGGACGGGTGACCAGTTCGATCATGACGCGAGATCCTGCCAATGCTCGAGCAAGTCTTCGTAGGCATCCTGCTCGTTCGGCGATTTGAAGCGAAGATAGTGCAATTTCGGCGCACGTTCGCGCAGTAGATCGATGCCTCGGCAAGTGTCGGTGCGGGCGATGACAACTAGCGGGCGGTCGATCGCTGCAGGCGTTGGGTCCTGCTGCCCGGCTGTATCGTGACGCTCGCGAATGACTGTGTTTTCGCGCGCGAGGGCGGGTTTAGCCAAGGCCTCGGCATCATGGCCATCGACCTCATGCACCTCGGCGCCGAACGCCCGCAGCCGATCGGCAAGCGGCTCGATGGTCATGACATCGGCCATGGCACCGTCGCATTGCTGAGCATTGGCGTCGATGTAGACGCCGAGATTGCCGATATGATGATGGGCGAGGGCGGCAAAGGCCTCCCAGGTCTGACCTTCCTGAAACTCACCATCGGACATGAAGACCCAAACCCGCCCGGACTCACCGCGCAGCCGCCGTGCTAGCGCGATGCCGCCAGCCTGGCTCAGGGCCTGGCCAAGTGAGCCGGCGGTGACCTCGTGGCCGGGTGAATGCTCGGCGCCGATCAGCTCGACCGTGCTGCCATCGGTGTTGAAGCGCTCCAGCGCATCTGGGCCGAGTCGGCCGAGTTCGATCAGCAGCGCGTACAGGACCAGCGCGTAATGCACCGGTGAGAAGATGAAACGGTCGAGATCGGGCGCGCGTGGTCCGTTGTAGCCGGCACCGGTCAAGGCCGCTGGGTTGTTCTGTGAGGGAACGCCGGCGAAGGGCCTGGGTATCAGTGGGGCTGTGCTGGGTCCTAATTGCATCACCCGCAGGAAGAGGGTCGCGAGGATCTCGGCGGCGGAGCAGGCCTGGCTGAGATAGCCGCCATTGTTGCGTAGCGTGTGTTCGAGCACGCGTCGACGGATGCCTGCGGCGACTGATTGAACAGTCAAGGCGGACAGCTCAGCTGATATTGCTTGCGGGTCAGGTTGCGGTCGTTGCGCGTTCATTGCGTGGCCGTGCTGGCTGGCGTGGGTTGTGCGCTGAAAGCCTGACCCGTGACTTCGCGTGAATCTGGCCCAAGTAGGTACAGATAGGCATGGGTGATGCTCTCTGGAGTTGGCAGGCTGTTCGGGTCCTCGGCCGGATAGAGTTCGCGGCGTTGCGCGGTGCGCAGCGCACCCGGATCAATGGTATTGACGCGAATGCGGCTGCTGCCTTCGGTCTCCTCGGCCAGGGTCTGCATCAGTCCCTCGAGTCCGGA
Organism: Halochromatium salexigens; assembly: GCF_016653295.1. Lineage (GTDB taxonomy): Bacteria > Pseudomonadota > Gammaproteobacteria > Chromatiales > Chromatiaceae > Lamprobacter > Lamprobacter salexigens. The sequence goes on along the minus strand of NZ_NHSF01000008.1, from coordinate 73,807 downwards.
CATCGCCGCCGCGAAGGCCCCCCAGTACGCCAGCGCGCGTCGACCGACACGATCCGACTGGTAGACGACCGAGGCTGCTTCCGCCGCGCGCAACAGCGGCAGACAGGCCTGCGTGAGCAGGAAGGGTGCTGTGAGGTTGATCCGCAGCACCTTATCCCACTGCGCGGCATCGTAGTCATCGATCCGGCTCAGGAACGGGATGTACTGCGCGGTGTGCACTAGCCCGTCGAGGCGGCCGAATTCATCACCGAGCGTCGTCGCGATGCCGAGCATCAACTGCTCGTCGGCCTTATCGAGGTCGAGTGGCAGGCTTGCTGGTTCGGGCGAGCCCTCGGCGGTAATCGCGTCGTAGACCGACTCCAGCGCCTTTTCGCGAAACCCGCTGAGGATGACGGTGGCGCCGTGGCGGGCAGCATCCAGCGCCAGCGCTCTGCCCATGCCTTCGGCAGCACCTGTGATCAGGATCACACGGTCCTCGAGCAGTTGGGGGCGGGGTTGATAGTTTTGTGGACTATGGCTCACGGTCATATATCGATTGATCGAAAACGACCTAGCCTACTGCAGGCGTGCGTACAGGGAAATGATGAATCCTTTGGTCTTGGTTTCAAACCCTTGTTGGATCAGGCCAGGTCAAGCCGAGAGATTGTCTTTTTCGTCATCATCTCCGGCGTCACCAAGGCATTGCTCGGATTCGTACCACATAACATTGATGATGCCAAAGGCGACCGCGAGCAGGACGCCGAGTAACCAGGCGAAGTACCACATGATGCGCTCCTCTAAAGGTGATCGTCACCGCGGCCCTGAAGCACCGCGATAACCGACTGATGCGATTGCCGGACAATCTCGATCCGATGGGCGCTCGCTCTTCGTATTGGATGGCCTAGTACGCCAGCGTGTCTTGCTCGCGGATCTCCTCGACCGTGATCCGACGCCACATCTTAGTGTAGGTCCAGGTCGTGTAGGCGAGGATCAGCGGGATGAAGATCACCGCCGCCCAAAACATCACCGTCAGCGTCAGATGGCTCGACGTCGCATCCCAGGCGGTCAGGCTGCTGTTGGGGTTGGTGCTCGAGGGCATGATGAAGGGAAACATCGCGGCGCCGGCGGTCATGATGATGCCGGTGATGCCCAGACTGCTCATGACCAACCCCAGCCCGGCCCGGTCGCGCATCGACAGCGAGACCGCGAACCCGAGCCCGGCGAAGCCCAGGATCGGGAACAGCAAGGTCCAGGGATACAGGCGGTAGTTGGTCAGCCAGCCGTAGGGATCGACCACGACCTCCTTGGTCAGCGGATTGGAGATCGCATCCAGCGCCGGCATGCTCACCACCTTGAAGCCATCGACGAAGAGGATCAGATCCAGCCCGGCGAGGGCGAACGCGGCGATGGTCGCAAGTCCGATGATCCTTGCCCAGTGTTTGGCGCGCGAGGCGATCGGCTCGCCGGTGCGCAGTTGCAGCCAGATCGCCCCATGCATGGTCAGCATGCCGAGGCTGATCAGCCCGGCGAGCAGCGCGAACGGATTGAGCAGACCGAAGAAGTTTCCACTGTAGTAGGGCCGTAGCAGCTCATCGAGGTGGAAGGGCACGCCCTGCAACAGGTTGCCGAAGGCGATGCCGAACACCAGCGCCGGCACCGCGCCGCCGATGAACAGGCCCCAATCCCAGGCGCTGCGCCAGCGCTTGTCCTGGATCTTGCTGCGGTAGTCGAAGCCGACCGGGCGGAAGAAGAGCGCGAACAGCGCCAGCAACATGGCGAAGTAGAAACCGCTGAAGGCGGTAGCATAGACCAGCGGCCAGGCCGCGAAGATGGCCCCACCGGCGGTGATCAGCCAGACCTGATTGCCGTCCCAGTGCGGGCCGACGGTGTTGATAATCACCCGGCGCTCATCATCACCCTTGCCGAGGAAGGGCAACAGGGTGCCGACGCCCATGTCCATGCCATCGGTGACCGCGAAGCCGATGAAGAGCACGCCGACCAGCAGCCACCAAATCAGTTTGAGCACTTCGTAGTCGATGATCATCAGCCTTCTCCTCGATGCTGGCTTGCAGGCGCGGAGGCCGAGGGCGGTCCACCGCCGGTCGCATCGCTCTGCGGCGTCTGCTGTTTCTCAAAGTAATACTTGCCAGTGTGCAGCGAGCTTGGCCCCTGACGGCCAAACTTGAACATCAGGGACATCTCGATGATGAACAGTGCTGTATAGAAGAGGACAAAGGCGCTTAGGCTGATGAGCAGATCATTGGCGCTCAGGCTCGAGGCCGCGACCGAGGTCGGCAGCACCTCGCCGATGGCCCAAGGCTGGCGGCCGAATTCGGCGACGAACCAGCCGGTCTCGACCGCGATCCAGGGCACCGGGATGCTGTAGAGAAAGGCACGCAGCAGCCAGCGCTTGTCCTGGATCTGGCGCTTGGCGTTGTAGTAGAAGCCGAGCACGATCAATAACAGCATCCAGACACCAGCACCAACCATGATGCGGAAGGCCCAGAACAGTGGCGCGACCTCGGGAATCGAGTCCTTCACCGCCATCTGGATCTGCGCCTCGGTGGCCTCGGCCGGGTTATCGACGTAGCGTTTGAGTAGCAGCCCGTAACCGAGATCATCCATGTGGTCCTTGAACATGGCGCGATTGCCTTCGGTGTCCTGATCGTTGCGCAGCCGCTGCAGGTATTCGTAGGCGATCATACCGGAGCGGATGCGGATCTCATGCTCGCGCATCAGATCCTTGAGGCCGGTGACTTCCTGATCAAGCGAGCGGGTCGCGATCAGACCCATCAGCCAGGGGATCTTGATCGCGTCATGGGTCTCCTCGTCCGCGTTGCTGGGGCGACCGTAGACCGTGAACGGCGCGGGTGCGGGTTCGGTGTGCCATTCGGCCTCGATCGCGGCGAGCTTGACCTTCTGCACATCGCCGACCTCGTAGCCGGATTCATCGCCGAGCAGGATCACCGACAGGATCGACGCCAGACCAAAGCCCATCGCCACCGAGAACGAGCGCTTGGCGAACGCGAGATCACGGCCCTTGAGCATGTAGTAGGCGCTGATGCCGGCGACGAACATCACTGCGGTGACATACCCGGCGGCCACGGTATGCACGAACTTGACCTGCGCGACCGGGTTGAACAGCACCTCGGAGAAGCTGACCATCTCCATGCGCATGGTCTCGAAGCTGAACTCGGCACCGACCGGGTATTGCATCCAGCCGTTGGCGATCAGGATCCACATCGCCGAGAGGTTGGAGCCGACGGCGGTGAGGAAGGTCACGGCCAGATGCTGGCGCTTGGTCAGGCGCTCCCAGCCGAGGAAGAACAGGCCGATGAAGGTCGACTCGAGGAAGAAGGCCATCAGGCCTTCGATCGCTAGCGGTGCGCCGAAGACATCGCCGACGTAATGGGAGTAGTAGGCCCAGTTGGTGCCGAATTGGAACTCCATGGTCAGGCCGGTGGTGACCCCGAGCGCGAAGTTGATGCCGAACAACTTGCCCCAGAACTTGGTCATGTCCCGATAGATGGTGCGCCCCGTCATCACGTAGACGCTTTCCATGATCACCAGCATCCAGCTGAGCCCGAGGGTCAGCGGGACGAAGAGGAAGTGATACATCGCGGTGATGGCGAATTGCCACCGCGAGAGTTCGACCATTGCGCTATCTAGCATCGTTCAGATCCCGAGGCAGCTTGAAGCAGCTTGAACGCATTTCAGATGCTGGCGCCCGTGCGCAGGTCAGCATCCACCCGTGCCATCATCCAACAGTCAGTGCTCGTGCTCATGCGGCGCGGCGGGTGGCAGGGCCTCGCCCTCGGCGAGCGCCTTCAGCGCGGCGGCGATGTCGGTTTCACCGGTGGTGATGACCTCGATGCCCTCCCGGCCCATGCGCTCGACGAAGGGGCGCCCGGCCCCGCCGGTCAAGATGGCGGTGAGCTGGCGCTGATAGAGCGGATGATCTGGGCCGTGATATTCGTGCAGCGAGCGGTCCTTTGGCAAGTCGAGCCGCTCGACCTCGAGCGGCTCGCCGCCGGGCTCGAGATCGTAGATCAGGAAGCGGCGGCTCTTGCCGGCGTGACCGGTGATGGTCTTGAAATTCTGGCTGGTGACGGCGATACGCATCGGTCGAGATTCTCTGGTTCTTGCAGCCCAAGAGGTGTGGATGACACCTCCTGCAATCAATGTGCAACCAACGATGGTTGCGTGTGCGCACTAGATCAGTGCGGTGTGCGGCCTGCCATTCTCGGGCTCGGCATCGGTTTGGCGCAGTCCGAGTGCCCAATCTTCCATCGCGGCATTGGCAAGCGGCATGGGCGCCTCCATGAAGCTGATCACGAACTGATGATCGAGTTCGGCGACGCCGATCGAGCGCGGCCGCAGACCGAGGATCTCGGCACTGGGCAGCGTCAGGCCAAAGCAGAACAGGACGTTCTTGGCCGCGCGGATGTCGCTCTCCACGGCGCCATCCGGCAGGCTGCAGGTATGCGCGTAATGATCGAAGACGGCGATGAACTGGCCGCAGCGATGTGCCTCGATACAGCCGCGAAAATAGTTGCAGATCGCATCGACACTCTGGTAATCGGTTTCGTCGCGATCGAGCCTGAGAACGAAGAGCGGATAACGTTCGTTGAGCAGGGTTTGCTTCATGGCGATGTGCTTCACTGGCTCGGGCAACCGGCCGGCAGGCGTTGCGGATGAGGAACACAGAGACGAATCCGGGGCTCGAGACGGGTTGAACGGTCTCGGACAGGCTGGTAGACCCTACTCGTGATCAACAAAGCTTAAGTCGTTGGGGGTTGGGGCAACATTGAAAGCTGTCAATCGGCCGCGTTCGAGGCAAACCGCGCGCTCGGGCGAGCCACGCATGTAAGTGCGGCCAGCGTGGTGGCTAGCTAGCGGCGTCAATCCTCGGCGATACGTGTGAGATTGGGGATATCGAGCAGGAACCGATTCGGCCGTGACTCGACGATCAGGCTCTCGCGCTTGAAGCCAGCGATGGTGCGGCTGGCCGTCTCGGTGGTGATACCGAGCATGGCGCCCATGTCCTCGCGCCCGAAGAGCTGGCACTCGCTCGATTCGCGATCGCGGACCAGGCGCAGCAGCAGGCGCGCGACGCGCTGGCGCGCCGAGCCGGTCGAGAGTTCGGTCAGCCAGGCATCGGCCTCGGTGAGCGCGCGTTGCCAGCGTTGCATGAGTTCCTCATGCAGGCTTGGGTTGTCCTTGCTGAGGGCCTTCACCACGCGCGTCGGGAACCGACACACCTCGCTTGGCGAGAGCGCAACGGCGTCGTGCTGATAGGCGTTGCCGAGCAGGGCTTCGAGCCCGAGCACGTCGGTGCCGCGCGCGATGCGCACGATGCGCTGGCTGCCGTCCGGCAGGTATTGGACGAGCTTGAGCGAGCCGCTGCGCACGGTGAACATATAGTCACCGACCTCGCCGGCCTGGTACAGCGGGGTGCCGGGCTTGAGGTCGAACTGATCGATCGGCTCGTGGATGCGATCGAAGTCTTGCTCGGTGAGTCCAGCAAACAGCACCGTTGTACGCAACGCGCAATTCCGGCAATCGGCCTCGCCGGCCCAAGCCTCACGCAATGTCACGGATTTGACCATGCCTCTTGATCTATGCAGCGCGGTGTCAATGACGGATAAGATAGCAGTGTACAGGAATTTTTCGCTGCACAATGGCTTGCTTGCATGGGTGGGCTTGCGTTGGTGGGCTGACATCTCCGGACATTGAAGCGATGCGCGCAGTATGATGCGCACTTCAATGCTCACCGACATCATCGACCATCGGCCGACACCGGCCAATCTGCCTTATGCCCCTGCTCTCGCTGCGCGCCGTCTCGCTCTCCTATGGCCATCCGCCGCTGCTCGATGGGATCGATCTCGAGATCGATCCGGCCGAGCGTGTTTGCCTCATCGGGCGCAATGGGACCGGCAAGAGCACCTTGCTCAAGCTCATCGATGGCGAGATCCAGCCCGATGCCGGCGCGCTCTGGCGCGCCGATGGACTGCGTGTGGCGCGGTTGGCGCAGGAGGCGCCGCTCGGCGATGCGCATCGGGTCTTGGACGTGGTCGCCGAAGGGCTTGGCGAGCTGGGTACGCTGGTTGCCGAGTATCACCATCTTAGTCATGGCTTGGCCCAGGCCGGTGCCGCCGCCTCGGAACGCGATCTGGCGCGGCTGGCGACCGTGCAACAGCGCCTTGAGGCCGGCAACGGCTGGGAGATCGAGCAACGCGCCGAGCGGGTGATCTCACGGCTCGGTCTGGATGGCGAGGCGGTCTACGCGACCCTCTCCGGCGGGCTGCGGCGGCGGGTGATGCTGGCACGGGCGCTGATCAGCGAGCCGGATCTGCTGCTGCTCGACGAGCCGACCAACCATCTGGATATCGAGACCATCGAGTGGCTCGAGGAGCTGATGCTCGGTTTCCAGGGCTCGCTGTTGTTCATCACCCATGACCGGCGTTTCCTGCGCAACCTGGCCACCCGCATCCTCGAGCTCGATCGCGGCCAGCTCACCGATTGGCCTGGTGATTACGACAACTATCTGCGCCGGCGCGAGGAGCGCCTGCATGCCGAGGCCAAGGAGCGCGAGCGCTTCGACAAGCGCCTCGCCGAGGAAGAGGTCTGGATTCGCCAAGGCATCAAGGCCCGGCGCACCCGCAACGAGGGGCGGGTGCGAGCCTTGCAGGCGATGCGCGAGGAGCGTCGCGCCCGGCGCGAGGGGCTCGGGCAGGCGCGCCTGAGCGTCGACAGCGGCGAGCGCAGCGGCAAGCTGGTGGTCGAGGCCCAGGGCGTGACCTTCGCCTATCAGCCAGAGGCGGGCGCGGCGCCGACCATCCAGGCTCTCGACACCCTGATCCTGCGCGGTGATCGGGTCGGGATCATCGGTCCCAATGGCGCCGGCAAGTCGACGCTGCTCAAGCTGCTGCTGGGTCAACTGCAGCCGGACGCGGGTCAGATCCGGCTCGGCACCAACCTCAAGGTCGCCTATTTCGATCAACTCCGCGCCCAGCTCGACCCCAACCGCAGTGTGCGCGATAACGTCGCCGGCGGCAGCGATAAGGTCGAGGTCGGTGGGCGTAGCCTGCATGTGCTGTCCTATCTCAAGGATTTCCTGTTCGCGCCGGAGCGTGCCCAGCAACCCGTCTCGGCGCTCTCGGGCGGTGAGCGTAACCGGCTGCTGCTAGCCAAGCTGTTCACCCAGCCGGCCAATCTGCTGGTGCTCGACGAGCCGACCAATGATCTGGACGCCGAAACCCTGGATCTGCTTGAGGAGCTGTTGAATGCGTTCGACGGCACGCTGCTCTTGGTCAGCCATGACCGCGATCTGCTCGATAACGTGGTCACCTCCAGTCTGGTGCTCGAGGGCGACGGCTGGGTACAGGAGTACGTCGGCGGCTACTCGGATTGGCAGCGCCAGCGAGACGCCAAGGGGCAGGCGTGGCAGAGTGCCACGGAGCCCAAGCGCAAGGGCCGCGACAGCGAAGCTGTGCAAGCCTCGGCGGGACGCGACTCGGCAGGGCGAGACTCGGTGGGGCGGGCATCCACGGGCCGAGGCAAGTCGCCGGGCAAGCTCAGCTACAAGGATCAACGCGCGCTCGAGCAGTTGCCACAGCAGATCGAGGCCCTCGAGAACGAGGTCGAACAGCTACACGCCCGGCTCGGCGATCCCATGCTCTATCAAGGACCGGCGGAGAACGTCACCGAGACCCAGAGCCGACTGGCCGAGGTCGAGACGGCGCTGGCGGGCTGTTATGAACGCTGGGAGGCCCTCGAGGCCGCCCAGCAGGCACTCGGACACTAAGACAAGGGCGCATGCCGATGTTACAGATCGAATCGCTCAAACAGTTCTACGGCGAGAGCCACACCCTCTGGGATCTGTCGATGACCATCCCCGCAGGCGAGTGCACCTGTGTGATGGGCCGTAATGGCGTCGGCAAGACCACGCTGATGGAGTGCATCATGGGACTGTTGCCCCTGCACACCGGCGCGCTGCGATTCCAGGGCCATGACCTCGCGCGCCTGCCGGCCGAGCGCCGCGCCGGCCTCGGCATCGGTTATGTGCCGCAGGGGCGTCAGATCTTTCCGCTGCTGACGGTGGAGGAGAACCTGCGCATCGGACTGCCGGCGCGGGCCGATCGCCGGCGCCAGCTCCCGGAGGTCATCTTCGAGCTGTTTCCGGTGCTCGATGAGATGCGCGCGCGGCGTGGCGGCGATCTCTCCGGTGGTCAGCAGCAGCAGTTGGCGATCGCTCGCGCCCTGGTGATCGATCCGACGCTGCTGATCCTGGACGAGCCGACCGAGGGCATTCAGCCAAATATCGTGCACGAGATCGGCGACATCATCCGGCGCTTGATGGATCAGCTCGGGCTGACCGTGATCCTGGTCGAGCAGAAGCTGCCGTTCGCGCGCCGGGTCGGCGACCGCTTCGCGATCCTCGACCGCGGCCGGCTCAAGGCGGAGGGCGCGATGACCGAGCTGGGCGATGACCTCGTGCGCGAATATCTGACGGTCTGATGCCGCCATCGGTGCCGCCCGCCGCGGGCTGGAGCGCGCGCCTCGCGTTGCGGTTCGAGGCGCGCGCTCAACGCACCGTTTTGGCGCAAAAACAGCAGCAAGGTCCGTTGACGGTGCAACGCGGTTTCTATCCCGAGGGCGCGCCTTGCCATCTGTATCTGCTGCATCCCCCGGGCGGAGTGGTCGGTGGCGATCGACTGCACATCGAGGCGCGGGTCGCCGCTGGCGCGCATGCGCTGCTGACAGCGCCCGGTGCGGCCAAGTTCTACCGCAGCGCCGGCGCCTTGGCGCGGCAACGGCAGCGCTTCGAGGTGGCCGACGGCGGGGTGCTGGAATGGCTGCCGCCGGAGGCGATCCTGTTCCCGGGCGCGCGTCTCGATCTGCAGACACAGGTCGTGCTCAGCGGCGCGGCGCGTTTCATCGGCTGGGAGATCCTCAGTCTCGGCCGGCCGGCGATCGGCGAGCGCTTCGATCAGGGCCGCGCCAGCTTGGGGCTGCGGCTCGAGCGGGAAGGGCGCCCGTTGCTGAGCGAACGCCTGCGCTTGGACATGGGCCTGGACCTGGAGGGCGAGCCTTCCACGAAAGGCCTGGATGGGCCAAGCGGCCTGCGCGGACAGCCGATCAGCGCCACCCTGGTCGCGACCGGCGCCACGGCCGGGGATCTGCAGGTCGCGCGTGCACTGGTGCCAGCCGTGCCGGGCTTGGCGCTCGGCCTGACCTTGCTCGATGATCTGCTCGTTGTGCGTGCGCTCGCGCCGAAGGTGGAACCGGTCTTGCTTCAGTTTCGTGCCCTCTGGCAAGGCTTGCGGCCACGCCTGCTCGGTCTGGAAGCATCCGCGCCCCGCATCTGGGCAACCTGAGCGCCGGTCCGATCAAGTGACCTGATCGAGTGGCCTGATCAAGGAGTCTGTCCCCATTGATTACGGCGCTATCAGCGCGCCTCGCTGGCGTATACACTGTTCCGTCACAACCCCGACTCGACGAGGCGTCGACCATGGAGCTGAATCCCCGCGAAAAAGATAAGCTGCTGCTGTTCACCGCCGGCCTGCTCGCCGAGAGACGCAAGGCGAGAGGGCTGAAGCTCAACTATCCGGAGGCGGTGGCCTTCATCAGTTGCGCCATTCTGGAAGGCGCGCGCGAGGGCCGCACGGTCGCTGAGTTGATGGATGACGGCCGCGCGCTGCTGAGCCGCGATGAGGTAATGGACGGTGTCCCGGAGATGATCCCGGATGTGCAGGTGGAAGCGACCTTCCCTGACGGCACCAAACTGGTCACCGTCCACGACCCCATCGTCTAGCCCGTCCACCTATCCTGAGAACGGCACTATGATTCCTGGCGAACTCTTCCCGGCCGCTGGTGAGATCGAACTCAATGCAGGCCGACCGGTGTTGTCGGTCGAAGTTGCGAACACGGGCGATCGGCCGATCCAGGTCGGCTCCCATTATCATTTCTTCGAGACCAACCCGGCGCTGCAGTTCGAGCGCGCACCGACACGCGGCCATCGGCTCGATATCCCTGCCGGCACTGCGGTGCGCTTCGAGCCTGGACAGTCGCGCACCGTCGAGCTGGTGCCCTATGCTGGTGCGCGCCTGGTCCATGGGTTTCGCGGCGAGGTGATGGGGCGGCTCGATCCCGTCCCCGAGCCCGAGCCGGAACCCGATGACGACGCCGCCGAGGACAGCGCCGAGGAGAGCAAGACATGAGCACGATCAGCCGGCAGGCCTATGTATCGATGTACGGTCCGACCACGGGCGACAAGCTCCGGCTCGCCGATACCGACCTGATCCTCGAGGTCGAGGAGGATCTGACCCACTATGGCGACGAGGTCACCTTCGGCGGCGGCAAGGTGATTCGCGACGGCATGGGCCAGTGCCAGCGTCAGTCCGACGAGGTCATGGACCTGGTCATCACCAATGCGCTGATCCTGGATTTCTGGGGCGTGGTCAAGGCCGATGTCGGCATCAACAACGGGCGCATCGCCGCGATCGGCAAGGCCGGCAATCCGGACACCCAACACGGTGTCGATGTGCTCATCGGTCCCGGCACCGAGATCATCGCCGGCGAGGGCCAGATCCTGACCGCCGGCGGTCTCGATGCCCATGTCCACTTCATCTGTCCGCAGCAGGCCGAGGAGGCGCTGGCCTCCGGCGTGACCACGCTGCTGGGCGGCGGCACCGGCCCGGCCACCGGCACCAACGCCACCACCTGTACGCCCGGTCCTTGGAACATCCGCCGCATGTTGCAGGCCGCCGAGGGGCTGCCGGTCAATGTCGGCGTCTACGGCAAGGGCAACGGCAGCCAGCCGAATGCGCTCGAGGAGCAGGTACGCTGCGGCGCCATGGGCCTGAAGTTGCACGAGGACTGGGGCACGACCCCGGCGGCGATCGACTGCGCGCTCGGCGTCGCCGAGAAGATGGATGTGCAGGTCGCCATCCACACCGATACGCTCAACGAGTCCGGCTTCGTCGAGGACACCCTCGCCGCGTTCAAGGATCGCTGCATCCACACCTATCACACCGAGGGCGCGGGTGGTGGCCATGCGCCAGACATCATCAAGGCCGCCGGGCAGGCCAATGTGTTGCCGTCGTCGACCAATCCGACCCGGCCCTACACCATCAACACGGTCGATGAGCATCTGGACATGCTGATGGTCTGCCATCATCTGTCGCCGTCGATCCCGGAGGATGTCGCCTTCGCCGAGTCGCGCATCCGCCGTGAGACCATCGCCGCCGAGGACATCCTGCACGATCTCGGCGCCTTCTCGATGATCGCCTCCGACTCGCAGGCGATGGGGCGCGTCGGCGAGGTGATCACGCGCACCTGGCAGACCGCGCACAAGATGAAGGTGCAGAGGGGCCATCTCGCGGCGCCGGAGTGGGCCGGCACGGTCGATCGCGGCGATAACGATAACTACCGCGCCAAGCGCTACATCGCCAAGTACACCATCAACTCGGCCATCACCCACGGGATCGCCCATGAGGTCGGCTCGGTCGAAGTCGGCAAACTGGCCGATCTGGTGCTGTGGAAGCCGGCCTTCTTTGGCACCAAGCCGAGCCTGATCCTCAAGGGCGGCATGATCGCGATGGCGCCGATGGGCGACCCGAATGGCTCGATCCCGACCCCGCAGCCGGTCCACTATCGCCCGATGTTCGGGGCCTTCGGCGGTGCGCTCGGCGAGACCTGCATGACCTTCATCTCGCAATGGGCACTGCAGGCCGGCGAGCCACAGCGGCTGAATCTGCGGCGGCGCGTCGGCGTGGTGCGCGACGTGCGCCAGGTGCGCAAGGTCGACATGATCCACAACTTCTGGCAGCCGACCCTCGAGGTCGACCCGCAGACCTATCAGGTGCGCGCCGACGGCGAGTTACTGACCTGCGAGCCGGCCGACGTGCTGCCGCTGGCGCAGCGCTATTTCCTGTTTTGAGCGATATTCTCGGAGTTCGCAACATCTCGGTGCATGGCTATCAAGCCATGGACTCGCGCATCATTCGAGACGTCGTCGGGCATCGGCTTGATGACTTGGACCGCTTCGTCAGTGCGATTCGCAGTGGGCTGCCACAAGATGATGGCGAATAATGCGCTTGATGATCTGGCGCTGCGCCTGACCCAGCGGGTGGTCGAGGCGGCGCAGGCGAGCGCCGTGCTGCCGTTGACCTATGAACAGCGCTCACGCTCACGGCTGCGTGCGCGTCTCGATGACGGCCGTGAGGTGGGAATGCTGCTGCCGCGCGGCGGCGACAGCCTGCGTGACGGCGATCGGCTGAGCGATGAGCAGGGGGTTGTCGTTCAGGTCCGGGCCGCGCCCGAGCCGGTGTCGAGCGCCGAAACCGATGATCCGGTGCTGCTCGCGCGCGCGGCCTATCACCTTGGCAATCGCCATGTCGCGTTACAGATCGAGCCCGGCCGCCTGCGCTGGCTGCACGATCATGTGCTCGATGCGATGGTGCGCGGCCTCGGGCTCGGCGTTACTTCGCAGGAGGCTCCCTTCGAGCCGGAGCCGGGGGCCTACAGTGGTGGGCCGCATGGCCATGGTGATGCCGAGCACGAGCATGAGCACAGGCATGCGCATGAGGACCGGCATGAGCATAGCCATGCCCGCTAAGGCGCCGCTCTTACGGCTGCTGCAGTTGGTCAGCCCATCGCTGCCGGTGGGTGCCTTCGCCTACTCGCAAGGGTTGGAATGGGCGATCGAAAGATGCGTTGCTCGGCTATGCGTGGTCCTGGGCCGAGAACCTGACCCTGGCTGGCGTCAAGCTGGTGCCGCTCGGCCAGAGCGCAGGGCAACGCATCCTGAGCGCGCTCGCGGTGCGGATTCCGGCGGCGGTCGACCACGCCCGCCTGGTCGCCTACAGCGAGATCGGCGCCAGCACGCCGGCGCTGGCCATCGCCAGTAGCCTTCACGAAACCCAGTACACCAGACTCTATCGTTCATGATCACCGCCCTGTTTCGTTCCATCCCGATCCGGCTGGGGGCGAGTCTTGCGCTGACCGGCGCCATCGCCTTCCTGTCGCTCGTGCCCGGCTACCCGCAAGAGGGTGATGCCAAGCTCGTCGTCATGATCGGCTCCGTGCCGTCGTTGTTGCAGAACGCCATGCATGTCGCGCTCTATGCGCTCCTGACCGTGCTCTGGGCGGCCGCGCTGGTGCGCTTCAAGCGGCCGATCCTGCTGGCTGCCCTGTTCGCCACCGGCTATGGGGCCCTGTTGGAGTTCGCGCAGCTGTTCGCGTCCGGGCGCTATGCGTCGCTCTTCGATATCGGCTTGAATACTGCCGGCGTGCTCATCGGGGTCGCGGTCGCCGCCTCACTGACAACATGACGAATGAATCCAGCAATCCGTTGCGCGTCGGCGTCGGCGGCCCGGTCGGCTCCGGCAAGACGGCCTTACTCGATGCGCTCTGCAAACGGCTGCGCGATCGCGTGCAGATCGCGGTGGTCACCAACGATATCTATACCCGCGAGGACGCCGAGTTCCTGATCCGCAGCGAGGCGCTGGCCCCAGAACGCATCCTCGGGGTCGAGACCGGCGGTTGTCCGCATACGGCGATTCGCGAGGATGCCTCGATGAACCTGACCGCGGTGGCCGATCTGCAGCAACGCTTCCCGGACCTCGATCTGATCTTCATCGAAAGCGGAGGCGATAATCTGGCCGCGACCTTCAGCCCCGAGCTTGCCGACTTGACGATCTATGTCATCGATGTCGCCGAGGGCGAGAAGATCCCGCGCAAGGGCGGGCCGGGCATCACGCGCTCGGATCTGCTGGTGATCAACAAGATCGATCTGGCGCCGCATGTCGGGCGCCTCGCTGGAGGTGATGGCGAGCGATACCCGACGCATGCGCGGTGAGCGGCCGTTTGCGATGACCAACCTGCGCGCCAGCGAGGGGCTGGATGCGATCGTCGAGTTCGTGATTCGCGAGGGGATGCTTGCCTGATTGATCGGCGGCGGTTGAATTCGCCAGCCGGTTTCCTCAGGGTCATTGGGGTTAGGAGCTTACAGACTCCCGACTCACATTCTCGCAACCCCTCCGGAGGTTCAATGATGACTCTGAACGCCCTGCGTCAAACCGCTGAAGCAATGGTCACACCCGGTCAGGGTCTCCTGGCCATGGATGAGAGCACGCCCACCATCGGTAAACGGCTGAAGGCGGTTGGCGTCGACAACACCGAGGACAACCGGGTCGCGTATCGCACCATCCTGCTCGCCACGCCCGGACTCGGTGATCACATCAGCGGCGCCATTCTCTACGACGAGACTATTCGCCAGTCGACGACCGACGGCGAGACATTTCCCGCGCTTATGCAGCGACAAGGGATCATGCCCGGGATCAAGGTTGATACTGGCGCCAAGGAGCTCGCATTGAACGCCGGTGAGAAGGTCACCGAGGGGCTAGACGGGCTGCGCGAGCGTTTGGAGGAGTACGTCGGCTTCGGTGCCAAGTTCTGTAAGTGGCGCGCCGTGATCACGATTGACGAGGACAAGCCGAGTCGAGCCTGCATCGAGGCCAATGCCCACGCGCTGGCGCGATATGCCGCGTTGTGTCAGGAAGCCGGTTTGGTGCCGATTGTCGAACCGGAGGTGCTGATCAACGGCGCCCACATGATCGAGACCAGCTACGAGGTCACGGTCGAGACCCAGCGCCAGGTGTTCGAGCAGCTCTATCGCCAGGGTGTCCAGTTCGAGGGCATGATCCTGAAACCGAGCATGGTGATCTCCGGCACCGATTGTCCGCAACGCGCTGGTGTCGAGCAGGTCGCCGAAGAGACATTGCGCTGTTTGCAGCAGACAGTCCCAGCCGCGCTACCTGGCATCGCCTTTCTGTCCGGTGGTCAAAGCGATGAGCAAGCGACCCAGCACCTTAACGCGATGAATCAGATGGCGACCAAGCTGTCGCTGCCGTGGCGCCTGACGTTCTCGTATGCCCGGGCGCTGCAGAATCAGGTGCTCGAGACCTGGCGAGGGGATGCCTCGAAGGCCGAGCAGGCCAGCCAAGCCCTGCTGCATCGGGCCAAGCTCAACTCACTTGCGAGCATCGGCGAGTACACGCCGGAGATGGAGCGTTAAGCGTCAGCGCGGCACGATCGCCTAACCACCCGTGACAGGCGGGAAGAAGGCGACCTCATCGCCATCGGCGACCAGTGTCTCAGGGCGTGCCATCTCCTGATTAAGGGCAACGAGAATGCGCTGCTCTGGCGCGAGTGCGTGCGCCCAAGGCTCGCCACGCGCACGCAGGAAGGCTCTGAGTTCGGCGATGGTCGCGCCTGCTGTTGGCTCGATGGCTTCGGCATCGAGCCCGACCTGCTCGCGCAGGCGAGCGAAGTAGCGCAATTCGATCATTGACGGCGAATGCCCATGGTTTATGCGGTTGAACCGTGTGAGCCAATCGGCGCTGGCCGGTCGATGCTTTTGCGGCTCCAACCGGCGGTTTATTGGCACGTATTGAGTGATGAACGATAGGCGGTGCGATGATTAGGTCGAGCACCCAGGCACCAGCTCGCTGAACGGCAAAAAGGCGACCGGATCGCCGATCGCGATAGTCTGGCCCGACGGAATCAGCGCTAGCCCATTGGCCCAGGTCAGTGAGCTGAGTGCCGCTGATGAGGTACTGCTGAAGACTTGAATCGCCGGCTTGTCGGTCGCGTCGATCTCCAATCGCGCGCGTTGGTAGTCGCGCCGTTTGAGCGGTTTGGTGAGCTCGAAGCCGGCGGGTAGCCAGAGCGGGGTTGGCGGCCCGGCATCGCGCACGCCTTGCATGCGTTCAATGAACGGGCGGGCGAACAGGCAAAAGGTCACGAACAGTGAAACCGGATTGCCAGGGCTGCCGATGAACGGCGTTTCGCCGATGCGCCCAAACGCGAGCGGTTTACCCGGCTTCATCGCGACTCGCCAGAGGTCGAGGCTGCCGAGCTGTTCGACCGCTGGTCTTACATGATCTTCATCGCCCACGGAAACACCGCCGCTCGCTAGTACCAGGTCGGCCTGCTCGGCAGCGGTGCCAAGTGCGGCGAGCGTCGCCTCGCGATCGTCCTCGATGATGCCAAGATCGATCACCTCGCAGCCGAGCGCCTGCAGCAAGGCGCGAAACAGAAAGCGGTTCGAGTTGTAGATCTGGCCCGGGCCCAAGGGCTCGCCGGGCATCACCAGCTCGTCACCGCTGGCGAGTACGGCTACGCGCAGCCGGCGATAGACCCAGAGTTCTCCAGCACCGACGCCGGCGGCAAGACCCAGATGCTGGGGACCGAGCCGAATCCCGGGCTTGAGCACTTGCGCGCCTGCTTGCAGTTCCTCGCCACGACGGCGGATGTTCGCGCCTGCCGTGATTTCGGCATTGATGCGCACGCCGCCATGTTCCGGCGCGCAGGCCTCCTGCACCACCACGGTGTCCGCGCCCTCGGGCAACGGCGCACCGGTGAAGATGCGCGCGGCGGTACCTGGCGTCAGCGGCGTGCCGCAATGGCCAGCGGCAATGCGCTGAGTTACCGGCAGCCAGCCGCTGTTTGCCCGCAGATCAGCGGCGCGCAGCGCGTAGCCGTCCATCGCGCTGTTATCCCAGCCGGGTAGGTCGGTGCCGCTGATGACCGGCTCGGCGAGCACCCGTCCGAGGCATTCCGTGGGGGGGAGCTGCTCGCGGCCGTCAATGACACGGGCTGCGGCGAGCAGCTGTGCCGAGGCTTGCTCGACGCTGAGCGGCTTTGATGAGGCTGAGACTGGATCGCAGTCGTTTGCGGTGCTGGCGGAGGTGTCAGTTGATGCACCCGTAGAGGGGCCAGTCGATGGGTGGGTCATGATGATCAGCGCTCGCTGAAGCGCGCGATAAGCTGGGCGAAGTTGCAGGGCCGGGTTCGGCTGTCCAGTTGTGGCTGTAGGATCTGCTCCCAGGCCGTGCGGCAGGCGCCGGTAGAGCCCGGTAGACAGAACAGCAGGGTGCCGTTGGCGATGCCGGCTACCGCGCGCGATTGCACGGTCGAGGCGCCGATTTCTTGGAACGAGATCTGGCGGAACAGCTCGCCGAAGCCGTCGATAGTCTTGTCGAACAATGGCGCGATCGCTTCTGGCGTGCTGTCGCGTCCGGTGATGCCGGTACCGCCGGTGCTGATCACTCCCTGCACCTCGGGGTCGGCGATCCAGCGTGAGAACAACGCGCGCAGCTGATAAGGATCATCCTTGCAGATGACCTGATCAGCCAGCCGATGGCCAGCTGCGGTCAGCTGCTCACGCAGGTAAGCGCCAGAGGTGTCATTGTCGGTGGTGCGGCTGTCGGAGACGGTCACCACAGCGATCGGCAGCGGTATGAAAGGGGAATCGTTAGGGGTTCTGCTCATAGGGGCGTTCAGTCACTCGTGGATCTTGGTGTGGCTCGCGACGGGTTACTCTCAATGGCGTTTGGTAGAGCTGTGCACCATGAGGCCGTTCTGCGTGCGCAACTGCTCTCGAGTCGTGTCTCTACAACCAGCGCGGGATCAGCAGCAAGCCCCAGATCGTGGCCGCGAAGCTGATGCTCATGAAGACCGCCGCCGAGGCGATATCCTTGGCCCGCCCCGAGAGTTCATTACGCTCGAGGCCGACACGGTCGACGTTGGCCTCGATGGCCGAGTTGAGCAACTCGACCACTGGCACCAGCAACAGGCTGCCAACCAACATGGCACGCTCGATTGGCGACTGGCCGAGCCAGAACGCCAGTGGAATTAAAAAGATGAGGATGAAGACCTCCTGCCGAAAGGCCTCCTCCAGTTCATAGCAAGCCTTGAAGCCCTTCATCGAGTAACCAAAGGCGTAGATGATTCGGCGCCATCCGCTGACATTGTGGTTGGCCATGGTCGCGTGTCGCTCTCCCAGTGTTGCCCAGTGCTGCTGTCCATCCGTCGTCGTGTCAGGTCGGACTGGCGTCCTAGGCAGTGCCCTCGGCAGGCTTCCAGGCGACATCGAGCTGGCGCGCGGCACGCACATCATCGAGCCGACGCAAGGGCAGGCTGTGCGGGGCCTGTTTGACTGTCTCCGGATCGTTTTCGGCCTCGGCGCGAATCTTGTTCATAGATTCGACGAAACCATCGAGGGCCTCCTTGGGCTCGGTCTCGGTCGGCTCGATCAACAGGCATTCGGGCACCAACAGCGGGAAGTAGGTGGTCGGCGCATGGTAGCCATAGTCGAGCAGTCGCTTGGCGAAATCCATGGTATTGACGTCGAACGCTTTCGCCTCTTTCTTTAGGGTGATGATGAATTCGTGACTGGCGCGCCGTTCTGGATAGGCGAGCTGGAAACCGGCGTCGCGCAGGCGGGCCTGCAGATAGTTGGCGTTGAGCGTGGCGAACTCTGAGACTCGTCGCATACCCTCGGCGCCGAGCATGCGTGCATAGATGTAGGCGCGCAGTAGGATGCCCATGTTGCCGCCGAAGGCGGTCATGCGGCCGATGCTCTCGGGTCGGTCGTCCTCATCGAGCCAGTGATAACGTTCGTCGTCGCCTTGGGTCACCAGCGGAATCGGCAGATAGGGCTCCAAGCGTTTCGAGACCCCGACTGGACCCGCACCTGGTCCGCCGCCGCCGTGGGGCGTCGAGAAGGTCTTGTGCAGATTCATGTGGATGACGTCGAAGCCCATATCGCCTGGACGCACCTTGCCGAGGATGGCATTGAGGTTGGCGCCATCGTAATAGAGCAGGCCGCCGGCCTCATGCACGCTTTTGGCGATGGCTTGGATGCTGCGGTCGAAGACGCCCACGGTACTCGGATTGGTGAGCATGATGCCGGCGGTTTGTGGACCAACCGCATCACGGAGCGCGGCGATATCGACATCGCCATTGCTGCCGGTTGGCACCTCGCGCACCTTGAAGCCGGCCATGATCGCCGAGGCCGGGTTGGTGCCATGGGCGGCGTCTGGGACCAGCATCTCGCGCCGCTCATGGTCGCCACGGGCGTCGTGATAGGCGCGGATCATCATGACGCCGGCCAGCTCGCCCTGGGCGCCGGCCGCTGGCGCTAGCGAGACCGCGTGCATGCCAGTGACGCTCTTGAGCATATCCTGCAGCTCATGTAGACAAGCCATGATGCCCTGGCTGTGGCTCTCCGGTGCGGCGGGGTGGCGCGCTAGGAAGCCGGGCAGCGAGGCCAGGCTATTGCAGGCGCGCGGGTTGTATTTCATCGTGCACGAGCCGAGCGGATAGAAGTGCGTATCGATCGAGAAGTTCTGCTGCGAGAGCCGGGTGTAGTGGCGCACCGCCTGCAGCTCGGAGACCTCGGGCAGCGCGGCGCGCTGCTTGCGGCGCAGCGCCTGCGGCAGATCGCCGTGGTCGGCAGTCTCGAGCGGCGCCTGCGCGGTAGCGCGGCGTCCAGGGCGGGATTGTTCGTGAATCAGCATGGCGTAATTCTGCACTCCTAAGAGATGATGGCGGCGGCAAGGGTGGTGAAGCTGCGCGAGCGTCGATGCTAGGCGGCCTCGGCGATGGCCAGTGTGCTCGCGAGTGCCTCGCGATAGGCCGCGATCTCGGCGTCGGTGCGCCGCTCGGTGGCGCAGACCAACAGCGCGCAACCCAACTCCGGATACTCACGCCCGAGATCAAAGCCGCCAAGGATGTCCTGTTCGGCGAGTGCGGCAAGCACGTCCTCGGTCGGCGCTGGCAGGCGCAGCGCTCGCTCGTGGAATGCCGGAGCCTCGAAGATCGGCTCTACGCCCGGAACCTCGCACAGCTGTTGTGCCAGCCGGTCGGTGTTGGCAAGGCAGGCGGCAGCGACGCGCTCTAGTCCCTCGGCGCCGAGGATTGCCATGTGGACGGTCGCGGCTGTGACCAACAGCCCCTGATTGGTACAGATGTTCGAAGTCGCCTTGGAGCGGCGGATGTGCTGCTCACGCGCCTGCAAGGTCAGGGTGTAGCCGACCTTGCCGTCGACGTCTTCGGTCTTGCCGGCGATGCGCCCAGGCAGCTGGCGGATAAAGGCCTGCTGACAGCAAAGAAATCCGAGATAGGGGCCGCCGGAGGCGAGCGGCATCCCCAGCGGCTGCCCCTCGCCGCAGGCGATATCGGCACCGTTCTGCCCCCAATCGCCGGGCGGTGAGAGTAGGGCGAGGGCAACCGGGTTGACCACGCCGATGACCAGCGCATCGCGTGACTGTGCCCAATCGGTGAGTGCGTTAACGTCCTCGAGCACGCCAAAGACGTTGGGTTGGGGCACGACTAAAGCTGCGAAGGGTTCGTCCCCCGCTGTCTCACAGTGGGCAAGGGTGGTCTGGCCGGTTTCTGTGTCGAAGTCGACCTCGACGAGGTCAATGCCCTGATGCTGAACGATGCTGCGCACCGTGCGCCGATAGAAGGGATGCACGCTCCGCGGCATCAGCACGCGTGTTGTTTTGACTTTGCGGTTCGCGCGCACGGCCATCAACACCGCCTCGGCCAGTGCCGAGGCGCCGTCGTAAAGCGAGGCGTTAGAGACATCGAGCCCTGTCAGTGCCGTCATCATCGACTGGAATTCGTAAAGCACTTGCAGCGTGCCCTGGCTGGCCTCGGCCTGGTAGGGCGTATAGGCGCTGTAGAACTCACCCCGGGTGGTGATCTGCCACACCGCCGCTGGGATGTGATGATCATAGGCGCCGGCGCCGATGAAACAGGTCGGCTCGCCGTCGATGCGTGCACGCGCCTGCAGGAGCTGGGTCACCTCCATCTCGCTCAGACCGGATGGGACGCCAGCGAGTTC
The DNA here is from genome assembly GCF_016653295.1 of Halochromatium salexigens. GTDB lineage: Bacteria > Pseudomonadota > Gammaproteobacteria > Chromatiales > Chromatiaceae > Lamprobacter > Lamprobacter salexigens. The sequence goes on along the minus strand of NZ_NHSF01000008.1, from coordinate 53,127 downwards.
TTTGGCGCGGAGTTCCTTAGGGATTTCATCGAACAGCGCGTCGATGCTGTCGACGCCGATGACGTCGAGCATGCCGGTGATGTCCTCGTCGGTGTGCGGGATGAAGGGCATGGTTCAGTCCTCATCCGCCAGGAGCTGCTCGTAGCCGCCGGCGTCCATCAGGTTGTCGAGTTGACTCGGCTCCGAGAGCTTGAGCTGGAAGATCCAACCGTCGCCGTAGGCATCATCATTGATCGTCTCGGGCGCGCCGTCGAGGGCCTCATTGGCAGCGGTGACTTCGCCCGCCAGCGGACTATAGATATCCGAGGCGGCCTTGACCGATTCAACCACCGCGCAGGCGTCCTTGACGGCGAGTTGTTTGCCGATCTCGGGTAGCTCGACGAAGACCAGATCGCCCAGCGCCTCCTGTGCGTGATCGGTGATGCCGACGGTCACGGTACCGTCGCCGTTGTCTTTCACCCATTCATGGGATTCGGTGTACTTGAGTTCAGTTGGAATGCTGCTCATCGGGGACTCCTGCGGGATCGCGTGGCTATGACGCTGTGGCCGTTGTGAATTGGGTTCGAGGGCATGCGCCTGCGAGCCCTTGGTTGGTGCTGTCTGACTTAGGTTGAGTGTTTTGACACCGTGACGGGTGACTGGCGCTAGAGTGCGATGCGTGCCTTACCATGGCGCACGAACGGTGGCTCGACGACCCGCGCGGGCACTGCCTTGCCGCGAATCTCGACCGCACATTGATCGCCGATCCCGGGTTTGACCCGCGCCAGTGCGATGCTGCGCTGCAAGGTCGGCGAGAAGCCGCCGGAGGTGACCTCGCCGACGGGCTGGTCGTCAACCAGCACCGGTTGATGACTCCTCAGCACACCACGCCCGGTCAGCAGCAGGCCGACGAACTGGTCCAGCTCACCCGTTGCCTGCTGTGTCTCGAGTGCCGCGCGTCCGATGAAGTCGCGTTCCCGGGGCTCGAAGGCGACGGTCCAGTCGAGGCCGGACTCGAGCGGTCCGATCTCTTCGGTCATGTCTTGGCCGTAGAGGTTCATCCCGGCCTCCAGGCGCAGGGTATCGCGGGCACCGAGCCCGCAGGGAACGACGCCAGCAGCAAGGAGGGCTCGCCACAGGTCGAGGACCTCGGCGGCCGGAAGCATGATCTCGAAGCCATCCTCGCCGGTATAGCCGGTGCGCCCGACCAGCCAGTCGCCCTGCTCGGTGGCGAAGAAGGGTTTCAGCGCCAGCACGGGTTCGCGCAGCGCCTCCGGCAGCAGTGGCACAGCCTTGGCGCGCGCTTGCGGGCCTTGCACCGCGAGCATGGCCAGATCGTCACGGCTGTTGATGCCGACCGAGGCACCTTGAATACAAGCATGCATCCAGGCCAGATCCTTGTCCGCAGTGGCGGCATTGACCACCGCTCGATAGCGGTTCGGGCCCAGGTAGTAGCAGATCAGATCGTCGATGACGCCGCCATCGGCATTGAGCATGCAGCTGTAGAGCGCCTTGCCTGGCTGCTTGAGCTTGGCGACATCGTTGGCCAACAGCCGTTGCAAGAAAGCCAGCGCATCGGCGCCCTGGATGTCGACCGGGCGCATGTGCGAGACGTCGAAGACGCCGGCCTGCTGGCGCACCGCATGATGCTCGTCGAGTTGGGAGCCATAGTGCAACGGCATGTCCCAGCCGCCGAACGGCACAATGCGAGCGCCAAGACGCTCATGTTCCGGGAAGAGGGGGGTTCTGGATCCCATGCGGCACTCCGGTTGGCGGCCGCGTGTGCATCGACGGCGCGCGATTGAGACAAACGAGCAAACAGTACAGCCTAGACTGCATCTGCCGCCCCTCTGTCCTGAACCTGAGAGTTTGCGTCGAGCGCCCCGCAGGCTCGCGGGTCGCGAGCCGAGCGTGGCGCTGAGCGCTGCCCCGTCGGTGGGCCGCTGCTGCGGCCGCTCTCCAGAGTTGGTCTGAATCCCGCAGTCCTTTTGCCTGAGCGATTCCGGGCGGATGTTGCGCCTTCGGCGCCGGTCGAGGACCGGTCTCTCCTGCGGGAAATATGACCAATGGGATTAATATACCCCCCTGAGGGGCTGGTTCCAAGGTCGGAGTGCAGATTCGAGACCAGCATCGATCCCAGCGCGGCCTTTTCTGTCGAGTCCGCAAGCAATGATCGATCGCGATTCTGATGCGGCTCGAGAGCCGTTTCAGCCCCCCGTCTTGGGTTGGGATGGCGAAGGAACCCGTTGGAAGGTCAGGCCGCCGCATTCTGAGCAGGCAGGAATACGCCCAGCGCGGGTGAAACGGGTCTCAGCGCCGCACTTGTCACAAACCAAGGTGCCGGGGCCAGTGATCTGCCCGGCTTGATAGAGCGAAGCCTGGCGCGCGCGCTCCGACCATTGCTCCAATTGCAGGCGGGTCTGATCGGCCACGCTGGTGAAGGCCTCGAACATGCGCTGCTCGGTCAGCTCGAGGTCGAAACGCCACCAGGCGCGCAGATCCTCGCCAGTCTCGGCTAAATAATGCGCGGCATCCTCGATGTCGCGCTCGATGTACTCGGCGACCTTGTGCGCCTCCTCGCGGCTCAGCTCGCCGAGTTCGACCATGTTCTCGCGCGCCCTAGCGAGCATGGTCTGTAGTTTTGGGGTCGCCTCCTCGGCCTCGTTCACCGCATCGCGGGCCTGCTCGAGCATCTGCTCATAGGCCTTGACGAGCCGGTCTTCGCTCTTGGGGTGTTCTTCGTTACTCATCATGTACCTCATCCCGGATTGGCCTCAGTCAACTGACTCTCGTGCGAGCGGTTGCCTACGAGGTCATCTTAGCCCATGTCGACGCTCCTAGCTTTCATGGACGGTTCACAAGTGCAGCCCGATTCAGGCTTAGGGTATCCTGAGGCGATCACCAACCCGCTCAGCCAAACCATGATGCAGACCGAGTACGAGCCGCGCGCCATCGAGCAGGAGGCGCAGCGTCATTGGGAGACCACGCAGGCCTTCAAGGCCGTCGAGGACCCGTCCCGCGAGAAGTTCTACTGCCTGTCGATGTTTCCGTACCCCTCGGGGCGGTTGCACATGGGGCATGTACGCAACTACACCATCGGCGACGTGATCGCGCGCCATCAGCGCATGCTCGGCAAGAACGTGCTGCAGCCGATGGGCTGGGATGCCTTTGGGCTGCCAGCGGAGAACGCGGCGATCAAGCACGGCATCCCGCCGTCGTGCTGGACGCGCGAGAACATCGAAGCGATGAAGGCGCAGCTCAAGCGCCTTGGCTTCGGTTACGACTGGGAGCGCGAGCTGGCCACCTGCGATGTCGACTACTACCGCTGGGAGCAGTGGCTGTTCACCCGGCTGATGGAGAAGGGGCTGGCCTACCGCGCGACCGCAACCGTGAACTGGGACCCGGTCGATCAGACTGTGCTCGCCAACGAGCAGGTCATCGACGGTCGCGGCTGGCGCTCTGGCGCGCTGGTCGAGAAGCGCGAGATCGAGCAATGGTTCATCCGCATCACCGCCTATGCGCAGGAACTGCTGGATTCGATCGACGGTCTCGACGGCTGGCCAGAACGAGTGCGCGCGATGCAGCGCAACTGGATCGGCCGCTCCGAGGGCGTGCACATGCGCTTTGGCATCGCCGGCGGCGATGAGACGCTCGATATCTTCACTACCCGGCCGGATACGGTGATGGGCGTGACCTACGTCGCCGCCGCCGCCGAGCATCCGCTCGCGCAGCGTGCAGCTCAGAACAATCCCGAGCTGGCGACCTTCATCGATGAGTGCCGCCAGGGCGGCATCTCCGAGGCCGAACTCGAGACCATGGAGAAGAAGGGCCATCGCCTCGGCATCGACGCCCTGCATCCGATCACCGGCCAAGCGGTGCCGATCTTCGCCGCCAACTTCGTGCTCATGAGCTATGGCACTGGTGCCGTGATGGCGGTGCCGGCGCATGATCAGCGCGATTGGGAGTTCGCCGAGCGTTACGGCATCCCCAAGCGCCAGGTGGTGTTCGCGGCCGAGGGCGAGGAGTTTGGGATCGACTCTCACGCCTTCACCGATAAGGGCATCCTGCATGACTCCGACCCCTTCGATGGGCTGACCTCGGAGGAGGCCTTCGACGCCGTCGCCGACTGGCTCGAAACCCATGGCAAGGGCGGGCGCCAGGTCAACTTCCGCCTGCGCGACTGGGGTGTGTCGCGCCAGCGCTACTGGGGCTGCCCGGTGCCGGTGGTGCGCACCGCCGAGGGTGGCGTGCGGCCCGAGACCGAGCTGCCGGTGCGTCTGCCGGAAGACCTGGTCGTCGACGGTTCCGGCTCGCCGCTGAAGAAGCGGCCGGCGTTCTCCGAGCTGCCCAATGGTGAGACGCGCGAGACCGACACCTTCGATACCTTCGTCGAGTCGAGCTGGTACTACGCACGCTACTGCTCGCCGGGCTGCGACACCGCCATGCTCGACGAGCGCGCCAAGTATTGGCTGCCGGTGGATCAGTATATCGGCGGCATCGAGCATGCGGTCCTGCATCTGCTCTACGCCCGCTTCTTCCACAAGCTCCTGCGCGATGAAGGCCTGGTCGACTGCGACGAGCCTTTCGCCCGGCTGCTGACCCAGGGCATGGTGGTCGCCGAGACCTGGTATCGCGAGGACGCCGAGGGCCGGCGCGAGTGGTTCAATCCGGCCGATGTCGAGGTCGAGCGTGACGAGAAGGGCAAGGTCACTGGCGCCGTGCTCAAGGCCGATGGACAGCCGGTGCAGTTCGGTGGCATCGAGAAGATGTCGAAGTCGAAGAACAATGGCGTCGACCCAGAGGCGATGATCGAGCGCTACGGCGTCGATACGGTGCGCCTGTACGTGATGTTCACCTCGCCGCCGGATCAGTCGCTGGAGTGGAACGATGAGGCTGTTGAAGGCGCCTATCGCTTTCTCAAGCGGCTCTGGACCCTGGCTGCGACCCACGCTGAGGGGGTGCGCGGTGCTGCCGAAGCGCAGGCCTCTGCTGGGGGTGGCTTGGCCGAGGGCGTTGCGGCTAAAGGAGCCTCTGCCGGAGGCACGGCGCGGTCGCTCGATGACGCTCAGAGCGATGCCCTTCGAGACGTGCATACAGCGCTCAAGAAGGCTCTGTTCGACTACGAGCGCCAGCAGTTCAATACCGTCGTCTCGGCCTGCATGACCATCGTCAACATCCTCTCGAAGCTCGACGAGAGTGCGGCAGCGCAGATGGTTCGTCGCGAAGGGCTGAGCATCACGCTGCGCCTGCTGGCGCCGATTGCTCCGCACATCACCCATCATCTGTGGCGCGAACTCGGGCTCGGTGACGACATCCTGCAGGCGCCCTGGCCGCAGGTCGACGAAGACGCGCTCGCGCAGGATCAGATCACCTATGTAGTCCAGGTCAACGGCAAGGTGCGTGGCAAGATCGAGCTGCCGGCCACAGCCGAGCGCGCCGAGGTCGAAGCTGCCGCGCTGGCGAATGAAAACGTGCAGCGCTTCATCGGTGAGGCGACGGTGCGCAAGGTCATCGTGGTGCCGAACAAGCTCGTGAACCTGGTCGCCAAATGAGCGACCAAAGCGTCCGATGGCCTTGGATGGCGACGCTGCTGCTGAGCCTGGTCTGCGCTTTGATGATCGCCAGCTGCGGCTACCGCCTGCGTGGTGCTGTCGAGATCCCGCCGGGTCTGGAGCCGGTCCATATCCAGACGGGCGGTTTGGTCGGACAGGCCGTCGATGATCGCTTGCGGGGCAGTGGGGTGCCGGTGACGCCTGTCGCAAACGACGCCGGGCTCATCCTGCGCATCCTCGATCAATCGCGCGGCTCGCGGGTCGTGGCGGTGGATCGCGGTGGCAAGGCGCTCGCCTTTGCGCTCGAGCTGCGCGTCCGGTTCGATGCTATCGATGCCACCGGTGAGCCGCTGATCCCACCGCAGAGCCTGACCTTGGAACGCACCTTCGACGACAACCCCGACGTGGCGGTCCTTGGCAAGCAACTGGAGTCGGACATCATCTACCAGGATTTGATGAGTGATGCCGCCGATCAGGTGCTGCTGCGGTTGCGCGCCGCGCTCGCCGCCCGTGCGCGCTAGCCATGCCGATCGCTCCCACCCAGCTCGATCAACGCCTCGCGCAGGGGCTCGCGCCGGTCTATCTGCTCGTCGGTAGCGAGCCGCTGCAGCTCGGCGAGGCCGCCGATGCGGTGCGCGCCGCCGCGCGCCAGCACGGCTTCAGCGAGCGCGAGGTCTTGGAGACCGGTCCGGAGTTCGCCTGGTCGTCGCTGGCCGGGGCGTTCGGTTCGCTCTCGCTGTTCGCCGAGCGGCGCATGATCGAACTGCGTCTCGCCACGCCCAAGGCCGGCAGCAAGGCCGATGCGGTCGGGCGCGAGGGGTCGGAGGCCATCCGCCGCTGCGTGGATCAGCCGAGCGCCGATGTGCTGCTCTTGATCCTCGCCCCGGGGCTCGACTGGAAGGGCCTGAAGGCGACCTGGGTGCAGGCCATCGAGCGCGTCGGCGTGGTCGTGCAGGTGCGCGAGCCCCAGGGGCGCCAGCTCAACCAATGGCTCGAGGGGCGCTTGCGGCGCGCCGGCTTCGTCCCCAGTACCGAGGCGCTGGCCCTGCTGGCCGAGCGGGTCGAGGGCAACCTGCTGGCCGCCGATCAGGAGATCACCAAGCTGGCGCTGGCGCTGACACCAGGGCCGCTCGACGCCGAGGGCCTGCTGGCGGCGGTGGCCGACAGTGCCCGCTATGGGGTGTTCGATCTTGTCGATGCGGCGCTCGCTGGCGATCGCGCCCGGGTCGCGCGGGTGCTCGAGGGGCTGCGCGCCGAGGGTACCGCCGAGCCGCTGGTACTCTGGGCGCTGGCGCGCGAGGTGCGCAAGCTGGCCGCGCTCGCCTTCGCCCGCGCCCGCGCCAAACGCCAGCCCCTGGGGCCGCTGCTCAAGGCGCATCAGGTCTGGGAGTCACGCCGCCCGCTGGTGATGGCGGCACTGGAACGGTTGCCACTGACTCACCTCTGGGCGTTGCTGAGCTGCTGCGCCGAGGCCGATCTGGCGATCAAGGGACGCGCCGACGGCGAGCCCTGGCAACGGCTCGGCGCCATCGCCGAGGGGCTCGCCGCCGCGCCCGCGGAGGCGCGGATTGTGGCTGGCGAGCGCGTGAAACATTGTTAAACTATCGGGTTTTGCGCGCTGGTGCGCATTCAACTCGCCTCCTACTGCCATGAAGACCGAGACCAAGATCACCGAGGTGGCCGCCTATGTCGCGGATGTTGGGCGTCGCGCGCGCGCTGCGGCGCGGGCCATGGCGCGCGCCGAGACTGGCGCCAAGAATGCCGCGTTGCAGGCGATCGCGGCCGATCTCGACGGCCACCGCGACAGCTTGGCCACGGCCAACGCCGCCGACCTCGAAGCCGGCGCGGCGAAGGGGCTGGACGCAGCCTTGCTCGATCGCCTGGAGCTGACGCCAGCGCGCATCGACGCGATGATCGCCGGGCTCGAGCAGATCGCCGCGCTGCCCGATCCGATCGGCGCCATCACGGATCTGGACTATCGCCCTTCCGGCATCCAGGTCGGGCGCATGCGGGTACCGCTCGGCGTCATCGGCATCATCTACGAGTCGCGTCCGAACGTCACCGCCGATGCCGCCGCGCTCTGCCTCAAGACCGGCAACGCCACGTTGCTGCGCGGTGGCTCCGAGGCCTTTCAATCCAATCAGACCATCGCCGCGAGCATTCAGCGCGGCTTGCAGGTCGCCGGGCTGCCCGCCGATGGGGTGCAGGTGATCGCCACCACCGACCGGGCTGCGGTCGGCGCCATGATCAGCCATCCCGAATACATCGATGTCATCATCCCGCGCGGCGGCAAGGGGCTGATCGAACGCATCAGTCGCGAGGCGCGGGTGCCGGTGATCAAGCATCTCGATGGTGTCTGCCATGTCTACATCGACGACAAGGCCGATCCCGACAAGGCGGTGGCGATCGCGGTGAACGCCAAGACCCAGCGCTACGGCACCTGCAACACCATGGAGACCCTGCTGGTGGCCGAGGCGGTCGCGCGGCCGCTGCTCTCGCGCATCGGCACGGCTCTTGGAGCCAAAGGGGTCGAGATCCGTGGCTGTGAGCGTACCCGCGAGATCCTCGCCGACGCGCGTCCGGCAACCGATGCCGACTGGGGCACCGAGTACCTGGCACCGATCCTCTCGGTGCGCGTGGTCTCGGGCATGGACACGGCGATCGGGCACATCGAGGCGCACGGCTCGCACCACACCGACACCATCGTCACCGAGGACTACAGCCGCGCCCGACGCTTCTTGCGCGAGGTCGATTCCAGCTCGGTGATGGTCAATGCCTCGACCCGCTTTGCCGATGGCTTCGAGTACGGACTCGGCGCCGAGATCGGCATCAGCACCGACAAGTTCCACGCGCGCGGGCCGGTCGGGCTCGAGGGGCTGACCTCGCAGAAGTTCGTGGTGCTTGGCGATGGTCAGATCCGTGAGTAGCCATTATTCCGGCATCGAGGCCGCTGGCGGTCGATGATCGGTCTCTTCGGCGGTACCTTCGATCCGGTGCACCACGGTCATCTGCGCGTGGCGCTGGATGTGATCCAGCATTTGGACCTCGCGCAACTGCGCCTGCTGCCGCTGGCCGCTGCCGTGCATCGGCGACAGCCCATCGCCTCGCCGCAGCAGCGCATGGCGATGCTGCAGGCGGCAGTTCACGATGAGCCGCTCTTGATGGCCGACGATCGGGAGCTGACCCGTGGTGGTCCCTCGTACACGATCGACACGCTGTGCTCGTTTCGCGAGGAGTTGGGTGCGACGGCGCCGCTCTGTCTGTTGGTCGGCGCCGATGCGTTCGTCGGATTGTCGGATTGGCACCGGCCGCTGGATATCCTCGAGCGCGCGCATCTGATCGTGATGCAGCGCCCGGGCGCCCCGACCGCGCGCGATGCCTGGTTGCGCGATCAGGTCGAGCAACGCCGCACCGATGATCCGACGGTCTTGCGTGATCATGCCGGGGGGCATATCTATTTCCAAACGGTGACGCAACTCGACATCTCGGCGACCCGCATCCGCCGGCTGCTGGCGCAGGGGATGAGCCCGCGCTATCTGCTGCCGGATGCCGTCTTGGCGATGGCCCGCGAACACAGTTGCTATGCTGTTCAACAGGCTTCGGCCTGACCCACGCTCACCGCTCCCGAAGAGGATGTTAATGCAGCTAGAGCACTTGAAAGACCTCGTGGTCGAGGTTCTGAACGACATGAAGGCCCGCGACATCAGTGTGATGGATGTGCGCGGCAAGACCTCGGTGACTGATTACATGATCGTCGCCTCTGGCACTTCGGATCGGCATGTAAAGGCCATCGCCGAGACGGTCGCTTACAGGGCCAAGGAGGCCGGCGAGGCCCCGCTCGGCAGCGAAGGGGTGCAGGAAGGGGAATGGGCGCTGGTCGATCTGAATGGGGTAGTGGTGCATCTGATGCTGCCCAAGGTGCGCGACTTCTACAGCCTGGAGCGGCTCTGGAGCGCGCCCTCGCTGGTGACACGCTCGAGCGCGGCCGCGAGTGCCTCTGTCTAATCTCCGTCCTCGGATCACCCTCATCGCGGCGATGGCGCGTGGGCGCGTCATCGGCCGGGACAATGCCATGCCCTGGCATCTGCCCGCCGATCTCACGCACTTCAAGCACCAGACACTGGACAAGCCCATCATCATGGGCCGACGGACTTGGGAATCCCTTCCCGGCCTGCTGCCGCGACGGCGTCACATCGTCATCTCGGCCGATCCCGGATTTCGACGGATGCTCACGCATGCCGAGACCGCACGTTCTCCCGAGAGCGCGTTGGAGCAGACCGCTGCGGCGCCCGAGGTGATGATCGTCGGCGGCGCCAGCATCTATCGGGCCTTCCTGCCGCTCGCCAATCGCATGCTGTTGACCCTGATCGATGCCGAGATCGATGGCGACACCCGTTTCCCGGCCTGGTCGCCCTCTGAGTGGCAAGAGACCGCGCGCCGACACCGCCCGCGCGATGCTGCGAATCCTTATGACCTCGATTTCGTGACGCTAGCGCGTGCCGCGGGCCTTGGCGCTTGAAGCGGGTCGCTTGCCTTGAGCCCTGAGCCCTCAGGCTTCAACCGGGCTCCTGATAGCCGGCGCAGTCGAGTTCGATCAGCTTCAAGGGCTTCTTGCGTCGCACCCGGACCGCGCTGAGCCGCCCCCCCCAAAGGCAGCCGCTATCGAGCGCCCAGCAGTTGTTCTCGGCAAGGAAGCCGATGGTCGACCAATGACCAAACAGGAGTCGGTCGTCGCGCGTGCGCCGGTCTGGCACGCTGAACCAGGGTAGGGCATGCGGCGGGGCCTGCTCGAGACCGCCTTTCTCCTTGAGCAGTAGCTCGCCGTCGGCCGTGCACCAGCGCAGGCGGGTGAAGCAGTTGGTGATGAAACGCAGCCGATCCATGCCAGCGAGTTCATCGCTCCAACGGCTCGGTTCGTTGCCGTAGAGCTGTTGCAAGAAGGCGAGATGGTCTGGCCCTCGCAGCACGTCTTCGAGTTCGCGCGCGCAGGTCTGTGCCTGGGCCAGATCCCACTGCGGCGGCAGGCCCGCATGGAGCATGGTGAATCCCTTCTTCTCGCTGTGATGCAGCAGCGGTCGATGGCGCAGCCAATGCAGCAGCTCATCGCGGTCCGGCGCGGCGAGGATCGCATCCAGCGTGTCCTTCTTGCTCAAACGGGCGTCGGCGAGCGCCACCGCGAGCAGATGTAGATCGTGATTCCCGAGCACGACCACCGCTCGCTCGCCAAGGGCCTTGATCCAGCGCACCACCGCGAGCGAGTCCGGCCCGCGATTGACCAGATCGCCGACACACCAGAGTGTGTCCTCGGTCGGATCGAAGTCGGCCTTATCGAGCAGGCGGCGCAGTTCGTCGTAACAGCCTTGAATGTCGCCGATGGCGTAGGTGGACATGAGCTTGAGTGGGCGTGTGCATGCGTTAGTGTAAAGCGCTGCGATCACCGAGCGAGAACGGACGGATGACGGCGTCGAAGCGGGTGCCGTCATCGGCGATCATGTCATAGCTCCCATGCATGCTGCCAAGGGGCGTCGCGATCTGGGTGCCGCTGGTGTACTCGAAGCGCTCGCCGGGCTGCAGATAGGGTTGCTCGCCGACCACGCCAGCCCCCCGCACCTCCTGGGTCTTGCCGTTGGCATCGGTGACGATCCAATGGCGGTTCAACAGCTTGGCCGGGACCTCGCCGGTGTTGCTGATGGTGATGGTGTAGGCAAAGGTGAAACGGCTGCCATCCGGATCGGATTGCTCCGGCAGATAGCGTGTCAATGCTTGGACGTCGATCTGGTAGCGTGCGTCGTGATGATCCATGGTGCGAGCCTTCGTGGATGAGAACAGGGGCAGAGGCGGCGAGACGGCAAGAGGATAGAACGATCAACCGAAGCCAGTCACGCCGCGCTCGGAGGCGCGGATGAATGCGATGATCGCCTCGGTGTCGTCGCTCGGATAACGCTGCTGGGCCTCGGCGAGCCCGTCCGCCAACCGGCGCCCGGAGCGGAAGATGAGCCGATACACGGCCTTGATGCGGGCACGCTGCTCGGATGAAAAGCCATGGCGCTTCAAACCCACCAAATTCAGGCCGACGATGACCGCACGCTGGCCGTTGGCGAGGACGAAGGGCGGTAGATCCTTGGTGACGCCGGTGAGGCCGCCAATCATGGTGTAGGCGCCGATGCGGGCGAATTGATGCACGGCGACCTGGCCCGAGACGAAGCAGTGGTGGGCCACTTCGACATGCCCAGCCAGGGTCGCGGTATTGGCGAGGATATTGTCGTCGCCGACCAGGCAATCATGGCCGGCATGGCTGTAGGCCATGAAATAGTTGCGATGGCCGATGTGCGTGCCCCGCTCGCTTTTGAGCCCGCAGCTGATGTTGACGCCTTCGCGAAAGCAGTTGTCGCTGCCAATGACCAAGGGCCGCGCACGCTCCGGCGTGAAGCTCAGATCCTGCGGTTCGCTGCCAAGCGTGGCGCCATGACAGACGCGATTGCGCGCGCCGAGCCGGGTGCCGCCGTAGATACGCACACTGCTCTCGATGCGGCACTCGGCGCCGATCACGGCGCCGGTCTCGATCAGCGACCAGGGACCGATCTCGGCGCTCGGATGGACCTCGGCGCCGGCCTCGATGATCGCGCTCGGGTGCACCGCCATCGGTTGGGTCCGGACTCCGTGCTCGTTGGCCGGGATCAGTGCCGGAAATGGCGCATGCCGGTGAACAGCATGGCGATCTCGTGCTCATCGGCGGCGGCGATGACCTCCTCATCGCGCATCGAGCCGCCGGGCTGGATGACGGCGCGGATGCCGGCGGCAGCGGCCTGATCGAGCCCGTCGCGGAACGGGAAGAAGGCATCGGAGGCCAGCACCGCGCCGTTGACCTCCAGTCCAGCCTGCTCGGCCTTGATGCTGGCGATGCGGGCGGAGTTGATGCGGCTCATCTGGCCGGCACCGACGCCAATGCTCATGCCATCGCGGGCATAGACGATGGCGTTGGATTTGACGAACTTGGCCACCCGCCAGGCGAACAGTAAATCTTGGCGTTCCGCCTCGCTGGGCTCACGCTGGGTCACGGTCTTGATCGCGCTGCTCAGCTCCAGGTCGGTCGCTTGCACCAAGAGCCCGCCGCGCACGCGTTTGAAGTCGCGATAGCCTTGGCGTTCCACGGGCCAGGGACCACAGCGCAGCAGGCGCACATTCTTCTTCGCCGCGACCGCCGCAATGGCCTCGTCGCTGACCTCCGGGGCGATGATCACTTCGACGAACTGGCGCGCGACGATGGCCGCTGCGGTCTCGCCATCGAGTCGCCGATTGAAGGCGATGATGCCGCCAAAGGCCGATTCTGGATCGGTGCTGAAGGCGCGCTCATAGGCCTCGAGCAGGTGCTCGCCGAGGGCGACGCCACAGGGGTTGGCGTGTTTGACGATCACGCAGGCCGGTGCTTCGTCGAACTGCTTGACGCATTCGAGTGCGGCGTCGGTATCGGCGATGTTGTTGTAGCTTAGCGCCTTGCCCTGGAGCTGCTCGGCGGTGGCGACGCTCGCCTCGCAGCCGCCACGCCCGACATAGAAGGCCGCCGTCTGATGCGGGTTCTCGCCGTAGCGCAGGGCTTGGCGCTTGCGGAACTGCAGGTTGAGGGTGCGCGGCAGCGCCTCTGTCTGGGCCTGGGGTTGGGCCTGCGCATCCTCTGGCTGCTCGATGAGGGCGCCCAAATAGTTGGCGATGGCGCCGTCGTAATGGGCCGTGTGCTCGAACGCGCGCACCGCCAGATCGAAGCGGGTCTGGTCATCGACCGCGCCGCCATTCGCGGCCATGGCATCGAGCACGCGCGGGTAATCGGCTGGATCGCAGAGCACGGTGACATCGCGATGGTTCTTGGCCGCCGCACGGATCAGCGTCGGCCCGCCGATATCGATGTGCTCGATCGCGGTTGGCAGGTCGCAGTCGGGGCGGGCGACGGTGTCCTCGAACGGATAGAGATTCACCACCACCAGATCGATCGGTCGGATCTCGTTCTCGCGCATCACCGGGTCATCTTCGCCACGGCGCCCGAGGATGCCGCCATGGATGCGCGGATGCAGGGTCTTCACGCGCCCATCCATCATCTCCGGGAAGCCGGTGTATTCGGCGACCTCGAGCACGGGGATATCCTGCTCGATGAGCAGCCGGGCGGTGCCGCCGGTGGAGAGGATTTCCACTCCCTGCTTGCTCAACGCGGCGGCAAAGGCGGCGAGGTCGGTCTTGTCGGAGACGCTGATCAGCGCCCGCTTGATTGGTTTCATTCATCATTCTCCAAGTGCGGCTCGCGCTCGCCGTCAGGGGTGCGCGGCTAAGGCGCGTCGGCGCGATGCTTGAGTTTCTTGCGCAGGGTGCCACGGCTGATGCCGAGGATCGCCGCGGCTGCGGATTGGTTGCCCTTGGTGTGCTCGAGCACAGCCTCGATCAACGGCTGCTCGACCTCGTTCATGACCAAGCGATAGAGTCCATGGATCTCATGATTGCCCATGCTGTCGAGGTAACTGCGTAAGGCGCCGAGCACGCATTCGCGCAGCAGCTCAGTGCGGTGCGACTCCGCTTCCGGCACCGCAAAGCCTTCTCCATCATTCATTCAATGGCTCCCGCCAGTTCGAGATGATGCCGCGCAGGGGCGCTCTGTGGCCGCGTCGGCGTCCTGTTGAAAGTATTCGCGCAGCAGCGCCTGTTGCTCCGCCGCCGCCGTGGCCGTCATCAAACGCGACCGCCAATGCTCGGCCCCGGTCTCGGGGCCGAGCGCGCGCAGGTACCAGCCGATGTGCTTGCGTGCGATCAACACACCACGCGGCTCGCCGTAAAACCGGTAGAGCCGATCCAGATGCTCCATCAAGATCGCCCCGATCCAAGCGCTCGAAGGTGCGCTTGGCACCTCGCGGGTCGGGGCCGAGGGCGTATCGCTGGGTCTGTCGTTGGGTCTGCTGCTGGGCCGGTGCTCAGGGCCGGCGATGGCGCGTAGCGCCGTCGCCATGGCGCCGAAGATCCACGGCCGGCCGAGCGCGGCACGTCCGATCATAATAGCATCGGCGCCGGTCGCGTTCAGCACCTGCAGCGCCTTGGCCGGGCTGTCGATGTCGCCGTTGGCCACCAACGGCAGCGCGCACTGAGCGCGGATGCCGGCCAGGCTCTCGAATTCGGCCTCGCCGCGATAGCCGCAGGCGCGGGTGCGCCCGTGCACGCTGATGAGGCTAATCCCGCTGGCCTCGGCGATGGCGGCGATGCGCGGCAGATTGCGCGTGTGCGGCGACCAGCCGGTGCGTGTCTTCAGTGTCACCGGTACCTCGACGGCGCGCACCACCGCCTCGAGGAGGCGCCCGACCAAGACCTCGTCGCGCAACAGCGCCGAGCCGGCGGCAATCTTGCACACCTTCCTCGCCGGGCAGCCGAGATTGATATCGATCAGCTCGGCGCCGCGGTCGACGTTATCGCGCGCGGCCTCGGCCATCTGCTGTGGATCGGCGCCGGCGATCTGCACCGCGATGGGACGGGGCTCGCCTTGGTGATCGCGGCGCTCGCGACTCTTGCGGGTGCCGCGCAAGGCAGGATTGGCGGAGACCATCTCGGATACCGCCAGGCCAGCACCGAGCGCTCGACAGAGGGTGCGGAAGGGTTGATCGGTGACCCCGGCCATGGGCGCGAGGAACAGCCGATTGGGGATGCTGACCGAACCGATCCGAAGGGGCGCCAGGAGCATGGCGGCCTGGGCAGCGGTCCGGTCCGGCGTGGAGTCAGTCGACACCCCGTCGCCGACCGCTGATCAGTATCCAGTCCTCGCGCTGCTGTGCCGGCTCGAGCGCGAAGTCGGCGCCATAGGCGTTGCCGATGGCCTCGGCCTGATGCGCGAGGATGCCCGAGAGGGCGAGCCGCCCCGCCGGCTTGGTCAGCCGCGCCAGCGTCGGCGCGAGTTCCAACAGCGGGCCGGCGAGGATATTCGCGACCAGCAGATCCGCCGCCTCCTGTGGCATCTGCTCGGGCGGGTGGACGCTGAGCCGATCGGCGACGGCATTGACCGTCGCGTTCTCGAGCGTCGCCTCCAAGGCTTGCGGGTCGTGATCGATGGCGATGGCACGGGCCGCGCCGAGTTTGAGCGCGGCGATGGCGAGGATGCCCGAGCCGCAGCCGACATCGATCAGGGTGCGGCCGGCGAGCGGCGCGCGATCGAGCCATTCGAGACAGAGCGCGGTGGTCGCATGATGACCGGTGCCAAACGCGAGCCCGGGGTCGAGATCGATGATGACGGCGTTGGGTGCCTCAACGCGCTGGCCGCGCGGACAGACCCAGAGCCGTTCCCCAAATCGCTGCGGATGCAGATCCTCGAGCCAGACTCGCTCCCAGGGGCGGTCATCGAGCCGATGCAGACGCGGTGGCACCAGGCATTGGGCGGCTAGCGCGTCCGCCGAGGCCTCGGCCTGCATGCTGCCGTTTGGATCATCCTCGAACAGGGCGGTGATGCGCAGTTGGCGCCAAAGCGGCGTCGCGCCGGGGGCCGGCTCCAGCACCTCATCGAGCCCTTCGCCGCCGCCCTCGTCCAGGGTCACCGCGAGCGCGCCGGCGTTCTCCAGCGCGGCTTCGAGCAGCGCTGCGTGGTCACGGTCCGCCAGCAGTTCGAGTTCGATCCAGGCCATGGGGGAGGTCGGCAAGGTAGCGGTGGCAGCGGTCAGAGACCGAGCTTCTTTTCCAGATAGTGGATATTGATGCCACCCTGCTGGAAGGCGGCGTCCTTCAACAACTGTCGATGTAGCGGGATATTGGTGTCGATGCCCTCGATGATGGTCTCGCGCAGGGCGTTGGTCATGCGCGCGAGCGCCGCCTCCCGGTCCTCGCCGTGCGCGACGAGCTTACCGATCATCGAATCGTAGTAGGGCGGGACCACATAGCCGGCGTAGATGTGGGTATCGATGCGCACGCCGGGGCCGCCGGGGGCGTGGAACTCTTCGATCCGCCCCGGGCTCGGCATGAAGGTCTCGGGATGCTCGGCATTGAGCCGGCATTCGATCGCATGGCCGCGCGGGACGATATCGCCCTGGCTGTAGCGCAGGCGCTCGCCGCCGGCGACCAGGATCTGCTCCTTGATCACATCGATGCCGGTGATCATCTCGGTCACCGGATGCTCGACCTGCACCCGGGTGTTCATCTCGATGAAGTAGAACTCCTCGTCCTGATAGAGGAACTCGAAGGTACCCAGCCCCCGATAGCCGAGGGTGCTGCAGGCCTCGGCGCAGCGCCGGCCGATGCGCTCGCGCTGCTCGGGGGTGATGCCAGGGGCCGGTGCCTCCTCGATCACCTTCTGATGGCGGCGCTGCATCGAGCAGTCGCGCTCGCACAGATGGATGGCGTTGCCGTAGCTGTCGGCGAGCACCTGGAACTCCACATGACGCGGATTCTCCAGGTACTTCTCCATGTAGACGACATCGTTGCCGAAGGCCGCGCCCGCCTCGGCCTTGGTCAGCGAGATCGCGTTCAGCAGGGTCGCATCGGAGTGCACCACGCGCATGCCGCGCCCGCCACCGCCACCGGCGGCCTTGATGATGACCGGGTAACCGATCTCGCGCGCCAGTTGCAGCGTGTGCTTGGCATCATCGTCGAGCGGACCGTCGGAGCCGGGCACACAGGGCACGCCGGCCTGCTTCATGGCGCGGATCGCCGAGACCTTGTCGCCCATGAGCCGAATCGTGTCCGGCTTGGGGCCGATGAAGATGAAGCCGGAGCGCTCGACGCGCTCGGCGAAATCGGCATTCTCCGAGAGAAAGCCGTAGCCTGGATGGATGGCGACGGTGTCGGTGACCTCGGCGGCGCTGATGATCGCCGGGATGTGCAGATAGCTGTCGCGCGATTGCGCCGGGCCGATGCAGACCGATTCATCGGCCAGCAGCACATGCTTGAGTTCACGATCGGCGTCGGAATGCACGGCGACGGTCTTGATGCCGAGTTCGCGGCAGGCGCGCTGGATGCGCAGCGCGATCTCGCCGCGATTGGCAATGAGGATCTTCTCGATCATTCGATCACGAACAGCGGTTGGTTGTATTCGACGGGCTGGCCGTTCTCGACCATGATCTTCTTGACCACGCCAGCCCGCTCGGACTCGATCTGGTTGAGGATCTTCATCGCCTCGATGATGCAGAGGATGTCGCCGACCTTGACCTCCTGGCCCTCCTCGACGAACGCCTTGGCGCCCGGCGAAGGCGAGCGATAGAAGGTGCCGACCATCGGCGAGCGCGCGATGCAGGCGTCGTCGATCTCGGGACTGCTCGGTGGCACCGGCACGGGGGCCGCCGCACTGGTGCCCGCGCCGGGGGCAGGGGCCGGTGCTGGCATCATGAACTGAGGTGCTCCACTGCCATGGCGGCTGATGCGCACGGATTCTTCGCCCTCGTGAATCTCGATCTCAGCGACGTTCGACTCATCGAGCAATTCGATCAGCTTTTTGACCTTGCGGATGTCCATGACAGGTGTTCTTCTCGCCGTGGATGAATGCGTATGTGCCTGAATGCCGACCTCAGCGGGCCGCCCCGAGCCGCGCCAGGGCCGCCGTCAGCGCCAGGCTGTAGCTCTGTGTGCCCAGCCCGCTGATGACGCCCTCGGCGATATCCGAGAAATACGACTGAGCCCGGAACGGCTCGCGTGCATGCACATTGGACAGGTGCAACTCGATGAACGGAATGCGCACCGCCAGCAGCGCGTCTCGCAGCGCGATGCTGGTATGGGTGAAGGCGGCTGGGTTGAACAGGATGAAGGCGACGCCCTCGCGGCCCGCGCGGTGGATCGCATCGATCAGCGTATGCTCGGCATTGCTCTGGAGCATCTGCAGTTCATGGCCCGCGGCTTCAGCGGTCGCGATCAACTCCTCGCCGATGTGCTCCAACCCGTGGTGCCCGTAGAGATCGGGCTCGCGCGTGCCGAGCAGGTTCAGGTTCGGTCCGTTCAAGCAAAGGATCTTGACCATAACAGCGGGCGAAAACGCATCTATCGGCAGCGAACCGTCGAAAACAAGGTCGTTCAGGCATTCTTGGATCGTCAGCCGACAGGGTACGGCATCAGGCGCCAATTTACAAAGGCGTTATCGCCCTCTCGTCGGCGAAGACCCCGGGATCGACGCCGTTGGATGCCTGTTACAGGCTTGTTCTGGCTGGCGTTCAGCCCGTCTCGGGCAGCAGCGGTTCGACCTCGCTCTCGAGCAGCGCGTCGTCGAGTTCGCCGAGGTAACTGAAGACCTGGCGCCCGAGGGCATCGAAGACCATGGTGAACGGCAGCCCGCCGATGCGATTGCCGAGCCCGCGCGTGAGGGCGATGCTCTCGCGCTCACCGAGCAAGATCGGATAGCGCACCGGGTGGTCCTCGAGAAAGCTGGCGACCGCGTCCGCCTGGTCGATGGCGATCCCCACGACCTGAAGTCCCCGGTCGCCGTGGATCTGCTGCCACTCATCGAGCAACGGCATCTCACGCACGCAGGGCGGGCACCAGGTAGCCCAGAAATTCAGCACCACCACCTTGCCCGCCCAACGACGGCTGTTGAGCGCCTGGTCCTGGAACGGCGCGAGCTGCTGCTCGGGGAGGGTGTCGAGTACGCCTTGAAGAGCGCCACCGCGATGCTGTTCGGCGGCGTGCTGCTCGTGCTCGAGCCAGCGTTCGCCGAACACCGCCAGCCCGATGCTGACCGAGCCGGCCAGCACCGTGACCGCGAGGACCTTGGCGGCCTTCATCGGTCGAACCCGTTCAGGTGCGCGGCGAACTCCTCGGCCGGCACGAAGCCGACCAAGCGCCAACCGCGTTGCTCTTGCCCCTCGGCGTCGAAGAACAACATCGCCGGTGGTCCCGGGATGCCGAAGCGCTCCTGCATCAGCGCCTTATCGGCAGCATCGTTGGCGGTGACATCGGCCTGGAGCAGCACATAGCGCTCCATCGCCTGTTGCACGGCCGGGTCCGGGAAGGTGTAGCGCTCCATCTCCTTGCAGGACACGCACCAATCGGCGTAGAAGTCGAGCATCACCGGCTTGCCCTGGGCCTGCGCCTCGGCGACCGCCTGATCCAGATCGGTCACGGTCTTGATCGGCTCGAACTGCGGATGCGCGGCCACCGCCCCCTGTCCGCCCGCCGCCGGCGCCAGGCCGCGCAGCGGTTGGAGGGTGTCCTTGCCACCGGCGGCAGCGCCGATCAGCATCAGCACGCCATAGAGCAGCAGGGCCACGCCGAGCGACTTCCACAGCTTGGACCAGCCGCTGGCCTCCGGCCCATGCTGGGTGAGGGCGCCGAGGTAGACACCGGAGCTGATCAACAGCAGCCCCCAGAGCACCATGGCGACGGCGGCCGGGATCACCCGCTCGACCAGCAGCACGGCCACCGCCAGCAGCAGCACCCCGAACACCGCCTTGACCGCGTCCATCCAGACCCCGGCGCGCGGCAGCAGCTTGCCGGCCGAGGTGCCGATGGCGAGCAAGGGCGCGCCCATGCCGAGACCGAGGCCGAGCAGGGCGAAGAAGCCGAGCACCGCATCGCCGGTCTTGCCGATGAAGATCAGCGCGCCCATCAGCGGCGGCGCCACGCAGGGGCCGACGATCAGCGCCGAGAGCGCGCCCATGATCGCCGCGCCGGTCAGCGTGCCGCCCTGCTGCTTGTTGCTGAGCTGGGTGAGCTTGGTCTGGACACTGCTCGGCAATTGCAGATCGTAGAAGCCGAACATCGACAGCGAGAGCGCGACGAAGATGGCGGCGAAGGCGCCGAGCACCCAGGCATTCTGGAAGGTCGCCTGCAGATTGGCGCCGAACAGCCCGGCGATGACACCAACGATGGCATAGGTGAGCGCCATCGCCAGCACATAGGCGAGTGAGAGGAAGAAGGCCTTGCGCGTGGTGAGGCTGTCACCCTGGCCGGCGATGATGCCGGAGAGGATCGGGATCATCGGGAACACGCAGGGCGTGAACGCGAGCAGCAGACCGAGCACGAAGAAGATGGCCAGGGCGCCGAGGATGCCGGTATTGGCGAGGCGCGCGGCGATCTGATCCTGCTCCGAGACGCGCTCCGGCGGGGCCGAGGCGCTCGCAGCCGTGCGCTGGCTGGCGGGGTTTGGATCGTCTGGGTCGGTCTGCGTGAGGGCGACCGTGGTCACCGCCGGCGGTAGCGCGAGTTGCCGCTGATCGGTCACGGGCGGGTAGCAGATGCCGCGCTCGGCGCAGCCCTGGTAGGTGGCGACCAGGGTGATCTCGGTCGCCTCCTCGCTGCCGCGCAGCAGCGGCACGCTGAGTTCGACATCACCATGATAGATGGCGACATCACCAATCGTGCCGTCGGGGCGCACGGTCTCGGACTTGATCTCGGCCGGTGGCAGTTCATAGCGGCCGAGCTGCACGCCCTCGGCATCCTCGAGCCTGAGGTCGATCTTCTCTTCGTAGAGATAGGTCTCAGGGGCGATGCGCCAGCGTAATGCGAGGGTTTGAGGATCTTCGACGCGGGCATCGAGCTGGAACGCCTCCTCGGCCGGGAGGATGTCGTCCTCGAAACCAAGACCGAGCGACTGGCTGGCGGTACTGCTCTGAGCGCTCGATCGCTCATCGGCCGTTTGTGAGGTCGAGGAGGTGTCCTCGGCCACTGGCGATTGCGCCGTTAACGCGTCAGTGCGGGTTATGTCGGCGCCCGTTTCGCCGCCAGCAGGGCCATCCGCGGCTTGCTCGAGTGCGGCGAGTTGCGGCATCTCCAGCAGGAGGCTCTGACGCTGCGGCGGATAGCAGAACCCGACGTCGGCGCAGCCTTGAGACTGGGCCTCGATACGAATGACTTCGCCGACATCCTCGCTGTGTTCGAGCGGTATCTCGGCCTCGACGCGGTCGCGGTAGATCGTCACCTCACCAAAAAACGGATCATTCTTGGTTTTCGCCGGCGGCAGTTCGGCCGAGCCCAGTTTGATCCCCGGCGTCTTGCTCTCGAAGCGGAACTTGGCGCCATACAGGTAATAACCAGGCGCAATATCCCAGCTCACACTGATCTGTTCCGGGCTTTGCGCGGCGCCGCTGATGCGGAACGCCTGATCCGGCTGAAGGAAGTCATCCTCAGCCATGCTTGCCATGGGCAGGGCGAGTCCAATGGCGAGCAGTAGCAGAAAGCTGAGGCCACGCTGGACGTGGTTCAGAAAAGAGTGGCGCCGATGGCGCCCCAGGCCTGTCAGAGGTGGTTGTTCGCGGTACATTGGCGGACCCAATCCAGATAGTGCGTGTTGCCGGCAGTGATCGGGTGGCTGATCACCTCGGGGACGTCATAGGGGTGGAGTGTCTCGATCCGTGCCGCAAGGGCAGCGACGCGAGCCTTGGTGGTTTTGATGAGCAACAGCACCTCGGCGTCGGTCTCGATCCGCGCCTGCCAGCGATAGACCGAGACCAGTCCTGGCAGCACATTGACGCAGGCGGCGAGATGCTCGGCGACGAGCGTCTTTGCTAGCGACTGCGCCGTTTTGGCATCGGGACACGTACAGTAGCTGAGATAGACCGGTTCGGGGTCGGGGCGAGTTCCCATGGCGCTGAATCGGTGAAGCTGAATCTGAGAAAAGGGGAATGACCTGAGCCGATGCGCGCCTGGCGCGCACGGGATACATAGCCTAACGGAAACCGAGCGCCGGAGCTGCGGTGGTTTGAATCGGAGAAATCCGCACAAAACTGCGGGAAATGGCGTCGGCTCGACGACAAACCAACGCCCAACTAGTGAGACCAGAATGATGTGGCTTTTTCTTCTTCTCTTTGTCATGGCGCCGCTGATCGAGTTGTACTTCCTGATCCAGGTCGGCTCGGTCATCGGTGCGCTTCCCACGATCCTGCTGTCGATCCTGACCGCGGTGATCGGCGGCTATCTAGTGCGTATGCAGGGCCTGGCGGTGCTCATGCGCGTGCGCTCGACCATGGATCGCGGTGAGACGCCGGCACTCGAACTCTTGGATGGGGCCGTGCTCCTACTCTGCGGCTTCGCGTTGATGCTGCCGGGGTTCATCACCGATACGGTCGGTTTCGCCTTGCTGGTGCCCGCTCTGCGGCAAGCACTGATTCGCCGTTATGTCCGGACCGTGCCGGTCGAGAGTGAGATGATCCTGCGCCAGCAGGAGGCGCGGCGTCGAACCATCGAAGGCGACTGGCGACGCGACGACTGAGGTCGCTTCCACACTGATTGGCCGTTGCGGCATGCACGAAAGTGCAACTACCCCTTGACACAGCGCGGCTGCCGCTTATTATTAGCACTCGCTCGATATGAGTGCTAACACCCGATCGCAATGGTTGGTTGTGCACGGCACCGACAGTTCGACACCGGCGTCGGGCAACGTCCGTCCCGGTCTTTCACCTAAACACCACATTGAACGACCCTGAGGGCTACCGCAAATGAAGATTCGTCCCTTGCATGACCGCATCGTGGTCCGTCGCATGGAAGAGGAGCGCACCTCCGCTGGCGGCATCGTGATCCCGGACTCGGCCACCGAGAAGCCAATCCAGGGTGAGGTCATCGCCGTTGGTAACGGCAAGATCATGGATAACGGCGACACCCGCGCCCTTGACGTCAAGGTCGGCGACAAGGTGCTCTTCGGTAAGTATTCCGGCACCGAGGTCAAGCTCGATGGCGAGGACTTCCTCGTCATGCGCGAAGAAGACGTCATGGGCGTCATCGAAAGCTAAGCTTCGCGCCTGCCGTCTCTTATTAAGATCCATTCGCATTTAAAAGATTTGACCGAGGATATATCGCGATGAGCGCAAAAGAAGTCAAGTTCGGCCTCGATGCCCGCACCCATATGGTCGAGGGTGTCAACATCCTGGCCAATGCCGTTAAGGTCACCCTTGGCCCTAAAGGCCGCAACGTGGTGCTGGAGAAGTCCTTCGGCGCCCCGACCGTCACCAAAGACGGTGTCAGCGTCGCTAAGGAAATCGAGCTGAACGACAAGTTCGAAAACATGGGCGCGCAGATGCTCAAGGAAGTCGCCTCCCAAACCAGCGACCTCGCCGGTGACGGCACCACCACCGCCACTGTCTTGGCTCAAGCCATGGTGCGCGAGGGCATGAAGGCGGTCGCCGCGGGCATGAATCCAATGGACCTGAAGCGCGGGATCGACAAGGGCGTCGAGGCGGCGATTGCCGAGCTGAAGAACCTGTCTAAGCCGTGCTCGAACAACAAGGAGATCGCTCAGGTCGGCACCATCTCGGCTAACTCCGATGAGTCGATCGGCGAGATCATCGCCGAGGCCATGGAGAAGGTCGGCAAGGAAGGTGTCATCACGGTCGAGGAAGGCAAGTCGCTGCACAACGAGCTCGATGTCGTCGAGGGCATGCAGTTCGACCGCGGCTACCTGTCGCCGTACTTCGTCAACAACCAGCAGAGCCAGACCGCCGAGCTGGAAGAGCCTTTCATCCTGCTGCACGACAAGAAGATCTCGAATATTCGTGATCTGCTACCGGTGCTCGAGGCTGTCGCCAAGGCCGGTCGTCCGCTGATGATCGTCGCCGAGGACATCGAGGGCGAGGCCTTGGCCACGCTGGTCGTCAACTCCATCCGCGGCATCATTAAGGTCTGCGCCGTTAAGGCGCCTGGCTTCGGCGATCGTCGTAAGGCCATGTTGCAGGACATTGCCATTCTCACCGGCGGTACCGTGATCTCCGAGGAAGTCGGTCTGTCGCTCGAGAAGGCCACCCTCAACGAACTCGGTTCGGCCAAGCGCGTTCAGATCAGCAAGGATGAGACCACCGTTATCGACGGTGCTGGCTCCGATTCCGAGATCAAGAGCCGCTGTGATCAGATCCGTGCTCAGGTCGAGGAGACCTCCTCCGACTATGACCGCGAGAAGCTGCAAGAACGCCTGGCCAAGCTGGCCGGTGGTGTTGCCGTGATCAAGGTCGGTGCCGCGACCGAGATCGAGATGAAGGAGAAAAAGGCGCGCGTCGAAGACGCCCTGCACGCCACCCGCGCTGCGGTTGAAGAGGGCATTGTCGCTGGTGGTGGTGTTGCCTTGGTGCGCACCCTGACCAAGATCCGTGGCTTGGCTGGCAGCAACCACGATCAGGAGACCGGCATCAATATCGCGCTGCGTGCGATGGAAGAGCCGCTGCGCCAGATTGTCATGAATGCTGGTGACGAAGCATCCGTCGTACTGAACAAAGTGGCCGAAGGTGAAGGCAACTACGGCTACAACGCCACGACCGGCGAGTACGGCGATTTGGTCTCCATGGGTATCCTCGACCCGACCAAGGTCACCCGCACCGCGCTGCAGAATGCAGCCTCGATCGCGGCACTAATGATCACCACGGAGGCCATGGTGGCCGAGGAGCCGAAGGACGAGCCAGCCATGCCGGCGGGTGGCGACATGGGCGGCATGGGCGGCATGGGCGGCATGATGTAAGCCCAACGCTACCGCGGCTGCCGCTGTCCTCTGGGCTAACGCAGCCTCTGTTGCCAATAGAAGGCCCCGCTTCGGCGGGGCCTTTTGCATCTGTGCAATCTGCCGTACTCTTAAGCGCTCCGCTCTTGCCTCCAATCAATTTTCGCGGGACTGTCGCAGATGCCTTCTCGTTGTCTCTCTCGGTTTATCATGTTCGTTGTGCTATTACTATGTGCGCAAGGAGGACAGGCGGCAGGGCCAGAGATCCACTCGGGCGTAGCCTTGATCATCGATCATGAAGGCAATCGACTGTTCGAGCGCAATGCCACCGAGGTTCGACCGATTGCCTCGATCACCAAACTGATGACAGCCATGGTTGTGATCGACGCCGAGGTGCCACTCGAGGACCGCATCACCATCACCGAGGCCGATCGCGACCGGCTGCGTTGGAGCCGCTCGCGGCTGCTCATCGACGAGGCCACCCTGTCACGCCTTGAGCTGTTGCACACCGCCTTAATGTCGTCCGATAACCGTGCGGCGGCGGCCCTAGGGCGCACAACCTTCGCCGGCGGCACGCCAGCCTTCATCTCGGCCATGAACGAGAAGGCGAGGGCGCTCGGGATGCATCAAACCACCTTTGCCGACGCCAGCGGGCTTGACAGCGACAACCAGTCCACCGCCGAGGATCTGGTGCGCTTACTCAACGCCGCGGCGCGTTATCCACTGATTCGCGAAATCACCGCCACCGGCGAGACCAGCCTCCGCCCCCATGCCACTCGCCCACCCCTGCGGTATCGCAACACCAATCCACTCACCCGCGATGAGCGCTGGACGGTCGAACTCTCGAAGACCGGTTATCTCAACGAGGCCGGCCGCTGTTTAGTGATGCAGGCCGTGATCGAGAACCGGCGTGTCTACGCCATCTTTCTCAATGCCCAGGGCAAACTAACGCCGATGGGCGATGCCAACCGGCTGCGGCGTTGGCTTCAGGAAGCCGGCGAGCTGAAGACGAAAAGCCTGAGCGCGCATCAGAGCGCACACAAGGATTGAACCGGGTTGCAGCCGTGAAACTCCTCATCGAGATCGGCAATACCAGCCTCAAGTGGGCGTTGCTCGAGGGCACAGCACTTGGGCCGATGACCGCCGCGCGTCACTTCGGCGCACTGCCCATCGATGTGCTTGCCAACTGGGAAACACTTGCGCGGATTGAACGCGTGCTGGTCGCCAGCGTCGGCCCCGAGTCGGTGCTGGAAGCCGTGCGTGCCACCGTGGAAGCGTACTGGCAATGCCCGCTGCAACGGATCGAGCCCGTAGCGCAAGCGCATGCGGTGCGGGTCGCTTACGCCGATCCCAGACGCTTGGGCGTGGACCGTTTTTTGGCCTTGATTGGCGCCTACTGGCTTGAACCGGAACCAGTTGAGTCAGGGCGTGCGCCCGAGCCTGAACGCGGGATGCTGATTATCGATGCTGGCACGGCGATCACTTTCGACGGATTGCTCGCCGATGGCACCCATCGCGGCGGTCAGATCCTGCCCGGCATCACCATGCTGCGCGACAGTCTGCTCCAAGGGACCCGTCTGTCGCCCCATCACACTCAAGACCGGACGGAGCGCTGGGGCCAAGACACCGGCCCTGCGATCACGGCTGCCAGCCTGCATGCGCCGGCCGCACTTGGCGAGCGTCTGCGCGAGACGTTTAAACATGAAACCGGCCGTGCACCTAGGGTCATCCTTACCGGTGGCGACGCTGAGCGCCTCGCCCCGTTGTTTCAGGCTCCGGTTCAGCTGCAACCTGATCTGGTTTTGCATGGCCTCGCGCGTTTTGGCTGAGTTGAGATTCCAGCCTGCCAGTCTCCATGCATTGAGTCGCGCCCTAACCTAGCTTACACTCTCGGGTTCTGGATATTCTCATACGCATCGCTGGCGTAGCTCAGTTGGCAGAGCAGCTGATTTGTAATCAGCAGGTCGTCGGTTCGAATCCGTCCGCCAGCTCCATAAAATCAGGGGCTTGCAGCCAGTTGCCTTGTCCCTGTTTCGTCCCGACTCGATTTTGTCCCTACTGTGTCCCTAGTTGCCGTCGGTCAGGGGTCGCTACCGGGAAGCGATCCCGGCTCGAATCTGAGCAACTGACGGCTCGAATCCGATCCACCATTGGTGGTTGGGATTTCCTCAGCCTGAGGGAATTGTCGCCGTCGGCGGTAATTTTTTACCGGCTCGAATCTGATCCACCATTGGTGGTCTAGGTTTGGACCATGCCCCGATTCAGCGAGCGGCCCGAACGGATCAGACCCCCGCGCCCCTGCTGGCGCTCGCTGCGATCAACCGCGCCGGGACCGCCTAGATTGATAGGCTCTGCCTATCGGGCATGGAAATTGGCGGGGTCAGAAAGACAACGGCTTAGCGAAAAGCATGCACGGATCGTACCCATAGACGCTGCCTATCGTCCCGGCATGCCCCGAGATCGCCGGAATCCCGGCTTCCGCCCCACCAAACGCACAAAGCGCACGGGGTGGGCTTGGCAAGGGGTCTGCTCGGCTCTGACCCCCTGACGGCTGTAGCGGCTTACTGACGAAGCTGTAGCAGCTCGCGCTCAAGCTGGATGATGCGATCCCGAGCCGATTCTAAGACGAAGCCCATAGCCTCATGCTGCGGGGTCATCTGTGCATCATCAGGCTTGGCACGGTGCCGCTGAACCTCCGGGACCATCTGAGAGGCTTCCCTTGGCCCTTCCCCCTCAACGCACAAAAGCGCACGGGGCGGGCTTCGCGATTGTTGATCCATGGGCCATCCCTGACCCTGTGCTGTCATGTCAGCATGTTGTCATGTCAGCCGCTCGACGAACCGCTTGTAGGGTCTGAAGGTCACGGCTCCATCAGAGTCAACGGTCAGGAATCCCCCGATGTACTTGCCCCGGACCTTGGTGCAAGCCGGGATCGAGAAGCACGTATCAGCGTAGCCCGTCGCATAGGCGGTCCGCTTCAGCTCGGTCCCTTCGATTGGGCAGTGCTCGACCTTGGCAAACGGTCCGATGCAATCCATCGGTCCACCAGGGCGCCAACCGATAGCCCCATTGGCGAAGGTGAACGGCTCACTGGCTAGGAATCGCTGCATACCCATCAGACTGCCCCCCACAGCTCGAAGCCTTCACCGTCATACAAGGTCGCGTTGCCGTGATCGTTGACGTGGAGCACGTAGCCGCTGAAGCCGTCGCCTTCGTGAAAGCCGGTCCAGTTTTCCGGTACGTCGTCGAGATCAGCGACACGTAGCAGCTCATCCTCTGCCTCCGCTTCGTCGATTAGGTCTGGGTCGATCCAGAATCCGAAGTCGGAGCCGTCGCCTTCGTGTGGGCCAAAGTAGCAGAACGCTGGCGCGTGATCGCTCAGGATGTCGGTCAGTTCTTCGAGCAAGCATCCTGCATCCTCTGAATCCCACCAGTCTGCGGAGTCGTCTTCCTGTGCATAGCTCGGGATCGGTCCGAAGGGTGCTGCACAGGGTGCAAGATCACGCACCGCGTCGAGAAAGGTCGGGATCAGGTCTTGAGTGCGCAGGGTGCCGTGAGAGATGGTGCCTATGGTCATTGTCGAGTCTCCTAAGTTGTTGGAGCACCGAGCGTTTGCTCGGCTCACCATAGGCGAGACGCTAACCTGACCATGGGCCATCCCACCCCCCGGGGGGCTACAGGACCCCGGCACCGCCCCCATGCACCGGAGTGCAATATGGCGCGCTCAGGGATGGCAGGCTGAGGGCCGATTTTTGGTTAGTCTGGGCTAATAGCACAGGGGTTTTTCGGCTTCTTCCGAAAATCCTAGGAGCGCGAGCCTCCGTGCCCGCCGTTTTTGCCAGTTTCGGCGAAAACTCAAATTGAGGCTTCCGAAGAAATCAACGGCTTGGGCCTCCTCACCCGTCCTCAACTTGAGGCTGAGTGAACAGCGCCAGCATCTCGTCGAGCAGCCCGACCAGGCACCCTCTGTGTGTCTGATAAGCCTCGAACGCCTCCGGGAAGCGGTTTTGTCGGCTTCGCTCGGGCAGGGTGGCCTCGTAGTCAGCAACCCACTCGTTGAAGCGAGCTTCAAACAGCCCCCCGGAGTCCCACAGATCAGCCTGCGAAAAAACCGGAGCGAGCCGCGATCGCAACTGATCGGGAAGCGAGCGCATGACCTTCACCCTGTGCTGCCCGTTGCCGTAGAACTCCCGGCTACGTCGGTCCATCGGCGCGTTGACGGTGTTATCCATGTATCGCAGCACGTCGCGTGCCTGCTCAATATGGTGTCCGCACAACCACAATGCGTGCGGGTCAAGCGATACATCCACCTCGGTCGTGCGTTGCCGGATCACGGCCTCTCGGGGTTGGCGCGGCCACATTCGATGTAGCTCTTGGTCTTCAGCCCATACCTTCTCGAATCGCTGATCACTGATGCTCTGAATTGCCGGGTCTTTCCAATTCAGCTTGGTCTGAATCCGCCGCTTGTATTGCTCGCGTTGCTCAGGTGAGAGCACAGGGGGATAGGCTGAGATTTCTTCCGCTGCAATCATCTCAATTCTCCTGTGCTTCTGGTGGAATCCACCAGGTTCGATAGGTCTGCTCGGCCCCGAGCCATTCGCGTTGCCGGGTCCATCCGAGTTGCTTTAGCGCTGGGCCAATCTCTGAGACGCTGGCGCGGTTGCCGCGTCCTCGGATGACGTACTTGGACCTGAGCAACTGGCGGAAGAACTCCATGTGTCTCGGCCTAGCCCGCTCGTCGTCCGGCATCGCATCGATCAGGTTCTGCAGCCTCTCAGCCATCGGGACACAGCGGATGCTGTACGTCTGGCGCTTGCGGTCCTGCTCGGCTTCGCGGGCTTGCTGTGCTTGCTGCTGAGTCTCTAAGAGCTTGTCGTGAAGTT
This sequence comes from Halochromatium salexigens, assembly GCF_016653295.1. Lineage (GTDB taxonomy): Bacteria > Pseudomonadota > Gammaproteobacteria > Chromatiales > Chromatiaceae > Lamprobacter > Lamprobacter salexigens. Next base: position 23,365 of record NZ_NHSF01000008.1, on the reverse strand, counting down.
GGTCGGCCCATGTTTGCATGATTGCAACTCCGTGATTGATGGTTTGTAACAGAATCGGGTCTCAGAAAATCCCGTCCATCCTGTCCAAATGGTGGATTTTTCGGCTGCACAGGGGGTGGTGGCTCGGAAAAGTGGACAGGTTGGACAGGATTTGACCCAATTCCGGTAAATCGCCCTAGAACGCTTCCTTAGGGGAAATTACCCGGATTGGGGTTACATCCCGTCCATGCCAGGGCAATCGCATCAAGCTTTGCTAATATTAGGATTGCTTGATACTCCTGTTTTCTCCTTGTTCTCGGGCCACTCAAAGAGCAGTTTTTCCAGGTAATCCTCGTTGCAAGCGGCCTTCAAGCGTTTGTTCTGCAGCCCCACCTTGGTGTCATCATTCTTCAGTCGTGAGAGCGCGAGGTGACGCAGCACGGCGAGGTTCTCACGCGCCACCGGCTGGCGCACACGGCACTCATCCTCGCGAAAGGCGATGTCGAGAGTCCAATGCAAGCCGTTTTCAACGCCCCAGTGGCCGCGCACGGCGTGGGCAAACCGGGTCGCGCTGGTGCCGATGCTGCCGATGAAATACCGGGTTTCGATCGCGACCTGGCCGTCGACCTCGCGGCGCGTGTCGACCAGGCCGATCATGTTCATCCCCTCCCACAACTTGCTGCGGGGCACCCCGGAGAGATCACCCAGGGTGCGGTAGCGACGCGTCTCGAAACGACCATGTCCGCGCTCGACGGTCTCCAGGAACGCCGAGTCGACATCTTCATAGTCCCTGGCATCGGCGTCGATGAACGCCTCCTCGACCTCGGCGGCCAGGGTTTCCTGGTTGCCCTTGAGCGACNCGACCTGGCCGAGCACCACGCGGTTCGCCGTTGCCCACGCGCTGACCAGATGCAACGCCGCCACCCCCTTGCCGCGGTCGTGCGAGCGGCGCAAGCACTTGCCATCCACGGCCACGATCTCATCGGGAATCAACGCCGCCACCGAGGCGCTCCACTGGCGAAAGCACGCGGCGAACTGCTCAGGGTCGATCAGCGCAAACACGCGCCCGAAGCAATCATGTGACGGGATACCATGAGGCAGCGTCAGAAACGTGCGCAGCCAGCTCTCCTTCGCCTTGGCGAACGTCGCCACCCCCACCCAACCGTCGGCACCGCTCAGGGCCGCCGCGATGGCGATGACCATCATCTCGCTGAGAAGATGCCGGCGCTGGATCTCACAACGCGGATCTTCCAAGGCAGCAAAATGACTTGCAATCGATCGTTCGACACTCAGGTCATCCATGGATGACATCCTCCCACCATCAAAACAAAGGCCGGGATCATCGGGGAAGTGGAATGCCTTGTCTAACAGTATCCGCTAATATGTTGATGCGATTGCCCTGGTAGACAGGCACCGGCTGGGGCTCGGTCGCGTCAGTCCGCTCGGCTGGGCTGGCTGAGTCGATTGAGTCGATCAAGTTGGCCGGGTCGGTCAGGCAGGCCGCATTGGCTGCATTGGCTGGACTCGCCAGGCTGGACCGTTCGTTCAGGCCAGCGGGGGCATCGCGCCCCCAGTGGACCAGGCCATCGCCCGGCTGGAACGCCTGTTTGGCCAGCGCGCGCGGGTCGCGCACGAAACACACCGCTTCCGGCGCCATGGCCAGGATCGGCTTGAGATGCGCGGCCTTCCAGCGGCGCATGCCCACGGCAATGACGCGCTTTGGCAAGCGGGCGACGCCCTCGCGCTGCAGCAGCAGCCAGTCGATGACCTCGAACAGGCTGCCGCGCTGGTGGCTGAAGGGGTTGAGATAGCGGCTGTAGTGCAGATAGGCGGCGGCGAAGAGCTCCAGCACACTGCGCTGACGGCTGCGACGGGGAAACGCCGGCTGGCGGTCGTCGGTCGCGCCCCAGCCGGCGTACCAGGGTTGGCCGAAGACGGTGACGGGTTTGCCGGCCAGCAGCGCCTCGAAGCCGAGCGTGGAGGAGACCACATAGACCTGATCCATGGCGGCGATCAGGGCGTGCGGGTTGTAGGGCTCGCGCAGGAGCCGGGTGCGGGCGTCCTCTTGCAGCTGGCTGAGGTAGCCGCGCTTGCGCCCGGAGCGGACCTCGGGGTGGGTCTTGATGTAGAGGGTGGCGTGCGGATGCTCAGCGCGGGCTGCGGCGACCATGGCGGCGAAGCTGTCGGCCGTGGCGCCGCCGAGCTGGACGCTCATGTCGCCAAAGGTTTGGTCGACGATGAGGATGCGTGGGGCGGCCGTCTCTGGCGCGAAGTCGGTCTGTGCTTGGTTGTATTTGCTGAGCCGATGCTGGAGCAGCAGGGCTTGGGCGCGGGCCGCCTGCTCGCCGATGTCGTCGGCCAGCACATCGGTGTTCGAGGCGAGCAGGGTTTCCAGCGCGGAGGGGCGGGTGCTGTCGTAGTAGATGCCCTCGTCGTCCACCACCAGCGCCAGCGGTGGGAAGCGATCGCCGGTGCCGTGGGAGCGGATGAAGCCGTCTTCTAGCGCCAGATAGGGCAGGCGGTGGCGGGCGGCATAGTCACGCGCGCGGGCGGTGTTGGGCTTGGCGCCCCAGCCGGCGATGGCATCGAGCGGTTGGCGGAAGCCGCGCCAGGTATGGGGGATGATCTCGGCGTCGAGGAGAGATTCGAGCGTTGGGATACGCTGGATGCCGCGGGAGAAGATGCCGATACGCTGTGGCATGGGGTTTATTCTGGTTGGGTTAGTTGGCTTTGCGATGAAGTCTGCAGCAGCCCTTCAAGCGGGTCGCAGGCAGCGCCCGCGCCTTGCTCCGCGCCGAGCAGCCGCGCGACCTGTTCTAGGCGTGCGCGCAGTTGGTCATCACCGAGTAGCGCTTGCAGGCTGCGGGCGACCCGCTCGGCGTCATACTGGCGCCTGGGTAGCACATGGGCGAGACCGCGCGCTTGGGCGCGTTGGGCGTTGTCGAATTGGTCGTCCGCGCTGGGGACCAGCAAGGACGGACGCGCATGCCTGAGCGACCAGCCGATGGTGCCGATGCCGCCGGAATGCACCACGGCCTCAACCCGCGGGAACAGTTGCGAGTATGGCAGATAGGCGGTGACGTGGAGATCATCCGCGCGTGGTAAGTCGGCGTGAAACGGCGTGGAGGCGACGATCAGGCTGCGTTTGCCGAGCGCGCGGCTGGCGCGCAGGCTGTCTTGAAAGAAGCGCCCGGGATGGCTGCGTGCGTTGCCACCCAGGGTGTAGAGGATGGGTGGGCTGCCGGCTTGGATGAAGTCGAGCGCGCGCTGTAGGCTGCGCGCTGTGCCAAGGAAATCAGGCTCTAGCCAGGTGAATCCGGTGATCTGGGTCGGCGCGGGAAAGGCGGCAGATGGATCTCGCAGGGCGGCGGCAGGGTCGGCCATGGCTGCAGCCTGATCGGGAATGGCAGATCCAGGATCAAGGAATACGGAATCCGGGTCGACTAAGGCGCCAGCCGGGGCAGCTGCCGAATGGGTCATGGCGCCAGCCGGGCCGAGCAAGACGGGCGAGCTGAGGAGCAGGTTGAGATCGTGTGAGTACAGCCCCTCGAAGCGGGGATGGCCGAGCTGCTTGAGCCCCAAGCGCGCTTGTTCGCGGCGGACGCTGCGGCTGTGCAGGGCGCTGTAGCCGCGCACCAGGCTGAGGCTGAGGGCCTCGATCGCCGGATGGCGCGCGCAGGCTTGCTGAAGGCCGTGCAGCAGCGGGAACAGGCAGGGGTTGGCGCGGGAGGCGAGCCCCAGTGGCGAGATGGCGCAATAGACCCAGGGGCACTGATGATGGCCCGCGACTAGGGGGCCAGAGAGCGCGAGCTGGTTGCCGAGAACGAGATCTGGCGGTGGTGTCTCTTGCAGCAGGGTCTCTAGTGCAACGCTGCTGAAGTCCCGATACATGCTGACCACTCACACCATTGTCGATATTGGAGCTTGGCACTTTCTGGTGGTATCGAATCTTTGGCAGCGTTGCACTAGCTCGAGCCGGAAGGCGTGCTCGGTTCCACCGAAGGCGTCATTGGAGATCCAAGAGCGGACGCGCGCTGCTGGTACGCGCGCGACATCGCTTCGGGGCTGATCCAGCGGGATCGCCTTCAGCCCAAGGCTGCGGGCGGACTCAAGGTGCCGTTGCTGGGTCGCCAGCAACACCGCATGACCGCGTTGCTGCAGTGCTTGCGCGACGGCGTACATGGGGATGATGTCGCCGAGCGAGCCTTTGGCGATGATCAGGATGCGCCCCAAGGTCGTGTTCCGTTAAGTCCGTTAATCCCGTTAAGCGCGCTTGGGGGCGGACTGTTCAAGGCTGGCGAGCCGCTGATTGTGCTCGGCGAAGTCGTCGATGAGCTGTTTGCTGAGCGCGGGTGGCAGGATTTGGTGTGAGGCGTAAAGCGGGGATTGCCCTGCACGCTGGCGATTGGCGGCCAGCATGTCTGAAAAGCGCATTCTGGGCCGGTAGCGATTGGCGGCCATCGTCATTGCGGAGCAGCGCCGCGTTGTGCTGATCGATGTCGCGCACGAAGTCTTCTGGATAGCCGGTGTAATGATGGCGCTTCACCGCTTGCATGTAGCCTGAGATCAGCACCTGATCCTGGCGGCGCACAAGGCGGGCCAGTCGTCGAGCGTGCCGCGATAATCCACCGCGTTCAGTGGATAATAGAGGCGGTCTCCAGCGCAGAGAGTGATCTTGAAGACCTCGGCGCCGGCCGACTGCAGATCACGCCGCAGACGCGAGAAGAAGGGGCCCATGGGCCCCTGAGTAGCAAAATTCGCTTTCTGTCAAAGGCTGACAGCACGATCTGACCTCCGTGTTGAAGGGGGGGGGGGAGCGGCATGCGGCAGTATACAAACGGCCGAGGCTGCCGTCGATGCCGCGTTGGTGCTCAATACCTAGGAGCGCTCGAGGGCCTCTTTCCAAGGGCTGTCGTCGTCGCGCTTCGGCGACGCGGTCTCGGCGATTTGGTTGTCGGCTGGCATGCAACACCAGATCCACCCCATGGGGGGCGCGCGGCTTTCGGGCTTTCGTGGTTGCCTTTGCCTGCCGCCGGAACTGCAATCACAAGAACACGGCAGCACTCACATTGAACCGCTTAGCCAGCTTTTTAGCGATCTCTTTGCTGATGCCGCGCCGGCCACTCAAGATGTCCGATATGCGACTCTGCGGGGCGCAGTCGGCAAGATCTTCCTGCTTCAACCCATGCTGGTCCATCAGGAAGCGTAGCACCTCTTTCGGCTCGGACTCCTGGATGGGGTAGTACAGCTCTTCATAGGCTGCAACTTGGTCGGCCAGATAGTCGAGCACGTCGGTCAGGGGGTGATGCTCGTTGTCACCGATCTCATCCAGTAACACCTCGATGGTCGCGCGCGCCTGGGTGTAGTCTTCCTCGGAGTGAACCGAGGTCACGCCGACCACTTCCTTGAACGGCATCCAGGCTCGAAGAATGGCTTGCGGTTCGGGCACCGTCTTATGGGTCAGGGCCATCAGTTTCTCCTGTTTCGCTTCCAGCCATCGCGGTCGTATTCTTCATGGGTGAGTACCCCGCGGATGTAGACCTTGTGCCGGTTGTAGTGGATCGCGGTGATCAACCGGTACTTATTGCCCCCGATGTTGAACACCGTCAGCCCACCTACGTAGTCGGCGCTTGCGAAAGTCGCGCGCAGGTGATTGAAGTTGTGAAAGATCTCTGTCTTCATGGTGCGATACCAAGCTTCCAGCGGATGCTTGGCGTCTGGGTGCTTTATCCAGAACTCGACCAGAATCGGCTTCGCGATCACATGCATAAAAGGCAGTATATACCAAGACGGTATATCGAGGAAAAGTTCGGGCTGTCGGCGGGCATGCGCGGAGTGTAGGGGATTCACGAAACCGTGGTATGTCCCCATTTATCGCCCCAAGGTCGTGTTCCGTTAAGTCCGTTAATCCCGTTAAGCGCGCTTGGTGGCGGACTGTTCAAGGCTGGCGAGACGCTGATCGAAGTCGACCAAGAACCCGGCGAGGATGGCCATGAGCTCGTCGGTGTCGACGGCGAGGGTCTTGAGGTCGATATAGGGTAATGCCTGGTAAGGCGGAAACTGCTCGCCTTGGGTGTAGTGCGCTGCGAGCCGCTGATTGTGCTCGGCGAAGTCCGCGATGAGCTGTTTGCTGAGCGCGGGTGGCAGGATCTGGTGTGACGTGTAGAGCGGGGATTGCTCAGCGCACAGGCGATTGGCGGCCAGGATGTCTGAAAAGCGCATTCTGGGCCGGTAGCGATTGGCCGCCAGCATCAGTTTGAGTTCGGCTGGCGAGGGGCTGGTGTTGACCGCCGGCTGGGGCTTCACCCAGTGCGGGCACTGGCCGATGAGCTGGTCGAGAAAATCGCCAGCGATGCCTTGCGGATGCCGTTGGGTTGCCTCGTACACCCTAACGACCAGATGGCCTGCGCCAAAGACCGCCTCGAACCAGCGCGCTCGATCGTCATAGCGGAGCAGCGCCGCGTTGTGCTGATCGATGTCGCGCACGAAGTCTTCCGGATAGCCGGTGTAATGATGGCGTTTCACCGCCTGCATGTAGCCTGAGATCAGCACCTGATCCTGGCGGCGCACGTAGTAGATCAGCTTGGCCTCGCAGCCTTGGGCGCCCAAGTCGTCGATCAAACGCTGATAGGCCTCGCGGCCGACGTAGGCGAAGAATTCCGATGAGATGAGGCCGCAGGGGGCCTTGGATGCACGCACGGCCGCAAGCAAGGCTTGATAGGCGGCGCCGTCATCGGAGACGGCGGCGGCATCGGCGGGATCGAGCAGCGAGCGGGACAAGAGGCCGGCATTGCCGGAGGTGATCTGAACTTTTTGGGCGCGGCTGAGATCGCTGATGGGGAGATAGTCGATGCCCGCCGACAACAGCGGCTGTCGATGACTAGCGAGGAACACCTGCAAAGCGGATGAGCCGCATTTCGGCATGCCCGCATGGATCCATACTGTTTTCATGATCGAGATACGGATGAGGTCGGCTTGCGCTCAGTCTTTATGATCACGAATGATGGCCATCAGCAGTTGCACCACGAAGCCAGCCAGCGCGGCGAGCAGCGCGAAGACGATGATGTTGTGCAGGCGCCGGGGACGATTTGAGTATTCCGGCAAGGTCGGCGTCTGCAGGATCGAGACCTGTTTGAGCGCGCGCGCGGCTTCCACTCGGGTGTTTTCGAGCGCGGACAGGGCCGTGGAGTACAGCTCGCTGGAGAACTTGACTTGCATGCTGAGCAGTTCGTACTCCGAGGAGAGTTGATTGAGCGCATCGCCCGAGGCGCGGGCCAGCCGGGCACGCTCGTGCTTGATCTGCTCCTGCGTGCCTTTGATGTCGCTTTGAACACGCAGCATCTCGGGGGAGCGGGCGCTCTGTGAAAGGCTGAGCGCGGCCTTGCGCGCCTGCAGATTGGCCAGCTCGCCCTCGAGACCGGCGACGACCGAACTGAGACTGGCAACGGTTTCGGGTGGCGAGACCAATCCGTGGGTGTTTTGATAATCGAGCAAGCGGCGGTTGTCATCGACCATGCGCAAGCGCGCGGCATCGACCTGCTGCTCAATGAACAGCACCTGCTCTTCGGCAAGCCGGTGCCCCATCGCGTTCATGTGTGCCTCGCCGCCTTCGATCAGCAAGGCCACGATGCGCTGCGCCGTGCACGCATCAAAGGCCTGCGCCGAGATCCTGAGCACCTGTGCGTACTCGTCGAGCTCAATCGATAGGAAGTCGAGCAGGTACTGATGCAGGACCTCGGTGGGCACATCCGGCGACGGTAACCGCGATAACCAGTCGATGCTCGAGTTGGCGTAATGCGCGCGCAGATCCAGCTCGGCATCCAGCCGGGCAAGCATGTCGGTCGAGCGCATGTAATCGCGCAGGATGAGCAGATCGTTGTTGGTCTGACCGCTCAAGATGGCGGATAAGCCGGCTTCTGATTGGGTGATCTGCGCGCTGAGCAGGACCACATTGGCGCGAGAGATAGCGATCGGTGGCGATGAAGGACCAGTAGAGGGCCGCGCCGATGATCGCCAGCAGGATCAGCGTCCAGATCGGATTGCGCCGGAGTGCGCTCACGCGGCTTGTCGGGCTGAGGTTTGCTGGCTTGCCTGCTTCGCCGCGCCCTTCGATCCGCGTTTGACGCTCTCGTTATAGGCATCGAGGCCCTCGTTGACGTCGTCGAACCAAACCGGCGCTTCGCCCTTGCGCAGCCAGAGCGCGGCTTGGCAGAGATCGCGCAGGATCTGCTCCTCGTGCGAGACCATGATGACGCTGGCCTTGCCGAGGCGCTCATGAAACACCTGCTTGGCCTTGGCCTTGAAGGCGGCATCGCCGGTGGCGGTGGCTTCGTCCGAGAGGTAGACGTCGAACTCGAAGGCCAGCGAGACGCCGAAGGCGAAGCGACTGCGCATGCCGCTGGAATAGGTCTTGATGGGCTCGTCGAAGGCCTTGCCGATCTCGGAGAAGTCTTGCATGAAGTCGATCACCTCCTTGATGCGATCGGTGTAGCCATGCACGCGGGCAAGAAACTTGAGATTCTGGCGCCCGGTCATCGAGCCCTGAAAGCCGCCCGCGACGCCGATCGGCCAGGACACGCGACAGCGGCGGATGACCTCGCCGCGATCCGGATGATCCTCGCCGCCGATCAGGCGCATCAGGGTGGATTTGCCAGCGCCATTGCGGCCGATGAGGGCGAGGCTGACACCTTTTTGCAGGGTGAAATTGACGTCTTTTAACAACCAGTCGACGGATTGGCGGGTCTGGTTGTGATAGCGCTTGTAGAGGTGCTTGACTTCGATCATTTTGCCTTCAGTCGTCGTTCAAAGCGTGCATGCAGAGCCAGGCCGAGGGCCAGGCTGACCAGAATCCAGCGCCAGAGATAGTCTAGGCTGACACCGGCGAGCATGTGGTAGCCCTCAAAGTATTGTGAGCGCAGCAGCTCCAGACCATGCACGATCGGATTGTAGAGCAAGTATTCCAAGATCGACGGCGGAAACCGTTGCAGTGGCAAGATGACGCCGGAGAGGATCAGCAGCGGGAACATACTCATCTTGACCAGACGCTCGAGATCCGGGACCAGCCGCACCACCACGGACACGACCAGGGCGCATCCCAGCCCCAGCAGCCACAGCGACAGCCAGAGAACAAAGACGCCGGGCACAGCATCCGGCAAGGCGTCGATACCGTTGAGCACGGCCAGCCCGACCAAGATCAGCAGGACGATGGTCTGCAGCAGCCCTTCCATAGCGTTGCGCACTAGCAGCGGGTCCACCGGCTTGATCTGGCGGTAGGCGAACAGGGCCTGATTGGCCTGGATGGCGCTCATGCCGCGCTGGATGGCGTTGCGCACCAGGAAAAACCCGGTCAGCCCGACGATCAGCCAGGGAACGAACTCCGCGCCAATGATCTCACGTGTGCGCCCGAGGAAGGTGCGCAGGCTGACCATGAAGGCGATAAAGGCAATCGGCTCACCGAGCAGCCAGAACCAGCCCATGCGGTCGCCGGTGGTGCGGGCCAACACCTCGCGCATGAAGAGTGCATGCCAGACGCTCCAGGTGACCTGCCAAGGCGAGCGGACACTCACAGATCCAGAACCACCCGAGCCGAGATCGCAAGCTGATACAGGATTTGGGTGAGTGTCTTCGCTAGCTCCAGATTCTTCACCGAGACCTTGGGTAAGACCAGGATTTCATCGCCGGGCTTGAGGGTTTGGTTCTCAGCGGGCACCACCTCGCCACTCTGGCGTGCCAACAGGATACTGTTGCGATCGGCGTTGCGGGTCAGCCCCCCGGCTCGGTCGATATAGTCTTTTACCCGCTGATTAGACCGATAGACCATGGCCTGTGGCACCAGCACTTCGCCGCTGACAAAGATGGAGTCGGAGCGCTCGGGGATGGTGATGATATCGCCATCCTGTAACAGGACATCACGAATCTCGCCGCCTTCGGCCACGACCAGCCGGCCGTTGGGCTCAAGCTCGCCTGCTCGGGTGACAAAGTTTTGGATCAGCTCTGCTTCCTTAGCGCGAATCTCGGCCTCTGCCACGGTCGAGGAGGAGGCGCCGAGGAAGGTGGTCTCGAGGCGGCGCAGACTGTCTTCAAGCGAGGCGCGCTGGCGTTCGGCCACGCGCTGGCGCTTGATGGAGATACTGTTCACATCCGCCAGCTCAGGGTCGACCGCGATACTATCGAGCAGCTCGAGCAAGTGGGCATCGCGCGGGACGGTGAACCGCGAGGGGCCAAAAAAGCGTCCTTCGACCTCGACCAAGATCACCGGATCGCGCTGATCGCGCTTGAAGACCAGCTCGTCTCCGGCGCGCACGGACTGGCGGCGCAGATCAGCGAGTGTGAGGTAGTCTTCAAAGGCCCCGCCGGGATCGCGCGTGCCGGAGTACAGGCCATGCGAGACGCCAGGGTTCAACGACACCCATTGCAAGAGCGTCTCAACGCTCGACTCCGCCGTGCTCAACTCATAGCGATGAGGCGCCGCCACCTCGCCGGAGACCGTGACCATGGCGCCGCGTCGACCGACGACGATGGTATCGCCCTCCTGAAATTGCACCGCTGGCAGGTCCCCATGGAGCAAAAAACGATAGAGGTCAAGGCCGGCGATGCGCTGGCCTTGGCGCAGGACCTCGATACGGCGAAAGCTGCCGCTGGCGGGATCGATACCACCGGCCTGGTGGAGAAAGTTGAGCGGCGAATCGCTAGGCGCGCCGGCATAACGGCCGGGCTGGCGCACGAAGCCGGTGACGAACACGGCGATGGGCTGTACGCCCTCCAGATTGGTGTAGACCGAGACGTTATCGATGAATATCTCGCCAATAGCCTGCTCGACCTGTCGATCGAGGTTGCCGGCATTCAAGCCCTGCACGAACACCGGCCCCACCTCGGGGATGAAGATGTTGCCGGCCACATCCACCGTCAGCACCTCATCCAGCTCCAAAGCGCCCCAGGCCCGCACGGTGATCTGATCGCCGGGCATGATCTGATAGTCTTAGTTCAAGCCGGCCGTGCGCAGCGTGCGGAAACCGCCGGTGAACAGATTGGCGCCAAAGGGTGGGATGTGGTCGGCTTCCTCGGCCGCCTCATCACGTTCGTCTGGCGTGTCGACCCGGGCGCTGATGCCTTGCCCCCAGAGCGCCTGGCTGAACAGGAGCAAGGCCAGGAGGAGCAAGGCCAGGTAGGGCAGCGCGAGGCGCGGATGAAACATGGCGGGAGGCTTGGCGTGATGCTTGGCGTGCATCATGGCGTGATCCCCATGAGTTCAGGCGAGGGCGCGGCCTCGAGGACCGCGCGGCCGTTCACCTGCAACAGGCGCACCGGCTGCCATTGCGCGGTGCCCGGATCGAAGCAGGTCAGCACAGGCTGTGGTTGGGAATGCGGGTACAGGGTCAAACGCCGGCAACGGCGCCCGCTCGCGGCGGCATAAGGTTGATGAAGAACGGCTAAGATACCCTGCCCCCAGGGACTTTCCGCGAGGCGGATCTCACGAGTGGCTGGCGCACTGTTCAGCAAGCTGTGGAACGACGCGTCCTCGGGAGCCAGCGCCTTGGGCTCGGCCCAGTTGGGCGCCGACATGTCGGTGAAGGTGGCACAACCGCCGAGCAGTGTGGCCGTTGCCAAGGTGAGGCCGCGCCGATACCACCTGTTGTCATTTTTCTGCCGTATCATCACGCAATGAAAGAATTTTTAGTGGGTCTCAGCCTCACGTTATTGCTGGTTCCGTTGGCCATTGTCGGTTTTCTGCTGCTTGCGGTGTATGGGCTCAGTGGTCAGCTAGAACGTGCGCGAGCGAGCGTGCGCGCACTCGACCATTTCGTCAACGCGTCCGTCTTCAACGGTTATGCTTGGGAGTCGGTCTCGTCCCATGCCTGGCGTGAGCGCGAGCGCAAGCGGTGGGCGCGTTGGGTGATTCGCTTTGCTGATCTATTTCAGCAAGATCATTGTCGGCGGGCGAATAAGCGAGAACAGCATGTGGTCGACTTGATCCTCAAGAAAGAACTCCACGCCCAGACCATTGGCCGAGCGAAACCGCCGCCGGGGTCAAAGCAGACACCGGCACCAAAACAGGCACCGGCGCCAAAGCCGCCGACATCAGGCGGCCTCTGACTCAGGTTTGACCGGGGTAAAGACGATCGGCGGGGTGAGCTTACCAGGTTCGAATTCGTGTGTGGGCAGCGGGAACGAGGGCGGCCAAGCTACACCACTATGGTTACCATAGGCGGGCAGGGCGCGATAGAAATGGCCGTTTGCCTGATTGTGCATCAGCAGCCATACGCGAAACTTCTCGAACAAGGCGCTGTCGACCGGCTCGCGTGTGTTCCAGAAGGTTTCCAACGGCCCCTGATGCGTGAGGCCGGGCATGTGGTAGATCGGCTCACCGAGTACACACACGGGCGTCTTATGGAGGATGGACGAGAGGCCAACGGTACTGTTGACGACCACGGTCCCGAGCGCCTGATCGAGCAGCGTCGGCAGGTGCACGTCGTGCACATAGAAGACGCGCTCTTGCAGCCCATAGCGCGGCAGGATTTCGCGCAGCCAGCGACCATACTCGCGGTAGCCGCGGTCGAGTGGATGATGCTTGAACACCAGACAGGTCTCGGCCGGCGCCTGCTCGGCAAAGGATGTCAGCACCCGGTGGATAAAGGTCTCGATCGATTCGAACGCTGAATGGACGTGGATCTGTACGTCGTTATGGGTTTGTAAGGGGACCAGGAAGAACGGTGGCAAACGCAACCCGTCGGTCGCGTTCAGACGCCGCGTAAACCATGGCATGGACGGCGGCAAACCAGAAGCCATACTTGACCGGTTGGCGTTGCGCTTTGGCAACTTCGGGCTGCGGTGGTCGATAAGCGCGGTAGTATGCGGGATCGCGTGGCAGGGAGGAAAAGCGATTCGCGCCCCCCTCCTCGACGGTAATGTAATCCGGGCGCAGATAGCCTTCCTCGAACACATAGAGGTTGACGCGCCGCGCGCGCGATCTCTGGTACCACGCAATGATAGTGGCGGCAGTCGCCAAAGAGCATGATGGCGTCGATCTGGTGGCAAGCCAGATAGTGCTCGAGGAAGGCGGGCCAGTCGTCGAGCGTGCCGCGGTAATCCACCGCGTTCAGTGGGTAATAGAGGCGGTCTCCAGCGCAGAGATTGATCTTGAAGACCTCGGCGCCGGCGGATTGCAGATCACGCCGCAGACGCGAGAAGAAGGGGCCCATGGGCCCCTGGAGTAGCAAAATTCGCTTTCTGTCAAAGGCTGACAGCACGAGCTGACCTCCGTGTTGAAGGGGGAAGCGGCATGCAGCAGTATACGAACGGTGGAGGCTGCCGTCGATGCCGCGTTGGTGCTCAATACCTAGGAGCGCTCGAGGGCCTCTTTCCAAGGGCTGTCGACGTCGCGCTTCGGCGACGCGGTCTCGGCGGTTTGGTTGTCGGCTGGCATGCAACACCAGCTTCACCGCATGGGGGTCGCGCGGCTTTCGGGCTTTCGTGGTTGCCTTTGCCTGCCGTCGGAACTGCAATCACAAGAACACGGCAGCGCTCATATTGAACCGCCTAGCCAGCTTTTTAGCGATCTCTTTGCTGATGCCGCGCCGGCCGCTCAAGATGTCCGATATGCGACTCTGCGGGGCGCAGTCGGCAAGATCCTCCTGCTTCAACCCATGCTGGTCCATCAGGAACCGAGGTCACGCCGACCACTTCCTTAAACGGAATCCAGGCTCGAAGAATGGCTTGCGGTTCGGGCACCGTTTTATGTGTCAGGGCCATCAGTTTCTCCTGTTTCGCTTCCAACCATCGCGGTCGTACGCTTCATGGTACAAATAACGCGTCAGCGATTTGGGTACTCAGTTCCGTCACTTCCGCCAATATCAGTGTGAACTCATATTTTTTTTCATTGGCCATCGGTTTGTAACTCCTCAGCGTGCGGACAACGCGCAACCGCCCTGCGAATATCCTTGGCATGATCCTCGGCCCTGCTTTTTCTAATCGCCAACCTTTGGTGAACGCCAGATCAATTGTTTCTCGAATATATTTGTTTGGGTGTTCGTCGGTCATGGCGATCTTCTCAAAGTCCCAACTCCATTTGCCCCGGCAACACCGCCGGGCTAGGGGGTTAGATCTACCTCCCTAGGCCGCACCGTCCCCGTTTAATCCACGTCTAAACCGGCTCAGGGACATCCATTTCCACCCGCAACGGCCGAATGCCGAGTTGCCAGAGGTCCGCGACGGCCGAATCCAGCGCTGATTCCAGGCAATTGGCCTCCCGATCAAAGGCCACATAGGTGCGTCCATCGCTCGCGCCGACACTCGCATCCGGGCAACGGCCGTAGATCGCGTCGATGGTCTCATCGCCAAGATCCGCCACTAAGAACGAGAATTCAAACACTTTCATCATCTACCCTCACAAGCCATGTTGACAGTGGTCGACCGCACGGCGTATCCGTGCAGCATGAGCTTCGGGATGGCTTGGGGTACTATGAAGATGAAACCGACAGCCATCCGGCGAGGATAACGGGCACAACAGTTTGCCCCAGATGTGCGCGTGACCGCTCGCTTTGATGCAGCGCCAGCCGCGCTCCTCAGCATAAGCAATGGCAGCACGAATCGCTTTGTGGGGATGTCTCTCCGTCACCCTAACCTCTCAACCCGACGCGCCGACCAAGCGCGCGTCAAATAGGTCGCCTCAATACACCGTCTGCTCGGCAATCCAGTCGCCGATGTGGTCTTTGACGTATTCGCCGATTTGGTGCAGGTCTTCCTGGGCTAGGGCCATGGGGGTGTCTCCGGGTGGCTTGCGGGCAAGGCGCGTTTTAGCCTACACCGCCCGCCTCAGCCCGGCTGCGGCGGCTGCCGGGGTGCTCGGGAAGCAGGTGCCGGCGCGGGCGTTGAGATGATCGATGACGCGATGGCGCTTGAGCCAGCGGGTGATGAGCGAGAACGCCAAAATTCACGATCAGTGAAAAATCGTCTCGGGGGTCTCAGCCGTGAGGATGCGACCCAACCAAGTGTCGAGTTGCTCAAGCTCGGCGGTTTCAATGCGCTCGCGATGCACTTGTGCCGCTTCGGGGCCGAATTTCTGGGCGAGCAGCCGCAGCAGTGTCCTGGCTTCGCCCTGCTTCACGCCCGTCAGTGATCCCGGCGCTGCTTGGCGAGCCATGCGGCGATGAGGTCGGGGTCAAGCCCCTTGAGCCGATCCTCAGCATCAAGCCCCTTGAGCCGATCCTCAGCATCAAGCCCCTTGAGCCGATCCTCAGCATCAAGCCCCTTGAGCCGTTGCTCGGGATCGAAGCGCTCAAGCACTGACTCCGGATCAAGCCCCTTGAGCCGTTGCTCGGGATCGAAGTGCTTGAGGACCGATTCGGGATCATGCTGGATGGCGTCTTCAATCAGCTTCTCATGCGTGTCGCGGATAAATTGCTCTAGGGTGTAGGCCATGGCCGATGCCTCGCGTCGGTAGAGTAAGTACAGGTGTTCGAGCAACTCCCAGTAACCCGGTTGCTTGGCGCTGGTCGGGCGCGCGCGGTAATGCTCCAGCCCCTGGCGCATCCGATCTCGCTCGCTGGCGAAGAGTTCCCAGGGGGCGTTGCGCGGGTGTTTTTCGATCCGGTTGAGCACGATCAGGCGGACCTGATGACCGCCCCAAGGCAGCTCATAAACGCCATCCCAAGCGGTGGGTTGCAGCACATGGCGGCGCGCGAGTCCCTCGGGATAGCGCGTGGCCACGGCATAGATCCCAAAGGCCTCGAGCGGATGTCGGTCGTCCTCGGCGTTCAGATTCACCTTGCGGTAGAGCACGTAATAGCCGATCAGCTCATCCAGCGACCAGACATCCAGCGCCTCGTGGTGGGACTTGTAGCTCAGTAGGTTGATGGCGCGCAGATTTTCTAGCCCATCGGGCAGCGGGTCGGGCAGACGCGCCCGCTTGCTTCCCGACGGGTCCCCGGACGCGACCTCTTCGATGATGGCCACATCCAGTTCCTGGCTGATCAGCGCCAGTTCCTGTTCGAGCTCCACGCGCCAGGGTGCGCCGGCAAACACGTCTACCAGCGCGATGCCAAAGGCCCGGTGCCACTCGCGCAAGCGCGCTTTGTCGGCTGTCTCTGCGGTGTTGGTGGGTTCGGTGGTCATGGGGAAAGTCTAGCAGCCCCGAGGCACGAACCGCAGGCTTTCCAAGGGCTGTCGTCGTCACGCTTGGGCGACGCGGTCTCGGCGCTGTGGGGATCGGCGGGCATGGCCTGAGGCTGAGTCACCTGCCCTCAATGCCGCTCGCTTTTCTCACCAAGGAGATCCTCAACACCGGAGGCATCGAAAATGCCATCCAGCCATGCGTCGAGCTGCGCCTCAGGCGCCGCAGTAATGCGCTGCTTGGCCCAAGTGGGCAGCGGGCCGAAGCGGCGCCTGAGCAGTCGGCAGAGCGTCCCGACCTTCGCCTCGGCCTTGCCCTTCTTCTCCCCGATCTTCTCGCCGATCTTCTCACCCTTAGCAAAGATCGACTGATAGGCCTTGGTCTCCTCAAGCGGGGTCACGAGATTCAACATGGTCCAGATCTCCTCATCGGTATAGTGGCTGAAGCGTTCAAAAAACCAGAATTCCAACACTTCTGACAACGTCTCGCGGGTGTCTGCATCAAGCGGCGCTTGTTGGATCGTCTGCCACAGCACCGGGGCGCGTTGCCTCAGCTCCGCATCGCTGTCGATGATCAGCGGCGCGAACACGGCGACATAGGGATTGTCGGGCTCGCGCGCGAGCCACTCGCGCAGGAAGCTGTCGAGGCTGATGCAGCGGATCGGCGAGCCTGGGGCATGCACCCAGTGGGGTCGGGCCGGAATATCCGCTGCGCGCAGAAACACCGCCATGCCGAGCACTTCGTACTCGGGGTGCTCCTCGCCATAGAGCCCGATCTTGGCGGCGAGGTTGTACAGGGACTTGTCGAGCGGCTGCGCCTGAAACTCGACCACATAGGCGGGACCTGCATGGCCGTCGGGCTCGACCAGCCCATCGAGGCGGCGCTCCAGGCTTTTGAGGGTCAGCGAGCAGACCTTGTAGGCGCCTTCGAGCTGCAGACCTCCGGTGAGCACTCGGAAGGCTTCCGGGCCGCTGCGCAGAAACAGATAGATCGGGTGGTCGGTCTTCATGCCCGGCAGGATAGAGGAACCGCTGTGCGCTCGGATAGCCTAGACGGCCATTCGCGTGATCTTGACCTCGATCACGTTCGCCCATCAAGACAAGAAAAGGTGGTCTGTCCCTGATTCTTCCCCCTGATTCTTCCCCGAAACCGTGGTACGTCCCCGTTTAAATGGGGGGCGGGAGCATCGACGCTGTGCGTCTCAGTGCGAGTCAGGCGAGCGTAGCGCCTCGACCTGCGCCATGCTCAGACCGGTGGCCTGGGCAATCTGCGCATCGTTGAGCAGGCCGAGGGCGATGAGGTTGCGCGCCGTGGCCTGAGCGGTTTCTTGACGCCCTTCCAGGCGTCCTTCTTGACGCCCTTCCAGACGTCCTCTCTGCAATCCAATCCGCTCGCCTTCCTGCCGCTCGCGTTCTGCCCAGTGCTGTAAGTTTTCGGCCAACATGGCGGTGTCCTCGACGAGTGAGTGGATATGTGTAAGGTCGATCTGCGCGCCCAAGCGCTGGAGGTGGCGCTTGAGCCAGCGGGTGATGAGCGCATCCAGCCGCGCCTTGTTCGGATCGGCCTGGATCAGGCGCACCAGTCGATCGACGGCCGCTTGCAGCGAGGCGCGTTCGCGGGAGGCGATCTCGACCCCGAACACAGCGCTCAGGGGGCTGTCGATCAGGCCCAGCTGCTCGGGCGTGTAGCGGCCTTCGTCGATCAGGTAGTAGCGCAGATGCGGCTGATAGGCGCGCAGGAACAGCGGTGGCGTAGGACGCACCAGCTCGTCGATGTCCTCGGCGGCACGCCAACGCTCAAGCCCATTGTAGAGCACGATCGGCAGAATCGGGGGGAGTCCTTGGGCCGGGGTGGTGACCTTGGTGACTGTCCATTTTCTACTTCCCGATCATCGCCCAACAGTGGCCCTCAAATCGGGAAGAAGTTGATGGACAGTTTCTTGGTCTTGAGCAGGTGCTGATAGAAGCAGGCGACATAGTGCAGCATGCGCAGCGGCATGGTCGGGTCGACGCTGGATTGGAATTCGATCAGCAGGTAGAGGAACAGCCGCTCGGTCACGCCCTGCCAGTGCACCTGCACCGACCACACCACGTCCTCGAAGCGCTCCTCGAACAGCGGGGTGATGTAGTTGCCGCTGTGGTTCTTCAGCGTCGAGAAATCCATCAGCGCGGCGATCTCGGGCGGGGCGAAGCCTTCGATGAGCTGCTGGACAAACTCGGGGTGGCTGAACAGTTCCTTGTAGCCGCTGTCGTAGTGCTTGGCCATCGGGGCGCTTTGGCTTTGGTCTCGGCTCCCTCGGTGTTCGGTGTTGAGCCGATCCTCAGTGGAAGATGGTCTCGGGGGTCTCGGCGCTGAGGATGCGGCCCAACCAAGTGTCGAGTTGCTCAAGCTCGGCGTTTTCAATGCGCTCGCGATGCACTTGCGCCGTTTCGGGACCGAATTTCTGATCGAGCAAGCGCAGCAGGGTCCTGGCTTCGCCCTGCTGCAGGCCCTGCTTCATGCCCTGCTTCATGCCCTGCTGCACGCCCTTCTTCATGCCCTGCTTCATACCCTTATCGATCCCAGCTTGTTCAACGGTGGTCACATACGGCATACGCTGTTGCTCCTCATAGGCATAGAGTGTTTGGCGAAAGTCGGCTTCGAGCGCCTTGGGCAGGCGGATCATCCAGTCGATGAGTCGAAATAGCTCCAGAATCCGTGCCTGCTCATAGCCGCGCTCGTACATCAGGCGGATCAGGTGGAATTTCCAGCCTTTGAGCGTCTCGGCATCCTTGGTGAGCTTGGCGCGGATCTGCGCCATGACCACCAGGGCGAAGACGTTGTCGCTGGCTTCCAGCTCAGCCCAGCGCTCGGGCGCGGCATAGTCCAAGAGTTTGACCATCGGAAAGCGGAAGTCAACGCAGCAGTCCCAGAGTGCGGTGCTGAACTGCTGCGGGCGAAAGCGGTGATCCGTATCGGCCAAGACCGCGAGGCTCGCCACCGGCACCTGGTAGCGGTCGCGGATCTTGTCGTGATAGGTGTACATCCGCTCGGCAAAGGCCGTTTCCGGCTCGCCTTGCACTTCGACATGGATCAGCACCCAGACCGCGGTCCCATCGCGCAAGGTGACGCCGACCAGCTTGTCGGCATAACGCCGGGTGGTCTTGGCCTCTTGCACCAGTTGCTGGAATTCCTTGTCGAGAAACTGCATGCCTTTGGACCAGTCGATCTCGGCATGCACGGCTGGGAACAGCAGCGCCAGAAACTCTGGAAAGAAGCGCTCCAGGGCCTCCTTCCAAGGGCTGTCATCGTCGCGCTTGGGCGACGCGGTCTCGGCGCTGTGGCTGTCGGCTGGCATGCGCGGAGTGTGGCGGATTCAGCAGCTGAGGTGTCACCGACCCGAAACCGTGGTACGTCGCCGTTTACGGTCAGTGATCCCGGCGCTGCTTGGCGAGCCATGCGGCGATGAGGTCGGGGTCAAGCCCCTTGAGCCGATCCTCAGCATCAAGCCCCTTGAGCCGTTGCTCGGGATCGAAGCGCTCAAGCACTGACTCCGGATCAAGCCCCTTGAGCCGTTGCTCGGGATCGAAGTGCTTGAGGACCGATTCGGGATCATGCTGGATGGCGTCTTCAATCAGCTTCTCATGCGTGTCGCGGATAAATTGCTCTAGGGTGTAGGCCATGGCCGATGCCTCGCGTCGATAGAGTAAGTACAGGTGTTCGAGCAACTCCCAGTAACCCGGTTGCTTGGCGCTGGTCGGGCGCGCGCGGTAATGCTCCAGCCCCTGGCGCATCCGATCCCGCTCGCTCGCGAAGAGTTCCCAGGGGGCGTTGCGCGGGTGTTTTTCGATCCGGTTGAGCACGATCAGACGGACCTGATGACCGCCCCAAGGCAGCTCATACACGCCATCCCAGGCGGTGGGTTGCAGCACATGGCTGCGCGCGAGTCCCTCGGGATAGCGCGTGGCCACGGCATAGAGCCCAAAGGCCTTGAGCGGATGCCGGTCGCCCTCGGCGTTCAGATTCACCTTGCGGTAGAGCACGTAGTAGCCGATCAGCTCATCCAGCGACCAGACATCCAGCGCCTCGTGGTGGGATTTGTAGCTCAGTAGGTTAATCGCGCGCAGATTTTCTAGCCCATCGGGCAGCGGGTCGGGCAGACGCGCCCGCTTGCTTCCCGACGGGTCCCCGGACGCGACCTCTTCGATGATGGCCACATCCAGTTCCTGGCTGATCAGCGCCAGTTCCTGTTCGAGCTCCACGCGCCAGGGTGCGCCGGCAAACACATCCACCAGCGCGATGCCAAAGGCCCGGTGCCACTCGCGCAAGCGCGCTTTGTCGGCTGTCTCTGTCTAGCAGCCCCGAGGCACGAACCGCAGGCCTTCCAAGGGCTGTCGTCGTCGCGCTTGGGCGACGCGGTCTCGGCGCTGTGGCTGTCGGCTGGCATGCGCGGAGTGTGGCGGATTCAGCAGCTGAGGTGTCACCGACCCGAAACCGTGGTACGTCCCCGTTTAATGGTTTAATGGGGGGTCGGGAGCATCGACGCTGTGCGTCTCAGTGCGAGTCAAGCGAGCGTAGCGCCTCGACCTGCGCCATGCTCAGGCCGGTGGCCTGGGCAATCTGCGCGTCGTTGAGCAGGCCGAGGGCGATGAGGTTGCGCGCCGTGGCCTGAGCGGTTTTTTGCATCCCGATCTGCTCACCTTTCTGCATCCCGATCTGCTCACCTTCCTGGCGCCCCTCCAAACGCCCTTCCTGACGCTCGCGCTGGGCCCAGGTTTCCAGGTTCTCGGCTAACATGGTCTTGTCCTCGACGAGTGAATGGATCTGTGTAAGGTCGATCTGCGCGCCCAAGCGCTGGAGGTGGCGCTTGAGCCAACGGGTGATGAGCCGATCCAGGCGCGTCTTATTGGGATCGGCCTGGATCAGGCGCACCAGTCGATCGACGGCCGCTTGCAGCGAGGCGCGCTTGCGGGAGGCGATCTCAACCCCGAACACAGCACTCAACGGACTGTCGATGAGGCCCAGCTGCTCGGGCGTGTAGCGGCCTTCGTCGATCAGGTGGTAGCGCAGATGCGGCTGATAGGCGCGCAGGAACGCCGGCGGCGTGGGGCGGACCAGCTCGTCGATGTCCTCGGCGGCCTGCCAGCGCTCGAGCCCATTGTAGAGCACGATCGGCAGGATCGGTGGGAGTCCTTGAGCGGGCGTGGTGACCTTGGTCTTGAGCAGGTGCTGATAGAAGCAGGCGACATAGTGGAGCATGCGCAGCGGCATGGTGGGGTCGACCGTGGATTGGAATTCGATCAGCAGGTAGAGGAACAGCCGCTCGGTCACGCCCTGCCAGTGCACGTGCACCGACCAGACGACGTCCTCGAAGCGTTCCTCGAACAGCGGGGTGATGTAGTTGCCGCTGTGGTTCTTCAGCGTGCTGAAGTCCATCAGGGCGGCGATCTCGGGCGGGGCGAAGCCTTCGATCAGCTGCTGGACGAACTCGGGATGGCTGAACAGCTCCTTGTAGCCGGTGTCGTGATGCTTGGCCATCGGTGCGTTGGAGGCTGAGTGGAGTGCTCATCGGGCGAGTGTAGCGCAGGCGAGTACCAGCTGGGATTTATCGCTCCGGCATCTCAGCGCCACCGGGTCACGAACGATGGGGTCGATTTCTTGATCATTTTCACAGGCTTGCAATGTGGCAAAAAATGAGCGAGGGGCCTACCTGTTAGGTTTTATTGCGCCTATGTTTCTCAAGCGGTATTTCATTGCAGGCTCGGAAACGTTGAACAAGGATGCCATTCTTTCGATAAACAAATCGACAGACATTCCACTGCCGCCTGTTTTTTTCTTGTATTGCGCAATGATTTCATTGCCATGTTTTTTTAGTAGCGAGACAGGCATTAATAACTGCGCAGCGAAGTTATTTGCTTCGTATTCCTTTGAGTCCCAATATGAATCTTTTCTGTTCAGTGTTTTCTTGGTGTCAATAAACTCACGGACACCAATCTCGGGATCAATGTGCTGAATTAAATGCCCAATCTCATGTGCAATGGTAAATCTTTTTCTAGGCTCGTAACTGCTTTCAAGAGGGTTTACCCAAATTCGCGCGTGATGATTGTGGATTGAAACAGAGCCAGCTGCGCTGATGTTTTCAAAGTCTACAGAGCTGTCTAACCTTGCGCCTACCAACTCGACAATTCGCTCGACGTTAATAGGAGGCACGACTTCAAAGCCATGATCTTTCTCTAGCCTAGCGAGAAAATCCTTGGCGGATAACTGATGGTATTTGGTAAACGCTAGGTTCATTTTGGCGCCTCTTCATCATCCGATAGCTGAGAAGAAAAATCAATTGCATCTTCCTTTTCTGAGGTGCGTAAATTGATTTCATCTTCCACACGGGCCTGAACCAACTTGTGCAGTGTATCAGAAACGCTTTTGTGCTCAAATAATTCTTTTACAAACCTATCTGATAGCACGGGGTCTCTATTCAAAGATTCAAAGAGATCCTGCATATTTTCACGAATCTCTTTCTCCTTGCTGATACCAAACCATTTTGAAAAATAGATTCCTGCACCAGTGACTATTATCGTCATTAAAACAAAAATGAATGTCGTGAAAACGATATATGTATTCGCGACAGCAATAACGTCCGACCCATTTTGAGGATTAAGCAAGGCGTTATTACTTTGAAATAAACCCCCTAGCAGCCCTGCCAGGAAGCCTCCGAATAGATTGATTGTGCTAAATAATGTCTTCATGACAGAGAGTCGTTTCAAACGTAACGCAATGCTCAGGGGTAGCAACAAGCAAAGCGCGGAGCGAGCGGTGGCGTAGGACGCACCAGCGCGTCGATGTCCTCGGCGGCCTGCCAGCGCTCGAGCCCATTGTAGAGCACGATCGGCAGAATCGGGTGCGCTGGGGCGAAGCCTTCGATCAGCTGCTGGACGAACTCGGGATGGCTGAACAGTTCCTTGTAGCCGCTGTCGTGGTGCTCCTTATCAATCCCAGCCTGTTCAACGGTCGTCACATACGGCATACGCTGTTGCTCCTCGTAGGCATAAAGTTCCTGACGGAAGTCCGCTTCCAGCGCCTCGGGTAAGCGGATCATCCAGTCGATGAGTCGAAATAGCTCTCCTCCATGGTCTTCGAGATCGATCCTCACTCCGAGGTTGCCGAAGGCCGCGTCTTGCCGAGGATCTTGAACAGCTCATCGAAATGGGCACTCACATGTTTCGGAGGCCTGTCCGGTGGTGGCGGCTCGCGGTGCGTCGGCGGTGTGCTTGCGGGCACACGGTTCGCTGCGGCCTGGGC
>NZ_NHSF01000007.1 GCF_016653295.1 Halochromatium salexigens | reverse complement strand
TGTCGATGCCGGCGAGGCGGGTCGTGATCGAGCAGACCTCCATGCGCACGTTCGGCTTGGCCAACAATGCCTTGATCTGCTCGGCGATCTCGTCGTAGACCGCCTCCTCATCGAGCGGCACATCGGTGCGGTCGCCACTGACCAGGCGCGCCGAGGGGCCGCGGAAGGTGAAGATCATATCGGGCTCGACGCCTTGTCGCTTCAGGTCCTCATAGGTTTCGTCGATCACGCGCAGATTGACCAGGAGTGCACGTGGATTCCCCATGTTGATGTCCCAGGCGACCTTGCCGGAGGTCACGCCTTCAAGGGCGTGCGCATCGCTCGGTTTCTCGGCCGATGCTGCGCCTGGTACGAGCAACGCCAGCAGCAGCAGGATTGAAAAGACGCGTTGGGCAGTGTTCATCGGATGGCTCCTTTGGTGGTGGGTGATCGTGTGTTGGTGAATGGAGGGTGTGCGATACGCAGGGCCAGCAGTTTGTACCAATCCGCGAACGCGGTTCAGTGGGCTTGAGCATGGGCCTGTTCGACCGGCCAGCCGTTGGCTCGCCAGGCGGTCATGCCGCCTTGGATGACCTGCACCTGAGCGAAGCCACGGCCGGCGAGCAGCGCCGCGGCCTGGGCCGAGCGGCGATCGGTGCGGCAGATCAGCGCGATCGGTCGCTCGAGGTTTGATCCGAGCGCTTCGATCTGGTCGGGGAGGTGCTCCAGCGGGATGTTGACGGCCTCGGCGAGATGGCCTTGGTCGCCCACGAACTCCTCGGGCGTGCGGACATCGAGCACCAGGAGATCCTGCGCCCCGGCGTCGAGGCGGCGCTTAAGCTCCTCAGCCGGTAGCATCGGTCGCTGCCGCAGCCGCGTGATCAACCGCGGCAGGAAGGCGACTGCGGCGAGCAGCGCCAGCGCGATCAAGCCGTTGCGGATCAACCCCTCGCTGCCCGCCATGGCCTCGCGCCCGACGAAGCCCAGGTAGGTATAGGCCAATGCGCCGGGCAGCATGAAGATCAGCGACGCTAGCAGATAGGGCAGAACACGGATGCGCGTCAGTCCCAGGGCGTAGTTGAGCAGGTTGAACGGGAACAGCGGCACCAGCCGGGTGAAGGCGACGAAACGCCAGCCCTCGGCCTCGACCCCTTGGATCAGGCGCGCGATCAGGCCCTTGGCGCGTGTCCGCACCCAGTCGCCGGCGAGATGTCGCGCGATCAGAAAGGCCAAGGTCGCGCCAAGGGTCGCCCCAAGCAGGTTGTAGAGCGTGCCCCAGAGCGGGCCGAACAAGGCGCCGCCGGCGAGGGTCAGGACCGCGCCGGGCAGGAACAGCACCGTCGCCAGCGCATAGAGTCCGATGAAGATCAGTGGTGCGGCGGCACCAGCGCCGTTGATCCAGGTCTCCAGTGCCGCGACGTCGAGCCGATCGCGGTAGAGCAGGGCCGTGGCCACCGCGCCGATCAGCAGCAGGGCGCTCAGGATGCGGAGAATCGAGCGATGCATGACGGCCTCCAGCGGTGGCTCAGTGAGTCAACGATCTGTGATGACAGAGGGTCTGGCCCGTCCTTTCCTGTCGCATTCGACCTGGTCTAACCAAGTGCGTCTAACCGCTCAAGCCATCGAGCGGAATGCCGCAAACAGGAAAATCGTGCCAGCTTCCACGACAATAATCAACCAGAAAGTTGAATTTTTGTGTGCCGGCCTTGATCAAGCAGCGACGGGCCTCTGGAGGGTCAACAGCGAGAGGATGACCTGAGCTGCCTCCAACGGTCTGAAGGGTCATCGCCAACATTCAACGTTGCAGTTGATCATTTGGCTGCAATCTGCCAGCATCCTACCCAGGTTTTTCACCAGGATTCATGAGGCAAGGCCGATGGACAGTTTCATCCAGACCCATGAGGCAACGATTCGCCTCGGCTTCTTTTTCGGCGTATTCGCGCTGATGGCGACCTGGGAAGTGGCTGCGCCACGCCGCGACCGGATGCTCACGCGTCTGCAGCGCTGGAGCAGCAACATCGGCTTGGTGGTGTTGAACACGGTGCTGCTGCGCCTGCTGTTCCCGGCCGCCGCGGTTGGTGTCGCGCTGTACGTCAACAGTGCCGGCTGGGGGCTGCTCAATGTGCTGACCTGGCCGTTCTGGTTGGAGGTGTTGCTCGCGCTGCTGGTGCTCGACCTCGCTATCTGGGTGCAGCACGTGCTCTTCCATGCGGTGCCGGCGCTGTGGCGGCTGCATCGGGTCCATCACGCCGATCTGGACTACGACCTGACCACCGGCGCGCGTTTCCATCCCATCGAGATCATCCTGTCGATGCTGATCAAGTTCGCCGTCATCGCCGCGCTCGGGCCGCCGGTGGTCGCGGTGATCCTGTTCGAGGTCATCCTCAACGCGATGGCCATGTTCAACCATGCCAATATCGCGCTGCCGGCCCAGGTCGATCGCATGTTGCGTTGGTTCGTCGTCACGCCAGACATGCATCGGGTGCATCATTCGATCGAGGACGACGAGACCAACTCCAACTTTGGTTTCAACCTCTCCTGGTGGGATCGGCTGCT
>NZ_NHSF01000006.1 GCF_016653295.1 Halochromatium salexigens | reverse complement strand
ACAACGACAATGATCCCTTGGTGGCCGCCCTTTTTCACCCCCCTGCGGGGCGGCTGGGGTGATTTTTACGCTTCTCGGCCGAGCATTACGCGCAAGTCATTGATTGTTCGTTCGCCGCTGGGGTAAACGAAATCTGACCCGACTTGTAGGCTCATTCAATTCAGTGGGTTAGAGACTGCGCAATTGTCTCATCGTCGTGCCCGCTGTTACTGGAAGCCGCCAAGAGACCGATGCCGACGCCGCCGATGTCAAAACCGCCAGATCAATCCCCATCGCGACCGGGCCTCGGTGCGCGACTCCTGGGCGCGGTGCTCCTGTTGTGGAGCCTGGGCCTTGTCTCCTGCCAGTCGATGTTCGCCCCGTTCTTCTTCTCGTGACACCCTCTGACCCAAATCCGCTGCCACGGGTACGCCCCGCCGGTGCTTGGTTGCTGTGGATCTTCTCCACGCCCTTGCTGTTTGCGGCGATCAACGCGTTGATCCTGAGTCGACTGGACAGTTTTTTCGGCGATGCTGCCGCCTGGGCGCTGTTGGCGCTGGCGGCGCTGCTGACGCGACGGGCCTCGCGGCAATCGCCCGAGGCGGCCGAGCGGCGCCGCTTCAGCCAGCCCGGTCG
The DNA here is from genome assembly GCF_016653295.1 of Halochromatium salexigens. Lineage (GTDB taxonomy): Bacteria > Pseudomonadota > Gammaproteobacteria > Chromatiales > Chromatiaceae > Lamprobacter > Lamprobacter salexigens. The sequence continues at coordinate 2,028 of NZ_NHSF01000006.1, read as the reverse complement.
GCGTTGGCAGTTCCCGCTGCGCAATGTCGCGGCGGTCTCACTGGCGGCTGGCACCTGTGTTGCCGCGGTGTACGGGGTTGGCTATCCGTTTGGGGTTGGCATCGGCTTCGCGGCCGTGGCCGTGCTCGGCTACCATCTGGCCTATGGGCTCGAGCCGCTGCGGGTCGGTGAACCAATGAGCGCGCAGGACAAGGAATCGCGGGCGGTCATCGAGGCGCTCGCCGAGGCCGAGGATCGGCTCATCACTATCGAGCGCGCCGCCGAGGCGATCGGCAATCGCGAACTGAGCCAACGCCTGGCGCGCATCGCCGAGCTGGGGCGCGGCATCCTCGCGCAGATCGCCGAGCGGCCCTCGGATCTGCGCCGGGCGCGGCGCTTCCTGACGGTCTTCCTGGAAGGCGCCGAACAGGTCTCGGACGGCTATGCCCGTACCCATCGGCATGTGGAGTCGGCCGAACTCGAACAGCACTTCCGCACCGTGCTGATCACCATCGAAGAGCAGTTCCAGCGCCAACGCGAGCATCTGCGCGAGGCCGACATGCTCGATCTCGATGTGCAGATCGAGGTGCTCAAGAAGCAGCTCGAGCAGGAGGGCATTCGCTAGCACGCGCCCGTCGGTTTTCAGCGAGAATCCGGGCTTTGATCGATCAGCGAGGAACACAGTGAACACGAACCAGCCAGCGCCGCCGTCGGCCTCGCCAGAGGCGGTCCCGAGCACCGCCCCAGCACCAGACGATAGTCAAACCGTGGTGACATTGGCCGATGCACCGCCGGCCGAACAGGCCGAGATCAAGGCCCTGTTGGCCGAACTCGACCTGACCGACAGTAGCTCGATCATGTACTTCGGCGCCAAGGCGCAACAGCAGCTGACCACGGTGTCCGACCAGATGCTCGAAGGCGTGCGCAGCAAGGACACCGGCGCCGCCGGCCAGTCCCTGAGCGAGATGGTCGGCACCCTGCGCGGCTTCGATGTCGAGCGCCTCGACCCGAATGCCAAGCCGGGCATGCTTCAGCGCTTATTCGGCCAAGGCAAACCGATCCTGCGTTTTCTGCAGGAATACGAGGCGGTGCGCGATCACATCGAGCGCATCAGCGTCGACTTGGAACGGCACAAGACTCGGCTGCTGACCGATGTGACCGCACTGGATCGGCTCTACGATGCCAACCTGGATTACTTCCGCGAATTGGAGCACTACATCGCCGCCGGTGAGGCCAAGCTCGCGGAGCTGGACCAGGAGAGCATCCCGGCGCTCGCAGCCAAGATCGAACAGGCCGAGGACATGGTGCAGGCGCAACACCTGCGCGATCTGCGCAGCGCGCGCGATGATCTGGAGCGGCGTGTGCACGATCTGCGGCTCACGCGGCAGGTGGCGATGCAGGCGCTGCCGAGCATCCGTCTGGTGCAAGAGAATGACAAGGGCTTGATCAACAAGATCAACTCGACGCTGGTCAACACGGTGCCGTTGTGGCGCCAGCAACTGGCGCAGGCGGTGACCATCTACCGCTCCGGGCGCGCCGCCGAGACGGTCAAGGCCGCGACCGATCTGACCAATGAGCTGCTCAAGGCCAACGCGAACAACCTCAAGACTGCTAATGCCGAGGCCAGGCGTCAGATCGAGCGCGGTGTGTTCGATATCGAGACGGTCAAGGAGGCCAATCGCACCCTGATCGAGACCATCGAGGAGAGCCTGCAGATCGCCGACGAGGGCAAACGCGCGCGCGCCGCCGCCGGTGCTGAGCTGCAGCAGATGGAGACCGAGCTGCGCAAGACGCTTGCTGCTGCGAGTCATGCCATTACTCATATCTCAAAAGGGTCAGAGCCAACTGGCGCTGGACACGAGACAATTGCGCAGTCTCTAACCCACTGAATTGAATGAGCCTACAAGTCGGGTCAGATTTCGTTTACCCCAGCGGCGAACGAACAATCAATGACTTGCGCGTAATGCTCGGCCGAGAAGCGTAAAAATCACCCCAGCCGCCCCGCAGGGGGGTGAAAAAGGGCGGCCACCAAGGGATCATTGTCGTTGT
>NZ_NHSF01000005.1:84467-85794 GCF_016653295.1 Halochromatium salexigens | reverse complement strand
GGGCGTCAAACTCACCAAGAAGGCCATGCGAGAGGTCGAAGCGCGGCTACTGCGCAACCCCGATCTGCCGAAGTGGGATATCTTGATCAAGCCTGCCTGCTCGGTATAACTGTTTCTGGAAATCACCATAAGGTTGATGATCATGGGGACACTCCGATCGGGTTGCTAAGTCGCTGATCGCTGATAGCGAACAAGACCCGATCAGCGCAGTTGATCTTTCGCGGAGGATGGCAGGATGTCTGAAGCAGGCGACCCGAGCGCGCTGCCCGCCCGGGAGCAAGCACCCGAGCAGACAGAAGGGCGGACACACCAGGAGCCGGCGCACCCACTGCGCCAGATCTTCGATCACGCCAACGATGCCATCCTGCTGATCGACCCCGAGCGCGATCGCATCCTCGAGGCCAATACCCAGGCCTCGCGCATGCTCGGCTACGACCCGACCGAGCTGACCCGCGATGTGCGCATCTCCAACGTGCATCCGCACGAGATGGAGCGCCTGCGCCAGTTCGCCCAAGACGTCAAGGCCCGCGGCCGCGGCCATCGCCCGCTTGGCCGAGATGGGTGAGTTCGCGGCGATGATGGTGCACCAGATCCGCAATCCGCTCTCGACCCTGCGCATGGCGCTGGATTATCTCGGCAGGCAGTCGCTCACCGAGGCCGCGCGTAAACGGCTCACCCTGGCGCAACGCGAGTCCGATCGGCTCGGCCGGCTGCTCGAGGACGTGCTGGCCTATGCCGGTCGTCGCACCGTCTCATCCGAGCCGGTCGCGCTCGATGCGCTGATTCGGGCGCTGCTGCCGTCGCTGCAAGAGCTGCCGAGTGTTGCGGATCGCCGGCTGCAGGTCGACTTGGGGTTGCCAGAGACCGAGATCCAAGCCGATCAAGCGCAGTTGCGCGAGGTGCTGATCAACCTCGTCGTCAATGCCTGCGAGGCGGTGGCAGCCGGCGACCCGGTGTTCCTGCGTACCGCTCGGCAGCCTGGCACGGCGAGCCCGATGATCGAAGTGCGCAATGGTGGCGAGCCGATCCCGCCGGAGGTGCTGGCGCGCATCGGCCAGCCGTTCTTCTCGACCAAGGATGCCGGCAATGGCCTGGGGGTGGCCTATGTACGCCGGGTTGCCGCGGCGCATCATTGGGTATTTTCGCTTGAATCGACGCCCGATTCCGGGACTGTTGCGCGATTGCTGCTGTAGCTCCGTCTTTGGCCGAGCATTGCTGTCAACTATTCCGACATCTGCTTGCCGAGCCGACCAAGATCCTGTTCGTGGTCACCGAGCTTGAAGCACAAGGTCAACCTTGTGGCATCAAGAAAGGTGCCTGGGCGTCT
>NZ_NHSF01000005.1:0-84369 GCF_016653295.1 Halochromatium salexigens | reverse complement strand
TCTTTGGCCGAGCATTGCTGTCAACTATTCCGACATCTGCTTGCCGAGCCGACCAAGATCCTGTTCGTGGTCACCGAGCTTGAAGCACAAGGTCAACCTTGTGGCATCAAGAAAGGTGCCTGGGCGTCTACCCCGTGACGCATCGAGTCGCTCGGCGCGAGCGACGGCCTTGCGGTGCAGCCGGACGACCTGTTCGTGCTCGAGATGCCGGGCGGCGGCGTTTTCGGCGAGCCGCGAGGGAAGGCGGACCACCAGTGAGCAGCCGATTCAGGCCGCTTCGTAAGCCGAAGTCGCGGTGTCCGATGTCTCCGAGCCCTTCAAGTAGCGCGTTGGCATCGTTTGGCGCGATGAAATCGCTCTCGGCGCCTTAAGGCTCAGCAGCATTCGCGAACCACCTGTCAGCATAATTGACAATTCTCAATCCGAGTGATGCGCCATCGGCTCTTTTGTGCTGAGAAAACAGGCTTCTAGAGTTAATGGCATACGATTTGCTTAGAGCCGCGCAGTTCCAGTCGATCCGACCCGATCATCCGGCTTCTTGTGGGCATCAACAACCTTGGTACTGATCCGGTAGGCCGCCGACACCGCGGCCGATGCGGTGCCTCTACCGCCTGATGGTCTGATCTCCCCGGTTAGGCCCGGGTCACTCGCCCCTCTGGCGCGGAATCGATTGGGACGCGTTGAAAGCCAGTCGACCACCTGCTTCATCCCGGCCGGCCGCTTGGTCGGACACTTGCCAATCGGAGACAACGCCATGCCATGCACCATTCCCACGCGATCTCAGCGCTTCGTCACGCGTTCACTGACACAGGAATCACAAGGAGAACACTCAATGCCCGATACTCGTGAAGTGCGTTTGACGAGGCTCGTCGCTGCGGCGCTCCTGCCCGCTGCCCTGCTGTTCGCTGGCCCGGCCAGCGCTGCGCTTATCACCTATGATTTCAGCATCGACGACGGCGGCTTCACGGCTAACGGCACAACCGGCGCCGCCCTGCCCTGGACGTGGAACGCGACCGACGGGCGGTGGGAGGTGCCCCAGTCGCCGGGAGCCCCAGGATCAGCTTCCGGACAATCGTGGCTCGCCGCCCCGGCCGTCATCGCCGGCGGCTCAACGCTGACCCTGTCCTTCGAGCACGAATACGATTTCGACTGGGAAGTTTCTGGCCTGGCGGATTATGGGCAGCTCTTGGTGAGCATCAACGGGGGCCCGAACCAACGGGCTGGCGTGGACCTCGGCACGTTCACGACCGGGTCCCGTGGGTACACCGATCCATGGTTTTTGCCTGACCCCGACCAATACGCATGGAGCAACAAATTTGGCCCCGGAACGAGCACCGTGCTGTTCACCGGCTTGACGGCTGGCGACGAGCTTGCATTCAACTGGGTCGCGAATTGGGATAATTTCGACGTAGATGGCGACCCGGCCTGGTCCATCACGGCGGCCGAGATCGCTGGGGTCGCCCCCGCGGCGCCGGCGCCGATCCCCGAACCGGCCACGCTGACGCTGCTGGGCCTGGGCCTCGCGGGCCTGACCCTGGGGGCGCGGCGGCGCTGGAGCCACCGCTGAACGCGGTTCAGCATCAACTGTCCCGGGGCTGGCCAACCAGCGAGCCTCGGGCTCCTCGCGTCACCCCGAGACTTGCCCCTACTGAACAAAAGGCAATCACCATGTTTCGCTTCGCGATCCTTGTTTCCCTGACCATCGTCGCGGCGGCAGTACCTCTGCTCGCCTCGGCCCCCGCCTCAGCCTTGCCGACGACCACCTACGACAACCGGACCGCCTGGGAGTCCGCCCTCGTCGGCGGAGCGTCGCAGTGGACGGAGGACTTCAACAGCATCACCGCCGATGTCCTGTTGGGCGACCCCTACGGTCCCTACGACACGGGCCTGATCTCGGTGTCGGCTCCGGGAACCGGCGCCCACGGCACCATTTACGGCCAGCGGATCGACGCGCCGCCGGTCGACTTCGGCGGCTACTACGCAATCGACGGCACGACCTACCTCCTGCCGCGGATCGGCCAGTCGCCCGATACCGACCCCGCCGGCGGCCACAAGGCGCGCATCGAATTCGCCAGCGGCGTGTCCGCCTTTGGCTTCGACCACAGCTTCTGGGGACACTTGATCCCATTCTCCAGCCCGCCTGCGTTTGGCAATCTCGATATCGAACTCTACTCGGGGGCGACGCTGCTGGAGTCGGTCGCCCTGCCCCGCCTGCCGGTTGGCGACCGAGGCTTCTTCGGCCTGACGACCGACCCCGCCGCGTCGATCACGGGGCTGCTCATCCAAACCCCCGCGGGCTGGGAGTCCAGCGGAACTAACTTTGCCATCGACAACGTCAGCGGCGGCGCCACGGCGACGCCCGCCCCCCCAACCAACCCCATCCCCGAACCGTCCTCGCTGGCGCTGCTTGGCCTCGGCGCGCTGGGCCTGCTGGCGCGGCGGCGACGGCGTGACGTGTGAATAGCGCCAGGCAGGCTAGCGACATCCAATCACTAACTAAGGAGTCCAACACCATGACCATCAACCGCCAAGCAGATCGCCCTCCATCACACGACTTTCTGAATCGCTGCATTCCAACTTGGAGACAAAGAATGCCCCGTCGCTTCTTTCTGACATTGACACTCATGCTGCCGGCCCTCGCGGCGACGCCCGCCCTGGCCATCGCCGGCGCGATCGTCGGCTGGGGCCAAGAGGATTCCGGCCAACTCGGCGACATCCCGCCGGGCAACGACTTCGTCGACTTCGCCAACTTCTACGCTACCGGGCTTGGCCTGCGATCCGACGGCTCGATCGCCGCATGGGGCTACGACTCCGACGGACAGGTGAGCCAGGCCCCAACGGGCACGGGCTTCAAGGACGTCGCGACGACCTACTACACCGGCTTCGCCATCGACTCGACCGGCGCCATCTTCGGATGGGGCGATGACGGCGAGGGCGAAATCTCCGGCATCCCCACGGGCAACAACTTCAACCAGATCGTCGGCGGCTACTACGCCGGCTTCGCGCTCGACGACCAGGGCTACATCCACGGCTGGGGCGATGACGACAGCAACCAGATCACGGACATCCCCACCGGCGGCGGGTACACCGACATCGCCAGTTGGTACGCCAACGTCTACGCCCTCGCTGCCGACGGCTCCATCGCCGCGTGGGGCTACGACAGCGACGGCCAGGTCAGCAACATGCCGACCGGAACCGGCTTCCTCGACATCGCCGCCAGCACGTATAACGGCATCGCCATCGCCGCCGATGGGTCCCTTGTGGCCTGGGGGGACGACGGCTACGGCCTCGTCTCGGATGTGCCCGCGGGCAACGACTTCATCCAGGTCGCCGCCACCGATCTGACGGCCTATGCCCTGCGTGCGGACGGCTCCATCGCCGCATGGGGATACGATTTCGACGGCGAGGTCAGCGACGCGCCGACCGGCGGCGGCTACGCAGCAGTCTACGGCGGCTACTACAGCGGATTCGCCATCACCGCGGCCGAAGCACCACCCACCAACGCCGTCCCCGAACCTGCCACTGCGGCCCTTGTCGGCCTCGGCGCGCTGGGCCTGCTGGCGCGGAGCCGGCGGCGGACGGCCTGAGCACAGCAGTACCACCAATCACCTCGGCGGCGGGGCCGAAAGCTCCCGCCGACGCTTGCTCGATGAGTCCTGTTCGCGAGTTCCCGCGTAATCATATGAGGGAGCTTGATCCGGCGGCATCGCTCTGTATCGCCTGCGCCGAGGCTAAGGATGGCTGACGCCGCCGCTCTGAGGACCTCAAGCGGCGCGAATCAGAGCGGAAGCGGCGACGGATTGTTAATGTTTCTGACACGGATGATCGCACCGGTTTGGTGCTCGCTCACTGTGCAAAGAAAAGATTGATTTCATCATTCAAGGCGTTGTTGTATTCGCCCGAGTGGGGAATCCCCGGCGATGGCTGAATTTGGCCGAGCATTGCTGTCAACTATTCCGACATCTGCTTGCCGAGCCGACCAAGATCCTGTTCGTGGTCACCGAGCTTGAAGCACAAGGTCAACCTTGTGGCATCAAGAAAGGTGCCTGGGCGTCTACCCCGTGACGCATCGAGTCGCTCGGCGCGAGCGACGGCCTTGCGGTGCAGCCGGACGACCTGTTCGTGCTCGAGATGCCGGGCGGCGGCGTTTTCGGCGAGCCGCGAGGGAAGGCGGACCACCAGTGAGCAGCCGATTCAGGCCGCTTCGTAAGCCGAAGTCGCGGTGTCCGATGTCTCCGAGCCCTTCAAGTAGCGCGTTGGCATCGTTTGGCGCGATGAAATCGCTCTCGGCGCCTTAAGGCTCAGCAGCATTCGCGAACCACCTGTCAGCATAATTGACAATTATCAATCCAAATGATGCACTATTGGCTCTTTTGTGCTTATAAAACAGGATTTTAGAGTTAATGGCGTACGGGTTGCATAGAGCCGCGCAGTTCCAGTCGATCCGACCCGATCATCCGGCTTATCGTCGGCCCTGCTTGGCCTCGGCGCGCTGGGCCTGCTGGCACGGCGGCGACGCCTCGCGGCCTGAGCACAGCACTTACGTTCCCACGTTATCCATATTTTAGGGAGAACGAGTATGCATCCGACAATCCTTTCCGTCCCCGTCCTGCTAGCGGCCTTCACGGCTGCGCCCGTGATGGCGATCCCCACGATATACACCGACATCGCAAGCTTTGACTCTGCTCTCGGGGCACCATCGGACATCCTTGACGACTTCAACGACGTCAGCACGACGTTTGGCGGGTTTACCCAACTGACGTTGCCGATCAATCGTGGCGACTATAGCCTCACCAACCAGATCGGCACGATCTGGGCCAACGACGGCGGCCTCCCGAACACCGTCGACGGCTCAGACTTTCTCCTCCTGGGCGATCTGTTCGTAGCCAATCCCGCAGGGTTCACCGTCAGCTTCAGCAGCCCTGTCATCGCTTTCGGGTTCGATTACAACAACTCTGGCGGCAACGAAGTGAACCTTGACGTCACCAGCGGTGTGTTCAACCAAACCCTCACGGTCCAGGATCCGGTCAACTTCTTCGGCGTTGTCTTCGATGCACCGGTCAGCTCTCTCGCCCTCAGGAAAGACCCCGGCAGCTTCGCCGGCATCGACAATTTCCGTATCCCCGGCCAAGCCGCGGTCACGGTGCCCGAGCCGGGCACGGCGGTCCTTGTCGGCCTCGGCCTCGCGGGCCTGAACCTGCGGGCGCGGCGGCGCTGGAGACACAGCTGAACGCTGTTCAGCATCAACTGTCCCGGGGCTGGCCAACCAGCGAGCCTCGGGCTCCTCGCGTCACCCCGAGACTTACCCCTACTGAACGAAAGGCAATCACCATGTTTCGCTTCGCGATCCTTGTTCCCCTGACCATTGTCGCAGCCCTGACCGCAACCCCCGTGTTCGCTGCGCCGCTGCAGTTCGATTGGTCAGGCGTCGACAGCAATGACGATCCCTTCGCGGTCACCCTCACCGTGACCGACGCCCAGAACGGCGACACCGGCTACGACCTAATCGAGTTCGGCAACCCCGGGTATGTCGAAGTCGTCACCGAAGAACTCGGACAAACCCAGATCATCTCCAACGTCACCAGCACCACACTCGGCGGCGCATTCGCCTACCCGAGCAGCACGCCCTCGGACCCCTTCGGTTATCTCTTCGCCTTTTCCAGCGGCGGCCAGACGTATCTGAGCATGGGCGTGGGAGCTGAAGACAGCGACATCGGCCTGACGTTCGATGGCAACACACTCGCCGATATGCAGTTCGACGTCATCCTTCCGCTTGCGTGGGTGGATCCCACGACGGTGAGTTCGTTATCCGATCTGTTTCCGGTCGGAACGTACGCCGTCACCAACGAGGACGGCCGGTTTTCCTGGCAAGAGGGCGGCGAAGATGTCTCCCCCACCAGTTTGACGATCAGTGCGGCCCCCGACACCCCTGCCAACGCCGTCCCTGAACCCGCCACCGCAGCCCTGCTTGGCCTCGGCGCGCTGGGCCTGCTGGCGCGGCGGCGACGAGACCGGGTCACGGCCTGAACAGGTGTCGACACAGCGCGCCCGTCACGAAGTATCGCCTGCAAACAAAAGGAGACTCCCATGACTCGTATCCTCTCGGCCCTGATCATCCTCACGTCCGTTGTCGCCGTAAACCTCGGACCCGTCGCCCCCGCCCACGCCGCGCTCGCCTTCGACTATGAGGGCGGAATCACCGTCGTGTCGGTCGCTGATCGCACGTCCACGTTCGGGTTCAGCTTTACGGCCACCAACCCCGTCGAAGTTGATTCGCTCTTGCTTTACGACAAGGGCGCCGATGGCTGGCTGGACCCGGGGTCGGTGCTGGTGTCGATCTACCCCGACGACGGAACCACGACGCCGTTGAGCGGAATCCAGGCGTCATTCAGCAGCGCGACCACCGACGTGTTCACGGGGGATACGCCGCCGGGCGGACAGTGGCTGGAGATCGATATCACCGACACGATGCTGCCGACCGGCGGTTACACCGCCATTGCGGAGGGCGAAATCGCATTTTCCGAGGCCGCTCCGGTCAACGTCAGCAGCGTGACGCCCCAGTCGGGCCTGACCTACGGCGCGCCACGCTACGCCCTCAGCGCCGGCAACCCGACGGGCGACGTCCTTTTCAACACCACCGGATATTTCGCGCCCAACTTCACGCTCGTCACCGACGACCAGCCCACCAACGCCGTCCCCGAACCCGCCACCGCGGCCCTGCTTGGCCTCGGCGCGCTGGGCCTGCTGGCGCGGCGGCGACGGCGTGACGTGTGAACGGCGCCAGGCAGGCCAGCGACATCCAACTTAAAGGCAACCGTGCAGGACAGAGGGTGCGGATATGATCGAGCATCGACAGCGGATCGCCCGTGCGCGCTCCGGTTTCACCCTGATCGAGCTGATGATCGCGCTCAGCATCATCGGCGTGCTCGCTGTGCTGGCCTACCCGAGCTATCAGGACTACGTGATCAGCGCGCGGCGTGTGCAGGCCCAGACCGGGTTGCTCGAGCTGCAACAGGCGCTCGAACGCCACCGCCTGCGGCATCCGAGCTATGCCGATTGCCTGAGCGACGGCGACTGTGTGCTGCCCGACACCGATGACTACGCATTCAGCATCCGCCAGGCCGACACCGCCTCCTATGTCCTCGAGGCCGAAGCCAAGACCACAGGCGCGCAGTCGGCGGACACCGATTGCCGACGACTGACCCTGGATCAGAACAACGCGAAGACACCGGCCGACTGTTGGATGAGGTGATGCTGGTGACGCGCGGCAGGCAACGCAACCGGCTGCGACGTCGCCGTCGTGCTGGAGGCGTTGGATGCACGGGTCGCGAACGCGCGGGCCTCTCGCTGATCGAGTTGCTCATCACCATGAGTCTGCTGGCGATCCTTCTGGCCATCGGCATCCCGTCCTTTCAGGGCAGCCAGGAGCGGGCGCGGTTGCGCAATAGCGCCGAGGCGGTCTATTCACTGCTGCAGTTCGCGCGCTCGGAGGCGATCAAACAGTATCGCGATCTCTTCGTCGTGGTCAGCACGGGCGAGGCCGGGCCGGCCGGCGACGGCTGGTGTCTGGCGATCGCCAACGACCGAGACTGCGATTGCTCGGTGGTGGGGGCGTGCCAGTATGGCGGCGGGGCGGATCGGCAGGTGCACAGCCTCACCAGCGAGGGCTTTCCGGGTGTCGCTCTGGCCTCGAACCGCACCTCTTATCGGTTCGAGCGCAAGCTCGGCAAATGCTCGAGCGCCGGCACCCTGAGGCTCACCGGCGCGGATTCGTCGAGTATCACCATCAAGGTGGCCCCCCTTGGCCGGGTGAAGCTGTGCTCGGACGATCTCCTGGGCCTGCCCGAATGCTGATGAGCCGGCGCCGGTCGCGAATCCTCATCCTCCGGTGCTGGCCGGGCCGGCAAACGGGGTTGTCCCTGATCGAGTTGATGATCGGGCTGACGGTGGGTCTGCTCGTCATGCTCTCTGCATTGACCCTGTACACAGTCAATCTGCGCTACGCCGCCGATATTCTGGGCGCGGCGCGCTTGAATGCCGAGCTGCGGGCGGCGATGGACATGATGGTCACCGATATCCGGCGCGCCGGTTTCGGTGGCTCGGCGTTCACCAAGCATGGTGTCTCCGACTTGGCGCTGTTCGAAGATGGCGCCTGTCTCGTCTTCACCTATGACGCCAACCAGGATGGGTCTTGGAAACACGACGCTGATGATAAGATCAGCGGTTCCTACGAACTGTTCGGCTTCAAGGTCGATGACCACATCCTCAAGGTGCGACAAGGCGGTGGCGATCTCAAAGCGTGCAACAGCGGCGGTCAATGGCACGGGTTGACCGATCCGGCGAGCGTGCGCATCGCGCGCGAAGAGCCGGTGTTCTCGATCGACTACCACTGTCGTCGTCGCGACACCGGCGCGAGCGCCGAGGGACAGCGCTGTCAGCCCGGGGTTACGCTCTATGAGGCCGCCAAGGCGGACCATCAGGCGGCCAGCGCGGAGGCATCGGACACGGCCTTGCCGATTGAGCTGATCGAAACCCGACTGGTCCACATCACCCTCGAAGGGTCGCTGACCCAGGATCCGACGATCCACGCGCGCCGGACGCAAGCGGTGTTCGTGCGCAATCATCGGGTCGTGAGTATCACGGCCTCGGACTGAGCGGGGTTGGTCATGATCCCATGCGTCCGCGTTCGCCTCCCACACCTCCAAACCGGGGCGACGACGCTGGCGGTGACGGTCTTGGTCTTGAGCCTGGCCACGCTCCTGTCGATCGGCGTCTCGCGCACCACGCAGATGGATCAGCGCATGGCGGCCAATCAGCACCGCGCGCGACAGGCCTTCCTCGCCGCCGAAGCCGGCATGGCGCACGCCCTCGCGTTGCTCGCCGCGCGGGACGCGCATACGGGTCGGCTGCTCGGACTCGATCGCGACCAAGGCGGCGTCGCCGATGAGATCACGCCGTTAGCGAATCGCGTCACCGGTGCCTACCGAGCCGCCTATTGCGACCCCGAGGATGCCGCACAGCGCTCGATCAACTGTCCCGATGCGCCGGGTCCGCCCACCTGCGACCGGCTGGATGGGGAGCCGGGCACATCGTCTGAGACGGACGATTCATCAGCAACCGCTGGCGCTTCAGCGTCGGATAGCCCGCCGCAAGCGACCGAGGCGCGCTATCTGCGCACACCGCTGATCGCCGCCTGCGGTTGGAGCGATGACGAGATCGCGCGGCATCTGATCGTGCAGGCCACGCAGGCGCTGCCGAAGGTCGGTCACGAGGTGAGAAGCGCGGCCAAGGACACTGCGGTGATCCACAAGGACACCGCTACAGACGCAGCGATGTTCTTTCGCCAGTACATGGGCGTGGCCGATCTCGCCGCCTACGAAGCACGCCTGGCGGAGCGGGTGATCGCTGCCGACCAGGCCGCCATCCTCGCCGAGCATGGCGGCGCTCGCGCCGAGGCCATCGTACTCAAGGGCGATACGGTGCTGCCGGCTGAGCAAACCCTCGGCTCCCGGGATCAGCCGATTGTGCTGGTGATCGATGGCGATTGGCTGGGCGGCGCGCCACGCATCTGGGGTGTGGTCTATGTGAGAGGCTCGATCGAGTTCGTGGGCAGCCCCGAGATCCACGGTGCCTTGATCGTCGAAGGCGCGCTTGGGGAGACGACAGAAGCAGCAGAGGCCATCGAGGCGTTGGTCACATACGACTCGGAGGTGCTGGACGGCGTTCGCGGCCGGATTGGCACATCGGCCCCCAAGCCCGGCACCTGGCGCGATTGGTCGACACGATAAGGGCGCGCGGATGCGATGAGATCGATGACCGCGCCTCCATCCGTCCCAGCGCGAGGCTTCGGCCTCATTGAGGCCTTGATCGCGCTGGTGGTCTTGAGTGTCGGCGCGTTTGGCCTCGCGCGTCTGAATGCGCGCTTATTGCAAGAGATCGCGCCCGCTCGGGTCGAGGCAGAGGCGATGCAGTTGGCGCAAACCCAGGTCGCTCTGGCCCGTTTTCAGGTAGCGAGCGGCACCTGCACGCTCGAGGACGAGACCAGCGCGGTGCACCAGGGTGCGACGTCCGAGTATCAGATCCTGCGCCGATCGACCGCTCCGGATCCAAACCCCGCCGATGCCGCGCAGCCGGCGTGGCTTGGCCTCGAGGTCAAGGTCTGCTGGTCGCGCGAGGACGATGAGCCCTGTGATTGGGGGCAGAGCGGCCCGGATGAGGTGGTGTTGCAAAGCCTGATCAGCTGCGAGGGCCGCCTGACCGAATAAAAAACCGCACCCGAAGGTGCGGTTTGACGCTCACTCGACATTCAGCATCTGCTCGAACTCGGCGATCATCACCGGGTCGGTCAGCTCGGTGGGCAGGTGATCGAATTTCTTCACGAGTCCGGGCCAGAGCAGGTTGTAGAACAGTTCGCCGCGCACCAGGGCGACGCCTTCGGCCGGGATCTCGTAGACCAGCTCGCGTTCCTCGTGTGGACGCAGGCGGGTGTCCTCGCCTGGTTCGGTCGCCGTGGGCGGTGGTGCCGGCATGCCCTCGTCGTCGGCGAGCGCGTAGGAGAGATAGGCCTGCGGGTCGGACTGCGCCGGATGGCCCTCGGCATTCTCCCAGATCACCTCACCCTGATCGTCATAGGCGGTGAGTTTGATGAACAGGTTGCGGAACGGCGCGCCGGTCGGCATCGCGTGCGGCAACTGGTTCTTCAGATAGACGGTGGTCTCGAGGGTGTCGCCGTTCGCAACCGCGTTGACATCGAAGATCACCGCGCGCTTGAGCATCGCCGGGCTGTGCCCACCGCCCATGCTGTGATCGGCGATGCCCTCGGCGACCGGCATGTGACAGGACAGGCAGTTGACGTTCGAGAGGCTATCCCGGTACTCGTTGCCGGTCTGGCACAGCGGTACCCCATGCGGGTTGTCGCGCTGGTCGTGGCAGCCCATGCAGGCATCGGAACTCTTGACCAGGCGCGGATTGGCCTCCATCGGCAGGGCCGGAATGATCTGGCCGTCGAAGACGATCGGCTCGCCGCGATGAGGATTGGGCTTCTGCGAGCTATCCGCACCGAGGCCGGCGCCACCGAAAAGATCGTCACCGGCGGCCGCGAGCTGGGCGAGGCCGTCCTTGATGCCGAGCGGCGCCTGCAGTTTGTCGGACAGCTCATAGGCCTGGATGCCGAGGCGCAGCTTGCCGTCCTCGCCTTCGATGCCCTTGTAGGTCTTCAGGGTGTGACAGGCGACGCAGTTGACGCCTTCGCTATAGGCCACCTTCGCGTCGAGCTTGGTGCGCTGATCGAGCGCGGCGTTGGGGGCGTGACACTGCAGGCAGATCGGGTACTTGCCCGAGGCCTTGTGCAGCACGCCTTCCTCGGTCGGGGAGCCGGCGACCATCTGGTAGAAGGTGCCATGGATCGGATCCTCGAGCGCGGTGCTCTGGGCGTGCATCGAGCCCTTCCACTGGCGATAGATCTCCTGGTGGCAATTCGAGCACACCTCGGCGGAGACATGGTGGATGGGTTCTTCGTCGGCGATGACGAGGGTAGGCGCGCTCGCCAGCAGCAGCGCGCTGGTGGCCATGGCGTGGAGAGAGACGGAACGCAGCATCAGGGACATCCTCCTTCGGAAGTCGGTTTTGTGACGATTCTGCGGCGGCATGATCGGTTGCGAGCATGCCCAAGGTCAATACCCTGTATTGCCGCTCGTATTCGATGCTGCTGTAATCAGGACTCGGTCAATGGTGATGGAGTGAGCTGTATTAGTGATTCACTAGATAAGTGATTCAGCAAATAAGTGTTCGCTTATTTTTCTGATCAGCTCGTTCGGTCCGCTTTTTATCTCTTGTCGCATGATGAGGCCTGTCTTGATGATCGCGTCGTTATCCTGTCCGCGTCCCTTGATCCTGATCCCCTTGAACCTGATGGTGGCCGGTGTGTGCGTGCTGCTCGCAGCGGGCGCTGCGCAGGCGGCCAAGGTCGAACTCTCTGCCGAGCATTGGGGAAATCCGGCCGGCGAGCGCTGCGTGAGTTGCCATGAGAAATCATCGGCCGGGCTCGTGCGCCAATGGCATGAGAGCGCCCATCGGGAGGCCGGAATCAATTGCCTGGATTGCCATCAGGCCGAGGCCGCGGATGTCGATGCCATGGAACACGAGGGCGAGATCATCGCCACCATCGTCTCGCCCAAGGACTGCGGGCGCTGCCACACCAAGGAATACGAGGAGCAAGCCGGCTCGGTGCACGCCGAGGCCTATGCGAAGATCGAGACCCGCATCCCGGCGCTAGCGCATCAGATGACCGGCGGCGCGATGCAGGTGGCGGGCTGCGATCAGTGTCACGGCTCGCGGGTCAAGGTGCTGGGCGACGGCACCCTGGACCCGGCGACCTGGCCCAACTCCGGCATCGGCCGGGTCAACCCCGACGGCTCCAAGGGCTCTTGCTCGTCCTGTCATGGGCGCCACGCCTTCTCCAAGGCGCAGGCGCGCGAGCCGAGCGCCTGCGTGCGCTGCCACTCCGGCCCCGACTCGCCGGACAAGGAGGTGTTCGAGGCTTCCAAGCACGGCATGCTCTATGCCGCGCAACGCGATCAGATGAACCTCGATGGCGACACCTGGATCGCCGGTCAGGATTACACCGCCGCGCCCACCTGCACGACCTGCCACATGGGTGCGGCTGGCAAGATCCCGGCCACCCACGATGTCGGCTTGCGCAATGCCTGGAACCTCAATCAGCCGGTCTCGCACCAGCAGTACCTGGTGCTGTTCGAGGACGGCAGCAAGCTCGAACGGCCCGCCAACGAGGCGCCGCCACGGCGCGGCAGCGAGCTGGAGAAGACCGACGGCAGCCTCGCCAAGGTGCGCGCCGTGATCGCACCCGAGCGCCGGCGCGGGGTGATGAGCCTGGTGTGCCTGGAGTGCCACGGCAAGGCCTTCACCGAGAGCTTCATGACTCAGTTCGACAACGTCGTCGAACTCTACAACAGCAAATTCGGCGAGCCCGCGCAGGCGATCATGCGCGCGCTCTACGAGCATGGCCTGCTTAGCCCGCTGCCGTTCGACGAGCCGCTCGAATTCACCTACTGGGAACTCTGGCACGACGAGGGCGCGCGCGCCCGCCACGGTGCCTCGATGATGAGCGCCAATCACGCCTGGTGGGAGGGGATGTACCTGGTCGGGCGCAACTTCTACAGCCGCTTTCTGCCGCAAGCGCGCGCAGTCGCCGGCGAGCAGGCGGCCGAACTCATCGACCCGATCCTGGCCGCGAGCGGTCAGCACGCCTGGCTGAATGAGACCGCGCAGGGCAATCCGATCCTGGGGTGGATGCCACCTCAGCCCGAGGCGCCGGAGCCGGAGCCGACTGCGGCCACCTCCGCTGACGAGGGCGAGGGCGAGGGCGAAGACGAGGAGGGCGGCGACCAATGATCAAGCTCAATGTGGCGCCGTTCATCACCCGTCATGTCCTCTTCGCGCTCGTTGCCGGGGGCCTCGGCGGCGTGGTGTTCATGTTCTTCCTGATCGAGTTCGACCACTACACCAGCTCCAACGCCTTCTGCACCACCTGTCACTCGATGACTTACGCCGAGGTGAGCTACCGCGACACCCCACACTACGACTCCCCCTCGGGTGTGCGCGCGAGCTGTGGCGACTGCCATGTCTCGGAAGGCATCATCATGGCCACCTATGATCATGCGATCGGCACCAAGGACCTGATTAAGCAGCTCTTCGGACCCGATTACGATGATCCGGTGATCAACCTCCTGCACCTGCCGGAGGCGGCGTTCGCCGCTCGTGACTGGTTCCGCAAACGCGATTCGGCGACCTGCAAGCGCTGTCACACCCTGGAGGCGATCCAGGGCGAGCGGGCGAACACGGCGGCCATCCACCAGGAAGAGACCGACGGCAAGAGTTGTATCGATTGCCACTACAACCTCGTGCATCGGCATGTGCCGAGCGAGCAGACCTTCAAGCGCGAGGCCTGGAACGCGATGGTCGAGGAGGAGTTCGGCCTCGAGTCGGGGACGGCCGAGCGTATGCTCGCGGACGAGGGTTGAGCCTTGGGGAATAGCGCTGGCCGTGCGTGCATGCCGCGGCCGCGCATCCTCGTGAGGTTCGGGCGCTTGCCGTCGGTGACTGTCGGCACACCGCCGTTCGCGGGCCGCAAAGACCGCGCCCTAGGGCTGGGGCAGGCAGCACGAGGGGAGTGCGTGCGACGACTAGGGCTTAGGCTGTTTTATGCTCTGGCTAGGCCGGCGCCGCTCCTGGCTCTGGTTCAAGGATGCCTTGCTCGCCCTCGGATTTGGCGATGATCACGGCGCCGGCGGAATCGCCGGTCACGTTCACGGCGGTGCGTAGCATGTCGAGGATGCGGTCGACCGCGAGCAGCAATCCCAGACCTTCGAGCGGCAGGCCGACCGCGGAGAGGATGATGGCGATGGCGACTAAGCTCGCGGCCGGGATGCCGGCGACCCCGATCGAGGTCAGCAGCGCTAGCAGAACGACGATGAACTGCGTGGCGAGCCCGAGTTCGATGCCATAGGCCTGGGCGATGAACATGACTGCGACACATTCATAGAGTGCAGTGCCGTCCATGTTGATGGTGGCGCCGAGGGGGAGCACGAAGCTCGTCGTCTTGTTCGAAACGCCAGCGTTTTTCTCGACGCATTCCATGGTCAATGGCAGCGTGGCCGAGGAGGACGCGGTCGAGAATGCGGTCAGCAGTGCCGGGCTGACGGCGCGATAGTGGCGCAGCGGGCTGACGCCGCCGAGGACGTGCAGCAACAGCGGCAGGGTGACGAGGAAATGCAGTCCAAGCGCCAGCACCACGCTGAAGAAGAATTGCGCCAGCGGGATGAAGGCCTCGAGGCCGGTGCTGGCGATCGTCTTGGCGACCAGCGCGAAGACGCCGAGCGGCGCGAAGCGCATCACCAGATCGGTGATCTTCATCATGATCTGGAACATGCCGTTGAAGAAGTTGTATTGCACCTCGGCGTGCTGATTCGCGATCCGGGTCATGAAGAACCCGTACAGCAGGCTGAAGAAGATCAGTCCAAGCATCTGCGTATTGGCGGCCGCATCGACCACGTTGGTCGGGATCATGCGCAGGAAGATGGCGACGATGTCGTCGGCACCCTTGTCGGCGAATTGGGCCTCGAACTCGGCGGCGTTGGCGTTCAGGCCAAAGATCTCTTGCGCGCTGCCCTCGACCACACCGGGTTGGATCAGGTTGACCACGCTGAGGCCGATGAGGATGGCCAGAAGGCTGGTCAGCGCGTAGTAGCCGATGGTTTTGGCGCCGAGCCGCCCCAGGTTATCGGAGTCGCCGAGGCTGGCCACGCCGATGATGATCGAGGAGACGATCAGCGGTACGATCAGCATCTTCAGTGCGTTCAGAAAGAGCTGGCCGATGAAGTCGAAGACGGCCGAGAACGTCACGCCGAACAGGTTGCCATCCTCGCCGACGAGCAGGCCGACGATGATGGCCAACGCCAGGGCGATCAGGATTTGCCAGTGCAGCTTGAGCTTGAGAAACGCCATGAGGATGCTCCGGAACACCTGATATTCAGCAAAGCCATTCTGATGATACTATGAAAGGCTTGGGTGTCGATTGGACGATTGGCGTCGAGAGAGAACACCACCATGCTTTTTCGTGTCTTCTACTTGATCAACCGTTCTGGCGAGCGCGTCTCCTCGGTGAGTGCGGTCGAGATGAGCGCCAAGGCGATCTGTGAGCAGATGCTCGATCGCCTGCAATCTGAGGATGACTACCTCGGGATTTTGGATGCCGAGGACAACACGCTGCAGGTGCTTCCGGAGCCGGATCAGCAGCGTTATTACGTCGAGGTTCCACTCGATGCCGCTAAGGCCTCGTTCGGCCGTTATGTCAACCGTGCGGAACTCGAAGCGCTCGTCCATGCTCTGCCGGCTCGGATCAATGAGCGCAGCATCCCCGGGCTGACCTACCGGCCCTGGTGATCGGGGATGCCTGGCCAGGGCTTCATCGGTGGGCCTGAGCCTTGAACTTACCCTGAAATACGCGCTTCATCGTCCGGGGTAACGACGCCCTATGTGCGTTCGCCGGCCGTGATCCGTGGCATCCGGAATGGCAATAGCATTTGCACCCAGCGCGTCTTGAAACGCGTGAGCGCAAGGCTTTCGTGGATGGCGGTGACCGGCTCGCCAAGAAGTTGGGCGCTGATGGTCGAGCGCGCGTAGAAGGGCGTATCCTCGAGCGTCTCGAGCACCTTGGCGCGGTTGTCTGCGTCGCTTTGGGTGGCGCGCGGGATGCGCCACCAGAAGGTCTTTGGCAGGTGTGCGGGTGGCGGCGGCTCGAACGCTTCCGTGCCACCGGCGCCATCGAAGCGAAATGCAAGCGAGCGGCGGCCACCATCGAGGAAGGTCATATCATAGAGAACGGCGGAGCCCCGGCGCAGCTTGGCGCGCGACCAATCCCATGCGTGAAAACCGTGCTCGAGCGGTTCGTCTCCGCTATTGCTATCAAGATAGCCGCTGCCGGACCAACGCAATCCCGGTCGTTCTAGCCTGACTTCGACGCGCGATTCGGGGGCGATCGGCCACCAGCGATGACGGCTAGCGGGATCGAGTGTGATCGGCCCCTCGGTCAAGGCTTTCGGATACACGCGCACGGTTCCCTGAATGCGCTTGGGCAGTGGCGCGCCCCGCTCGTCGATGTGAACGGTGAACGCGGACCCGTCCCACTCGATGCGGCTCGGGCCGATCTCCAACTCGCGCGCGTCGCGCTGCAACTGGCCGCGGCCGCGCTCGGTCATCGCCCAGGCGGTGCGATCCTTGCCGTAGAGCGCGACATTGAGCGCGCAGAAGTGCTCCGGGTCACCCCGGCCACGCCGGCGGGCCCAGGCGTAGTAGGGCGAGAAGACGCTGCCGATCAACGCGATGAGGGTGATGCCGTAGTCGCCATCATCGCTTAGCGCGTCGACGTACCACCAATGGTAGCTGTTCGGGGTTAGCGCTTGGTCGAAACGCGGTCCGCCGTCAGGCTGGCGGCCGCTAGCCGGCCCGAGAGCGCCGCCATCGGCACGCCCGGCCCCGGATGTGTACTGCCGCCCGCCAGATAGAGTCCCGGGATCTTGGTGCGTGCCCCCGGTCGTGAGAAGGAGGCCATCCAACCATGGGAAGCGCGGCCGTATAGCGCCCCACCCGTGGCTGGGAACAGTTGCTCGAAGACCGTCGGCGTCGTCACCTGGGCGTGCGCTGGGTCCTGCTGGATATGCAGGCCGCAACGTTCTAATAAGCCGAAGGTGCTCTGGGCGCATTGCTCTATCTCTGAACGGTTGAAGGAATGGGTGTCGCCGATGGCCGGCGCGTTGACGAGGCACAGTAATCGCTCTGGGCCCTCGGGGGCTGGGCCGTCATGGGCGTCGCGATCCTGCGCGCAGATGTAGACCGTCGGTGCGCGCGGGATGCGTTGGTGCTTCAGGATGTCGTCGAATTCCGCTTGATAATCACCGGAGAAGAAGACCGTGTGCCGGCTCAACGGGAAGCCTTCGGCCTTGGCAACTAGGTTCCAGGTGATCGCCGAGAGCGAGCGCTCCGGGGGTGGTGTGGCCGGCACGGCGCGGCTGACTCGTTTGCCGAAGAGGCCGGAGGCGACGGCATTGGTGTCGCCGTTGATGATGACCGCATCAGCGGGGATGCGCTCGCCGTTGGCCAGTGTGACGCCATCGACACGGCCACGCTCGAGCGTGATCTCGCTGACCTCGGCCTGATATCGGAAGGTAGCACCGAGGCGTTGCGCGAGCCCGGCAAAGACCTGCGCGAGCTGGTGCATGCCGCCCTTGACCAGCCAGACGCCATCCTGTTCGACATGAGCGACGAGCATCAGCGTGGCCGGCGCGGCGTATGGCGAGGAGCCACAATAGGTCGCGTAGCGTCCAAAGAGCTGGCGCAGCCTGGGGTCGCGAAAATGCTCGCCGAGCGCCGACCACATGGTGGCGAAAGGCTTGATATTGATCAGCCCGCCGAGGCCGCCGGGGCCGACCCGTCGCACCAATCCGACTGGGCTTGGCCGGGTCGCGCTGATGAAGGGTTCCTTGAGGGTACGGTAGATCGCCCTGGCATCCTCGCTGAAGGCGAGGAAGCGCTGCCGCTCGGCCGGGCCGGAGAAGGCGGCGATGGCGTCAGCGGAGCGCTCAAGATCGGCGAACAAGTCCAAGCGTTCACTGGCACTCCAGGCGTGTCGCGCCAAGACCTCGGCCTGCTCGAGATCGACCTCGGCCGCGAGCGAGCTGCCGGCGGCCTCGCAGATCGCCTCGAATACCCAGCGCATGGTGAGTACCGTCGGGCCAGCGTCGAGCGGTGCCTTACCGACCTGCACTTCGCGCATCTTGCCGCCGGGAGCGCCGGCGCGCTCGAGCACGGTCACCTCGAGCCCGCGCGCGGCCAGCTCGATGGCCGAGGTCAATCCGCCGATGCCGGCCCCTACGATCACGACTCGCTCCGTTGCCACCTTCTACCTCGCATCCGATCAGCTGTCTTGGGGGTTATCGACGCGAGAGTTGATCCCGGTCGTTTGACGCTCCTTGGGGAGCTGTCTATCTTACATGACCTCTCGGTGTGACCGACCGACACCATCACGATCAACCCACTCATCACGAGGACACACCAATGGATGCCTTGCAGCGGATCGAGCAGGCCCTGGAGGCCGCCATCGCCAAGGGCATGGGCGATGATTCACCGCCGCTGCTGCGCCAGGCCGTGCGTCATGCCGTGCTGACGCCGGCCTCGCGCGTGCGTCCGCGGCTTTGCCTCGCCGTGGCCCTGGCCTGTGGTGACGATGTGCCGGCGGTGACCGATGCGGCCGCCGCGTCGTTGGAGCTGCTCCACTGTGCCTCGCTGGTCCACGATGATCTGCCCTGCTTTGATGATGCCGACATGCGCCGTGGACAACCCTCGGTGCATCGTGCCTATGGCGAGCGGCTGGCGGTGCTGGCCGGGGATGGATTGATCGTGCTCGCGTTCGAGAATCTGGCCTGGCACACCTTGCGCCATCCCGAGCGTCTGGCCCCATTGTTGATGATCGTGGGTCGGGCGGTCGGTCTCAAGGATGGCATCGTGGCCGGTCAGGCCTGGGAGTGCGAGGAGCAGGTCGAGCTGAGCGAGTACCACCGCCAGAAGACCGCCGCGCTGTTCGCCGCCGCGACCGAGGCCGGCGCCGCCGCGGCGGGACGCAATCCGGCTGAGTGGCGCACCCTCGGTGCGAATCTGGGCGAGGCCTATCAGGTCGCCGATGATTTGCGCGATGTCGCCGGCGATGCCGAGGAACTCGGCAAGCCGGTGGGGCAGGATGCGGCGCATGCGCGCCCGAGTGCGGTCGCGGCGCTGGGCGTCGATGGCGCCCTCGAGCGCCTGGTCGGCCTGATCCGCGAGGCGCTGGACTCGATCCCGACCTGTCCCGGCGCCGACAAGCTGCGGGCGCTGGTGGTCGGCGAGATGCAGCGCCTGCTGCCGCCGCCGATCGCCGATGATTTCGCGCAGCGACTGGCCGCCACGGGCCACTGAGGAAGCGCGCATGGGACTGAGCTTCGATTGGCGCGAATGGCGTAATCGTTTGATTGCGCGTCCTGGCTTCCAGCGCTGGGCGGCCGATTTTCCGCTCACGCGCCCGATCGCCCGGCGCCGGGCGCGCGCGCTCTTCGATATCACGGCGGGCTTCGTCTACTCGCAGATCCTCTACGCCTGTGTCGAACTCGAGCTGGTCGACCAGTTGGCCGAGGGGCCGCTGGCGCTGTCCACGCTGGCGCCGCGCCTGCGGATGACCGAGCCACAGGCGGATCGGTTCCTGCGCGCGGCGGTGGCGCTGGATCTGCTGGAGCGTCGAGGGGTCGATGGCGAGGGCTCGCCGCGCTTCGGTCTTGGGAATCATGGCGCGGCGATGCTCGCCAATCCCGGCATCGCCGCCATGGTCAAGCACCACCAGATGCTCTATCGCGACCTCGAGGACCCGCTGGCGCTGCTGCGCGGCGAGAAGGCGCAGACCGAGCTGGGCCGCTATTGGGCCTATGCCAGCTCGCTCGATCCGGCGCAGGAGGCCGATGCCTCGGTGCGCGAATACAGCGAGCTGATGAGTGTCTCCAACGCCTTCGTCGCGGGTGATGTGCTCGATGCCTATTCCTTGCAGTCGCATCGCTGCTTGATGGATGTCGGTGGCGGTCAGGGCAACTTCCTGCTTGCCGTGGCCGAGCGGTGGCCGCATCTCAAGCTCCGGCTGTTCGATTTGCCTGCGGTGGCCGAGCGCGCCCAACAGCGCTTCGACGCACTCGGGCTCGGTGAGCGCGCCGAGGCCATCGGCGGCGATCTGCTGCGCACGCCCTTGCCGCAAGGGGCGGATATCTGCTCGCTGGTGCGGGTGGTGCATGACCACGACGACGACCAGGCGCTGCAGATCCTGCAGGCGGTGCGGGCGTCGCTGGAGCGCGGCGCGACCCTGCTGCTGGCTGAGCCCATGGCCGAGACGCCGGGCGCCGAGCCGATCGGCGATGCCTATTTCGGCCTCTATTTGCTGGCGATGGGCAGTGGTCGACCGCGCCCGCCCCATGAACTCGAGGCGATGCTGCGCGAGGCGGGCTTTGGCGGCATCCAGCTACGCCCAACCCGCCGTCCGATGCAGACCCGTCTCCTGGTCGCGACAGCGGTTTGAGGCGCGCGTGCGAAGTGTAAATCAGACTTGACATAGCACAGAGTCAAGCTAGACTGACACTCAACCAAAGAGACTGTAACGCAACACCGTGAACGCCTCGTCCGAACTCTCCACCTTAGCCGTCGTCCTCGATGAACCACGGCAGCTCGCGGTCAGACGCGTCGGTCTGACTCCGGCGGGCGCGGCCGATTGCGTGGTCGAGATCGACTACAGCGGCATCAGTACCGGCACCGAGCGGCTGCTGTGGACCGGGCGCATGCCGGTGTTTCCTGGCATGGGCTACCCACTGGTGCCGGGTTATGAGTCGGTTGGACGTGTCACACAGGCCGGCGTCGACAGCGGTCGCAGCGAGGGCGAACTGGTGTTCGTGCCCGGCGCGCGCTGCTATAGCGACGTCAACGGCCTGTTCGGCGGCGCCGCCGCCCGGATCGTGGTGCCCGGTGCGCGGTTGCTGCCGATCCCCGCTACGCTGGGCGAGCAGGGCGTGTTGATGGCGCTTGCCGCCACCGCCCATCATGCCATCGCCGGCGAGGGCAAGACCTGCCCGGATCTGATCGTCGGCCATGGGGTCCTCGGCCGGCTGCTGGCGCGGGTCGCGCTCGCACTCGGGGCGCCGCCGCCGGTGGTCTGGGAGACCAACCCGGCACGCGCGAGCGGTGCCGCCGGCTATGAGGTGATCGATCCCGACACCGACGAGCGGCTCGACTATGCGGTGATCTGCGATGTCAGCGGCGACAGCGCGCTGCTCGATACGCTCATCGGCCGGCTCGCGCGTGGTGGCGAAATCGTGCTCGCCGGGTTCTACGAGGCGCCGCTCGCGTTCGATTTCCCGCCCGCCTTCATGCGCGAGTTGCGCCTGCGCGTCGCGGCCGAGTTCCGCGAGGCCGATCTGAGCGCCGTGCGCGCGCTGATCGAGGCTGGCACGCTGTCGCTCGAGGGCTTGATCACCCATCGCTATGACGCCGCCGAGGCCGCTGCCGCCTACGAGACGGCCTTCGATGATCCCACCTGTCTGAAGATGGTTCTCGATTGGAGAGGAATGCATGGCTAATGCCCCCGCCACAGCTGGCGCCGTGAACGTCGGTCTGCCCGAGCAGTCCGCCGCCTCGTCGAGCGCGGCGCCCGCGATCAAGCAGACCCAGATCATCGCGATCTACGGCAAGGGTGGTATCGGCAAGAGCTTCACCCTCGCCAATCTCTCCTACATGCTCGCGCAGCAGGGCAAGAAGGTGCTGCTGATCGGCTGTGACCCGAAGAGCGATACCACCACGCTGCTGTTCGGCGGCAAGGCCTGTCCCACCATCATCGAGACCTCGTCGAAGAAGAAGGCCGCCGGCGAGGAGGTCGCCATCGGTGATGTCTGCTTCAAGCGCGATGGGGTGTTCGCGATGGAACTGGGTGGCCCCGAGGTCGGCCGCGGCTGCGGTGGGCGCGGGATCATCCACGGCTTCGAGATCCTCGAGGGGCTCGGTTTCCACGAATGGGACTTCGACTACGTCTTGCTCGATTTCCTTGGCGATGTGGTCTGCGGCGGCTTCGGTCTGCCGATCGCGCGCGATATGTGCCAGAAGGTCATCGTCGTCGGCTCCAACGATCTGCAATCGCTCTACGTCGCCAACAATGTCTGCTCGGCGGTCGAATATTTCCGGGGCCTCGGCGGTAACGTCGGCGTCGCCGGCATCGTCATCAACAAGGATGACGGCACCGGCGAGGCGCAGGCCTGGGCGCAGAAGGTCGGGATTCCGGTCTTGGCCTCGATTCCGGCCGATGACGACATCCGGCGCAAGAGCGCGGCCTATCAGATCGTGGGCGTGCCGGGTGGGACCTGGGCGCCGCTGTTCGAGGAGTTGGGCGTGAATGCCGCCGAAGCGCCGCCACTGCGCGCCAAACCGCTCAGCCAGGATGAGCTGCTCGGTCTGTTCGCGAGCGATGCGGTGGGGCGCGATGTCGTGCTCGAGCCCGCGACCATCGAGGACATGTGCCATGCGGCGGACCTCAATAAGCCGTCCCTCGAAGTGGTCTACGACGAGGCCTGAGACAGCGACTCCGATGCCATCCGTGCCCCCGCAAGCCACTCCAGAACACTCTTCGGCCTCACTGTCGAGCGACGATGCAGCACTCGGCGGCGAGGCCCGGGGCTGCCACGCCGGCAGCGATGAATTGCGCCGAGCCGCGGAAGCGGCGGGTAAGAGCGAAGTGCTCGAGCGCTTGGCGACCGACTATCCCACCGGACCCCATGATCAGCCCCAAACCATGTGTCCGGCCTTTGGGTCTTTGCGCGTCGGTCTGCGTATGCGTCGCACCGCCTCCGTCCTCTGCGGCTCGGCCTGCTGTGTCTATGGGCTGAGCTTCACCTCGCACTTCTATGGTGCGCGGCGCAGCGTCGGCTATGTCCCCTTCGATTCCGAGACGCTGGTCACCGGCAAGCTGTTCGAGGATGTGCGCGAGGCCGTCCAGCAGCTCTCTGATCCAGACAAGTACGACGCCGTGGTGGTGATGAACCTGTGCGTGCCGACCGCCTCGGGGGTGCCGCTGCGCTTGCTGCCGAAGGCGCAGAATGGCGTGCGCATCATCGGCATCGACGTCCCAGGGTTCGGGGTGCCCACGCATGCCGAGGCCAAGGATGTGCTGGCTAGCGCCATGTTGCGCTATGCGCGCGGCGAGGCCGAGCAGGGCCCGGTACAGGCGCCGCGCGGCGGGCGCAGCGAGCAGCCGACGGTGACGCTGCTCGGCGAGATGTTCCCAGCCGATCCGGTCGGCATCGGCGCCCTGCTCGCGCCGCTGGGGCTGGCCACCGGGCCGGTGGTGCCGACGCGCGAGTGGCGGGAACTCTATGCCGCGCTCGACTGCGCCGCCGTCGCCGCCATCCATCCCTATTACACCGCGTCGATCCGCGAGTTCCAGCAGGCCGGGCGCGCCGTGGTCGGCTCGGCGCCGGTGGGCTACGATGGCACCGCCGCCTGGCTCGAGGCCATCGGCAAGGCCTGCAACGTCGCCGAGGACAGGATCGCCACGGCCAAGAATACCTTCCTGCCCGCGATCCAAGGGGCCATGGCGAAGGCGCCGATCGATGGCACCATCATCGTCTCCGGCTACGAGGGCTCGGAGCTGCTGGTCGCGCGCCTGCTGATCGAGAGCGGGGCACGGGTGCCCTATGTCGGCACCGCCACGCCGCGCACACCCTGGTCCGAGGCCGATCGCGACTGGCTCGAAGCCAAGGGCGTGGTGGTCCAGTTCCGCGCCACGCTGGAGCAGGACAAGGCGGCGGTCGATGCGGTGAAGCCGGATCTGGCCATCGGCACCACGCCGGTCGTGCAGCATGCGAAGGAGCAGTCGATCCCGGCGCTCTATTTCACCAATCTGATCTCGGCGCGGCCGCTGATGGGGCCGGCCGGGGCGGGTTCGCTCGCGCAGGTGGTCAATGCCGCGCTCGCCAACCAGGCGCGTTTCGACAAGATGACGGCGTTCTTCGCCGGGGTCGGTGAGGGCGACACCGCCGGGGTCTGGGATCAGCAGCCGGCCCCGCGACCACGTCCAGCCGTGAAGAAACCAGCGAAGAAGCCGGGTAACCAGCCCACGCCTAAGACCGCCCACCCGGGAGGTCAGGGCTGATGCTGATCCAGGATCTCGATCGCGCGGGCGGCTACTGGGGCTCGGTCTATGTGTTCACGGCGGTCAAGGGCCTGTCGGTGATCATCGACGGGCCGGTCGGTTGTGAAAATCTGCCGGTCACTGCGGTGTTGCATTACACCGATGCGCTGCCGCCGCATGAACTGCCGGTGGTGGTCACCGGGCTCGGCGAGCAGGAGCTGGGGCAGGATGGCACCGAGAACGCCATGCGGCGTGCCTTCTCGACCCTCGATCCCGAGCAGCCGGCAGTGGTCGTCACCGGCAGCATCGCCGAGATGATCGGCGGCGGGGTGACGCCTTCCGGCACGCCGATCCAGCGCTTCCTGCCGCGCACCATCGACGAGGATCAGTGGCAGAGCGCCGATCGCGCCATCGTCTGGCTGTGGCATCAATATGGCGCTGCCGGCGCGAAGCGGCGGGCCAAGACGGCGAAGGCGAGGGCGCGCAAGGAAGGCGACAAGCCACTGGTCAATCTCATCGGCCCGATCTACGGGATGTTCAACACCTGGTCGGATCTCGCCGAGATCCGGCGGCTGATCGAGGGCATCGGCGCCGAGGTCAACCTGACCTTCCCGCTCGGCACCCACCTCGACGATGTGCCGCGCCTGGCCGATGCCGAGGTCAATGTCTGCCTCTACCGCGAGTTTGGCCGCAAGCTGTGCGAGGCGCTCGAGAAGCCCTATCTGCAGGCGCCGATCGGATTGCACAGCACGACGAACTTCCTGCGTGCACTCGGTGAGCTGCTCGGGCTCGACCCGGAGCCCTTCATCGAGCGTGAGAAGCACACCACGATCAAGCCGATCTGGGATCTGTGGCGCTCGGTGACGCAAGATTTCTTTGGCACCGCCAGCTTCGGCATCGCCGCGACCGAGACCTATACCCGTGGCGTGCGCCATTTCCTCGAGGATGAGATGGGGCTGCCTTGCAACTTCGCCGTCCCACGTCGACCGGGGAAGAAACCGGATAACGATGCGGTGCGCGAGGCCGTGCACGGGCAGACACCGCTGATCCTGTTCGGCGGCTACAACGAGCGCATGTATCTGGCCGAGATCGGCGGGCGCGCGGCGTTTATCCCGGCCTCGCTGCCTGGGACTATTATTCGGCGCCACACCGGCACGCCGTTCATGGGCTACTCGGGGGCGACCTACCTGATCCAGGAGGTCTGTAACGCGCTCTTCGACGCGTTGTTCAATATCCTGCCGCTCGGCACCGACCTCGATCAGGTCGAGGCGACACCGTCCCGGATGCACCGGGAACTGCCTTGGGACACGGATGCGCAACGCTTGCTCGACGAGATCCTCGAGGCGACCCCGGTCCTGACCCGCATCTCGGCTGCCAAGCGGTTGCGTGACGCGGCCGAGCGCGCGGCCCGATTGGCCGGTGAAGATCGCGTCACCACGGCCACGCTGCGTGCAACCAAGGAGCAGCTCGCACGCGGCTCTGTCGCCTAAGACGCGCGCGCCACCGCGGTTTGCGGTGGCCTACAGCCTCTACTCCTAGCCATCTCGCTTCTTAGTGGCTGCGCCTCTGCCCCTTGCTCACACGCTGTCCTCTCTCGGCTCATCCTTGGGCCGGGTAGGGCGGCTGCACGCCTTGGGCTTGGCCCAAGCTGAATGCTTCCGGCGCGATCTATCGCCTTAGGCGCTGACGCGCCTCCCGCCAGGCTCTCCTTTAACGCGCTACTAGCTCTTGGGCTGGGCTTGGCTCACCACCCCCTCCCCCCTCATTTCCTGTGATAGGTCAATCAGAACGGCCATGCCAACCTATGTTGACGGTCGATGTGTAAATTAGTCTTGACATATGGCGTGGTCAGGCTAGACTGACACTTAACTTCTAGGGTTCCTGTAGCCGATCGAAACCAGGGCCCATCCGAACCGCCTAGAGCTAATACTGATTGCACGCACCCCATGAATGCCGCTTCCGACATGCCCACCCTAGCCGCCGCTTTCGAGCAGGCACGGCGACTCGCGGTCCGACCCCGCTGGGCATTGATCCCGACGGGCGATGCGGGCTGTAACGAAGAGCGCGCCGCGAACGCTGGTGGAGCGGATAGACAGCGGCTTGATGGATGGAGCGCAGAGCGTGAGACCAAAGGACTTATTGATGCGTGGACTGGCTGCTCAATGCGCCATCCACGCTCCCCATTCGGGCTTGCACGATGCCGGGCTGATGCCTCTGTCGTGAGAGCCGAGCAGGTGTCCGCGATTCGTGGATACATGCAAGCGCTGCGGCAAAAGCAGCCACGGCGTTTTCCTGGTGACGCATACGTTATGCGCCAAAGGCCAAATGGCCAAGTCAGCTGAACCGGAGGGTAACCCCATGGCAGACAACAAGAGTTTGACCGGATTGACGGAAGAAGAGGCTCAAGAGTTCCACGGCATCTTCATGTCTAGCATGACCGCCTTTTTTGGTGTGGTCGTTCTCGCGCATGTGTTGGCCTGGTTGTGGCGTCCCTGGCTGTAAGCCGGTCCCGTCGCGATAAAAAACCGAATTGGGATCATTGCGTGCTCAGGCAACCTCTGATCCATGCCTTCTAAGCGAATACTGGAGAATTAAGCAATGAACGAAAAGCTTTACAAAATCTGGCTGTTGGTTCAGCCCACGACGGCGTTGACGGCTCTGGGCGTGTTCCTGATCGTCCTTGGGCTAGCGATCCATATGATCTTACTCAGCACCAGCGACTTCAACTGGCTCGAAGACGGTATCCCGGCCGTTGAAGGTGTACAGACTGCTCAGGTCGTCCCGCAGCAGATGTAACAGGGCCTATCGGATGACGGCAGCGCGGATGCCCGCATGGCACCGCCTGCCGCCGATCTTGCTACGAGGAGGGCGTTTTCACGCGTGCCTCCCCAGCAGAGGAAATCTTCAATGGCCATGCTGAGTTTCGAGAAAAAATACCGTGTTCGTGGCGGTACCTTGCTCGGGGGGGATTTGTTTGACTTTTGGGTGGGGCCGTTCTATGTCGGCTTCTTCGGAGTCTCAACAATCTTCTTCGCGACGCTGGGTACCCTGCTAATCATCTGGGGCGCGGCCATGGGCCCGACCTGGAATCCTTGGCAAATCTCTATTGCCCCGCCGGATTTGAGCTATGGGCTCAATATGGCGCCGCTCACGGAAGGTGGCTTGTGGCAATTCATTACGTTCTGTGCGATTGGCGCCTTTGTTTCTTGGGCGCTACGTCAAGCTGAAATTGCTCGCAAGCTCGGGATGGGACTGCATGTTCCAATCGCCTTTGGCTTTGCGATCCTTGCCTATGTCACGCTGGTTGTGATTCGGCCGGTGCTGCTCGGTGCATGGGGCCATGGCTTCCCTTATGGCATCTTCAGCCACCTCGACTGGGTGTCGAATGTGGGCTACCAATACCTGCACTTCCACTACAACCCGGCCCACATGCTGGCGATTACGTTCTTCTTCACCAACGCGCTTGCGCTGGCCCTTCACGGTTCGTTGATCCTCTCGATGACGAATCCGGCAAAGGGTGAGCCAGTGAAGACGGGTGAGCATGAGAACACCTTCTTTCGCGACCTCGTCGGTTACTCCATCGGCGCGCTGGGCATCCACCGCCTGGGTCTGTTCCTTGCGATCAATGCGGCCTTCTGGAGTGCCGTGTGTATCGTGATCAGCGGCCCATTCTGGACGCGTGGCTGGCCAGAGTGGTGGAACTGGTGGCTCGAGTTGCCGTTCTGGTCATAAGAGGACACCAACATGGCTGAGTATCAAAACATTTTTACGCGGGTACAGGTCCGCGAGCCGGCTTTCCCCGGTGTTGACCTGCCGCCCGGTAGTCTGCCGCGGCTCGGTAAGCCAATCTTCAGTTATTGGATTGGCAAGATCGGTGACGCGCAGATCGGTCCGATCTATCTGGGTTTCGCCGGCGTGGCATCGTTGGTCTGTGGCTTTATCGCCATCGAGATCATCGGCTTCAATATGCTGGCGTCGGTCAACTGGAGCCCGATTGAGTTCCTC
This sequence comes from Halochromatium salexigens, assembly GCF_016653295.1. Taxonomy (GTDB): domain Bacteria; phylum Pseudomonadota; class Gammaproteobacteria; order Chromatiales; family Chromatiaceae; genus Lamprobacter; species Lamprobacter salexigens. The sequence goes on along the minus strand of NZ_NHSF01000005.1, from coordinate 56,111 downwards.
AAGAACTTCTTTTGGCTCGCGCTTGAGCCGCCACCGCCGGCCTACGGGCTGAGTATCCCACCCTTGGGTGATGGTGGATGGTGGCTGATGGCTGGTTTCTTCCTGACCGCCTCGATCATTCTCTGGTGGGTCAGGACGTACCAACGGGCGATTGACCTCGGTACGGGCACGCATGTTGCCTGGGCCTTTGCCGCCGCGATCTTCTTCTACCTGACGCTTGGTTTCATTCGCCCAGTGTTGATGGGGAGCTGGGGTGAAGCGGTTCCGTTCGGCATCTTCCCGCACCTTGATTGGACCGCGGCGATCTCGATCCGGTACGGCAATTTCTACTACAACCCGTTCCATGCGCTCTCCATTGCTTTCCTGTATGGCTCAGCGGTGCTGTTTGCCATGCACGGCGGCACCATCCTAGGTGTGTCGCGCTACGGTGGCGATCGTGAAATCGATCAGATCACCAGTCGCGGTACCGCGGCTGAGCGGGCCATGTTGTTCTGGCGCTGGACCATGGGCTTTAACGCCACCATGGAATCCATCCATCGTTGGGCTTGGTGGTTCGCTGTTCTGACGGTCATTACCGCGGGTCTCGGCATTCTGCTGACGGGCACGGTGGTCGAGAACTGGTATCTCTGGGGTATTAAGCACGGCATTGTGCCTCCTTATCCATCAGAGATGACGATTCAGGATCCGGCCCTGCTGCAGGGGGTATCGCAATGAAGATCCTAAACCGTAAGACGGTGATCCTCGCGGCCTTGGGTGCTTCGGCAATCCTGACCGGATGCGAGGCACCACCTCCCGAAACCATCCAGAACGGCTACCGTGGGCTGCAGATGCAGACCAACTATAACCCGAAGCTGCTGAAAGAATCGCTGGAGGCCAATGTGCCACCAGAAGCGATTCCGCCCGCCGCCGAAGGTGGTCCGCTCGCGAAGGATGTGTACAAGAACGTCCAGGTGCTGGGTGGCCTCACGGTCAATGAGTTCAACCGCTTGATGGTTGCACTGACCAATTGGGTTGCTCCCGAGGAAGGCTGCTACTACTGCCACGTCAATGATGCTGGGTTCGAGGAAGACGGGATCTACACCAAGATCGCCTCGCGCAAGATGTTGCAGATGACGCAGGATACCAACGCGAACTGGAAAGACCATGTCGCGGATACCGGTATCACCTGTTACACCTGCCATCGTGGCAATCCGGTCCCTGAGTATGTCTGGGTTACCGATCCAGGTCCGGGTCAGCCGACGGCCTTGGCGCCGAAGGGTCAGAATATTGCCTCGTCGACCGTGGCCTATGCATCGCTGCCCTATGACCCGTTCACGCCCTTCCTGCTGCAAGACAACGAGATTCGCATCATTGGCGATACCGCGCTGCCGCAAGGGAATCGGCGTTCGATCAAGCAGGCGGAATGGACCTATGGCTTGATGATGCACATGTCCGATGCACTTGGCGTTAACTGCACCTATTGCCATAACTCACGTTCGTTCTACTCTTGGGATCAGAGTACGCCTCAGCGTACCACCGCTTGGTACGCGCTCCGCCACGTCAGAGAGCTGAACAACGATTGGGTTGTGCCGCTAACCGATGTCTTGCCGGATTCGCGTAAAGGACCTTTGGGTGACGTCTATAAGGTGTACTGCACGACCTGCCATCAGGGCGCTTATAAGCCGCTCTATGGTGCGCCGATGGTGAAGGATTATCCATCCCTGCAGGGGCCGGTCCCCGAGGGTGGACTAGCCGCCGCCAAGGCTGCCGAGGAGACCGCGGAAGCAGAAGCCGCACCGGCCGAGGAACCTGCATCAGCGGAAGCCGCACCAGCTGAGGAGGCAACCGAGGAAGCCGCACCGACTGAGGAAGCAACCCAAGAAGCTGCACCAGCGGACGCTGCACCAGCTACTGAGGAAGCAACCGAGGAAGCTGCTCCTAAGGACGCTGCACCAGCTGAGGACGCTGCACCAGCTGAGGCTGCGGCGGCGGCGACCGATGAGCAAGCAGAGGCACAGGCCGAGGAATCGGCACCAGCGGCTGAGGCGCAGGGTAAAGCCAAAGCGCAGCAGCAGCCACAACAGCATCCGCCGCGGCTGCAATATCCGCCGCCGTCGATGATGCGTTATCCGCCGGCTCCGCTGCAGTATCCGCCGGCACCACAGACTCGGTAGGAATATCCAGGGTGATGGATCACCCCGCCCAGTTGGGCGGAACCAATGACCGAAAGGTCAAACCTGAAAAACGACAGAGGTGATTTCCATGGCTGATAACAAGAGCCTGACGGGCCTGACCGAAGAGGAAGCCCAAGAGTTCCATCAGATCTTTATGTCTAGCATGACCGGCTTCTTTGGCGTCGTCGTTCTTGCTCACGTACTGGCATGGCTTTGGCGTCCTTGGCTGTAAGCCAGAACTGTTTAGGCTGAGTCATATTATGGTGTGAAAGCCCCGTCCAAGACGCGCTTTCACACCCCACTAGGAGACATTCCATGCATCGTATTTGGCAGCTTTTTGATCCGCGCCGAAGCCTGATCGCGCTGTTCAGCTTCCTATTCGTGTTGGCTTTGCTGATTCACTTTATCCTGTTGGCGTCTCCGGATTTCAACTGGCTTGGAGGTGATTCGGTCCAAGCGCCTGCTTCGAACATGTCGGCCATGCCAGCGGCTCGGACGATGAACTGAAGTGACGTGATCGATAACAGCCATTCATTGGCTGTTATCGAGGCACCAGCTGTTGGTGCGTGCCGACACCGAGTGAACCACTGGGTGTGGCAAGCCCGAAAGGGCAACCCCGCCGCGGGGGTGTACGCGGTCAATGGCCGAGAGGCCCTTTTAGTAAACCGGAGGTTGAATCCATGGCTGATCCTAAAAGCCTGACCGGACTGACCGAAGAAGAAGCCCAGGAGTTCCACGGCATCTTCATGTCCAGCATGACCGCCTTTTTTGGTGTGGTCGTTCTCGCGCACGTGCTGGCTTGGATCTGGCGCCCCTGGCTGTAAGGGCTGACGCGCTTGCGAACCCGACATCGCGAGCACTCTTTTCCATGGTGCTCCGAGTCATAGCGATTAACGCAGAGGAATCTCACAATGCATAAGCTCTGGCAAATCTTCGATCCGCGCCGCACCCTAGTGGCCATCTTTATCTTCCTGTTCATCCTGGGCCTGTTGATCCACTTCATCCTGCTCAGCACTGCGGATTTCAACTGGCTCGGCGATGGCATTCCAGCTGTCAGCCAGGTGGTTTCGCAGCAGATCGGCCTCGTTTAGCGTTTGAGGCATACCATCCCGGGATGGCCTCGCTGGGTCCTCCCCGCCTAGTTGCGGGTGACCCAGCGCAGCGCGCAAAAAGCAGCCGAATGGCTGCTTTTTTTATGGGTGAATTAGTTTTTTTGCTGATTCTCGGGTGCTCGCCTAGGCCAACGCCCAGCTAGATCGACGAGATGCGCTAGCAAAGCGAGCCCGAGTGGTAAGGCGATGAGCCCCCAGCCCAGATCGGCGATGGCGGCGCGCAGGCTGAGGAGCAACAGAAACCCGGCCACCAGGTTGGGTAACAGCGTCATTAATCTGGGCGTACGGTTGGTGATGCGGTGGGCGAGGGCCAGCACGGCCATCTCAAGCAGTACGAGCATCAAGATGATGTCGATGATCTTGCCGGAGGTGAAGAGTTCAGCCATACGCGAATCCTCTTAAAACAAGATGATCCAGTAGATCAGCAGTCCTAGGATGAGGCGATAGAGCACGAAGGGAAGCATGCTCATGCGCTCGATATAGCGCAGGAAGACAGAGATGGTCAGATAGGCAACGATGAACGAGAGAAAGGTTCCTAACCACAGTTCGCCCCACGCGACTGGGACGGGTGAGGCAATGAGATGGTGCGTCTCCATGAGTCCCGCAATCAGGATGGTCGGGATCGACAACAAGAAAGAGAAGCGTGAGGCGGCCTTACGCGTCAGGCCGAGGAAGAGCCCAGCGGTCATAGTGATGCCGGAGCGCGAGGTGCCAGGGATGATCGCGATGGCCTGGAATAGCCCGATCAGCAGTGCGGTTCCCCAACCTAGGTGATATTCGTCGCGTCTGCGCTTGCCAACCCCGTCGGCGAGCCAGAGCAGTAGTCCGAAACCGACCGTGGTGCTTGCAATCACTAACGCCACAAGTTGAGGGTCGCCGCGGATGAACTCGAGGAGGGACTTCAGCGGAAACCCCAACACCAGGATCGGCAGGGTTGCGAGCAGGAGCATCCACCCCAACTGCGCATTGGGATTGACGAGCGAGCGGTGGCGGATCGAGCCTCCGATCGCGAGCGTCATGGTCAGCAATTCGTGCCGGAAATAGAGCACCACCGCGGCGAGCGTGCCAAGGTGGACGGCGACATCGAAGGCCAGGCTTTGCAACGCATAGCCGAGGAGGCCCGGCGTGAGGATCAGATGACCTGAGCTTGAGATGGGTAGGAATTCGGTGAAGCCCTGCACGGAGGCGAGCAGAAGGATCTGGACGGCATCCATTCGTGGGTCCTTAACAGCGGCCAAGAAGGTGGCGGAGACGTGCGCGAGTATAAGCCTGCTGGGTTACAACTCGAAGTCGCACAGCGGTACCATCAGCTCGGCCGGACTCAGGCCGCCGTGCACGCCGATCTGCTTGAACGGCTGATCGCCGAACAGTTGTTGATGGAGGACGGTTTGGTCGCGCGCGATCAGGCAGTAATCTCCGATACGTGCTCGCAGTCGTGGATGGGGCTGGCCATGCCCGAAGAGACCGCGCTCGATGAGCGTCTCACTGCGGAACAGCTCGAAATCCGCGCCCAGCTGATCGATGCAAAGACGTTCGAAGCGCTCGGCGCAATCCGGGCGGATGTAGCAATAGACCGCGCGCGGCTCACCGCAGAGCGGGATATGTAAACAGTCGGCGAGTTCCGGTAAGCCGTCAAGCTCGTGGATTTGGCTTGGCTTGACATCTCGCTGGCCATGATCGGCGCAGAGCAACAGCAGGCTGTCTGTGCCCGCGAGCCGCTGCTGCAACTCGCTGAGTGCGTGCTCGATGGCGTCGAGATGGGCCAGTGCTTCAGGGCTCTCGATACCGTGCTCATGGCCTATCGCATCGAGACCTGGCCAATACGCGTAGACGGTCGTCGGTACCCGAGCCCGTTTCAGCGCCTTGGCGAGGGCACTAAACAACCCATCGAGTCCCTCGTACGACTGTAGATTGGCCGGCCCAAGATGGGCCAGATTGTAGTCCGAGCGCGCGATCTTGCGCGGTGACACCATCACCGAGGGCGTGTACAGGGCGGCGAACAGCGAGCGGTGGCCATAGAGTTGCCGTGGATCGATGCCCGCCTGTTTGTAGCCGCTGCCACCGTGCCTCGGGGTGCCGGGCAGCACCGCGAGTACGGAGCCGAGTTCTTCCAGCCACATGTGCCAGCCGGTCATGCCATGTTGCTGCGGTGCATCGCCGGTGAGGTAGGTTGTGATCGCCGAGGCGGTGGTGGGCGGGAACACCGAGGTCAGTGCGCCGAGCCGGTGTCGCGCTAAGGGGCCGTGCGGTGCGTGCCGTTGTAGCCACTCGTCGCCGAGCCCATCGATGACCAACAGTACGACATGTCGGGCCTTGGCGATCTCAGTCGCTGGCAGCAGTGTAGCCTCGGGATAGGGCTCGGCATCGGGGGACTGCTGCCCACGGGCACGGATCAGCGACTGCATCAGGTTGACGATGCTGCCGCCTTGATAGTCTGGGTATTGCATCCAAGCAGGATACGGGAGCCGTTCGTTGGCGACCAGTTTCGTTGCCAGTCTCGCTTCGATTCTCGCCGCCAGCGAAGGCCCTGCCTCGTCTTGGCGGTGCCGGTATACTCGCGAGCCCAGTGCCATTGCGCCTCCGTCTACCAGCGCCGCATCCATCCTTGGGGATTCAGGCCCTGCTCCTTATGTCGTCCTTCGATCATCGCGCCAAACTGCCGCAGATCCCGACCGAACCAGGCGTGTACCGCATGCTCGATGCGGACGGCACGCCACTCTACGTCGGCAAGGCCAAGAACTTGAAACGCCGGGTCAGCAGCTACTTTGGGCGTGCACTCAATCGTCGACTACAGCTCATGGTCGCGCAGATCGCTGATATCCAGGTCACGGTGACCCGCACTGAGGGCGAGGCGCTACTGCTCGAGAGCGATCTGATCAAGACCCATCGGCCGCGCTTCAATGTGCTGCTGCGCGATGACAAGAGCTATCCGTACATCTATCTCAGTACCCAGGATGCGTTTCCGCGCCTGTCGTTCTATCGCGGCCCGCGCAAGGGCGAGGGGCGCTACTTCGGCCCCTATCCGAGCGCATGGGCGGTGCGTGAGACGCTGCACCTGCTGCAGAAGCTGTTCCCGGTGCGTCAATGCCGCGACAGCTTCTACCAAAGCCGGACCCGCGCCTGTCTGCAATATCAGATCAAACGCTGTACCGGTCCCTGTGTCGACTTAATCAGCCCGCAAGACTATGCGGTCGATGTCGCGCATACCATTAAGTTCCTGGAGGGGCGCACCGGCGAGGTTATCGCCGAGCTTGGCGAACGCATGGAACAGGCCGCAGAGGCGCTGGAGTTCGAGCGCGCGGCGGTGCTACGTGATCAGATTGTCACCCTACAGCGGATACAACAGCGTCAGTATGTGACCGCAGATGGCGGCGATGTTGACATCATCGCCGCGGTCGAGGAGGCCGGTACCGTCTGCATACAGGTCTTCTTCATTCGCGCCGGGCGCAATCTGGGCAACAAGGCTTTTTTCCCACAAGTGCCGACGGATGCGGATCAGGCGGCGGTGCTCGCGGGCTTTCTGGCGCAATTCTACGTCGACAAGGAGATCCCTCCTGAGGTGCTGCTCAATGCCGAGCCGGACGAGGCCGCGTTCCTGAGCGCCGCGCTGAGTGAGCGTGCTGAGCAGCGGGTTGCGCTCAAGCATCGGCTGCGCGGCGAACGCGCGCGCTGGGTCGAGATGGCGGTCAATAATGCCGCCCTGGCGCTGAAGACGAGGCTCGGCAGTCGCGCCGGTTACACACGCCGGTTGGAGGCACTGCGCGATCTCCTCGACCTCGAGGACCTGCCGCGTCGCATGGAATGCTTCGATATCAGCCATACCCAGGGTGAGCTGACGGTCGCCTCCTGTGTCGTTTTCGACGACGAGGGGCCACGCAAGTCGGACTATCGCCGCTTCAATATCGAGGGCATCACCCAGGGCGATGATTATGCGGCGCTCGAGCAGGCGCTGCTGCGGCGTTATCGTCGGGTTCAGACCGGCGAAGTCCCGTTGCCGGATCTGCTCTTCATTGACGGCGGCAAGGGACAGCTTGGCGCGGTCGCCGGCGTGCTTGACGGCCTTGGCATCGACGGGGTCAAACTGATTGGCGTGTCCAAGGGCCCGGATCGCAAGGCCGGGGCCGAGCAGCTGTGGCTCGCTGAGGGGGCAAGCGAACTTCTGGACGAGGGGCAGGGCAAGGGTGGAGCGCCGATCATCGCTGGTGCCGATTCGCCAGCGCTGCATCTGGTGCAGCAGATCCGCGACGAGGCGCATCGCTTTGCGATTACCGGTCATCGCCAGCGCCGCGACAAGGCACGCAAGACCTCGACGCTTGAAGACATCCCGGGCGTTGGCCCCAAGCGCCGGCAAAGCCTGCTACGGGCCTTCGGTGGACTGCGCGGGTTGACGCGCGCAGCGCCGGAGGACATTGCTCGGGTTGAGGGGGTGAGCGCAAGACTGGCATGCCAGATCCACGAGGCGTTGCAAGCACAGCACGATTCAGCGCCATGAGAAAAGCCGCTAAGTGATACAATTGGCGGTTTAGCAGACCGCTATGAGCGGTTTGGCCGCGGCCCTGTCCACGGCTATGTGATGACGTCGGCGCCTCAGCCGCGACATATCGATTGGCCTCGGCGCTGCGATCAATCTCCTTGCCGAGCGCCCCACCACATTAAGGATACAAAGATAGAGCGATGGCCGACTTCGCCAAAGAGATCCTCCCGGTTAATCTCGAAGACGAGATGCGCCAGTCCTACCTCGATTACGCGATGAGCGTGATCGTCGGCCGCGCGCTGCCGGATGTGCGCGATGGCCTCAAGCCCGTGCATCGCCGTGTGCTGTTCGCAATGAACGTGCTCGGCAACGACTGGAACAAGCCGTACAAGAAGTCGGCGCGCGTGGTCGGTGACGTCATCGGTAAATACCATCCGCATGGCGACACCGCGGTTTACGACACCATTGTGCGTATGGCGCAGCCGTTCTCGATGCGCCACATGTTGATCGACGGCCAGGGTAACTTCGGCTCGGTCGATGGCGACTCCCCGGCGGCGATGCGCTACACCGAGGTGCGCATGGCGCGCATTGCCCACGCGCTGCTCGATGATCTCGACAAGGAGACGGTCGACTTCATCCCTAACTACGACGAATCCGAGCAGGAGCCGACGGTCCTGCCGGCGCGCTTCCCGAATCTCTTGGTCAATGGCGCCGCTGGCATTGCGGTCGGCATGGCCACCAACATCCCGCCGCACAACCTCGGCGAGATCATCAACGCTTGCCTGGCGATCATCGATGATCCGCTGATCGAGATCGAGCGCTTGATGGACATCGTGCCTGGCCCGGACTTTCCGACCGCGGCCAGTATCAACGGCATTCGTGGCATCCGCGAGGCCTATCGCACCGGCCGCGGGCGTATCCGCCTGCGCGCACGCACCCATCAGGAGACCGAGAAACGCAGCAAACGCGAGGCGATTGTCATCACCGAGCTGCCCTATCAGGTCAACAAGGCGCGCATGCTCGAGAAGATGGCCGAACTAGTGCGCGAGAAGAAGCTCGAGGGCATCGCTGAGTTGCGCGATGAGTCGGACAAGGACGGCATGCGCGTGGTGATCGAGGTCAAGCGCGATCACTATCCGGATGTGGTGCTAAACAACCTCTATCAGCACACCCAGATGCAGACCGTGTTCGGCATCAACATGGTCGCCTTGGTCGATGGTCAGCCGCGCACGCTCAATCTCAAGCAGCTGCTCGAATACTTCCTGCGCCATCGCCGCGATGTCGTCACCCGCCGCACCATCTATGAGCTGCGTAAGGCGCGTGAGCGCGCCCATTTGTTGGAAGGCTACACGGTCGCGCTCGCCAACATCGACGAGGTGATCACGCTGATCAAGGCCTCGGCCAGCCCGGCCGATGCGCGCGAGGGACTGATGGCGCGCGACTGGGCCGCTGGCGAGGTGGCCGGGATGCTCGAGCGCGCGGGCGCCGACGAGACCCGGCCGGATCATCTCGAAGCCGGCTTCGGGCTACGTGACGATGGTCTGTATCGACTTAGCGAGCGCCAAGCGCGAGCAATCCTGGATCTGCAGCTGCAGCGTCTGACCGGGCTCGAGCAAGACAAGATCATCAAGGAATTCGAGGCCATCCTCGAAACCATCGCCGAGTTGCTGGCGATCCTGCGTGATCCGGATCGGCTGATGCAGGTGATCCGCGAGGAATTGACCGCGATTCGCGACCAATACGCCGATGCACGTCGCACCGAGATCACCGAGGATCAGGCCGATATCTCGCTGTTGGACCTGATCGCGCCGGAAGACGTGGTGGTGACGCTCTCGCACGCCGGTTATGTGAAGGCACAGCCGATCGCCGAGTATCAGGCCCAGCGCCGTGGCGGCAAGGGTCGCAGCGCCTCGAATCTGAAGGACGAGGACTTCATCGACCGGCTCTTCGTGGCCAACTCGCACGATACCGTGCTCTGTTTCTCGAGCCACGGTAAGGTCTATTGGCTCAAGGTCTACGAGTTGCCGCAGGCCAGCTACGGTGGGCGCGGGCGGCCGATCGTCAATCTTCTGCCGTTGGAGCAGGGCGAGCGTATTAACGCCACGCTACCGGTGCCCGAGTATCAGGAAGGCAGCTTCGTCTTCATGGCGACCAGCATGGGTACGGTCAAGAAGACGCCGTTGTCGGACTTCTCGCGCCCACTGGCTCGCGGCCTCATCGCCATCGATCTGCACGAGGCTGAGTATCTGATCGGTGTCGCGGTTACTGATGGCCGTCAAGATATGATGCTATTCAGCTCCGCCGGTAAGGCGGTGCGCTTTAACGAATCCGAGGTGCGCTCAATGGGTCGCACCGCACATGGCGTGCGCGGCATCTCGCTTGGCGAAGGCCAGCGCGTGATCTCGCTGTTGGTGGCCGAGCCGGGCACTGTGCTTACCGTCGGCGCCAACGGCCAAGGCAAGCGCACCCCGATCGAGGAGTTCCCGACCAAGGGCCGCGGCACCAAGGGCGTGATCTCGATGCGCATCGGCGAGCGCAATGCCGAGCAGGTCGGCGCGGTACTGGTGCGGCCCGGTGATGAGATCATGCTGATCACCGAAGCCGGCACCCTGGTGCGCACCGGCGTGGATGATATCTCCATCCTCGGTCGCAATACCTGGGGCGTGAAGCTCATCAACCTCGGCGATAACCAACGCTTGGCGGGCCTCGAGCGCATCATCGCCCTCAATGGCGGCGATGATGAAGATGAGGCCAGCGAGGATGACGTTGGTGGAGATGACCCGAGCGGGAACGGCGGTGATGAGAACGCCGGCGACTGACGCGCAGGCACATCCAAATTGATCCACTCTAGAAAAAGGTACCCCTGATGTCTCGACCCTATAACTTCAGCGCGGGCCCGGCGATGCTGCCGGAGCCGGTGCTCCGTCAAGCCCAGGAAGAGATGCTGGACTGGAACGGCAGTGGGATGTGCGTGGCCGAGATGAGCCACCGTGGCAAGGAGTTCATGAGTATCGCCGAGCAGGCCGAGCGCGATCTGCGCGAGCTGCTGGCGCTGCCCGAAGGCTATCGGGTGCTTTTCCTGCAGGGCGGGGCCTCGAGTCAGTTCGCGATGGTGCCGATGAACCTCTCGGGGCGCACCGGCAAGGCCGATTACCTCAATACCGGGAGCTGGTCGAAGAAGGCCATCGCCGAGGCGCACCGCTTCTGCGCCGTGCACGTTGCCGCCAGCACCCAGCCCGAGCGGTTCGTGCGCGCCCCGACGCAGGCGGAGCTGGCGCTGTCCGAGGAGGCGGCCTATCTGCACTACACCCCGAACGAGACCATCGAAGGCGTCGAATTCCCCTACATCCCCGAGACCTCGGCGCCGCTGGTAGCCGATATGTCCTCGACGCTGCTCTCGCGGCCGATCGATGTCGCGCGCTATGGGATGATCTACGCCGGCGCGCAGAAGAATATCGGCCCGGCCGGGCTGACGATCGTGGTCGTTCGCGAGGACCTGCTCGGCGAGCCGCTCAGTGGCACCCCGACCATGTTCGATTATCGCGTACACGCCGACAGTGGCTCGATGTACAACACCCCCCCGACCTATGCCTGGTATCTGGCCGGACTGGTGTTCCAGTGGCTGAAGGATCTCGGTGGCCTCGAAGGCATGGGCGAGATCAACCGGCGCAAGGCCGAGAAGCTCTATGCCGCGATCGACGGTTCGAGCTTCTACGCCAATCCGGTCGAGCCGGCGTCGCGCTCCTGGATGAATGTGCCCTTCACATTGGCCAATCCCGAACTCGATGCCGACTTCCTCGCCGGTGCCAAGGATGCCGGTCTGCTCACGCTCAAGGGGCACCGCTCGGTCGGTGGCATGCGCGCGAGCATCTACAATGCAATGCCGGAGGCTGGGGTCGATGCGCTGATCGCGTTCATGGCCGAGTTCGAGCGGACCAAGGGGTGAGCCCAGTGTTCAAGATCCAGACGCTGAACAATATCTCCGTGGCTGGCCTCAATCGGCTGCCGCGCGAACATTATGAGATTGCTTCCGAACTAAGCCATCCCGATGCCATCCTAGTGCGCTCGGCGAAGATGCACGATCTTCCAGTGCCGGATGGCCTGAAGGCGATTGGTCGCGCCGGCGCGGGTGTGAACAACATCCCGGTGCCGGCAATGACCGAGCGCGGCATCGCCGTGTTCAATGCCCCGGGCGCCAATGCCAATGCAGTCAAGGAGATCGTGCTGGCCGGAATGCTGCTCGCCGCGCGCAATATCGCTCAAGGCTGGCAGTTCGCGCGCTCGCTCGAGGGCGATGATGCGTCAATCGGCAGGGCGGTCGAGGCTGGTAAGAAACAGTTCGCAGGTTTTGAGCTGCCGGGCCGAACCCTGGGCGTGATCGGGCTTGGCGCGATCGGCGTTTTGGTGGCCAATGCCGCACGTTCACTCGGTATGAAGGTGATCGGCTATGATCCGAGCATCACCGTGCGCAGTGCCTGGAAGCTCGAGGCCGACGTCGAGCGCGCGTTGTCGATCGATGATCTGGTTTCGCGCGCGGATTTCATCAGCTTCCACGTGCCCTTGACCGACAAGACCCGGCACATGATCAACGCCGAGCGCATCGCCGAGATGCCCGATGGCGCGGTCCTGCTCAACTTTTCGCGCGACGGCATCATCGACGACGAGGCGGCGGTGACGGCGCTCGATGCCGGCAAGCTCTATGCCTATGTCTGCGACTTCCCGAGCAATCTGCTGAAGGATCACCCGCGCGTGGTGGTGCTGCCGCATCTTGGTGCGTCGACCCGGGAGGCCGAGGAGAATTGCGCGGTGATGGTCGCCGATCAGGTGCGCGCCTATCTCGAGGATGGCAATATCAGCAATTCGGTGAATTTCCCCGAGATCCATCTGCCGCGCAACGACGGTCATCGGATGGTGGTGGTCAATCGCAATGTGCCGAATATGGTGGGGCAGATCTCCACCGATCTGGCCGAAGGCGGGCTCAATATCATCGATATGTTGAACCGCTCCCGGGATGATCTTGCCGTGACCTTGATCGATATCGACAAGCCTTGTTCGGATGAGATTCTCCAGCGCATCGCGCGGATCGAGGGCGTGCTCTCCGTGCGCGGCCTGACTGGAATCACGCCGGCCTGAGAGGCTGGGCCCGCCGAGCGGAGGTTGCCGCGATGAACATGCGTTGTGCCTGTGCCCATGACCAGTGACGAGCAGCTCCAGCAGGTGCGCGAGCGCATCAACACGATCGATGCCGAACTGTTGCGGTTGATCTCGGAGCGAGCCACCTGTGCCCAGGATGTCGCTAAGATCAAGGACGCGCACGGCGAGTCGGTGAAGTACTATCGGCCCGAGCGCGAGGCCGAGATCCTGCGGCGGATCAAGGCGTGGAATCCGGGACCGCTCGATGATGAGGAGACCGCACGGTTATTCCGCGAGATCATGTCCGCCTGCCTGGCGCTCGAGAAACCGCTCAAGGTCGGTTATCTTGGCCCCGAGGGCACGTTCACCCAGGCGGCGACACTGAAGCATTTTGGTCACTCCGTGCATGCGCAGCCATTCGGCGCGATCGGCGACATCTTTCGCGAGGTTGAGGCGGGAGCCTGTCATTATGGGGTAGTCCCGGTCGAGAATTCGACCGAGGGCGTGGTCAATCACACCCTGGATATGTTCATGCGCTCGCCGCTACGGATCGCCGGCGAGGTCACGCTGCGTATCCATCATCATCTGTTATCGAAGGCGGATGACCTCAGCGCGGTTAGACGCGTCTACTCGCACCAGCAATCGCTTGCGCAATGCCGCGGTTGGCTCGATCGCTATCTACCCAATGCCGAGCGCGTAGCCGTCAGTACCAATGCCGATGCGGCGAAGCTGGCCGCGGCAGCCGAGGAGACTGCGGCGGTAGCAAGCGAAGCGGCCGCCGAACTCTATGCGCTGCGCGTGCTGGTCCAGCGGATCGAAGATGAACCGGGCAATACGACCCGTTTCCTGGTGATCGGGCCGGAGGATTCTCCACCAAGCGGCCACGATAAGACCAGTATGCTGCTGTCCTGCCGCAACGAGGCGGGCGGCTTGAATCGGTTGTTGACGCCCTTTGCTAAGCAGGGGATCAGCATGACCCGCATCGAGTCGCGCCCCTCGCGCCAAGGCGTGTGGGACTATGTCTTCTTTGTTGATGTCTGTGGTCACCGGCAATTGCCGGAGGTCGCGGTTGCCCTCGCTGAACTCAAAGACGTGGCCAACCTGTGCAAGGTGCTTGGCTCCTATCCTGAAGCGGTGCTTTAGGACAGTTTGCAGAGTGAAGTGGAGATTGGAAGGGTGAGGGGTGAAGATGAATAACCCGTTTCTTGATCGTGCCGCTCCGCAGATTGCGGGACTGACGCCTTATGTGCCTGGCAAGCCGGTGACCGAGCTTGAGCGTGAGCTTGGTATTACCGACTCGGTGAAGTTGGCCTCGAACGAGAATCCCCTCGGCTGTGGTGATGCGGCGCGTGCGGCCTATCTAGCCGAGGCGGAGGAACTCGGTCGCTACCCGGACGGTGGTGGGTTCGCGCTGCGTGCGGCGATCGCCGCCCATCATGGGCTCGCGGCGGAGCAGGTCACGCTCGGCAATGGCTCGAACGATGTGTTGGATCAGATCGCGCGGGTGTTCCTCTATCCAGGAGGCGAGTCGATTTTCTCCGAGCACGCCTTTGCCGTCTATCAAATCGCGACGACCGCCGTCGGCGCGACCCCGCGTGTGGCGCCGGCGCGTGACTATGGGCATGATCTGGAGGCGATGGCGGCGCTGGTGAGTGAGCGTACCGGCGTGGTCTGGATCGCGAACCCCAATAACCCGACCGGTACCTGGATAGCCGCCGAGCCGCTACGGGACTTCCTCTCCGCGCTACCCGAGCACTGCATCGCGGTGGTCGACGAGGCCTATTTCGAGTATGTCGAGGAATCGGAGTACCCGGATACCTCGACCTGGCTGGAACACTTCCCGAACCTGATCGTTACCCGCACCTTTGCCAAGATCCATGGCCTCGCGGCCTTGAGGGTTGGCTATGGGTTGAGCCATCCGGCCGTAGCCGAACTGCTGAACCGGGTTCGGCATCCGTTTAATGTCAATGCGCCGGCACAGGCCGCCGCTGTTGCGGCGTTGGCCGATCGCGAACACGTGCGCCGCTCGCTAGCACACAATCGGGCCGAATTGGCGCGCGTCCGCGACGGACTGCGGGCGTTGGGATTGGCGCTGATTCCGGCGTCGGTGGGCAACTTCGTCACGGTTGATCTCGGCCGTCTAGCCGGGCCGATCAATCAGGCCCTGCTTGGCGAGGGGGTCATCTGTCGTCCGGTGGCCAACTATGGTCTGCCTCATCATCTGCGTATCAGTATTGGCCTGGCGTCCGAAAACGATCGCTTGCTTGCCGCGCTTGCCGCAGTGCTGAAGCGTACTGCCTAATTGTCGCCGCGTGAGAGTGATTCATGATTGAACGGCTAGCAGTGATCGGCGTGGGCCTCATCGGCGGCTCTTTGGCGCGAGCGTTGAAGTCGGCCGAGACGGTCGGCGAGGTGATCGGTTGTGGTCGCTCGCGCGAGAATCTAGAACTCGCGCTTGAGCTTGGGGTGATCGATGGCTTCAGCTGTGATCCCGCTGAGGCGGTGCGTGATGCCGACATGGTGTTCATCGCGGTGCCGTTGGGTGCCATCGCCAGGGTCTTCGAGCGGATTCGCGGACAGTTGTCTGAGGCCGCAGTGGTGACCGATGGCGGTAGCGTTAAGGGCAGCGTGGTTGCCGATGCCAAGCGCGTATTCGGCGAGATCCCACCCTGGCTGGTGCCTGGGCATCCGATCGCTGGCACCGAACACAACGGGGTTGCGTCCTCGTTTCCTGAGCTTTATCGCCATCGCCGGGTCATTCTGACCCCGCTAGCGCAGACCGATGCCGATGCGCGCGCGCGAGTGCGGGCGATGTGGGAACAGACCGGCGCCGAGGTCACCGAGATGAGTGTCGCTCATCACGATGAAGTGTTGGCGGCGACCAGTCATCTGCCGCATATGCTGGCCTTCGGGCTGGTCGATGCCTTGTCCCGGATGCGCAGTAACGACGAGATCTTTCGTTATGCCGCCGGCGGTTTCCGTGATTTCACGCGCATTGCTTCGTCGAGCCCGGAGATGTGGCGCGATATCTGTCTCGCCAATGCCGATGCGCTGAGTACGATGCTGGCGCGTTTTGGCGCCGAAATGGGCAAGCTCTCTGAGACCATCCGACGCGAGGATGGCGAGACGTTACTGCGGATCTTCGAGCGGGCGAGGGCGGCGCGAGATCGCTATGTCGATGGGGTTGGTGCCGAGGGTGATGGCAGCAGTCGGGCGGATAAAACGCCCGACTGATGGCTTAGTGACGACATTCATCCATCTGCCGCGCGACGCCTGGAAGTAGCGCGACCAGGAAGACAACGGCGAGGAGGAAGACGGCGCCAAGTACCAGAACCAACGCGAGCTGGCTGGTCGCGATCGAGAGACCCGTGAAGATGGCGATCATCCCGAGCAGCAAGCCAGCCGCAAGCATCAGGCCCGAGAGGATGACGGCGGAACGCATGGTTTGGCAATTCAACAACATAGCCAGACTCCGTTAGATTAGAGAATAAGTAAATTCTAATACACAAGCCCGATTTTGTCTAGGTCGCGGCGTCTTTTTGCGTGCGCGTTCACAGGGGGCGGTCCAAATGAGCCCGCCGCTGGAAGCGGGCGCTGCTGCCAGAGCATTGCCAGGATCGCGTTGGTCCCTTAACCTTCCCTGTTCCATTTCATGGCTACAGCCTTCTTGCATCGAGATCCTTTCATGGCGAACGATACGAATGTCACTTGGCACGATCACCGCGTCTCGCGCGAGGAGCGCGAGCGCTTGCACGGCCATCGTGGCTGCGTGATCTGGTTTACCGGCCTCAGCGGCTCGGGCAAGAGCACGATTGCCAATGTGGTGGATCATATGCTCGCGGCCCGGGGCGTGAAGAGCGCGGTGCTCGATGGCGACAATGTGCGACACGGGCTCAACGCCGGCCCTGGCATGCTCCGGGAGAGCCATGGCGAGGCCTATGCCGAGCGTTTCGGGCTCGGTTTTTCGGCCATCGATCGGGAGGAGAACATTCGCCGCATCGGTGCCGTGGCGCAACTGTTCTGCGAGTCCGGCACCATTGCGCTGACCGCCTTCATCAGCCCTTATCGATTGGATCGCGACCGTGTTCGGGCGATGATGCGCGAGGGTGATTTCATCGAGGTCTTCGTGGATACGCCCCTTGAGATCTGTGAACAACGTGATCCCAAGGGCCTTTACAAGAAGGCGCGTGCCGGGGAGATCAAGCATTTCACAGGGATCGATGATCCTTACGAAGCCCCGGAAACTCCGGAACTCGTCGTCTGCGCGGGAGAGCGGACGCCGGAAGAACTGGCTACCGAGGTCATCGACTACCTGATGAAGCGCGAAATCCTGTCCGCCGCCGGTTGAGGCCGGCGCCGCCATTGCGGCGGCTTGACAGACTCGTTCCGCCAGGATAGTTTCCAATTGCTGTCTCGTGCACATGCCGGACTAGCCTTCTAATCAGAGAGGCCATTTATGAGCGAACAAAAGAAGACACGCCCCAAGGTTCCCGACGGCCACAGCCGATTTTGCGTGACCCGTCAGATGCAGGCGAATGAAAAGGGGTATGTTGGATACGAGGTGATTTGGGACAAGTTCCAGAAAGAGATCGAATATAAGACCCCAAAGAAACCTTGAGAGGCTGCCCAGAAGTATGGCGGCCGTTGTGAAGTGAAACGTTCACTAGGCCGCTTGTTTACCGGGTGAATCTGGGATGGCCGGGTCGAAACGGGCATCGGGGTGCCTGACAAGCGGAATTACCAAGGTATAGAACGTGAAACTGACGTTGGCGAGTGCGCGATTTGACGACCAACAGGCGATATTCGCCAGTGAGATTGTCGAAAGAATCAAGGTCAAGCTTCAAGAAGGCGGCGTTGAGCAGGATACGCTAGAAGATCTCACGGCAAGCATCGCATTGAGCATCGCGGGTCTCATTGATGATGTCGCGGAGATTGAAGTTGATGGGATCGAGGTGCACCCCTACTTAACATTCCGCACCGATTCTGACGAACTCCTCCATTGCGGTGAAAACGCGAATACCTACGATCACGCCTATGGTGCGATGCGCAAACTATTTCACGGTTAGCGGTTTGAACCAAGGGGAGACCCAGTCGCGATAGACTGGAAATCGTATCGCACCGGGTCGTTTAGTCAGCGCAGATTACACCCAGATTGGCCGGGTCGCGAGGCCGCTGGTGTCTGGGCCGCTGTCGACCTTGCCGCCCGCGATGATCTCTTCTTCAGAGGCATCACGCACGCTTAGGATTTCAAGCTCGAAAACGACCTGTCTGCCGCAAAGCGGATGGTTGCCGTCAATGGTCAGCGTTTTGTCATCCATGCGAGTGACGAAGAAGCGCTTGGTGTCGCCCTTGTCGTTCTCCATGAGGATTTCGGTCCCGACTTCCCGGTAATCGACAGGAACGTTGTCGATCCGGTCGGTGATGACCAAGGATTCGTCTCGCGGACCGTAGAGATCCGTGCAATCGATCGGAATTCTGATCGTCTCTCCCGCCGATCGACCCTCGAGTTCGGCCATCACCTGTGGCGCCAGCACCGCGTTACGACCCTGCACATAACCCAGTGGAAAGTCCACAGTCGTCAGTACGTCCTCGGTCTTCTGATCGACGACCCGATAGGTCAGCTCGACAAATTTGTCGTCCTCAATGCGTTGTGGGTTGGCCTGTTTCATCGCGTTAGAAAATCGAAGCGGCAAAGATCTTCACGTCTCCATTCTCGTAACCGAGAACCATGCGTCCCAGCCACTCGCCTTCGCGTGCTTGACTGCGTACTCGGTAGAGGGCGGTGACATGCTCACCACGCCTGATCAATCCAAGACAGTCTCTCTCCTCGACCAGGTTGCGGGCCAGCTCACTGTGCGCGAATTGTTTACCCAGCTCTACTTCATTGAGGCCCAGTAACAAGCCATACGAGAATTTCTTGATGAAATTGCCGTAATCACCCTCATTAGAATACTTGATCAGGTCATCCCACAGGGGATGCGCGATCTCAAGTACCTCTTCGTCGGTCAGATCGTTGATATTCATTCACAGGGGATCTTGTGCAAAACGGCGTGAAGCCCGCGCGCAGCGGCCACCCACGCCGTCAGATGAGTCTCAGCCTAGGCCTCGACCAAGTGGTAACAAGGCGCCTTTTCCATGGTGTATTCACCGGTCTCGGGATCACGGCGAGACACCGTCAGCACATGCCAGTTCTCGTCATCCACGGTCATGTGATCACCGCGATAGTAGTAGCCCGGCCAACGGGTCTCCTTGCGGAACAGGGTGTGTTGAAAGACGGCCTCGGCGGTCATGTGGCGATGCTTTAGTTCCCAGGCCCGCAGCAGCTCGTGGATATTCTCCGCAGCCAGCTTCTCCAGGTCCTCTTCCATAACCTTCATCTTCTTCAAGCCGATGTTCAGCAGCTTCTCGTTGGTCATGTAGTTGACCGTCACGCCGCCGCAGTACTCGTCCATCAGCTTCTGCAGCCGGTCGAGGCCCTGGCGTGGGTTGATGTAGTTCGGGTTGACCGATCCGGCCGTGATCTCATTGCGGTAGATCTTGTAATGCTCCATCGGCCTATAGATCTCTTCCTTGCGCCGCTTGATTTGCTCGTCCGAGACGACGATGCCTTCGGCCTTGCCGTCATCGATGTACTGGCAGGCCGCCTTGGCCGCAAGACGACCCTCGGTGAAGGAACCGGACGAGAAGGCGTGTGGTGTGCCTCCCACGGCATCGCCAGCACCGAATAGACCTTCGACCGTAGTCATACGGTTGTAGCCCCAGAAGTACTCCGGCGGTGAGACATCCTCCGGACCCGAGCACCAGGCGCCGCAGCCAGTCGCGTGAGAGCCCATCACGTAGGGCTCGGAGGTCGTCAGCTCCGGATTCTCATTCTTGGGATCGACATCGGTGGCCGCCCACAGCACCGCCTGTCCGACGGTCATCCCCAAGAAGTTGTGCCAGCCGATCTCTTCAAGATGGGGGTCCTGAAACGCTTCCATGGTCACCATGTGGATCGGGCCGCGACCGGCATTGACCTCATTGATCAACGCATGGTTACGCAGGCAGGTCGGAATCGGGCGATGGGTGCGGTGCGAAGCCTCGACGTCCAGGTAGCGCTTGCCAACCATTTCCTCGAGCGCTGGGAACCACTTGGACTCGTATTCCTCACCAAAGCCGTTCTGCGTATAGGTCTTGAGGTGCAGGAAGTAAGCACCCACGGGGCCGTAACCGTCCTTGAAGCGCGCCAGCACGATGCGGTTCTCCATCTGCGTCATCTTGGCGCCGGCGCCGATCATCAGGCCGTACGCGGAGCCGGAAGACCAAGGCGCGTACCAAACGCGACCCGCCCCCTCGCCAACCGAGCGCGGCTTGAAGATGTTCGAGGCACCTCCAGCGCCGCAGATCACGGTCTTGGATTTGAAGACGTGGTAATTGCCGGTGCGCACATTGAAACCGACAGCGCCCGCAACGCGGTTGGGCTTGCTTTCATCCATGAGCAGGTGGGTGACGCAGATGCGGTTGAAGACCTTGTCGGCCGACTTCTTCGCCGCATCCGCGACGATCGGCTTATAGGACTCACCATGGATCATGATCTGCCAGCGGCCTTCACGCTGATAGGCGCCGGTCTTCGGGTCGCGCATCAGCGGCAGACCCCATTCCTCGAACTGATGCACCGTCGAGTCGACATGACGGGCCATATCAAACAGCAGATCCTCGCGGACCATGCCCATCAGGTCGATACGTGCGTAGCGGACGTGGTCTTCGGGATTGTTTTCCCCGAAACGGGTTCCCATGTAGCAATTGATTGCATAAAGGCCCTGCGAGACGGCCCCGGAACGCATGATGTTTGCTTTTTCGGCGATGACGATCTTCTTATTCTGGCCCCAATACCGAGCCTCGAAAGCGGCGCCCGTGCCGCCTAGGCCAGCACCGGCGACCAAGATGTCGGTGTCGTCTTCGATGATTGTTTTAAAAGCCATTAGTAACTCTCCACCCCGGCGACCATCTTTAACCCATTGGACTTAAGTGTGTGCAAGTCGCCATCATCCATGCGAATGTACTTGGGCTCGTTGAACAACAGATGGCTGTCACGCATCTCCTGGCTGGGTGCCGGTACCTCCCCGAGCTGAGGAATGTGTTCTCTCCAAGGCTTCGTGGTGATTGGTGCCAGCAGCTCCATGTCCTTGCTGCCGTTGCGGAAGATGATCCGCCAGGCGATGACGCCTTTTTCCTCGTCACGGCGTACCCGGACCGAGTGGCCCAGGGGTGCGAAGTCCGCGTAGCCACGGACGTCGATGGCATTTTGCGGGCAAGCCTTGACGCAGGGCAGGCACTCCCAGCACATATTGGGCTCAATGTTGTAAGCGCGCCGAGTGACGGGGTCGATGTGCATGATGTCCGAAGGACAGATATCAACACATTGGCCACAGCCATCGCAGCGGGTCATATAGACAAATGTCGGCATCTTCTATTCCTCATTCATGATTCGATGGATCGAATCAAGATCAGTAATGGGTAGGCGGCTCACTCTTGATACCAAGCCCCATGTAGGGTGGATTGTCGCCCATGTACTCCGGGATGTCCGGATACCGTTGCCTGACAGCAGGATCGGTCAGCTCGGGGAGATCCGGCAGCTTGTCTCTCGATCCATCCGCCTCGGCAACCTTTTTCTGGAACGCAGCTGCGGGCTTGTAAAACATGTGAGCAAACTTGGACCAGAAGACGGTGCTGAACAACGTGGTAGCCGCGACGATGAAGACAAATAAGGCGAAACCGGCGAGCAAGCCACCGCCAATCGCCTCCAGCAACGACCACACCAGCGCGAACGTTGCCATGAGCAACAATGAAACAATGAACAGATCGCGGCGGTCCACCTCATACCACTGATGGCCTTCGGCCCGCACGTCGACGCGGATCTTGAGCCAGAACCAGTAGCCGCCAACGCAGATCATCAGTGCGCCGAGGTGCCACAGCAGGGGTAAGAGGGTAAAGCCCCCGCCCTCGGCGACCGGCAGACCGAAGATTAAGAGCGCGGTCGAGACCACAAAGAGGATGAAGCCATACATCATGAATAGATGCGACTTACGCCGATCCACATTATCAAACTCGCCGGACGCGAGCACCTCGTGGGCAACCGTGTTTGCGGCAAGGCGCATTCTCTCGTCGCTACTGGGCTTACGCTTGGCGAGCTTCTTCAGCGCTTGTCCTTTCTCGAAGAAATATTTGGCACTCTTTTTATGCATGACGTCGAGTAAGGTGCCGCCGATGACTAGCAGGATCATCAGGACGATGTAGGCCTGCATCACAGCAGGTGGGATGAGAGCCGAAAGCTCCGAGAACGGGTTGCTGAAAATCATTATCATTGACCTCCGGTATGTGCGAATCTACCACAACATAATCTTATTACGGTTTAACGAAATGGCTATCGACTGAGATCAACAAAATGCCTCGTCACGATAGCCAGTTCAAAAAGGCTCTCCTTGGTCGGATAATAGCCTTCTCGCATCAATCGATAGCAGCTCGTCGCTAGCCCCATTAGCCGCAATTGGGTGTCGGTTGCCGTCACGAGATCGATTGATAGTAGTCCATCAGGATCCGAGCGACCTCGGGGCGCGAGAATTCCGGCGGAGGAGCTTCTCCGCGACCGAGCATCTCCCGCACCTTGGTGCCCGATAGCAGAACAAAGTCCTCCTTGGTGTGATCCGGCGCGTCGCACATCATCACGACACGCTCGAGCTTCTTGGAGTAAGCGGTATGGTCGGCGCGGAAGATCTCGATCTCGAGGGCGTCCTCCGGTACCTCCTCGTCGAAGACGGTCTGGGCGTCGAAAGCGCCGTAGTAGTCTCCGACACCGGCATGATCGCGTCCGATAACGAAATGGGTCGCGCCCATGTTCTGGCGGAAATAGGCGTGTAGCACCGCTTCGCGTGGACCCGCGTAGAGCATGTCGAAGCCATAGCCCGTAATCATGACCGTGTTCGGCGGGAAGTAGAGTTCAGCCATCTTGCGGATCGCGGCATCGCGCACCGGTGCCGGGATGTCGCCGGGCTTGAGCTTGCCGAGCAGCATGTGGATGACAACGCCATCCGCGCCGACGGCCTCCATGGCCATCTTGCACAGCTCTTCGTGCGCGCGGTGCATGGGGTTGCGCGTCTGGAAGGCGACCACCGTGCGCCATCCGCGTTCCTGGATCTCGTGGCGGATCTCGACCGCTGTCCGGAAGGTATCCGGGAAGTCGTTCTGAAAATAGGAGAAATTCAGAACCTCGATCGGCCCCGAGAGGGCGATTTGGCCCTGGCTGTTGAAGGTCTTCACGCCGGGATGCTCGGCATCCTGAGTGCCATAGACCTGCTGCGTCATCAAGGTCATCTGCGCGTCGGAGACCGTCTCGATGCCCGCGACGTCCATCACCGCCAGCACCGGGTTGCCCTCGACGTTGGGGTCGCGCAAGGCGATCCTTTCGGCACCCGCAATCCCCTCCGCGGACTCGACGAGGCAGAGCACCGGGACCGGGAAGAAGCGCCCCTCGAGCGTGCGCATGGTCTCGGCGACACTGACTGCGTCGGCCACGTTCATGAAGCCCTCGAGGGGGTTAAAATAGCCCGCGCCCATCATCACGGCATTCGCGGCGGCCTGGGAGCTGATCGTGGCCGAGGGCAGTGACTCGGCTTCATGGATCAACTGGTGGTGGCGTTTGGAGTCGTAGACAAACCGCGGTTGAAGCTCGTCGGAGCCGATTGGCTTGATCATGGGTGGGCCTCCCATAGCATGAAAAATAGACGTCTGCGACGTCTTATCGGTATCGGATAAAGTCTTGGGCAGTCTGCCTAAGTCTTTGTTAATTATCTGTAAATCGAGGGAAAATGAGCGCGAGGGCCGTCACGCTGATAAACTAGCAAATCCTATGAGGTTTTGCTCAATGTTTCTTTTTATTCCAGGAATGTTCGTTTTATGGGCTGGTGGCGCGCGCGGCGCCGCGACCTCCATTTATCCGATGCCATCTTGCCGGAGGCTGCCTTGTCGATCCCATGCCGTGCGCCGACCCTTGCGGTCGTGATTCCGACCTATAACGAAGCCGAGAATGTGCCGCTCATTGTCGAACGTCTGCGGGCTGTGCTAACGGGGATCGACTGGGAGCTGATCTTCGTCGATGACGACTCTCCGGACGGCACCGCGCAGCGTGTTCGCGCCATCGCCCGCGCGCATCCTCAGATCCGCGTGCTGCAGCGGATCGGCCGCCGGGGGCTCTCGTCGGCCTGTATCGAGGGCATGCTGGCGACCTCGGCCCCCTATGTCGCGGTGATGGATGCTGATCTGCAGCACGACGAGACGCTGTTGCCAACGATGCTGCAGCAATTACGGACCGAACCCTTGGAGATCGTCATCGGCAGCCGCTATGTCGCCGGTGGTGGCGTCGGCGACTGGGACGATCAGCGCGCCTCGATGAGCCGCTTGGCGACCCGCTTGGGCCAACGCCTGATCAAGGCCGACCTGAAGGACCCGATGAGTGGCTTCTTCATGCTGCGCACCGAGCTGTTGCAAGACGATGCGCGCGAGCTGAGCGGAGTCGGCTACAAGCTCCTGCTCGACCTGTTCGCGACTCATCCCGGGCCGCTGCGTTTCCGTGAGCTGCCCTATCGGTTTCGCCCGCGTCATGCCGGGGAGAGCAAGCTCGACGAGGCCGTGGTCTGGGAATATCTGCTGATGCTGATCCAGAAATGGGTCGGCCCGATGCTGCCGGTGCGCTTCAT
Organism: Halochromatium salexigens; assembly: GCF_016653295.1. GTDB lineage: Bacteria > Pseudomonadota > Gammaproteobacteria > Chromatiales > Chromatiaceae > Lamprobacter > Lamprobacter salexigens. The sequence goes on along the minus strand of NZ_NHSF01000005.1, from coordinate 31,507 downwards.
CGCCTTTTCGTTGATCGGCGCCAGCGGTGTGCTGGTACACATGCTCGTGCTCTGGATCAGCTTCAAGCTGGCCGATACCAGTTTTCTCGTCGCTCAGAGCGTGGCGACCCTGGTCGCGATGACGACCAACTTCTTCCTCAACAACCTCTTCACCTACCGAGACAGGCGCCTGCGTGGCTGGGATCTGCTGCGCGGTTGGTTCTCGTTCGTGATCGCCTGCAGCATTGGCGCGCTGGCCAATGTCGGCATCGCCAGTTGGCTGTTCGAGGCGCATTCGTTCTGGGTGCTGTCGGCGCTGGCCGGCATCCTGGTCGGTGTGGTCTGGAACTACGCGGTGACGGCCGTCTATACCTGGAAGCGGCCGAAGGCGGACTGATACCGACACGCGTCTTGCGAGACAAGTAGTGGTTGCCTCGACCTGTCACGAAACGCTAACCTTGCTGCGGCGCACAAACCTTCGCTTCACCAACCCCAGAGAACCGAGCCCTTCATGGTCAACTCTCGCCCCGTGTTCCTTGAGCTGTGGCGCATCCGATTACCGATTCCCGGCGTCGTGTCGATCCTCCACCGCGTTAGCGGAGTGCTGATGGTGCTCGCGATCCCGGTGTTCGCGGCCCTGTTCGCACAGGCCCTGTCGGGGAGCGCCGGGTTCGCCGCCACGGCGGCGCTGGCGAGCAGTGCGCTCGGGCAACTGGCGCTGTTGCTGCTCGGCTGGTCGCTGCTCCATCACCTGCTGGCGGGGCTGCGCTATCTGGCGCTCGATCTCGGCTGGGGGCTGGACCGCCCGAGCGCCCGCAAGAGCGCCTGGACCACTCTTTACAGCGCGTTGGCACTGACCCTGATCGGGGCGGTGGTGCTGCGATGAGCCGGCGTGCCTCGGGGCTCAAAGCCTGGCTGGTGCAGCGCATCAGCGCCGTCTATCTGGCCCTGTTCGGGCTCTACCTGGCGCTCTATTTTGCGTTCGCCCCGCCGCAGGACCATGCGCAGCTGGCGGCTTGGGCGGGCTCGCCCTGGGTCGCGCTCGGCCTGCTGGTCTTCATCCCGTTGCTGCTGGCCCATGCCTGGGTCGGTATCCGCGATGTGCTGATCGACTACGTCAAGCCGCTCGGCCTGCGCGTTGGGCTGTTGGCACTGTTCGCGCTGATGTTCCTCGCCTCTGGCCTCTGGGCGCTGCAGGCCTTGATCCTGGTACAGGTTGGTTGATTGCTATGGCCGCTGCCCGCTCGCTTCCCCATCGCCACTTCGATGCGCTGATCATCGGCGCCGGTGGTGCCGGCCTCAATGCCGCGCTGCGCCTGGCCGCCGCCGATCTGCGCGTCGCCGTGGTCTCGAAGGTGTTCCCGACCCGTTCGCACACGGTCGCCGCGCAGGGTGGCGTCAACGCCGCGCTCGCCAACGCGCTGCCCGATAATTGGCATTGGCACATGTTCGACACCGTCAAGGGCTCGGACTACCTCGGCGATCAGGACGCGATCGAGACCATGTGCCGCGAGGCGATCCCGACCGTCTATGAACTCGAACATGCCGGCGTGCCGTTCTCGCGGCTCGACAACGGACGCATCTACCAGCGTGCCTTCGGCGGCCAGAGTCAGAATTTTGGCGGCGAGCAGGCGGCGCGCACCTGCGCGGCGGCGGACCGCACCGGCCACGCCATCCTGCACACGCTCTATCAGCAGAATCTGCGCGCCAAGACCCACTTCTTCGATGAGCACTTCGCCGTCGATCTGATCCGCGATGAAGAAGGCGTGACCCTCGGCGCCCTGGTGCTCGACATCGAGAGCGGCGAGCCGCTGATCATCGAGTCCAAGACCACACTGCTGGCCACCGGCGGCCATGGTCAGGTCTACCGCACCTCCACCAACGCCTTCATCAACACCGGCGACGGCATGGCCATGGCGCTGCGCGTCGGGGTGCCGCTGCAGGACATGGAGTTCTACCAGTTCCACCCCACCGGTGTCGCCGGCAAGGGCATGCTGATCACCGAGGCGGCGCGCGGCGAGGGCGGCTATCTGATCAACAGCGAGGGCGAGCGCTTCATGGAGCGCTATGCGCCGAATGCGCTGGATCTGGCCAGCCGCGACGTGGTCTCGCGCTCCATCGTCACCGAGATCCGCGAGGGTCGCGGCTGCGGGCCGAACCAGGATTACGTGCTGCTCAAGGTCGATCACCTCGGCGCCGATGTGGTCCATCAGCGCCTGCCCGGCATCACCGACATCTGCCGCGTCTTCCTCGGCATCGACCCGGCCAAGGCACCGATACCGGTGTTCCCGACCGCGCACTACGCGATGGGCGGCATCCCCACCGATCGCCATGCGCGCGTGGTCGCGCCGGCCCGCCATGGTCCGGAAGAGGTGGTGCCCGGGCTCTACGCGGCCGGCGAGTGCGCCTGCGTCTCGGTGCATGGGGCCAATCGGCTCGGCGGCAATTCGCTGCTCGACATCCTGGTGTTCGGCCGTGCCGCCGGCACCGACATCCTGAGCTATGTCGCCGAGAACCCGAATCATCGGCCGATGCGCGATGCGCACCTCGAGCCGGCAATCGCGCGCTTGGCGCGCTGGGAGCGCCAGGGCGAGGGCGAGCGCGTCGCCGATGTGAAGGCCGAGCTGCGCCGCCTGATGGAGGACCACTGCGGGGTGTTCCGCGATCAGGCGACCATGGCCGAAGGCGTCGAGAAGCTAAAGGCTTTGCGCGAGCGCGTCGAGGGCGTGCGTCTGCGTGATCATAGCCAGACCTTCAACACCGCCCGCATCGAGGCGCTGGAACTCGATAACTTGGTCGACGTTGGCATGGCGACCTTGATGTCGGCCTTGCATCGCGATGAGAGCCGCGGCGCGCATTCGCGTGTCGATTATCCGCAGCGCGACGACGAGCGTTGGATGAAGCACAGTCTTTACCAGCGCGAGGATGATCGCATGGACTACAAACCGGTGCGGACCAAACCGCTGACGGTCGACTCCTTCCCGCCCAAGCCGCGGGTGTACTAGAGCGAGACGCCCATGACCGCGATACGCCTTTCCGTCTACCGCTACCAGCCCGACCGCGACGCCGAGTCGCGCCCGGCCGCGTCCGACGCCAAGCCCTTTATGCAGACCTTCGAGGTCGAGGCACCGCCCGGCATGATGCTGCGCGAGGCGCTGCTGGCGATCAAGGCGCAAGACGAGACCTTCGCCTTTCGCCATTCCTGTGGCGAGGGCGTCTGTGGCTCCGATGGAGTCAACCTCAATGGCACCAACTGCCTGGCCTGCATCACGCCGATCGCCGAGCTGAACCAGCCGATCCAGGTGCGCCCGCTGCCGGGGCGGCCAGTGATCCGCGATCTGGTCGTCGACATGACCCAGTTCTACGAGCAATATCGCGCGGTCGAGCCCTATCTGATCCGCAAGGATCCCTTGCCCGAGCAGGAGATCCGCCAGTCGCCCGAGGATCGCGACAAGCTCGACGGGCTCTATGAGTGCATCCTCTGCGGCTGCTGCTCGACCGCCTGCCCGTCGTTCTGGTGGAACCCGGACAAGTTCCATGGCCCGGCGGCGCTGCTGCAATCCTGGCGTTTCCTCGCCGACAGCCGCGATCAGGCCACCGAGGAGCGGTTGGATGCGCTGGAAGGCCCGTACAAGCTGTTCCGCTGCCACAGCATCATGAACTGCGTCGAGGTCTGTCCGAAGGGGCTGAATCCGACCCGGGCCATCGGCAAGATCAAAGAGCTGATGCTCGAGCAATCGGTGTGAATGACGCCCCCGCAAGTATCACAGACCAGCGCGCTGGTCCAAGCCCCGCCGATCCAGGCCCAGCCCGAGCTGAATCAGGCGCCGATTCGGCCACCGAGCGCGAGATCAAACGCCTGCAGTGGCAATGCCGGCGCGGCATGCTTGAGCTGGATCTCCTGCTCAACCACTTCCTGCAGCATGGCTATGCTGAACTCGATGGCGATGCGCGCCGCGCTTTCGAGCGTTTGCTCGGTATGCCAGATCAGATCCTGCAGGATTGGCTCATCGGCCAAGCCGTTCCCGCCGACGCCGAACTGAGCGCGCTGATCGCCCGCATTCGAGCTGCGATCCGCACGGCCCCCTGACCGTTAATCGCCTGGCTAGCTAGGCTCATCATGGGTGAACGGTGCCGGCGGATGCGGCAGTGGGCGCCCGATGAAGTAGCCTTGGGCAAAATCGACCCCGATGTCATGCAGGATCTCGAGGATAACCTCTGAGTCGACGAATTCGGCCACCACCCTTTTGTTCATGTTATGCGCCATCTCGACGACGGCCTTGACGAAGATCCGATCTTCCACGCTCTGATCGAGATTGCGGATCATGCTGCCATCGATCTTCACATCGTCCACCGGCAGCTCCTTGAGATAGGCGTAAGACGCAAAACCGCTGCCGAAGTCATCGAGCGCGAAGTGACAGCCGAGCGCGCGAATACTCTTCATGCGAGTAACAGCACCGCCGATGTTCTCGATCGCGACCGTCTCGGTGATCTCGAGCGTCAAACGTGACGGGTCAACGCACGCCGATTGCAACAGGCGAGCAAGGTCGGCATCGAGGCTGGTATCTGCCAATGCTTTCGCTGAAAGGTTGACGGAGAGGGATAGGTGCGAATTCTCGGCGAGCAGGCGAATGGCCTCGGTGATGACCCAACGGTCAATGGCATTGATCAATGCGCTCCGTTCGGCGATGGGGATGAATTCATCCGGGAACGCCAAACGCCCGTCGACGAGGTTGATGCGCAACAGACCCTCGGCACGCCAGATGCGTCGTGTCGATAGCTCCAGCAGAGGCTGATAGTAAAGCTGGAGCCGACTGGCGTTCAGGGCCTCGGTGATTTCGCGCCCCCAAAGTACGCGTGCATTGGCCAGCGCCCGAGCCTTGTCGTGCTCGGAGTAGAAGTGATAGTGACGATGCTGATGCGTCTTGGCTTGGTACATGGCCAGGTCCGCATTGGCCATCACTGTCTCGGTATCGTCGCCATGATCGGGGAAGAGGGCGATGCCGATGCTGGCGGTGACTTGATGGCAGCGGGCGCCAGCCCGCACGGTGATTGATTTGATCCACACGAGAAGCTGGTTGGCGAATTGGCTGATGGCGACAGTCTCGGCTTCGGTCAGCAGTACGGCGAACTCATCACCACCAAGGCGTCCGACCTGGACGCCTTCCCCGAGCGTGGCCGAGAGCTTCATACCCATCCGCTTGAGTAAGCGATCGCCGATCTGATGCCCACTGGTGTCGTTGACATCCTTGAAGTTGTCGAGGTCGATAAACAAGAGCGCACCGCGAGTGCCGTCGCGCTCTGCCTGCTCGATGGCGTGGGTCAGCGCATGGTCGAAGCCACGGCGATTGAGTAGCTGGGTCAAGGAGTCGTGATTGGCCAGCCATTGGAGTTTGCGTTGTGCTGCTTGGCGTTCTTCCTGCATCTGCGCCATGCGCTGGTTGAGGGTGTTGGCGACCTCGATGGTTTCATCGATTTCATCGCGCAATCCCACCAGATGCCGCGCCCTTGGCAGGCGCTCGGCTAAGATGTTGAAGCGGTTCTCGGCGAGCAGTGGCAGGAGTTGAGACAGCTTGTGGATACGGGTAACGGGCCCCTGCATGATGAGCAGCAGCAGGATCTCGGCCACGATGAGGGCGAGCAGGCCGATGATCAGGCTGTTTTGCGATAGACTGGCGATCGCGCGCTGGTCATCCGTGGTCTGGTTGATGATGAAGCCGATCAGCCCCTTGGCGTCCGGGGCGATGCGGAACACCTGGTACCAATCCTGACCGAGTTCGACCGATAAGGGCTCGCTGGGACTGCTGGCGAGCAAGGATGCGGCGGGCACGGAGCGCAGCAAAGGAAGCATCTGTTCAGCCTGGGTTGCGCCGAGGAATTGGGGTTGCGCGCCCATTGAAGGTGGGTCGTCGGCTAGGGTGGCGAGCACGAGATCGGCCTGGGTGATGTCCCTGAAGGCCAAAAGCAGGCTCGCCATGGTGCGGCCTAAGACGAGGCTGCCGGCTGTTTCGCCACGCCACAACACCGGTGACGCCAAGTATTGCAGGCAGGCCTCTTGCTCGCACAGCAGCCGCTCAACCACCTTTTCCGGCTGCCTTTGGACCTCGCGCACGAGTAGCCTCGGCAGTGCTTGGCTTTCCGGCGGCCAGAGCGCGACGGGCCGCCCGCTCAAGGGAATCCAGTGCACCGAGCGAATATCCCACTCCAGATCGAGCGTCCCGCCGTCGATCTCCAGCACATGCCGTAGGTGTTCGACAACGCTTTGATCATCGTTGTCATGAGTCAGGCGTGGCACCAGGCTGGCTAGCCGCGACATTTGCTGATAGCGGTCCGCAAGCAGGCTTGAGAAGTGCGCAACCTGGCGCTGGCGGAGCTGGCCTTGATGGCGCTCGAACTGACCGATCAGGATTTCATGCGCGTAGAGGGTCAGGGAGATGATCACCGCAGCCAAGGGCAGGCTGATGCCGATCAGTACCTTCCACCGCAGACCGAGGAAAGGTCGCCCGCGGCGTTGGTGGAATGCGGGTCGATCAGTCACGCGACAATCCGCGCTCAGAAGCGGAAGGCGGCTTGCACGGCAAAGAGATCCCAGTGTTTATCATGCTCGAGCAGATTTGGGTTCTCGATCTCGGAGAGAATGAAGCTACCGATATGCCGCTGATATTCAGTCCGCAGCATCCAATGCCGCGAGACATCCCAGCGCAGCCCGAGACTCAGGATGCGCGAGGAGCCTGCATGCTCGGGGATCAGGCCCTGGGTCTGGCGTTCGAGTGTTCGACCATCGCGATCATCACGGTTGGCGAAGCCTTCCTCGTAGCGCAGCATCAGCTCGAGCGGCTGGCGCAGACGATAGGTCAGCTGCGCGTAATAGCCCTCGGAAGTCTGATTCAGATCTGGACGCACGGGTTGGAAATCGCGTCCCCGGAAAGGCAACCCCATGTATTCGGTCGAGAGGCTCCAACGCTCGGCATTGTACTGAGCCGAGGCGATCCAGTAGGTGAGATCGATGCGCGGATGCGCACGCGTTAGATTCCAATCTTGCCGCAACGCGATCGCCGCGCCGCTGAGCCCGACCTTGATGCGCTCAGCCGGTGAATGGAACCACAGGCTTGCGAGCCAACTGTTCTCGCGCGGCTCGATGGCCCCTGGGATCTGGCCCCGCAACAACGCCGCCTCGACATTCTCGTCGACGACCGGCCGTCCGGTCGCGAGGGTGGCCGACAGCGTTCCGAAAGGCTGGTAGAGTTCGCCGTGCAACTGGATGCCATCGGTCGCAAGCACCAGGTTGCGCACCTTATCGAAGTAGACCACCTGGGGCAGGAAGATGCCCGGATGGGTGAACGGCACATCGCGGGTCTCGTTGTAAAGGCCGAGGCGGTTCTTCAGCCGCCCGAGGCGCATGCCGGCCCGATGGCTGTCTTGCATGAACAAGTTGATATCGGCCAGGGCAAAATCGACCTTGGGCCAGCCATCGCTCATGTCGCCCGCGCGGCGTGACAGCACCTGTCCGGCAAGCAGCAGCCTTGGGCTCAGGCGCCACGAGGCGTTCAGGCCGATCTCGGTAAAATCGAGGGAAGTTTCCGGGCTGTCGCCATGAAAACGGTTGCTACTGGTGTGGACCGCGCCCTGGCTGGCGAAGCCATGGAGCTGCAGCCCGCTCGGCAACGCTAGCTCTGCGGCAGCACCACGGCTGAGCAGCAAAAGGCTGAGGAGGGCGAGCAGGGCGCGCGATCTGTCCATGGTTATTCGACCTTGACGGTCTTGACCCCGGTGGCATCCGGGCGGTCGCTGATGTAGCCGATGGCGCCCGTGGTTTGGCGCACGCGCTCGATCATCTCCTGCTCGTTGGCGACCTGCACGGGTGCTTGGCCGGTGCCGGAGAAGACCTGTCGGTCCCAGGTGCGCCTGAGCTGGTAAGGGTAGACGCCTAGCGCGCTCTTGGCGAAGACTTGATGCAGGGATGCATCATCTGGTAGCACGAAGACGGTCACCGGCTGCTTGTCGCCCCATTGATTGACACGCATGGTGAAGATCAGGCGAGCGCGGTTGCGATCGATGGCGACGACGCCGACATCGGGATTGACGATGATCTGCTGAGCCGAGGACATGCCCGACTGCCAGGCAACGATAGCGATCAGCCCCCAACGCGCGAATCGGGTGAGCCGCGCGCGCCGCGTCCGAGTGTGGGTGTTTGAGCAAACCATCAGGCGCACGGCGAGATCACATGAGGGCAACACAAACCCAAGAGGTGGTGATGGTCAAAAGTATTAGCGGCTCTGTGCATCCCATCAACCTGGATGATTCCCTTCCGCCCATGAGTGAAAGTAGACCGTCTACAGTTCCAGTCTACCTGACTGGCCTCGGTTGTGTGCAAGTCATCGTGCGCTTGATGATACTCCTATGGCTCCTGGCGACACCCGGGGCTTTTGCGCTGAGCGGTGGTGAGCCGGACAGCGAGCAACGTCATCCTGCGGTGCTGACGCTGCGCAGCGACCAGGTGGCAAGCTGCAGCGCGGTGAAGATCGACTCGCATACCCTGCTCACGGCGGCGCATTGCGTTGTCGATGCTGGTTCGGGCTCGCTCCGGCCGGCCTTTCAACCGGGAGGTTCGGTCCAGCTGAACAATGCCTACCGCCAGGAGTGCGGAACCGATGCGCTCACCGTGGTCGTCGCGGAGACCCTGTTGCCCGAGGCCTACCAGGAGGGGCTCGCGAAGTTCGCTGACTACCGTCGGCAGCGTCTCGCCGAGCTGGGCGACGGGGCATCGGCACTGCCGACGGCAACCCTCCAGCAGGGGCTGCGCATGCGCCATCATTTCGCCGCGCGTTATCCCGATATCGCCTTATTGCGATTGCGAACGGCGACCCCGTCGATCCCGACCCGCGCGGTGGATTTCACGCCGTTGCAGGCCGGTGCCGAGGTTGAACTGGTTGGCTTCGGTTGTGCCGCTCTGGGACGCGCCCGTGCTGGTTCCGGCGATCGTTCCAACCCAGAGTTTCCAGCCGTGCGCCGCTCGGCATCGTCGGCCGTCATTCGGGTCGACGCGGTCAATTTCTACACCCAAGCGGGTCAGCGCTCCGCCCAAGCCCCCTCGCTCTGCCCCGGCGACTCCGGAGGTCCTGTCCTCCATGAGGGGCGTGTGGTCGGCGTGCACAGCGTCGTCTACGGGCTCAACGCCCGCCACGGGGCGCGCTCGAACATGGCCGTGAATCTCGCGCCATTGGCCGATTGGGCGGCTTGGCCTTGAGGACGACGCCCTGAAACATCGGCGAGGAAATTTCCTCGAGTGCTCGGAAAATCCCCAGCCTCTTCAGGGATAAACGGGGGATGCCGCCGCGGCTGAAGCCGTGTATCGTCATCGCCCTGTAATCTCCATCACGATCGAGCTGACTGTTATGGTTCGCGTCGCTTATACCCCTTCACCATCGACTTCGACCGTGCCCCAGGCCGAGTCTTTCGGGCTGGTCCCGCTCACCCATCATGCCATTCTCGGCCTGGTCGCTCCCTTCAGCCAACGTGGACACCAAGTCGATCTCACTGCCAGTGATCGCGCCCAACGTCGGCTGCGGTTTAAGCCGATCCAGCATCCCGATCTGCCGAGCGCCGGCGAGTCGATCACCGAGACCCTGATGCTCGATAACCCCGAGCCCGAGCATTTCCATCTTCGGCGCGTTCTCAGTGATGGCGCTGGGCTGAGTTCGACGCTGGAGATCGAGGGCACCGATCCCGGCGTGTTGCTGGAACAGGTCGAGGCCATTGAAGTGGGTCGCCAGATCGTTGCCGCCGAGGGCATCCATATCGCGCGCAGTTACCGGTTACAGCCGATCGCGGCCAGCGAGCAGTCATCCGCTCATTGGCGCTTACGGCTAGAGAAGGCCGAGGCCCAGGTCGAGGGCGTCTGCCTGAACCTGAACGCCAAGACCGGCCGTAAGATGCCGGCCGATGTCGAACTACGAGCCAAGAATGACCAACGCTTGCGCGTGCCGGCTGATCTATTCGCCGTCCTGGACTGGAAATGGCGCCCGATGCGGCCGCTGGGTCGGTTCTGGCGCGGCAGCGTGCGCATTGCCGCCGACGAGCCGGAGCGCACGCGCGATATCGAGGCCAAGCTGGCCGAGGCGGTACCGCATCTCGCCAAGACCTTGCGCAGCGATCCGGGGGAATTCCATGCGCGTTGGCAATCCGCACGCTGGCGGGTCACCTTCCAGCGCGCGATCCCGATGCTGATCGGCCTCAGCCTGCTTGGCACCGCGCCGCTGATCCAATTGCTCTCGCTCGAGAGCGCCTCCTTGGTGCGGATGTTCATCTTTCATGCCCCGCCGCTGCTGATGATCGGCATCTTCGCGATGCGCGAGCTGCCGGTGATCGAGATCCCGCCACTTCCGCGGCGACTGATCGGCCACGACTGGATCATCGATGACAGCAAAGGGCGCATGAGCAATCCATCCGTGCAGGGCGTCGAGGCCGGATGAATATCCCGCCGGTTTCCATCGCCGCCGCTAAACAGGCCCTGATCGAACAATACGCTGACCCGCTCCTGCGCCATCGCGCCTCGATGCTCTGGGGTACGCGCGGTGTCGGGAAGTCGTCGATCGTGCGTCAGGTCGCCGATCACTTCGGCGTGCCGTTGATCGATCTGCGCCTGACCACCATCGAGCCGGTCGACATCCGGGGGGCGATCTACGCCGATGACACCCAGGGCAAGACGGTCTGGTTCCCGCCCGAATTCCTGCCGACCGCCGATCAGCCCGAGGGCATCCTGTTCCTTGATGAGCTGACTGCGGCCGATCAGCGGCTGCAGATCTCCGCCTATTCGCTGATCCTCGACCGCCGCGTTGGCCATTATCGGCTGCCGGAGGGCTGGCAGGTGGTCGCGGCCGGCAACGCTAGCTTCCATGGCGCGGTCAGCCACGACATGGGCACCGCGCTCGCCGACCGGATGTTCCACTTCAACGTCCAGACCGTGATCGATGCCTTTCTCGGCCACGCGGTCGCGAGCGGCTTCGCGCCCGAGGTGATGGCCTACCTCAAGGTGCGGCCAGACAAGCTCGACGATACCCAGACCCAGCTCGCCAATGATCACCTGATCGGCGCTAGCCCGCGCGGTTGGGAAGACATCTCCAACGTCATCCGTTCCGGTCTCTCGGAGCAGGCCAAGCGGGTCTTCGTGCAGGGGCGCATCGGTGCGGCCAACGCCGCTGAGTTCTTCGGTGTGCTCAAAGAGATCAAAGCCGGGGTCGATGTGATCGCATTGCTCGAGGCCGAGCCCGGCGAAGCCACCGCCGCCTTGCTGCCGAGCAATCTGGATGCGCTCTACGGCATGATCTACGCGCTCTTGGCTGCGGCCAGTGATCGCGAGCGTATGGCGCGTGCGCTCGCGATCATCGAGCAGTTGCCGGATGCTCCGGCCCGCGAGCCGCTGCCGATCCGCGAGGCGCAGACTTTAGCGATGGAGCTGCTGTTGGAGAAGGCGTTGGCGAATGGCCTTGAAGGGGTGGTCCTCGATAGTGCCGCTTATCGGCGCTACAGCGAAGCGCGCGAGCAGGCTGGACTGAGTGGCTAGCGTGCTGCACGCGAAGACCGTACTCAAGCGAGACCGCAGCCCCTAACGTAGCAGTGTCGATCGAGCCCCGCTGGGTCGCCGCGCTAGGCCAACGTTGTCAACAAACCGTTCGAGATTCGATCGCCGCCGATGCAAGCCTCTCTTCATACTCACCGCGGCACTCGCGCGATCCAAAAGATGGTCGAATATGCCCCCTCGACCGGTGGCCTGGCGCTCTGGATTCGGCATCAGGATGTCGAGGTGCTGCCGGTTGGTGTTAGGCATGATCCTGGGACGTCCGCTGGCGCCGAGACGGGGGCACTGCTCAGCGCGGCCAACGATGGCCGCACCATCTTCTATATGCCCGCCTTTGAGGCGCTCAGCCTGCCGCTGCAGATCGGCCAGGTTGCACACCAGGTGCTGCATGTTGCGCTGCAGCACGTGCAGCGAGCGAGGGCGCTCGAGCGGCTGCTCGGTGAGATCGACCCGGCGTTGTTCAACCTCTGCGCCGATGCTATCGTCAACAGCACCCTTGGCCATCTCGCCTGGTTGGAGCTACCGAGCACGGCAATGACCTTGGAAGGCCTGCTCGCCAGCACCCTGAATCGCGACCAGCAGCGCCCGGCGGCCGCGCTGCTGGAATGGGATCTTGAGAGGCTCTACCGCGCCATCGATGACCGTCGCCCGCGCCTGCTCGCGGGCAGCGGCGATCAACCCCGCGCCAACCCCCGGCGAGATGGCAACAGCGGGCAGCAAAGTGGCCGCGCGGGTCGTGACAGCGTACAGGAGGCGCAAGGGTCGGCACAGCAGGCCATGCAGCGGCCAGTCCAGCAGAGCGCGCAGCCCGATGCCGACCGTAACGCTTCCCGCGAGGATGGTGCTCGCGCTAGCCGCGCGCGCTGGCTCGGCGCCGAGACGCCCCGCGACCTGCTCCCGGCCAACGATGAGCTACGCCCCGAGCAAGAAGCCGAACAGGCGCGCGAATGGCGCGAGCGGCTAATCCGCGCCCATGCTGGCGATGGCGCTCACTCGATGCTGCGCGAGCTGATCGCCGACCTGCCCAAGGTGCGCACGCCCTGGGAGCATCTGCTGCGCACGCTGCTCACACGTGGCCTGGCACGTACACCGGATCAATCCTGGTCACGTCCCGCGCGCTCCTACCTGGCCAACCAGGGCCGCACCCCAAGCGGTCGGCGGCTACCCTGGGAGCCGGGCCGCACCGCCTCGCGTGCGGTGCCGCGCTTGGTCGTCATGGTCGACCTCTCGGGATCGATCGATCCGCCGTTGCTCGAGCGTTTCGCCTGCGAAATCGAGGCCATCAGCCGCCGTCTCGAGGCCGGTCTCACCATCGTCGCCGGTGATGAGCGCGTCAGCGGTGTTGCCCAGTTCGAGCCAGGTTGCTCCAACCTGCGTGAGCTTGCCTTCGATGGCGGTGGCGGTACTGACTTCAGCCCGCTGCTGCGCGAGGCCGAGCGCCATGCCCCCGACATCGCCGTCTTTCTCACTGATCTTGACGGCCCCGCCGAGTACAAGCCCTGCTATCCGGTGATCTGGGCTGTGCCCGCGAGTAATGCGAATGCCCGCCACCCGTTTGGGCGCAAGTTGGTTCTGGAGTAGTGCGACTCGGCGTTGAGGCAACGCTGCTTCAACTCGCGGCAGAACGCCTGCGCCAGCAGGCCAGGCCGCTGGTGCGCTTAACCGGGTGAGCCGGACTGCTGTTCCCGGCGCAGCCGCGGCTCGATGAAGGCGCGTCGGAATTGATGGCAGGTATCGATGAGTTCGCGGCAACTCTTAGGCATCGGTGCGCGAGCGCGAACCATGTGGCTTACGAGGGCGGTGCTGGACTTTAGGATGCGATTGCCTTCTTGAGCTTCGTGGACCTCGGCCGCCGAGGGCGCCGGCGGCAGGTTGGGTTGGATATTGCGCAGGCCATCGCCAGCGACGACGAAGGCTGGCCAGACATCGAAGATGGCTGGATCGGTCCGCAGGATCTCGCATTTGCGCTTGGCGGACTCGCTCAGCTCGGCCAGCAGTGGCGCCAACCCGCTCACCTGGGTGCTGCCCTCGAACGTGGTGGTCAAGGTGGCGGTGATGCGATCGACATCGCGCATGGTCATCGCGATCTTGAGGTAGCGGCTCTCATAGAAGGCCGAGATCGGCTGGCTGAAGGCCTTGAATGGTTCACCCCAGAGTTCGTCGATGCCCTCGTCGCCGCCGCGATGGCGCACCATGTGGCCGAGATCCAGGGCTTCGAGCAGGTAGTCGCCGCATTCGCGCATGAGCGCGTCGTCGGGCTCGATCTCAACGCCGTCGGCCTGCAGTTCGACCAGTTTGGTGAAGATGGTCGCGGCGCGGTTAAACAGCGCACCGGCGAGCATCGCACCGTTGACCCGCTTGCGCTCTGGGTTGGTTTCGGCCTCATAGGCGGCGCGCGCTTCGGCGAGCCGGATGCCGGGGATGTTGATGCCGTGCTCAACGTGATTGAACAGGCGGCGGGTCAAGGCCTCGATCAAGGCTTTCTTAGCGGCTAAGGTTTCCGGCGGTGGCTCATAGTATTTGATCCAGTAACCGTCGTAATGGATGCGGCGCTGGCCCTGCACCTCGGCGATGGTTCCATTTGGGATCTTGTCGCTCATCGTGCGTATCGTGCGCTATGCGTCAGGGCCGGGCGTCTCGTTGGTCTGGCTAAGCGAGGATCGCTCGCCAAGGTTGTGACAACCCCCAAAGGCGATGCTCGGCGTTGCCGTGAGTGCTAGGGTCGTGCCATCACAGCCTGTATGATCGACGGTGAAGTATCGCAGCATCGCTGCCCTCGCTGCCAGTGCGCGATCGCCGGTCATAGGTGGCTGCTGATGCTATTTCTCATCATCCTTAGGGTATGCTGCAATGCGATGGTTTGTTACCAATCTGATGCTCATCGTTGTCATCGGCCTCGCCGCGAGCGTTGCCGTTGCCGGTCTCGCGCAGGCGAAGGCGGCCACCGACGATGGTTCGGCCGCGTCCCCTTTGCCGACGCCTCCCGCCGGGGCCGTGCCCAGTCGCGCGGCGCTCAAGGCCTTGGTGGAGCGCACGGCCAAACAGTACGGTGTTGAGGTTGATCTCGTCGATGCCGTGGTGATTGCGGAGTCTGGCTATGATCCCCATGCCGTGTCTCGAGTAGGTGCGGTCGGGTTGATGCAGGTCATGCCAGAGACGGCGGCCGACTATGGGGTCCACTCGATCGAGGCGCTGTTCGACCCGGAAATCAATGTCCGCACTGGCGTTAGGCATCTGAAACGGCTGCTCGGGCAATTCGGAATTGGTAAGGCGGTGATGGCCTATAACGCCGGCGAGGGCGCGTTGAGCCGTCATAATGGATTCATCACTTATCCGGAGACGCAACGCTATACCTACCGGGTGCTGACGACCTATCTGCGCAGAAAAGACATCGCCCCGCATTCGCAGGAAGCACGGGCAATGACGGGGATCAGCCTCACGCCAGCGATGGCTAAGGCGAGCGAACCGGCTCGCGGTTCGCGCCTGATCCAACCTCCTCGACTGCGCTTGCGGATTCGCCCAACCCTGTCCGATCGCGCCTTGGATCCTGGCTTGCATAGTAGTGGACCGAACAGCCAGCCTATGTTCAAGCTGCAACCGCCCAAACCGATCAACTGAGTCAACAGCCGGCGAGCTTGTCCTCGTACTCGGCGCGGAAGTAGCGCAGCGTGCTCATGACCGGATTCGGCGCGCTTTGGCCGAGTCCGCACAGGCTGGTCGCCTGCACCACATCGCACAGTTCCTCGAGCAGCGCCAGATCGCCCCGCGTGGCAGTGGACTTGGCGATCTTGTCCAGTAAGGCGTGCATCTGCTGGGTGCCGGTGCGACAGGGCACGCACTTACCGCAGGACTCGTCCATGCAGAACTCCATGAAGAAGCGCGCGACATCGACCATGTTCGAGGTCTCGTCCATGACGATCATGCCGCCCGAGCCCATCATGGTGCCGAGCGTCTTGAGGCTGTCGTAATCGACGCCGATGTCGAGATGCTCGGCCGGCACGCAGCCGCCCGAGGGACCACCGGTTTGTACCGCCTTGAACGCCTTGCCATCGGGGATGCCACCGCCGATCACCTCGATGATGTCGCGCAGGCGGGTGCCCATCGGCACCTCGATCAGCCCGGTATTCTCGATGGTGCCGGCGAGCGCGAAGACCTTGGTGCCCTTGGAGCGTTCGGTGCCGATGCCGGCGAACCAGTCGCCGCCCTCGTTGACGATGGGGGCGATGTTGGCATAGGTCTCGACGTTGTTGATCAGCGTGGGCCGCCCGAACAGGCCGGATTCGGCCGGATAAGGGGGGCGCGGGCGGGGCTGGCCGCGACCGCCTTCGATCGAGGCCATGAGCGCGGTCTCCTCGCCACAGACGAAGGCGCCGGCGCCGAGGCGGATCTCGACATCGAAATTGAACTGCGTCTCGCAGATATGATGGCCGAGGAAGCCCTGGCGCTTGGCCTTGCGGATCGCGTTCTTCAGGCGCTCGACCGCGAGCGGGTACTCGGCGCGCACATAGATGTAGCCCTTGTTGGCGCCGATCGCGTAGGCGGCGATGGCCATGCCTTCGAGCAGGCGATGCGGGTCCGATTCGAGGATCGCGCGGTCCATGAAGGCGCCTGGATCACCCTCGTCGGCGTTGCAGATGACGTACTTCTGCTCGTCCGGCATCTTCGCCACCGTCGACCATTTGAGGCCGGTTGGATAGCCGCCGCCGCCGCGACCACGCAGGCCGCTGGTGGTGATCTCGGCGATGACCTCGGCAGGGGTCATCTCGGAGAGCGCCTGCACCATGGCGCGATAGCCACCAACGGCGACATAGCCCTTGAAGCTATCGGGATCGATCACGCCGGCGTGTTCCAACACGATCTTGTGCTGGCGCGCGAAGAAGGGCAGGTCGCTCGGGCAGTGCAGCGCGGCGAGCCTCGCCTCGGCGGCCGCCGGGTCCTGGGTCGCCTCGATCAGGGCCTCGGCATGATCGGCACTCACCTCGCGGTAGATGTTGGAGGCGTTGAGGTCGGCATCGCGCTCACCGACGCTCACCAAAGGCCCGGCCGAGCACAGGCCCATGCAGCCGACACCCTTGACGCGGCAGTTGTCGGCGCCCTTGGCCTCGCGCGCCTCGTGCAGCGCATCCAATACCGGTTGCGCGCCGGTGGATTGGCAGCTCGCGGCCATGCACACGCGCACCTCTTGGGCCACATCAGCGGCCTCCTCGGTATAGCTGCGGGCTAGTTCGTCGAGTTCGTCGAGGTTCATTCGCGGGTCTCCTCCTCGATACGCTCGACCAATTTGTCGGTGCCGAGCTTGCCGATCACGTTGCCATCGATCACCACCGCCGGCGCGAGGCCACAAGCGCCCACGCAGCGCGCGGTCATCACCGACAGGGACTTGTCCTCGGTGGTCTCGCCGGGGTTGACGCCGAAACGCTGTTCGATGCCTTCGATCAAGGCTCCGGCCCCCTTGATGTAGCAGGCCGTGCCGGTACAGACCACGCAGGTATGCCGGCCCTGGGGCTTGAGCATGAACAGGTGGTAGAAGGTCGCGACCCCATAGACTTTGCTCAGCGGCAGGTCGAGCGAATCGGCGACGAAGGTCATGGCGTCGGTGTCGAGGAAGCCGAAGGCATCCTGCACACTGTGGAGGGCTTCGATCAGCGCATGCTCGGCATAGCCATTGCGCCGCATGGTGGCGTTGACCAGCTTCCAGCGCTTGTCGGTGCTGGGTAGGTCGGGTCGTTGTCTCTGCATGGTTGGCCCCTGTGTTGAGTGCCCGCGGATGGACCTCGGTCAGTCCGGCTTCAGTCCGGCTCGATCGCCGCGCGCCATTAGAACGCGTCTTGCTACTCAGCTCCAAGCGAAGAATTGCGACTGGCCCAGGCCCTTCAATTGTGCAAGGGCGGACGTCTATACTGGCCGTGAGCCCAACGCGACCGCTGGGCCTCTGCAAGTGCCGAACCTTATGGCTGATTCCGATTTCGATTCCGACCCGATTGATCCATCCACCCCGACGTCCCCCGCTGGCCGTCATCGCGGCATCTATCTGCTGCCCAATCTGTTCACGACCGCCGCCCTGTTCGCGGGATTCTACGCGGTCCTGTCGGCCAATGCAGGGCAGTTCGAGGCCGCCGCCCTGGGCATCTTCGCGGCCATGGTGCTCGATGGCTTCGATGGGCGCATCGCGCGCATCACGCACACGCAGAGCGATTTCGGCGCGGAGTATGACAGTCTCTCGGATATGGTCGCCTTCGGCGTGGCGCCGGCGCTGGTCGCCTATGAGTGGGCGCTGTCCGGGCTAGGCAAGCTCGGGTGGCTCGCCGCCTTCATCTATACGGCGGCGTCGGCGCTGCGGCTGGCCAGGTTCAACACCCAGGTCGGGATCGCCGACAAGCGCTGGTTCCAGGGCTTGCCGAGCCCGGCTGCGGCGGCGATCATCGCCGGTGCGGTCTGGATCGGGACGGATAATGGCATCAGCGGCGCGAGTGTCAGCCTGCTCATGGCGCTACTCACGGCCTGCGGCGGCTTGCTCATGGTGAGCAATTTCCGTTACCACAGCTTCAAGGTGCTGGACCTGCAGGGACGCGTGCCCTTCATGTTCGTCGTGCTGCTGATGCTCGGCTTCGCGTTGGTGGTCCTCGACCCACCGGTGTTGCTGTTTTTGATGGCGTTCAGCTACGCGATCTCCGGGCCCATCTTCACGCTGGTCCTGCGGCGGCAGCGCTTAAGCGAAGGGCGGCGTCGACGCGTCCGCTCGGGCTAGGCTGTCCTGCTCGTGGCTGCGGCTGCCGATAGCCGCAGGCTCGATGCCCGTGACCATGGTGGAGGCTGCTGGGTCTGACTGGACTGGGTCTAGCCTGGACTTGCCTGGCTGTGCCAGGGCAAGTCCGCCGCGAGCAGTGAGGCCTGCCTGAGTGGCTATTTGACGAGGATCAGTTTGTCATTGCGGGTCAGCAGCAGGGTGTAGCTGGCATCGCCGTGCTCGATCACCACTCGGCGGCTGCCTTGTAGCAGCTGATTGCTCTGCAGACGGCGTTCCGTCGCGGCGGCAGTGGCGCCGGATGTCTTCTCGGGAGACTGGGTATGCAGGCGTGGACTCATGTTCACCTCCGGTGGATGCGACGATGTTGGCGGCTTGCTGACAGCGGTACGGATGGACGCTTCAATCCCGATGCTAGCCGGCTTCGAAGGCTTTTGCAATACAAATGAGAGCGACTCTCATTAAAATAAACAATCGAAGCCCTGTTCTGGCGGATGTGACAAGCCACCAACCTCTCTAATGCGTTTGTCGTCGGTATGTTCAGCGATCCTGCAGCCCGATGTGCTGGTCATCGGTGGCGGCACGGCGGCACTCTGCGCCGCGCTCACCGCGCGCCGCGCGGGCGCCTCGGTGCTGCTGCTCGAGCGCGCGCCGGCTGGCGAGCGCGGTGGCAACAGCCGGCATTCGCGCAACTTCCGCTATGTGCACGAAGGACCGTCGCCGTTCTCGGCCGGTCCTTATCCCGAGGCCGAGTTCCGACGCGACCTAGCCAGGGTCGCCGGTAATGATCAGGACCCGGCCTTGTTGCGCGTGCTGATCGAGCGCTCGCGCGATCTTCCCGAGTGGCTCGCCGATCTCGGCGTCCCGTTGCAGCCAGTCGCCGGCGGTGGATTGCCGCGCTCGCGCAAGACCGCCTTCCTGCTCGGCGGGGGCAAGACCATGCTCAATGCCCTCTACGCAGCCGCTGCCCGGCTGGGCGTCGTGATTCGCTATGGGGCCAGTGTCGAGGCGCTCCGGGTCGATGGGCGGACTGTGCAAGCGGTCGATGTGTCGCTTCAGGGCTGCGAGCGGGGAGGCGAACAGGGCGTGAGCGCACAGGGCAGCGTGCATACAGTCAATCCGGGTGCCACTATCCTTTGCTCAGGCGGAGCCCAAGCCGATCGGCCGTGGCTGCGAACACACTGGGGCGCGAGCGCCGACGGCTTCATCAACCGTGGCACCCCGCATGCCACCAGCATCGTGCTCCGCAGCCTGCTGAGCCAGGGCATCGCGGCGGCGGGCGATCCCGCCGCCGCCTATCTGGTCGCGGTCGACGCCCGCTCACCGGCCGATGATGGCGGCATCGTCACCCGCGTGCGCTCGATGCACGCCGGCATGGTCGTCGACCGCGACGGCCAGCGCCGCTACGACGAAGGCGCGGAGACGGGCTCGACGCGCTACTCGGCGTGGGGGCAAAGGCTCGCCGGCTTCCCAGGGCAGATCGGCTATCTGATCCTGGATCAGCGCGGGCTGCAGCTCGAAGCGCCGTCGTTTTATCCGCCGATCAGCGCCCCTGACGTGGCCGAGCTGGCACAACGGCTCGGCATTCCCGGCGCGGCACTCACGCAGACGCTCAACGCGTACAATGCGACGGTGCGTCCGCTCGAGCCACCCTTGTTTGCCTATCCGATGCGCCCCGGGATCACCTTCACCTATCACGGCGTCGCGGTCGACGCGGTGCTGCGCGTGCGTCTCCGCGAGGGTGGAGCGCTCGACAATCTGTTCGCGGCCGGGATGCTGATGGCGCCGAACCTGCTCAGTCGCGGCTATCTCTCCGGTTTGGCGTTGATGATCGGGCTGGCGACCGGACGGGCGGCCGGGGAGGAGGCGGCGCGCGATGTCCTTGGCTGAGGTCGACCCAGCGCCCTGGTCCGCTCAGCGGTCTGCCGTCGAGCAGCCGCAGCGGACTGGCGAGGCCGAGACTCGACGCGCGCTGCACATCTGCAACGTCTGCGGTTATTGCAATGGTCTCTGCCCGGTGTTCGACGCCGCAAAACGCCGCCCGCTGCTCGCGGCCGGCGACCGGGATCAGCTCGCCAATCTCTGCCATCACTGCCGTAGCTGCCTCTATGCCTGCCAGTACGCGCCGCCGCATCCATTCGCGCTCAATCTGCCGCGCGCGCTGGCGCGCACCCGTGCCGAGAGCTACGCCAGGCACGCCTGGCCACAGCCCTTCGTGCGATCGTTCGCGCATCCGCACCGTGCAGCGCTGTTGGCCTCGCTGATCACGACCCTGGCGTTGCTGGCGCTGGTGCTGATCGAGGTGCCGGTGGCGCGACTGTGGGCGGTCCACCAAGGCCCGGGGGCCTTCTATCAGGTGCTGCCCTGGGGCTGGATGGTGCTGCTCGCCGGTCTCGCGCTGGGCTGGTCGCTGCTGGCGCTCGGCGTCGGGCTGCGCCGCTTCTGGCGGGCGAGCGCTGGCACGGCCGAGGCGGTTGCCGACGCCGCTTGGGATGATCGACTCCCAGCGCTTGCCACCGCGCTGCGCGAGGCGTTGTCGCTGCGCCATCTGCACGGGGGCGGTCCCGGCTGTGCCGATCTCGACGCGCGCCCGTCGCACTGGCGTCGGCGCTGGCACCATGCACTCTTGTATGGCGTCCTGCTCAGCGTTGCCGCCACCGTGACCGCGACGCTCTATCATCATCTGCTGGGTCGCCTGGCGCCGTATCCCCTCTGGAGTGCGCCGGTGTTGCTCGGCAGCCTGGGCGGGCTGTTCATGCTGGCCGGTGTGCTCGGCCTTGGATGGCTCGGCGCGCGCGCTGATCCGCAGCCGACCGCACCCGACAGCCAAAGCGCCACTCAGGCGCTGTTGTGGCTGCTTGGTGCGGTTGCGCTCAGCGGGCTGCTGCTGTTGCTCTGGCGCGAGACCGCAGCCATGGCGCTGCTGCTGATCCTGCACCTCGGGCTGGTGCTGGCGCTATTCCTGCTGCTGCCCTACAGCAAGCTGGTACATGGCCCCTATCGGTTGGCCGCACTCTGGCGCGATGCGCTGGAGCGCCAGCATTATCTGCACAGGCGCGACTCTGATGGCTGAGCGACAGACCCTTCTCATCCTTGGCGGCACCAGCGAGGGTTATGCGCTGGCCGAGGCCTTGAGCGCGCCAACCACCGCGCGCTGGCGCGTGATCAGCTCGCTCGCCGGTCGCACCAGCAGCCCACGGCTGGCGGCCGGAGAAACCCGCATCGGCGGCTTCGGCGGGGTCGCTGGACTGATCGACTATCTGCGTGAGCAACGCATCGCTGCCGTGATCGACGCCACGCATCCATTCGCCGCGACCATGGGCTGGCATGCGGCCGAGGCCTGCCAAGCGCTCGGCGTGCCGTTGCTGCGCCTGGAGCGCCCGGCCTGGCAGCCTGAACCGGGCGCTGGCTGGCATGCGGTCGATGATTGGGAGGCCGCGTGCGCGACGCTGCAGCAGCTCGGGGCGCGCCGCGTGCTGCTCGCGGTCGGGCGGCAGGATCTGCAGCCTTTCGTTGGCCTGCCGGCGGTCCACTTCCTGATCCGCTGCGTGAGCCCGCCACAGCCACTGCCCGCCTTCGCCCAGGCC
Organism: Halochromatium salexigens; assembly: GCF_016653295.1. Lineage (GTDB taxonomy): Bacteria > Pseudomonadota > Gammaproteobacteria > Chromatiales > Chromatiaceae > Lamprobacter > Lamprobacter salexigens. Next base: position 9,618 of record NZ_NHSF01000005.1, on the reverse strand, counting down.
GAGCTGCTGCTCGCCCGTGGTCCGTTCGACCTGGCCAGCGAGCGGGCATTGCTCGACGCACATCGCATCGACGCCATCGTCTGCAAGAACAGCGGCGGGGAGGCGACGGCGGCCAAGCTGGTGGCCGCGCGCGAGCGGGGGATTCCGGTGGTGATCAGGCAGCGCCCGCAACGCCCGGCGCTGTCGAGCCGCGCCGATGTCGATGGCGCTTTGAACTGGCTGGCGCGGCGGCTCGACTAACGCTCTTCGGGATACCAGCGCGGCGTATAGACCCACCGCCGGCCTTCGGTCGCGTCGATGACGCGGGTCTGCGACGAGCCGATGATCACCACCGTGCGCATATCGACCTGCGCGGGATCGATCTCGGCGAGGGTCGTGACAATGACTTGCTCGTCGGCGCGGCCGATCGAGCGGCCCAGGATCACCGCGGTTTCGGGCGCGCGCTGCTCGCGCAACAGCGCCAGCGCCTCGCTGAACTGGTGCGCTCGCGCGCGTGAACGCGGGTTGTAGAGCGCGATCACCAGATCGGCCTCGGCGGCGAGCTGCAAGCGGCGGGTGATCACCGACCAAGGCTTGAGGTTGTCCGACAGCGACAGGGTGCAGAAGTCGTGCCCAAGCGGCGCGCCGACGCGGGCGGCGGCGGCGTGCGCGGCCGAGATGCCGGGGATGATGTCCAGATCGACCTGTCGCCAAGCCGGGTCCTCGGCCTGCTCCAACGCCTCCATCACCGCCGTGGCCATGGCGAAGACGCCGGGATCACCGGAGGAGACCACGACCACGCGGCGCCCGGCGGCGGCGAGCTGGAAGGCCTGGCGGGCACGCTCGAGTTCGACCCGGTTGTCGGAGTCGTGCACGCGCTGATCGTCGCGAAACGGCCCCGCGAGCTGGAGATAGGTGCGGTAGCCGATGATCTCCTCGGCCTCGCTCAGCGCCGCGCGCGCGGCCGGGGCGAGCAGGGCCGGATCACCGGGGCCGAGCCCGATCACGCGCAGCCAGCCGCGCGGTTTGGCCTGTGTGCGGCTGTGCGGGTTAGTCTGCATCGCTGATCGATTCCCCCCGCCACCGCTCGCCCGGCACCAGGATCATCGAGAAATAGGGCACCCGCGCCGGATCGACCTCGGCCAGCGCGCGGATCTGCTCATCGGCCATGGTCGCGCGCTCGACATAGCGCGCGCGCTCAGCGAGCCCGAGCCGCAGGAGCACCCGGCGGACCTTCTCGAAGTTGCTGCCGAGTTTCATGATCGCCGCCGCCTGGGTCTCGGCCAGCAAGCGCTCCAGCTCCGCCTCCGGCAGGGTGCCGGCGAGCACCAGGAAGGTCTGGTCGCGATAGACCAGCGGCGTTTGCAGCACCGAGGCGCTGGCCACCACCGAGCAGACGCCCGGCACCACCTCGGTCTCGAAACGCTCGGCGAGGCGATCATGCAGGTACATGAAAGAGCCGTAGAACAGCGGATCGCCCTCGCACAGCGCGGCGACATCGCGCCCGGCGCCGAGCTGTTCGGCGACGCGCTCGGCGCAGGCATCGTAGAAGGCGCGCATGGTGGCCTCGTAGTCGAACGGCGGCGGCGGCGGGCGGCCGGTGACCGGATAGATCAGCGCCAGGCGTTGCTGATCGTCGCGCAGCCAGGACTCGACGCTGGTGAGCGCATTGCCGTGCTTGTGCGGGCCGGCATAATAGGCGATCACCTGCGATTCGCGCAGTCGCCGCAGCGCCTTGACGGTGATCAGCTCGGGGTCGCCCGGGCCGACCCCGAGCCCGAACAGGCGCCCTGGCTTGACCGTTGTGCAATGATAGTCGTACATCGTTGAGTGTTCGCTGTGGCACGGCGCGCCGGGCGAAGCAGCACCCGTCGCAAGGCCAAACGATCAAGCTTAACCGTTGCCCGTCGCTGGGGCTAGGGGCTGGGCATCCGGCTCGCGCACCAACGCGAGAGATCCTCGGCCGGCATCGGGCGGGCGATCGCATAGCCCTGGCCGAGCGTGCAGCCGAGTTGCAGCAGACGTTCGCTGTGGGCGGCGGTCTCCACGCCTTCGGCCAGGACCTGACGCCGAAACGCGGCGGCCAGACTGATGATGCCCTCGAGGATCGCCAGATCGTCCGGGTCATCGAGCATATCGCGCACGAAGCTCTGATCGATCTTGATGGTTTCGACCGGCAGGCGTTTCAGATAGCTCAGCGAGGAGTAGCCGGTGCCGAAGTCATCCAGCGCCAAGGACAGGCCCAACGCCTGCACGGCACGCAGGGTCTTGGTGACCGCGACGATATCCTCCAGGGCGCTGGTTTCCAGCACTTCCAATTCCAGATCGCTGGGGTGTGCCTGTGGATGACGGGCCAAGGCCGCGCGCAGTTTGGCGATGAAATCGGCCTGGGCCAGTTGCAGGGCATCGACATTGACGCTGACCGGCAGCACCAGACCGGCGGCACGCCAGGCGCTGACTTGCGCCAGCGCCGCCTCGATCACCCAATCGCCCAGCGCCACGATCAGCGGATCATTGGCGATGAGCGGCAAGAACGCGCCTGGGGGCAAGACGCCGCGCTCGGGGTGTTGCCAGCGGATCAGCGCCTCGGCGCCGATCACCCTGCCGTGGCGCATATCCACCTTGGGCTGGTAGTAGAGGACGAATTCTTGCCGTGCGAGCGCGTGGCGAATGCCTTCACGGCCTTCATGGTGCTCGCGCAATTGGCGGTCATAGGCCTCATCGAAGAGATGATAACGATTCTTACCGGTGAGCTTGGCCTGATACATCGCCTGATCGGCCTGGCGCAGCAATTGATCGGCATCCACCGGCTCGGCCTGCGGATACAGGCTCGCCCCCAGACTGGCCGAGACCCGTAACCGCAGCCCCTGCTCCTGATGGGGTTCGGCGGCGGCCCGCAGCACGTCTTGCAACAAGGGCAAGCTGGCCTCGAAGGGCGGCACATCGGTGAACACGACGGCAAACTCATCACCGCCCAGCCGCGCCAGGGTGTCGCCCGCGCGCAGGACGTGGGCCAGTCTCTTCGCCACACCGACCAGCAACCGATCACCTGCCGCATGGCCATGGGTCTCATTGATGGCCTTGAAGCCATCCAGATCCAGATAGGCCACGACCATGCGCCCGCCACGGCGGCTGGTCTGCGCCATCGCTTGGCGGAGACGATCGACCAGCAACACCCGGTTGGGCAAGCCGGTGAGGCTGTCGTAGTGGGCGATCTGCTCCAACTGCTGCTGGTGCTGTTCGAGCATGCGGATCTTGTTGAGGGCCAGTTCCGTGAGTCCGGCGGCGGAGGTGATGAACCCCAATTGGTGTTCATCCGGCGCCGGCTGGGGAGTCAACCAGTTGAACACCAGCAGGTGGTAGCCATCCTCGCGCACGTTGAACGGATACCAGCACAGGGTGCTGATGCGCATCCGCTCATGCAGGAGGCGCGCCGAGCCATCCTGGCTCAGCGCCGGGTGGATGGCATCGGCCTGGCTGACCAACCAGGTGCGCGCCTGGCGCATGTAGGTGACCCCATCCCTGAAGGTCGCCAGCGGGTAGCGGCCGATGGAGGAAGACACGTCGGGTTGGGCGGGATTGAGCCACTCATGCAGCCCGATGATCAGTTGCTGCTCGAAATCGATGTCGTAGACCAGCGCCCGGTCCGCCGCCAGGGCCTCGCCGAGGTGGTGGCAGGTGGTGGCGAGGATCGACGCCGCGCTGTCCTCGGCGGCGATGGTCTGGGCGATCGCGTCGATCGCCTGACGGTGCTTCTTCTGTGCGTGGATATCCTCGAACAGGGTGACGGCACCGGCGAAGTCGCCGTTTTGCAGCAGCGGTCGGGCGACCACCAAGGTCTCGAAGCAGTCTCCATCGGCGCGCCGGAAGACGGTTTCCTGGCGATACTCCTGCCCGGCAAGCATCGCCTCGGCGATCGGACAGGGCGGGGCGCTCGGCCCGCTGGTGTCCTGGTCCTCGTGGTGGTGAAACAGCGCATGCGGCGACTGGCCGGCGAGTTGCGCCTCGCTGTAGCCGAGCAGCTCCTGGGCATAGGGGTTCACGGTGACGATCCGATGCTCGGCATTGGTCAGGTACAGTCCCTGACCCAGGGTGTCGGCGATCACCTTGAGGCGATGCCGTTCGCCGAGCTTTTCATCCAACGCGCGCAGCAAGTAAAACAGCACCACCGCCACCGCCAGCAATGCCAACCAGGCGCCGATGACACGCACCAGCAGCGCCCGATCCAGCGCGGATAAGCCCGGCTCGGCGACATAGGCGAGCAGCACGCCGACCTCGGCCCCACTGGGGTCGTGTACCGGCAGCGCGAGCAGTGCGTACGGGTGGTCTTCGGCGCGCAGTCGAAACGCCTGGGGCTGGCCTTGCTGGAGCCGTTCGATGAGCGCCGGGTGCTCACCGAGGCGCGCGACCAGTGGCTCGAGCGCCGCCGGCAGCGGTGGCGGTGCATCCGCCCGCCGGCGGTGTGGATCCTCGATCAGGAACGCCGCCGAGGCCGGCCAGGGGGCGTACAGACCTTGCTGGGCATCGAAGAGGGTGTCGCGCTGGCGTTGCGCATGGAGCAGCAACTGGAACGCATGCCGTGGCATCAGCGCCCGCAGCTCTTCGAGCAGGGCCTTGAACGGCAGGCTGAACTCCACGCTGCCCAAATGCCGGCCCTGATCATCGATGATCGGAAACACGCTGCGGTAACCGGACATCGTCCGTCCGCCTTCGAACCCGAACACCGGCTCGAGGTCGGTATTGGCGCGGCGGATCGAGGCGCGCACCGCCAGCAGGTTGTCGCCAAAACGCGCCGGCTGATGAAAGCGCAGCAAGCTGTCGCCATTGGGCCGATGGAAGTGGAAATGGTGCAGACCGCGCTCGACCATGCGCGCATAGGCCGGGCTCAGATGCCGGAACAACTGCAGGCGTGCGGCATCGATCTGGTCGGGATCTTGCGCCGCCCGCAGCAAGGCCAGGGTGCGCGGCTGCGCGACATATTCCTCGAAATAGGTCGCCACCGTATGGCGCTGCAAGTCCTGTGTCGCCTGCCAACTGATCGCCAGCATCGACAGATTGCGCTCCAACAGCGCCTGCACCGACCTCTCATGCTCGATCCAAAACACCCCCAGCGCCATGAGCGCGGCGAGCAACCAGGCCGAGGCCAGCGCCCAGCCCCAGCGCCGTCGCCGACGGACCGCTAGAGGTCGAGCACGCCTGTTCAAACCTTGGCCGGCGAGGCCTGCTTTCACGCGGATCCCTCGAACAGGCACCAGGCATTGCGTCCCTTGAGCTTGGCCTGGTACATGGCCTGATCGGCCTGATGTAGGAGTTGCTCGGCATCCCGCGCGAGCGGTTGTGGATAGAAGGTCAGCCCAATGCTACCACCCACTCGCACCCGTGCCTCGCCCAGCGTGACCTCGCTCGAGAGCGCCGCGAGCAGGCGCTCGACCAGCACCCGCGCATCGGCCTCGTCGGCCAGATCGCAGAGCAGGGCGACGAACTCATCACCCCCCAAGCGCGCGAGTGTATCCATGCCGCGCAGACACTCGCGCATGCGCCGCGCCAGGGTGACCAGCAACTGATCGCCTGCCGCATGACCGTATTGGTCATTGACCGGTTTGAACCGATCGAGGTCGATGAACGCCAGCGCAAGCCGGTCACCACTGCGCTGTGAGCGCGCCATCGCCTGCTCCAGCCGGTCGGTCAGCAAGACCCGGTTGGGCAGGCCGGTGAGGGCATCATAATGCGCGCTGCGCTGCAATCGGTGTTGGACTGCTTTCTGTGCGCTGATGTCGGCCAGCACCACGATCCCGGCGCTGATGCGATCCTCATCATCCTTGATCGGCGCCGCCGACAGGCTGACCCAGCGCTGGCGCCCGTCCACGCCGACCAGGATGACCTCTTCACCGGTCACGGTCTCACCCTCGGTCATGGCGCGCGTCAGCGGGCGCTCTTGCAGCGCCATGGGCTGACCATCCGGTCGTAAGACCTGCCAGTCGGCATCGTGATTGGACAACGCGAGGGGGCTTGCATCCGCGAGGCGCGCGGGCGCGATCGCCAGCAGCTCGAGGGCGGGACGATTGGCGAAACGAATCCGGCTCTCCGGGGCCTCGGCGATCAGGATCCCCGAGGGAGAACTCTCCAACGCCGCCTGCAGCAGACGGGTCGTTTGCCTGACGGCGAGTTCGGCGCGCTTGCGCGCGGTGATATCGAGATGGGTGCCGACGATCCACTCGGGCTCACCGTCCAGGGTCCGGGTGAGGAGGCGCCCCCGGTCCAGCACGCAGATCCACTCACCCGAGCGATGGCGTATGCGCACCTCGGCCTCGTAGTGATCGCGCTCGCCGGCGAAGTGGCGTGCGAACGCCGCCTCGGATTCGGCCAAATCCTCGGGGTGGGCGACACGGCGCCAGGTCTCGATCGAGACCGGCTCCAGTTCCTCCAGGCGGTAGCCGATCATCTCGGCCCAACGTTCATTGAGGTGCGTCTCGCCGGTCTGCAGGTTCCATTCCCAAGTGCCCACGCCCGTGCCCCAGATGATATTGGCCAGTCGCTGGCGACTCTCGACCAGCGCGCGCTCGGCCTGTTTGCGCTCGCCGATGTCCTCGAACAGGGTCACCGCGCCGACATAGTCGCCTTTGCGCAGCAGCGGTCGGCTGACGACGAGTACATCGAACAGCTGCCCATCGGCGCGCCGAAAGCGGGTCTCGGCGCGATACTCGCGGCCCGCGCGCACGGTGGTTAGGATCGGACAGCTCGCCTCCGCCGTGAAGGCGTTCTCCTGGTGGTAATGAAACAGATCGTGGGCGTGGGCACCGAGCAAGATCGACTCGGGATAGCCCAGCAGGGCGCGGCCATGGGGATTGATGCGGATGATCCGCGCCTTGGCATCGGTCAGATACAGGCCCTGGCCCAGGGTCTCGGTGATGACTTGCAGCCGATTGCGCTCGCTGAGCCGTTGACCCAGCGCCTGCAGCAGCCAGAGCAGGATGAGCGAGAGCAGCGCCAGCACCACCCCGACCAGGATCAGGCGCCCCTGAAAGGCCTGATCCAGCGCGGTCAGCCCGGGCTCCTCGACATAGGCGAGCAGCAGACCGATCTGTTCATCGGCCGGATCGATGATCGGCGTCTGCAGCACGGCATAGTCCCGCCCTGCGGCCCGCAAGCGGAAGGCCTGCTCGGTGCCTTGGTGCAGGCGCGCGAGCAGCGCGGGCTGTTGCCCCAGGGCCTCGATCACCTGCGTGATGGAGTCTGGCAGCGGCGCGGGTGAATCCGATCGCAGGCGATGCGGGTCCTCGACCAGGAATCGATCCGAGGCCGGCCAGGCCTCGTAGAGACCTTGCTGCTCCTCGAACAGGATCGCGCGCTGGCGTTGCGCGAGCAGCAGCAGTTGAAAGGCGTGCTGGGGCATCAGCGCCTGCAGCTCATCGAGCAAGACCTTGAACGGCAGGCTGAGTTCGACACTGCCAAGATGGCGGCCCCGCGCGTCGATGATCGGAAACAGGCTCCGATAACCCGAGACCACGCGCCCGACCTCGAAGCCGAACACGGGCTCGAGGTCGGTATTGGCCCGCCGGATCGAGGCGCGCACGGCGAGCAGATTGTCACCGAAGCGAGCCGGATGATGGAAGCGCAGAAAACTGTCGCCATTGGGCCGATGGAAGTGGAACTGACGCACGCCACGCTCGACCAGGCGTTCGTAGGCGGGGCTCAGGTGTCGCAACAGGTGCAGTCGGGCGCGGTCGGTTTGCGCCGGATCTCGGGCGGCCCGCAGCAATGCGAGGGTGCGCGGATCATCTTGGACATATTCCTGAAAATAGGTCTCGACGCTGTTGCGTTGCAGCAGTTGGGTCGCCTGCCAACTGACCGAGAGGAGCAGCAGGTTGCGCTCGAGCAGGGTCTGCTCGGCGCGATTGCGATCGGTGGCCAGCAAGGCATAGGAGAGCAGGGCGAGCGGCACCACCACACCGATCATCAACGCCAGCGCCAGGAGGCGGCGCCGGGCCACCTCCAATGGCTGCAGCCCGAGCGGCATCAGGGCTCGACCTGATCGAGCCAGTCGGCGGTCAATGCGCGCATCGCCTCGATGCGCGCGAACAGACGGCACTCGAAGGGCGCGAAGCCATGCTGGCCGTTCTGCAGCATGGCGCGTTGATCCTCGGGCAAGGCCAGCAGCGCGGCCTGTAACCGCTCGCGTTCCTCGGCGCCCAGACGCGCGGGGCTGGCGGCCAGCACGAAGCCAGGGACCGGCTGCGAGGCCGCCAGCACCCGCAAGCCGAGTCCGTGGAAATCGCGCGCCACCCTGTCCTTGACGCCGCCGAGCATGAACGACTCCCGCAGCACGGCCAGCGCCACCTCACCATGCCCGCCTTCATAGGCCGCCTGCACGGCGGTCGGCTCGATGCCGTGCTCGGCCAGCAGCCAGAAGCTGGCGGCCGGCCCGCAGGTCGATTCCCGGCGCGTCAGCGCCAGCGTCAGTGGCTGCTCGAGGCCGGCGATCTGGAACAGCGCCCGCAGGCCATCGACCGGGGCCACCAGCACACAGCGATAATCGGTGCGCCCATCCGCCTCCCGGAAGGTCGCCACCGCCCGCAGGTCAGGCATCCGCTCGCGCGCCAGCAGGAACGGCAGGGGGCCAAGTTCGACGAGATCGACGTCACCGTCTGTGAGGGCGTCGAGCAGGGCGGCATGATCGGGGTAGAGCCGCATCTCGAGCGGGCGCTGCAGCAGCCGCGCCAGCAACTCGACCAGCGGCTGATTGCGCGCCTGCGTCAGCGAGGCGTTTTCCAGCGGCAGTGGCGCATAGATCAGCGCCTGCGCGGGTTCGGTCGCCGAGCCGGGCGTTGGTGAGAAGAGGACACACAGCGCTGCGGCCGCTCCGACAAGCTGTGCCAACGATCCGCAAAGCGCTTGTGAAACCATCCAAGCTGACGCTCGCTGCCGGTGAAGAAGGCCCGTAATGCTACTGATTTTTGGTCCCAAAATCCATGACCAGGGCAAGTGAAGCTACGAGGATTTTGGGGTGACTTCTTGCTGATGCCGTGTTCCGGGATGACGCTCAATACCGGTAGCGAACACCGAGATATCCAAAGGGACCGGGGTTGGAGCCGATGTTGCCCCGGGGTCCAGGCCTGCGGCGCAGATGCCGAGGCTTGTGCACCGTCGCCTGCTTGGATAGCTACCCCCGTGCGCACCCGCCGCACCCTGCACTGGTGGGTCAGCATCGAACCCGAGGTAGACTGAATTGAGCACGCTGCCGTCGCCAAGCAGCCGCATTACGGCGCGCTAGTACCAGTCTTCGACCCGCAACTTGCTGATTCGGCCGAATTCCCGAGTATTGCGGGTGACGAGGATGGCGTTGCGTGCCATCGCCGTACCGGCGATCAGCAGATCGTAAGGGCCGATGGGCCTGCCCTCTTTCTCCAGGCTCACCCGGATACGGGCGGCGGCTTCGGCTTCCCCTGCGCCAAAGGGCAAGACCTGCGTGGCCTCGGCCAGCGCCTTCAGTTGCTCACGGCGCTTGCGGGGTGAGGTGGACTTGGCTATGCCCACCTTCAACTCGTAGAGCACGATGGCGGGGATGCCGATGTCGCCAGGCGTGTGGGTCAGCAGGGTGCCTGCCACGCGCCCCTGCCCCTTGAAGAAGTAGATCAGGGT
>NZ_NHSF01000004.1 GCF_016653295.1 Halochromatium salexigens | reverse complement strand
GGCGTCAAACTCACCAAGAAGGCCATGCGAGAGGTCGAAGCGCGGCTACTGCGCAACCCCGATCTGCCGAAGTGGGATATCTTGATCAAGCCTGCCTGCTCGGTATAACTGTTTCTGGAAATCACCTCAGCGATTCAGCGCAACTAGATCGATCCCGAGGCATCGGTTTCTCGCGTCATGACCACCGGGGTGGAGCTTCGCTATACCGACGACGATGTCGACAAGGCTGCGACGCTGATGGAGCAGCAGCAGATCCGCCGTTTGATCGTGGTTGACCGAACCGAGCGCAGTGTCGGCGTCGTCTCGCTCGGCAATCTCGCCACCCGCGCTGATCAGGCCCAGCTCAGCGGCGAGGCGCTCAGAAGTCTCCCAGCCGCCACATTAGCTCAGCCAGGGCGAGTGGCAAGACGCTGGGACAACAGCTTGAGCAATAACGAAGCGCGGCGGTGCAATGCAGGTAGCCGTGATTGGGCTTGCACCTTTGAGAATCAGGCGCGGTGATCGAACAGAAATGCTGATCCGCTTCGGCATGCGAATGCCAGAACGCTCCGGTTTGCTGGTCAGGGTGCGGATCGTCAACGGCGGCCTTTCCTGGGGCCGCTTCCGTTTGAGGTGGTCGGCGTGCCTGTCGATGCCAAGTCCGCAGCAGTTCGTTTCGATGGACTCTGGTTCGCCGGTCTCCTGAGCAACAAGCAACGCAAGGATGCCACCCATCACCTGCGTCGCATGGTCCATGGCCTTGGACGCTCGATCATCGATCTGGAGCGCCGCGCGCGCGAGTCGGCACGGCGCGCGGGTAAAACTTTCTGCCAAACGCCTACCGCCCGCCTCCATGGCGCTCGCTATCCGGGGCCATTGTTCCACAGCCGTTGTGGATAACCCTGTGCGCAGTCCCGGTGACAGGTCCAAAAGCATCCGCCGAATCAATCGCTGCGGCCGGAATGGTCAGTACATGACCAGCATTGCGGTCTGCTCGCAGCAGGCGGCAGATCGCTTGCCAACACACTCGCAAAGCGCTCAGCTTGCAGCAATCCTGAGCCGCGAGGGCGCCGATCAAAGCTCCAGTCGGCGCCCGACCCCACCGCTCACGCAGTGCTCACCATAGGCTTGCTCGAACGCCACGATTGCCGCATCGCCGGTGCAATGCGTCGGCAGGACATCAGTCACCCCGAGCGCCTGCAAGGCCTGCACGGAGCGGGCGATCTCGGCATCGTCGGCATCCATCAGATGAAAGCCACCGATCGCCCAGCTGATCGGCCGACCGAGCAGCAACCGGCCCCACTCGACGATCTGCTCCATGCCCGGATGGGCACAGCCACTGATGGCCATGGTGACCCCACCCAGGTTGAGGATCAGCGCCTGTTCCGGCGGCTGACTGTCGAGCAGACCGGTGGAGAACAGACCAGGCACGAGGGTCTGCGGCTCGGCACCAACGACGATGACCTCGCGGCAGAGGCCGTGCAGGTCGTGGATCAGGTGTTTGGAGAAGCCCCCGTGCAGAACCACACTCTGAGCGACCTGCAAGCCTGCGAGGGCGGTCTCAGTCTGGGTTATCTCGATGCCGATGGCAGGTTTGTCGAGACAACATTCAAGCTCGGTGGTGCAGCGGCCGCGATCGCTGAGGTCGCGGACGTCGTTCGTCCTTGAGCATCCGCGGGCATTGCCACCCCACCTCAGGCCAAGTCAACAGTCCGGCCCAGGCAGGTCGACGCGTGCTGGACCGCCAGGCTGCTGCGCCAGATCCGCTATGAGCGGGCGCCGGCTTGGGCCAGGCCCTGCTCGGTCAGTTGCTGGCAGTAATCGGCCACCGCGCGGGCGCTGTCTGGATGCAGCAGCCACTGAACTCGGCGCTGGCATCAGCACTCCAAACGCCCAGCCTGAAAGTCCAACACCGCCTGATCGATCTCTTGACGGCGGTTCATCACGAACGGCCCGCACCGGCAGGCTCCTTGTCACAGCAGCAATCGCGCAACAGTCCCAGCATCTACTGTCGATTCGAGCGAAAACGCCCAATGATGCGCCGCGGCCACCCGCCGCACATAGGCCACCCCCAGGCCATTGCCGGTGTCTTTGGTCGAGAAGAACGGCTTGCCAATGCGCGCAAGCACCTCCGGCGGGATCGGCCGCCCGCCATTGCGCACCTCGATCATCGGGCTCGCCTTGCCAGGCTGCCGAGCGGTACGCAGGAACACCGGGTCGCCGGCTGCCACCGCCTCGCAGGCATTGACGACGAGGTTGATCAGGACCTCGCGCAACTGCGCTTGATCGGCTTGGATCTCGGTCTCCGGCAACCCCAAGTCGACCTGCAGCCGGCGATCCGCAACACTCGGCAGCGCTTGCAGCGATGGCAGCAGCGCCTGAATCAGCGCATCGAGCGCGACCGGCTCGGGAGAGGCGGTGCGACGGCCGGCATAGGCCAGCACGTCCTCGAGCAGCCGGCCGAGCCGATCGGACTCGCGTTGCGCCAGGTTCAGCCGTTTGATCGCCGGGGTGCTGCCTGTCAAAGATGTGAAAATCGGCCATCCTCCCCAGATCAACACCACGCATGACAAGGGGATCGACGATGCCAGCTGAATTGATCAACCGCACGGGCCATCACGTCACGCTGCAGATCACCGTGGATCTGAGCGGTACGCTCTTGGAAGCTGAAGGTCGCATTCAAGAGGCCTGCAACGCCCTTGGTCAGTTGGCCACCGCCGAAGCGCTGAGCCGTTTTGACACCGACGGCTCGCCGCTGATGACGGGCGCGATCAAGTGGACCAAACGCTCTACGGCACCCAAAAGGTCTATCAGACCCCCTACGGGGCCATCCAGGTTGAGCGCAACGTCTACCAGACGTCGAAGGGCGGACGGATCGATTGTCCACTGGAGGAGCGTGCGCGCCTCATCCGTTTGCATGGTCGCTATTATACTTGTTTTGCTCGATAAAACGAAGACTTATCGCACTCAAATCAGGTCAAACTGAGCCCGTTTGTGGGCCTGCACACGGCCCGGCTCGAGCCCGTCGAGCAGCCAGCTCAATTCGCGCAGCGAGAGTTCAACCGGGCCGTCCGTGGCGCGCTGAGGCCACCAGAACCGCTGCCGCTCCAGGCGCCGATACCAGAGCCAAAAGCCGTTGGTGTGATAGAACAGAATCTTGAGCTTGTCGCGTCCTCGGTTGCAGAAGACAAAGACATGGCATGAGAAGGGATCGGCTTGAAGTACATCGATGACCAGTGCGGCGAGGCCGTCGATCTGCTTGCGCATGTCCGTTGATCCCGCGGCCAGGTAGACCTTGGTGTGGGCGTCGAGGCTGATCATGCCGCACCCGGTGTCTGCAACAGGTCGACGACCTGCCCCAGGGTGCGCGGGTCGCAGCCAGCGGCGATCTCCAGGCGCAGTCCGTTGGTGAACACCACCGTTAGCGCGGCGCCCACCTCCTGGCTGGGCGGCGTGGGGCGATCGGCGAGCCGCACGGGTAGGAGTGTCGCCGGCTGCAGCTCCTCGGCGCTCAAGGATGACTTGCTGGTTTGCGTCTCTTGGCGCAGGCGCTCGCGCCAACGGTGGAAGGTGCTCACGGCGATGCCGTGGCGTCGGCAGTACGCGGCTTGCGGGCGGCCAGCCTTGCACCAGCTCGCGCCATTGAGCGGGCGTGCGTCGCTTCTCGGCCATGCCCAGTCCTCGTGTTACTCTGACTAGGCGCTAGGGTGCAAGCAGCGCCGGCGATCGTATAGGAGGTAATTCGCCGGACGGTTACGGCTGTTCGGGTGGCGGCTTGCGCTGGGTGACCAGATAGACCGCCTTCCATTCCTCATCGGCGAAGACCGTATCGCAGGGCCTCTCTGGACAGTCACGCCCGAGCATGGTCAGGTACAACACCCGCCAGGCGATGATCATGTAGAAGGCTAGCGCAGGCTCCAAGCGCTCGCGCTTTTCCAGTTGCAGCTCCTCGATCCGGCAGCCGCTTTTGAGCACCTTGAAGTAGATCTCAACCTGCCATCTGCAGAGATACCATAGAAGCTTTTCGCTCGCCTGCTCGGCGGTCTCGACCGCCAGATTGGTCAACAGCACCCACTCCAGTGGGCACGGCAAATCCGTTCTAACCAGCGGTCGCCAATCGGGCGTCGTGGGGTGGGGAATTTGCCGTCATGCCCAGATAATCGAAGACGCGGCGGACCTTGCGCGCGAGCTTATCGATGGTCGCAGCCACG
>NZ_NHSF01000003.1 GCF_016653295.1 Halochromatium salexigens | reverse complement strand
TGGGGTTTCGTCAGTTCCTGACCCGTGGGCTGCAGAACGTCCAAGGCGAATGGACCCTGGTGTGCCTGGCGTGGAATCTCAAACGCATGGCCGTGCTGCGCCCGTAATCAGAAAAAACCCGAGAAAATAGCGATTTTGCCAAAATAGCGCCATTTTTCGCCCCGAAAGGGGCTCAAAAGATGATTCGGACCGTTAAGTCCGACAGGCTGCTAGGGTGTCTTCCAAGTATGCGGCTGAACTCATGTCCCCGAGAAGCTCTCGCTTGGCGACCAGCGGAGGCCCTCCCGAGACCTCCAGGAGCGATCGGCTTTGCGCCCTGTTGCGTACGCTGCAGTGACCACAAACGATTTTTTGTACACTCAAACGCCTTTCGCCGTACATAAATTCCGTTGTGGATGGCCAACCGTACGCAACAGCTCAGCTTCCGAACAGGTCGCGGCCTTCGGTGATGTTGACCAGCTCCGGAAAGACATAGATGGCGGGTCGCCGGCCTGCGGCGGGTCGCACTAGCCGCAGCACCCCATCGTCCACAAGGCAACGCAGCAGGTGGTTCGCCGTGCCACGGTTATCGATGCGAGCCAGCGCCAGGAAGTCCCGGCTGTTGATCACCGGGCGAGTGAACAGTGCATCAAGGGCTGCAACCGCATACTGGGAATGGGTGACCTCGGCGAAGCGCGGCTTCATGGACTCGTACAGGGTGTGGATCTCTTTGGCCTTGTCGGTGTTCCGTCGCGCCTGGACCTCGACAGCTCCGAGGAAGAACTCAATCCAGCCCTGCCAGTCGCCGGCCTCGGTGATGGCCAGAAGCCGGTTGCGATAGGCGGCGTCCTCCTCCTCCAGGTACTCGCTCAAGTAGAACATCGGCCGTTGCAGCACGCCTTTCTGAAACAGTAGCAGTGGGATCAGCATCCGCCCGAGCCGCCCGTTGCCGTCGTTGAAGGGGTGGATAATCTCGAACTGCGCATGCGCCACCGCGAGCTGCACCAGCGGGTCCACATCGTCGCCAGCGATATAGGACTCCAGGTTATCCAGCGCATCACGCATCACTATCGGCGACGGCGGCACGAAGCGAGCCTGTTCCAAGGGCGTGCCCTTCTTGCCGATCCAGTTCTGCATGGTCCGAAAGGCGCCGGGCGTTTGGTCGCCGCCGCGCACGTTCTGCATCAGCAACGCATGCAGCTCACGAATCAGCTGCAAGGTCACCGGACGCTCCCGCAGTGCCTCCTCCGCCATCAGGAGCGCGCGGCGGTAGTTCATCACCTCCTGGATGTCGCGCTCCTTGGCAGCGCTGTAAGCCTCGCCGGCTTCGTGCTGCAGCACCTCGGTGAGGGATGCCTGAGTGCCCTCGATGCGCGACGACAGTACCGCCTCTTGGCTGGTAATGGGCGACAGCAGAACCGCCGCGTTGACGATGCCGTCGAGCGTCCCGTCGTAGCGCGCCAGCGCGAGCATCGCTGGGCTCAAGCAGCGCGCGAGCCGCTTCCAGTCCAGCCCATCCAGCGGCAAGCGGTCCGGGATGCAAGGCGCGCGGGTCATACGGCGATCTCGCCGTTCATCAGGCGGGGGAGAAGGAGGTCGCGGGCTACCCGTGCTGCAGCGATCGCATCGGTCAGCAATTCAATCTCGCGAGAATTGTCAGTAGCGAATGCACCAAACTGCTGTTGCAGCAGCCGACTCGGAACCAGTACCGGCAGCGACGCCATCAGCTTGGCACTAAGGTTCGGCATCGTGGAGCCTTTCGCCCGATTCCGAATGAGCGTTTGCGTACGATAATCGCCCAATGCATGGTAGAGAAAATGCGGATTGACTCGTTCCTGATTTGGTCGCAAACGTAAACACCCCGTACCACACAGGTAGCCTTCCTCTTTATCGCTGACTAATGCACGTCTACCAATATCCCCTCGCCGGCCATACACAATGTCGCTGGGTGCAAGTCGGTGTCTCGCTAGCTTTTCTGCCAGTGCTTCCGGAACTCGCGCTATTCGCTCAGTAGAGATTCGGAGGTTCTTAAGATCTTGTGGCATCACCACTGGTACGCCCCGGTCGGTGTAGTCGGACTGATGGAGTTGACTACCGAAAGGACCAGTTTGAATTCCAGAGTTACCGAGGCAGAGATCTGCAAGTTCCGCGTGGAGCCACCCCTCCGGCACGCCATCGGTGACGGTGACGTGCTCGTGTCCAGGGAAGCGGAGGTGGACGAACCACTCCTTGTAGAGCAGCCTAGCCGCCTGCTCCAGCAACTGAATCCGGCGGCGGTTGTTCTCGATCAGGTCGTCGTAGGCGGAGAGGATAGAAGCGATTCGCTCCTGCAAGGCAAGGTTGGGGAGCTTAACCTCGAAACCAGGGAATCGAGTCAAGGGAACGCGGTCGACGGTCGCGCCTGAAATAATGTTTGATTCGATTTGAGCGCGCCAAGTAGGCGAGAGAAAGTAGTAATGAAGAAACCGGGGTACAACCTTCGATTTGTCGGGCCGTATCAGCGCCATGCGCCTGCCTAAACAACCTCTGAAGTTCTCCGGAATGATCGCGTACCGATGAAGCGTTGCTTCATAGGAAAAAACGATGTCGTCACTCTGGGGCACGACGCGCTTGGTCCATCTCGGGTACTCCTGCTCGGAGACGTGTCGGATCTCGCTGAGGTCGAGGGTACCCTGTGGGGTCACGTTCTTGATACCCAAAAACACCGGGCCTTCATCGGCCTCTTGCGGAGTCGCATGCGGCCCATCGTATATACCCAAAGCGAAATCATTGATTGGTCCTACCTGCAATCCGCTCACGCTCGTAGCTCCATAAGTCCGTTACGCGCACCGTTTGTCGAACTCCGGTTTCCATTCAAGCGCATGCGAAGCAGAGCTTCTGCGCCTGCTGCTTTATACGTCAAATTTCCAACTTCAAACCTCACACCCCCAACTCCTGAAAATTCCGCTTGATCCGCTCCGCCAGCATCACTGCATCGACATTCAGATCCTCCAGCTCGACATGAATCTCGCGCAGCGCCTCCTCGAAGTCGAAATCTTCGTCGACCTCTTCCGGAGCGACGCCGACGTAGCGGCCCGGGGTCAGGCTCCAGTCGTTGGCTTCGATCTCGGCGCGGTCGACGAGCTTGACCAGACCCGGCACGTCGCGCAGCGCGGCATCCGGGAAACGCTCGGTGAGCCAGTGGGCCTGGCGCCAGCAATAGCGCACTTGCTTCAGCTCCGTCACAGCGTCCTGGCGGGCCTGATCGGCGGCCTTGCGGGCGCGGTTGATGTCGCGGGGGCGCCAGAGGTCACTGTCCTTGGCGCTGCCGCTCTGCTCGCAGGTGTCGATGAGACGGGTTGCGAGCTTGTAGATGAGGTCGGTCTGCTTGACCAGGTCGCGGCTGCTGTCAGCGAGGGGCGTGAAATCTTGGGTCAGTGCGACTAGCGCCTTATTCCTGACCTCGGTCAGGTCGAATTGCGCGGTGGCGCTGGCGACGGCGTCCTGAAAGCGCTCCACATCGGCGTCGAATGTCTCGCGGGACTGGGTCAGCTCCCTGAGCACCTCGGCGGGCGGGCTGTCGTCGGGCAGGGTGTCGAGAAAAGGCCGCATGGCGCTGATCAGCTCGCCGATGGACGCAGTGTAGTCCGGCAACGGCTGCACGGTCGCGCCAGTGTCGGTGTCGGCCTCGAAGCAGCCCTGCCCCTCGTCAACGACCCGGCCAAGATAGTCGTGCAGCAGGTCCAGGTAGCGCTCGGTCTCGCCGCGGTAGAGCCAGACGATGGCGAGCAGGTTTTGCTGCTGCTCCGGGCTGAAGTCGTAGATCTTGCGCGTGACCTTGCGGTAGATGTTGCGCGCATCGAGCATCAGCACCTTGTCGCGATATTCTGCGGGTTTGGTGCGGTTCAGGAACCACAGCTCGCAGGGCACAGTGCGGGTGTAGAAGAAGTTGGAGCGGATGGCGATCATCAGATCCACGTCGCCGGTCTCCACCAGCTTCTGCCTGAGTACGGCCTCGCCGCCACCCGCACTGGACGCCTGGGAGGACATGACGAAGCCGGCGCGCCCGCGCTCGTTCAGGTAGCTGTAGAAGTAGCTGATCCAGATGTAGTTGCCGTTGCCGACCTTGCCCTTCTTGTTGACGCTGGGCAGGCCGAAGGGCAGGCGTGGGTCGGTCTTGACCTTATCGGCATCGATCTCGTCCACGTTGAAGGGCGGATTGGCCATCACATAGTCGGCCTTGCCCAACAGTTCGTGGGGGTCCTCGTAGTAGGTGATCGCCTGGCGGATATCGCCCTCCAGGCCGTGCACCGCCAGGTTCATCTTGGCCAGGCGGATGGTGGTGGGGTTCTTCTCCAGGCCGCGGAAGGTGAGCTGCTTGGTGGGACTCTGGCCTTGCTCCTCGACGGTGCGGGCACTCTGCACGAACATGCCGCCGGAACCGCAGGCCAGGTCGAACACGATGCCTCGCTCAGGGTCGAGGACGTGGGCGATCAGCGAGACCAGCGAGATGGGCGTGAAGAACTCGCCGCCGTCATGGGCCTTTTGGTCGGCGAACTGGGTCAGGAAGTACTCGTAGATGCGACCGAAGACGTCACCGGAGACCGCTTTCAGGGCAGCGGGGTTGAGGGTCCGCAGTAGCTGGCCGAGCACGGCGTTGTCCAGTTCCTGGTACTCGCCCTTGGGCAGGACGCCGCGCAGGCCTTCGTAATCGGGTGGTGCCCCAGTCTATAGGACTTCAGAGGGTTTCAGCATTCTTGATTCACTGGCAGCGAGGCATTGTAATGGTGAACAAAATACCAGATTGCACCAATATGGTTGTCAAGCTTTTTTGAAAATGACAGCGCTTTTCTGACCAACCGCGAGACCCGTTGACGAAGTGTGCAATTGAAGCGTTCAATGTGATTCGTTTGACCGC
>NZ_NHSF01000002.1:3414-3926 GCF_016653295.1 Halochromatium salexigens | reverse complement strand
CGTCAAACTCACCAAGAAGGCCATGCGAGAGGTCGAAGCGCGGCTACTGCGCAACCCCGATCTGCCGAAGTGGGATATCTTGATCAAGCCTGCCTGCTCGGTATAACTGTTTCTGGAAATCACCTAAAGTCTGGTCCTTAAAGCGCGCGAGCAGCCAGGACTGGAAGACGTCGAGACAGTGACTGCGCGCTTGTTCAGGCAGTGGGGCTTGCTGGATCTGACCATAGGCGAGCGGGGCTTGTTCGCGCAAGCACTCACGGTCTTCGACCAGATAGGGCAGAAAGGTGGCGAGCAGCGGGTGCTCGGGCTGGGTCTGGCGCAGCTGTTCGAGCACCTCGATGAGGTAGACGCGGCGGATGGGGCACTGCGGGTCGCGGGCGATGGTGCTGTGCCAGGGCTCGGTCTGGGGGTCGTGCTCGGGACTGAGGAACAGCAGCAGGCCGCGCACCGGTTGCTCGAGGCGGCGCTCGCCAAGTAGGCCCATGTCGACGAGCAGGCGGTGGTAGATGGCG
>NZ_NHSF01000002.1:0-3315 GCF_016653295.1 Halochromatium salexigens | reverse complement strand
TGCTGTGCCAGGGCTCGGTCTGGGGGTCGTGCTCGGGACTGAGGAACAGCAGCAGGCCGCGCACCGGTTGCTCGAGGCGGCGCTCGCCAAGTAGGCCCATGTCGACGAGCAGGCGGTGGTAGATGGCGTCGTCTTTCTGGGCTTGGACTTCGATCGCCCAAATGGCTTGCGCGGGGTCCGCCGGGAGCACGACGCCGTCGATGCGCCGCTCCAGGGCTTTGACGTCGATGGCCTCGAAATCATAGGGGCCATCGATGCGCAGGCCGTCGGTGAGCAGGCAGAGGAACTCGGGATCGGCGCCGAGGAGCAGGTAGATCTGTTTGTCGGTGTGCATGCGCTCAGCCGTTGCGGGCCAGCACCTGTATCGGTGCGCACAGGAAGGCAACTTTGGGCTCGGGCCAGTCTTCCAGCTCGAGCAGGGTCAGGGTGACCGGGTTGTCCAGGTCCGCCGGGACGTTGACCTTGAGGCCGGTCTTGAGGGTGAGGGTCCAGTAGGGCTGCAGGATGACTTCGGCCTGCTGGGCGGGCAAGCAGACTGCATCGGGCCTTTGGTTGTCTGCGATAGAACGCATACGACGTTTAAGTCCGGTGCCAGCGGGTTTGGAAGGCGAGCGCGATCAGAAATGTGCGGCGCTCTTGATGATGGCGTGGCATGTTTTTAAACGTCTTGTAGGCTTGGTCGGCGGTTTCTAGGAGCGTGAGAACATCATCTCGGGAGAAACGATACTGGGCGTCGTAGTCTGCGTCATGACGCGCTTGCTGGAGCTCGACGAATGCACTGGCGACGGCCTGAATGTCTGGCGTCGGGGGCTGGAGAAAGAGATCAGCGAGCCGAACGGGTGGCTGTTTGGGCTGCCATTTGGCGAGTGCTTGGCAAACATCCTTCATCTCTTTGTGCTGGAAGGCGCGCCGGACCTTGCTACGGAGGTTTTCGCAGTCACGGCCGGTGACGAGATCCTGACTCGCCGCCTCGACCAGTTGATGGAACAGGGCGTAGTAGGCGGCTGATACCGCGCGGCGCAGGCTGGCTTGTCGCGGGCGCTTGGGCTCACGGGTTGCCAGCATGCGCGCTTGCTCCAAGAGGTCTGCAGCAAGGGTCATGCCTGCTCCAGAGCAGGCTTAGCCGGGTTGTCAGCCGGGTTTTCCAAGCGAACGTAGGTCCATAGATCAGGAACCTGTTGGGAGACCACGGCCTGAACCGTCTTTTTGCAGTCTAAAAGCTGTTGGCGCTGATGCGGTTGTTGCGCCGCCCCTGGTTGCACCGTGAGCCAGACCCAAATGGCCTCATCGCCATTTGCGTCCTGACCGGGCACGACACGAAAGTTGATCACCGCAGCGGGCCAGTCAAGGTTTTTTAGCGCCGTTTCAATGGGTTCTATTGATGATGGCATCATTGGATTGAGCTTGTTGGCGGGGCTTGGTGGTCGAGGTTGACCGGGACCCTGAGGCCGTTCTTGAGGTTAAGGGTCCAGTGGGGCTGCACGGCTGACTCAGGCGTTCGGTTGCGGTGTAGGTTTGGGATGCGCGGCGAGCCAGGTCTCGAGGTCGGCGTCAGTGCTGAAGTCGAGCAGCGCTTCGATGAGATCTTCGAGCGGATCGACCGGAAGGGCTTGTATGTGGGCCTGTTGCCCCTTGGTGAGGTTACCAAGGCGGCGGCGTAGGAGGCGGAGCGCCACCCGTTCAGCTTCGCGCCGACGGCCTTCCTCGCGACCTTCCTCACGGCCTTCCTCCAGCCAAATCGGCTGGTTCTTCGCCACGATCTCCTGATAAGCGCGGGTCTGTTCGAGTGGGGTCATTTCACCGAGCATACTGAGGATCTCCTCTAAAGTCTGGTCCTTAAAGCGCGCGAGCAGCCAGGACTGGAAGACGTCGAGACAGTGACTGCGCGCTTGTTCAGGCAGGGGTGCTTGCTGAATCCGACCATAGGCGAGCGGGGCTTGTTCGCGCAAGCGCTCACGGTCTTCGACCAGATAGGGCAGAAAGGTGGCGAGCAGCGGGTGCTCAGGCTGGGTCTGGCGCAGCTGTTCGAGCACCTCGATGAGGTAGACGCGGCGGATGGGGCACTGCGGGTCGCGGGCGATGGCGCTGTGCCAGGGCTCGGTCTGGGGGTCGTGCTCGGGACTGAGGAACAGCAGCAGGCCGCGCACCGGTTGCTCGAGGCGGCGCTCGCCAAGTAGGCCCATGTCGACGAGCAGGCGGTGGTAGATGGCGTCGTCTTTCTGGGCTTGGACTTCGATCGCCCAAATGGCTTGCGCGGGGTCCGCCGGGAGCACGACGCCGTCGATGCGCCGCTCCAGGGCTTTGACGTCGATGGCCTCGAAATCATAGGGGCCATCGATGCGCAGGCCGTCGGTGAGCAGGCAGAGGAACTCGGGATCGGCGCCGAGGAGTCGATAGATCTGTTTGTCGGTGTGCATCAAGAGGACGTGTTGAGCACCTGTGCAAGCGGCATCAGCGGCTTCTCAGGAAACGTAATCAGCGGCCGTTGGGAACGCGCTGCTGTGATGTCTCGTGCATCGGTGTAGCAGGTTTCAAAAATCTCGCTGATGTAGAACCTCAGACTCGGGCTGTCTTCCAGTTCGTCGCGGATCTGTTTGCGAAAGCTGGCCACCTCGGCTCGCCAGTGGTTGCCGCTACGGGGTTCTTCGTCAGACCAATACTCCAGTTTGAGGAGATGGGCGAGCAGTTGCCGCAGCAGATGTTTAAGCGTTCGCTGCTCCCGGCGACTCAAGTCGTCGATCTCCTCGAGCAAGTGAATGAGATCGACGCCGGCAAAATCACGGCGCGCCAGCTGGCCGCGCGTCGCCTGCAGCCAGAGAAAGTAATCGGCGTCATAGGCGGCTGTTGTGTCGTCGGTTTCACGCAATTGACTGTGCATGGTCGGGAGTCCAGTCGGTCAAAACATCAGGCGGGCCGGATCAGCCGCCCTTGTTCGCGCAGCCCGACGGCGCGGGTGGCGAAGCATCACCTGTTGGGCTTCGGTTGGCGGCAAGGCTCAATGAAACACCGCCTCCGGGGTTTCTGCGGTGAGAATACGATCTGACCACTCCAGCAGGGTCTCGGCATCGGCCTCTTGGATCTGCTGACGTAGCCGGGCGTCGGTGGGACCGAATTTGCGCTCCATCTGGCGCAGGAGCAGCTTGGCTTCACCTTTTCGCTCACCCTGCTCGATGCCCTGCTCGCGACCCTGCTCAATATACCGATCAATAAACGTCTGCATGATGGGATCTCCCGGTGAAGTTTGTTCCAACAAGCGGCGGGCGTCATCCTCTTCCACCCGTTGTGTCCCTTGGACATAGTATCGCAGCAGCGATT
>NZ_NHSF01000001.1 GCF_016653295.1 Halochromatium salexigens | reverse complement strand
GGGTGCAGCAGGCGGTAGGGCAAGGAAGCGCATCGTCCCCGAGCTGGGCAGCGAGCAGCTCCAGTGCCCCGCGGGCACGCAGCAAAGGATAACTCCTTCGGGGAATATGATCACCCGGGACTAAACAGATAACTTAATCGTACTCCACGGTAACTGCCACCGCCAACTGCACAGCCTGTACAAACCAGAAAAACTGCCAGCTTTCAACATTCAGGAGAAAGCTTACAAGGCTTGAGCCGTGTGAGGGGAAACTTTCATGCACGGTTCTTAGGGGGCCGGGTGGGCGGCAACGTCGCCCGGCTACCCGACCGGAATTCCTGTCCCCGGAATTCCGGTGGGTTGAGTGGGTGGAACCGCCTCGGCCTCGATCAGCTCGTGGGGTACTCCTTCCAACTTCAGTGGAAGATGGTCTCCGGGGTCTCGGCGCTGAGGATGCGTTTCGACCACTGCAGCAGTTGCTCAGGCTCAGCGGTTGTGATGCGCTCGCGGTAGGCATCAACGATGTTTGGGCCGAATTTCTCATCCAGAAGCGTCAGTAGGATGGTCGCTTCGCCCTGCTTCACACCCAGCTTCATGCCCTTATCGATCCCAGCCTGTTCAACGGTCGTCACATACGGCATACGCTGTTGCTCCTCGTAGGTATAGAGTTGCTGACGGAAGTCCGCTTCCAACGCTTCCGGTAAGCGAATCATCCAATCGATGAGTCGGAATAGCTCCAGGATCAAGGCGCGCTCATAACCACGCTCGTACATCAGGCGGATCAGATGGAATTTCCAGCCTTTGAGCTGCTTGGCGTCCTGGGTGAGCTTGGCGCGGATCTGGGCCATGACCACCAGGGCGAAGACGTTGTCGCTCACCTCCAGCTCCGCCCAACGCTCGGGCTCATCGTAGTCGAGCAGTTTGACCATCGGGAACCGGAATCTGATGTCGCAGTCCCAGAGCGCTGCGCTGTACTGTCGAGGACGGAAGCCTCGCTCGGCATCGGCGAGTACGGCCAGACTGGCCACCGGCACCTGATAGCGGTCGCGGATTTTATAGTGATAGGTGTACATTCGCTCGGCAAAGGCCGTTTCCGGCTCGCCTTGCACTTCGACATGGATCAGCACCCAGACCGCCGTGCCATTGCGCAGCGTGACGCCGACCAGCTTGTCGGCATAGCGCCGGGTGGTCTTGGCCTCGCGCACGATCTGCTGGAATTCCTTATCCAGAAACTGCACCCCCTTTGACCAGTCGATCTCGGCATGGATGGCCGGGAACAGCAGTGCCAGGAACTCGGGAAAGTAGTGCTCCAGGGCCTCTTTCCACGGGCTGTCGTGGTCGCTTTTGGGCGAAGCGGGTGGAGGGTTGCTGGTGCCGGCGATCATGGCTTGAGTTTAGCAACCGCGCGAGCGCTTGGGTACCGGACAGCATCACTTGTCCGCACGTAATGCCTCGACTTGGGCCACACTCAGGCCGGTGGCCTGGGCAATCTGCGCGTCGTTGAGCAGGCCGAGGGCGATGAGGTTGCGCGCCGTGGCCTGAGCGGTTTTTTGCATCCCGATCTGCTCACCTTCCTGGCGCCCTTCCTGGCGCCCTTCCTGGCGCCCTTCCTGACGCCCTTCCTGACGCCCTCTCTGCAATCCAATCCGCTCGCCTTCCTGCCGCTCGCGTTCTGCCCAGTGCTGTAAGTTTTCGGCCAACATGGCGGTGTCCTCGACGAGTGAGTGGATCTGTGTGAGGTCGATCTGCGCGCCCAAGCGCTGGAGATGGCGCTTGAGCCAACGGGTGATGAGCCGATCCAGGCGCGCCTTGTTGGGGTCGGCCTGGATCAGGCGCACCAGTCGATCGACGGCCACTTGCAGCAAGGCGCGATCCCGAGAGGCGATCTCAACCCCGAACACAGCGCTCAAGGGACTGTCGATGAGGCCCAGCTGCTCGGGCGTGTAGCGGCCTTCGTCGATCAGGTGGTAGCGCAGGTGCGGCTGGTAGGCGCGCAGGAACAGCGGTGGCGTGGGGCGGACCAATTCGTCGATGTCCTCGGCGACCTGCCAACGCTCGAGCCCATTGTAGAGCACGATCGGCAGGATCGGGGGTAGCCCTTGAGCGGGCGTGGTGACCTTGGTCTTGAGCAGGTGCTGATAGAAGCAGGCGACGTAGTGGAGCATGCGCAGCGGCATGGTGGGGTCGACCGTGGATTGGAATTCGATCAGCAAGTAGAGGAACAACCGCTCGGTGACGCCTTGCCAATGCACCTGAACCGACCAGACGACGTCCTCGAAGCGCTCCTCGAACAGCGGGGTGATGTAGTTGCCGCTGTGGTTCTTCAGCGTCGAGAAATCCATCAGCGCGGCGATCTCAGCCGGAGCGAAGCCTTCGATCAGCTGCTGGACGAACTCGGGGTGGTTGAACAGCTCCTTGTAGCCGGTGTCGTGGTGCTTGGCCATCGGTGCGTGGGAGGCTCAGTGCAGTGCTCATCAGGCGAGTGTAGCGCAGGAGAGTACCCGCAGACACCCGCTCAGCAAGGCACGCAGAAGCCCCCGAGGCGTGAAGCCCGGGGCTGGAGAGTGAAACCTGCAATGGGCCGGACCAGGCAGCGCAATTCAGTAAACTAATGGGATGGTCCGCCCCGCTCCTAAAAACCCTCTGGATCAAGCAAAATAGGCTATCGGCAATCACCTAATCGTTAACCGAACACAACGGAGAAGAGTCATGAAAAAAGCGAAGAAAAAATCCGTGAAAACGTTTAGCAAAGAACCCGTCGCCACCATTGGCATTGATCTGGCCAAGAACAGCGTGCACGTGTTTGGGGTCGATGCCCAGGGCGAGGTGGTCTTTAGCCGCAAGCTCGCACGCAAGGCCTTGAGTCAGTTCATCGCCCAACAGCCGGCCTGTCGCATTGCGATGGAAGCCTGTAGTGGTGCAGGGCAATCGCATCAACATATTAGCGGATACTGTTAGACAAGGCAGTCCACTTCCCCGATGATCCCGGCCTTTGTTTTGATTGCGCCAGGCAAAGCCTGGAAGAGGAGGAAGAACGCCAAATGAGTTGAGCAATCGGAAACCTCTTGTCGTGACCCGCCGGGTGAGAGTCCCGAACCGGCAAGGACTGGCCATCCACCGGAA